>JAFUQP010000007.1 GCA_017472305.1 Clostridia bacterium | reverse complement strand
GGATTTTCCCATATACTTCACCGATTTTTTCTTAAATATCCGCATATTCTTCAAAAAAATCGGTTTGTCTATGAAAAAATCCGCTCACTCAAAACTGCTGTGCACCATACGGCGAAGAAATTTTTAGAGAATTTTGCCGCATCTTGCCGAAGTCAAGTGCGGACTTTACGAGGCGGGGTGCGGTAAAAGACGCGAAAATTTATCGCCGTAGGGCTTATGTGTTCGACTCCGCTACGGCTAAACATTACTCTCCACGAAAGGACTGAAATATATGAAAACAAAGATTATTATGACACTATCCCTCATAATTCTTGTACTTTCGCTATCCTCTTGCGATGCTTTGGACTCGCTTCTCGGCGGCTCGGGTAGCGGTGCGTCGGGCGGCGGCTCGGGGGATAGCTCGCATAGCCACACCTATGGAGAGTGGATGGAAATTAAAGCTCCTTCCTGCTCGGAGGCGGGAAGAGAGAGGCGCGAATGCTCGGGCTGCACTGACAGGGAGTACAGAGATATACCCAAGACCTCGCACACCGCCGTCACAGACGAGGGATACGCATCAAGCTGCACCGAGAAGGGACTCTCCGACGGCTCGCACTGCTCGGTATGCGGTGATGTGCTCGTAAAGCAGGAGGAGCTGCCCCTTGCCTCTCATACTGAAGAAACAATACCTGCCACCGATAAGAAAACCGAGGGGAAGCGCTGCTCTGTATGCGGAACGGTTCTTGTTCGCCAGGAGTGGATAATAGAGAATAATTACGCGAGTGTCGAAAGCTACGACGGCATTTACGGCTATGATTATCTCGGCACAATGACGAAGGGCGAGGCGCTTCAGAGGTTTTACCTTGATATAGATTACGCCGCTGATAAATTCCACGTCGGCGAGGATATTGCCGAGCGCGAGGATAAAGATGGTGGCGAATACATAGTTGAAAAGCTTGATTACGTAAAGCACGGTTTAACACCGGGGGAGGCAATTGCCGTTTGGAGCGTATATAAGCTTGACCGCCCGCTGTATTATTGGATTGCTTCAAATATACTCTATACCGCGAGAGAGCTTTATCTTATAGTAGATGAAGAGTATGCCGACACCGCTACTCGCCTTATGTATAACGATGCGATTTATGAGCGCGTAGAAGAAATATTTGAATCAGCGGGAGCGCCCGACTCGTCCTACTCGCTGACACTTGCAATTAACGACGAGATTGTTGAGAATTCTTCCTATGCTTATATGGGCGACGGCATAACTCCAAGCAACTCTGCCGAGGCGCATAACGTACTCGGTATACTTCTTTCTGGCAGCGGTGTGTGCGAGTCGTACGCTAAGTCATTCCAGCTTCTCTTAAACTATGCGGAGCTTGAAAATATCCTCGTCACAGGTGTCGGTATTACTACGCAGGGCTCCGAGGCGCACGCATGGAATATGGTTAAGATGGACGACGGAGAGTGGTACTATTTTGACTTAACATGGAACGACCAGCCAAGCCTTATGCTCGGTAAGCAGTATAACTATTTCTGCATCTCGGAGTCAGAGGGGGTAAGGTGGAGTCACGGTGACTCCGACAGGGTATATCCAACTGTCACCTTCTCGGATACACATATTCCCGACACAAACGAAAACCTTGACATAAGCTTCCTCTATGAGCTTCCCGAAGCTTCGGCAAATCCTTATCAAAATGTCGAAATATGTAAAGAAACATTTACAAAAGACGGTTTGAAGTATGTTGTATGCGGTTACCGCGAGCTTCAGCTATATGAAATTTCTGTCGGCGGCTCGGTTGTAATTCCGTCCAGCGTCACCTTTGACGGTATTACCTACAAGGTCGTATCAATCGGAAGGTTTGCAGGTGGAATTTATGAGTACGACTATATCTCCGACAGGGAAATAACCGAGATATCAATTCCTTTGTCAGTTGAACATATTTGGTACGGAGCCTTTAACATTCCTACACTTACAGAAATTTTGGTTGACCCTGATAACCCTAAGTACTCAAGCGACGGCGGTATACTTTATTCAAAGGACTACTCGCTTCTAGAATGGGTACCGCAGTCTGTATCCGGTCAGGTTGTAATCCGTCCCGAGGTTACAAACTATGAGGACGTAGCTATAACCTATTGCCCTTATATAACCTCGTTAAGACTTCCAAAAGGGATACCCCTTATCGCCGAGCGCGCGTTTGCGGGCTGCCGAGGCCTTACCGATATCTACTTTGACGGCACAGCTCTCGAGTGGCAGTCGCTACCGAAGGGCGAGGACTTTAACGCGCTCAATACGCAGAGAATAACGGTGCATTGCTCGGACGGCGACCTATATCTCTAATTTAATTACTTGCTCAAATACTTGCTCAAAGCTGTCATTCATACCCCGGACGTAGGTTGCTTTGCTCAATAATCTTGGGCTTTCGGTTTGCAGCTCTGTCAACCTGCTTCTTTGGCGAAAAACCGCTCGCTTTCTATTTACCCGGAGAGCGAGCGGTTTATTTTAAAATATTTTATTTTTTTCTTGAAAAAACCGTAGTTTTGTGGTAAAATAATATATTATAAATATTTATGGAGGAGTCTATGTCCGAGAGTGGCGGCAAGGTAAGTCTTGGCACAATGAAAGTTGAATACAGAAAAGACTCCCCGAAATGCGAGTCATTCGCCTTTTCAGGCTGCACCGAGCTTTATCGGATAATTTTCGTTACAGGCGGCGAGGCGGTGCTTACTCTTGAGGGCAGGGAGCTTACGCTCTCGCGCGACAGTGCGATTTTGCTTTTGCCTCTCGGATACTACTCTGTAAGAGTTGCTCCCGACACAGTATTTGAGACATATACTGTATCCTTTTCGCGTGACGCTGTTTTCGGCTATGCGCGTGAGCTGCTTTCCACCCTTTTGGGTGATAATGAGGAAAAAGAGCTGTCACGAGTATTTGATTTCGGTAAAATGAGCCGCGAGATTATCTCGACTCTTGAAAGAGCGGATATTTCGGACAGCCTTCCCGAGCGCGAGAGAAGGGTGTATCTCTCATCGCTTCTTTGTGAGCTTGTCGCATTCCTATCGGCAACCTCGAGTGAGCCCGCGCTTCCCGATGACTCCGACTTTGCCGTAAGGGTTATGCAGTTTGTTAATGAGAACATCAAGGGTGAGATGTCGCTTGATAAAATTTCAAGATATTTCTTCGTAAGCAAGTTTTACCTTTGCCGCGCTTTCAAAGCGAGGTTTGGGATATCGGTTCACGAATATATAACCACAAAGCGAATTATGCTGTCAAGGCAGCTTATTTCAGCAGGCGAAACCGCATCTGCCGCCGCGTATAAGGTCGGCTTTGGCGACTATTCCTCGTTTTACAGAGCCTACCGCAAGGTAGTCGGCGAGGTACCTGCAAGGCTAAACCAGAGAAGGGACTCTAAATGAATTATCCTCTCCTAGAAAAAATAAATTCCCCCGAAGAGCTGAAGGCGCTGGATAAGAGCGAAATTCCCGCTCTTGCCAAAGAAATAAGAGAATATCTTGTTGAGCTCTCGGCAGAGCGAGGCGGACATCTTGCCTCGAACCTCGGCGTTGTCGAATTGACTCTTGCGCTTCACAGGGTTTTCGACTCCCCGAAGGATAAAATTATCTTCGACGTAGGCCATCAGTCCTACGTTCATAAGCTCATAACCGGCAGGCGCTCGGGCTTCTCGAGCCTACGCACCCCCGGCGGGCTCTCGGGCTTTACCTCTCGTGCCGAGAGTGAGCACGACCCGTTCGGCGCAGGACATTCCTCCACCTCGGTTTCCGCGGCACTCGGCTTTGCCGAGGCGGCAAGGCTTCGCGGTGAGCAGAACTACTCGGTATGTGTCCTCGGTGACGGCGCGTATACCGGCGGTATGGTACACGAGGCAATAAACAACATTTCGTCCGAGCTGCCGTTTATCCTTATTCTGAACGAGAACGGAATGTCAATTTCTTTGAATAAGGGCAGATTTGCGTCATATCTGTCGCGTGTCAGGGTATCAAGAAGATACCGCACGTGGAAATTGGGAACGCAGAGCTTCCTCTCTAAAATTCCTCTCCTCGGCAAGCCCCTCAAGGCTGTTGCGTCCTTTGTCAAGTCGGTTGTCAAAAGAGTGCTCTACGATACAAATTATTTCGAGGAGCTCGGGCTTTACTATATTGGACCGATAGACGGCAACGATTACGAGGGACTCGAGGCGGCGCTCACGAGCGCAAAGGAGCTTGGACGTGCGGTGGTCCTGCATATCAAGACCGTCAAGGGTAAGGGCTATCCCCCTGCGGAAAGCTCTCCTGACGGCTACCACAGTATCACAGGCACAAATACAGCCGACACCTTCCACGCAGCCTTTTCACAGGAGCTCACCTCTCTTGCAAAGAACAACGAAAAAATTGTAGCCATCACTGCCGCAATGGGTATAGGCACGGGGCTTGACGGCTTTGGTAAGGAATTTCCCGACAGATACTTCGACGTTGGTATTGCGGAGCCCCACGCTCTGACCTTCGCCGCGGGGCTTGCCGCCGCGGGGCTTTCTCCATACGTTGCGGTCTACTCAACCTTCCTTCAGCGCGGCTATGACAGTATACTACACGATATAGCGCTGCAGAGCCTTCCTGTCAGAATTATGATTGACAGAGCAGGCCTCGCCCTCGGTGACGGCGCAACGCATCACGGCATATTCGACGTAGCCTTCGTTTCGCATATTCCAAATACGTCGCTATACGCCCCACTGTCTTACTCGTCGCTCAGAGAGGAGCTTGCGGCGTGCGAGAATATTTGCGCCCCCGTGGCGATACGATATTCAAATTCACCCGAAAGTGCCGAAACTGTCGCTCGCTTTTCACCCTACGGCAGGGCAGTGAGGATAGACTTTGACCCCGAAAACCCGCCCGAAAGGCTCTTTGTCACCTACGGCAGGCTTACCGATAAGGTAGCCTGTGCGTCAGAGCTTCTTGCCGCTCGCGGAATAAGCACGGGAATAATTGCCGTTGAGAAAATCAAGCCCTATGACGAGGCAGTCGAGGCGATTTTCACGCTTTCAAGGAACGCCCGCCGCATACTTTACGCCGAGGAGGGCATAAGACACGGCGGAGCTGCCGAGATTACCCTCGACAGGCTTGTTTCCTTGGGGCTTGACACAGGTAGAGTTGAATATATCATATCTGCTATAGACGACAATTTTGCAGCACCGCAAAAAGCGTGTGACCTATACGACTATCTTGGACTCTCACCCGAGAGGCTTGCAGAGAGGATGGCAGGGAATGAGCAGAACTGAAACGCAGGGCTTTAAGGATTATATAGAAAAGGCTTATGCCCTCAACAGTGGAAGGGCTGTGCGTGTTTACGTCAGAACCTTCGGCTGCCAGCAGAACGAGGCAGACAGTGAGCGCATACTAGGTATGGCAAGAGAAATGGGCTATACCGAAACCGACACCCCCGATGAAGCCGATCTCATAGTCGTCAACACCTGCGCGATACGCGAGCACGCCGAAATGAAAGCGCTGTCACTTCTCGGCGGCTTCAAGGCAAGAAAGCGACAGAGCCCCGATACGGTAATAGCCGTCGTCGGGTGTATGGCGGCAGAGCCTGCCGTAGCGCAGAAAATCAAAGAGGATTTCCATTACGTAAGCTTTACTCTCGAGCCCTCGTCGCTCGATAAATTCCCCGAGCTTGTCTTTGGCTGCCTTGCCGGCGGCAAGCGCCGCTTCCTTCTTCCCGAGGATAACCCCGAGATAACCGAGGGGCTTCCCGTCAGCCGAAGAAGCGCTCACTCCGCGTGGGTTTCGATTATGTACGGCTGCAACAACTTCTGCTCCTACTGCATCGTTCCTTACGTACGAGGAAGGGAGAGAAGCCGCGACAGCGGTAAAATTCTTGAGGAATGCAGCTCTCTTGTCAGCTCGGGCGTCAAGGAGATTACGCTACTCGGACAGAACGTCAATTCCTACCGCTCGGATATAACATTCCCCGAGCTTCTCTCGAGGGTTGCTGAAATTGATGGCGATTTCATAATACGCTTTATGACAAGCCACCCGAAGGATACCTCGGACGAGCTTATTTCGGTATTGGCAAAGCATAAGGGTAAAATAGCACCCTTCTTCCACCTTCCGCTCCAGTCGGGCAGTGATAGGATACTGAAGGCGATGAACCGCACCTATACTGTCGGGAAATTTACGGAAACGGTAGAAAAGCTTCGCCGCGCGGTAGACGGTATAGCCCTCTCCACCGACGTTATAGTCGGATTCCCCGGGGAGAGTGACGGGGACTTCGAGGATACCCTTGAGGTAGTAAAAAAGCTTCGCTTTGACAACGTGTATTCCTTCATATATTCCCCGCGCTCAGGGACTCGCGCCGAGAAAATGGAAGGACGACTTTCGCAGTCGGTGAAGGTAGAGCGGCTTGAGCGACTTCTCTCACTTTCGGGAGAGATTGCCTATGAAAAAAATCTGAGCTACCTTTCAAAGACCCTCAGAGTGCTTGTTTACTCATCAGAGGAGCGCGACGGTAAGACTGTTTATACAGGCAGAAGCGGAGAGGGAAAGCTGATACACTTCACCGCTGAAAACGCAACAATCGGAGAATTTTTAAACGTAAAAATAATTAAGGTCGGTGCCTTTGACCTTATCGGCACCGAGGATAAAGGAGAAAAATATAATGACTAAAATTATTGAGCTTGCTCACGCACTTGGTGAAGAAATCGCAAAGAGCGATGAAATCAAAAATCTTGAAGCGACAAAGGCAGCCTTTCAGGCAGATGCAGAGCTTCAGGCGAAGATGAGCGAATATGAAACCGACAGAATGCTTCTCGGCCAGGAGTTTTCAAAGGAAACCTCGGAGGCAGACGAAAGAGCAATTGCCGACCTCAGAGCCAGAATTGAGGAGCTGGGAACCGAAATCGGTAAGAGTGCGAAGTATATCGCCTTTGCCGAGGCGCAGAAGGCTATGAACGCTCTTATGGCAGACGTTAATGCCGAAATCAAGTTCTGCATCACGGGTGAGCGTCCTGTGGAATGTACTCACGACTGCTCCACCTGCTCGGGCTGTCATTAATCAATTTGTTGAAACTTTTTCGTCGGACTATATAAACGGAGGTAGATGCCGTGGCGGCTATCGTACTTGAAAACAGAAAAGAGCTTAAAACCGTAACACCAATGATGAAGCAGTATCTCGAGGTTAAGGAGCAGTATGAGGATTACGTACTGTTCTACAGACTTGGAGACTTTTACGAATGCTTCTTTGAGGACGCTATAATAGCCTCGCGAGAGCTCGAGCTGACGCTTACGGCAAGAGACTGCGGCGATGGAAAGCGCGCGGCAATGTGCGGCGTGCCCTTCCATAAGTCCGACGTACATATCGGCAAGCTCGTTGAACGCGGAATAAAGGTTGCAATATGCGAGCAGATAGGTGACCCGAAGGCGGCAGTCGGGCTTGTTAAGCGCGAGGTAACAAGGGTAATTACTCCGGGTACCGTTACCGACTCAACGCTGCTTACAGAGGGCAAGAACAATTTCCTTCTGTCCGTATGTCTTGGCAAGGGTAACGCAGGCGTTGCCGCAGCAGATATATCGACAGGTGAGGTCTTTGCCACTTATTTTGACGGCGAGGAATTTGAAACTCTTATAAAGAATGAGATAGCAGCATACCAGCCCTCTGAGATAATACTCAACCTTCCCGCGTCGGAATGTAAGGGCGTGTGTGACTTCGCAAAAGAGCGCTTCGGTACAATGATAACCGATAACGCGACAAGGCTTTTTGCCTTTGAGAGGGCAAAGGCTGTTACAGCGAGAATTTTCGGGGATGAGGTATCGAAGCTTGAAAGCCCCGAGCTTATGATGAGCGTCGGCTCGCTGCTTCTTTATATTGAGGAAACGCAAAAGACCGAGGTTGCCTTTGCAAAAGAGGTGAGCGTCTACTCGAGAGGGCAGTATCTTGACCTCGATATGAATACGAGAAGAAATCTTGAGCTTACCGAGTCAATGCGTAATAAGGAAAAGCGCGGCTCGCTTCTGTGGGTGCTTGATAAGACGAAAACAGCAATGGGAGCAAGGCTTATTCGCTCCTGGCTTCTGCGTCCTCTCGTTGACCCTGCCGCGATACTTCACCGTCAGTCTGCCGTCGGTGCGCTTGTGAAATCAAGAAAAGAGCGCGACGAGCTTTCGGAGCTTCTCTCCACAATGCTTGATATCGAAAGACTTACCGCAAAGGCGGTATACGGCACGGCAAACGCAAGGGACCTTCGCGCGATATACCTAAGCATTGAAAATCTTCCCGTAATCAAGGCTATAGCCTCGACACTCCCGTCGGATAACCTAAGGGCGGATATCTCCGAGCTTGATACACTTGACGATATGTCCGACCTTCTTGCAAGGGCGATAGTAGATACACTGCCCCTTACAATCCGCGAGGGCGGAATGATACGCGAGGGCTTCAACGCCGACGTCGATTATTACCGCTCTATAAAGAATGGCGGCACCGACATTATGGCTTCAATCGAGGAGCGTGAGAAGGAAGCGACGGGCATAAAGACCTTGAAGGTTGACTACAACAAGGTATTCGGCTACTATATAGAGGTATCGAAGTCATTTATTGACCAGGTTCCCGCAAGATTTGTCAGAAAGCAAACCCTCGTCAACAGCGAGCGTTATATAACCGACGAGCTTAAGGAAATGGAGAACACCATTTTCTCGGCTGACGATAAGCTCGTTTCGCTTGAATACGAAATATTC
This sequence comes from Clostridia bacterium, assembly GCA_017472305.1. GTDB lineage: Bacteria > Bacillota > Clostridia > Oscillospirales > CAG-272 > UBA1740. Next base: position 125,299 of record JAFUQP010000007.1, on the reverse strand, counting down.
GACAGCCTTCGCGGCTACATCGCCGACAACCGCGACAGAATAAGAAAGACTGCCGCAATTGTTGCCGAGCTTGACGTCTTTATTTCGCTTGCCACCGTTGCGGCAAAGAACAACTACGTTTGTCCCGAGATTGATATTTCAACCGATATTGTTATCAAGGACGGAAGGCACCCTGTTGTGGAAAAGTTCGTGTCGGACTCTTATTTCGTTCCAAACGACACCCATCTTGATACCTCGGCAAACAAAATAATGATAATCACAGGCCCCAATATGGCGGGTAAATCCACCTATATGAGGCAGGTTGCCATAATAACGATTATGGCGCAGATAGGCTCCTTCGTTCCGGCAAAGGAGGCGCGTATCGGTATAGTTGACAAGGTATTTACCCGAGTCGGCGCATCTGATGACCTTGCCTCGGGACAGTCTACCTTTATGCTCGAGATGAGCGAGGTCGCAACGATACTTAAGAACGCGACAAAGCGCTCACTTATAATCTATGACGAGGTGGGAAGGGGAACGAGCACCTACGACGGAATGGCGATTGCGAGAGCCGTCGTTGAATATACCTACTCGAAGAAAATCGGAGCAAAAACCCTCTTTGCGACTCATTACCACGAGCTTACCGATATGGAAGAGCAGTTTGAGGGAATAGTCAATTACAATATAGCTGCAAAGAAGAGAGCAGACTCTGTAATTTTCCTCCGTAAAATCGTAAGAGGCGGCACCGACGACTCCTACGGTATAGAGGTTGCAAAGCTTGCGGGTGTGCCCCAAGAGGTTGTAAAGCGCGCAAAGGAAATATTAAAGAGCATCGAGTCCGAGGCTCCTGTACAGCGCCCGACGTCTGCGAGTGCAGAAAGAGAGCCCGACCTTCTTTCCTCGATAAGCAGCTCGAAGGACTACGAGGCGGCAGACAAAATCAGAGAGTGCGACCTCAACACAATGACTCCCATCGAGGCTATGAATTTACTCTTTGAATTAAAGAAGCTTCTTTCCTGACCTTAAAGAGGCACTCCGAACGCCTTATGCAAGGCAGAGAAGGCGATACCTAAAAAAACTCCCAGAGGAGAAACAAATGGGAAAAATTAACGTACTTGATTTCGAAATAGCCAACCTTATAGCCGCAGGCGAGGTGGTCGAGCGGCCGTCGTCTGTGCTTAAGGAGCTTATAGAAAACTCAATAGACTCGGGAGCTACCAAAATAGTAACCGAGATTAAGCGCGGCGGAGTTGCGCTCATTCGCGTTACCGATAACGGCTCGGGAATTGACCGCGAGGACCTGCCGGTTGCGCTCAAAAGGCACGCTACGAGTAAGATAAGCTCGCGCGACGACCTTGACGGAATAACCACGCTCGGCTTCCGCGGAGAGGCGCTTGCCGCTATTTCCTCGGTGTCCGAGGTTACGATAATAACCAAAACCCGCGAGGCGGAGGTCGGCTCTATGCTTACCTCGGAGGGCGGCAGAATTCTCGATATTTCCGAGGTCGGCTGCTCCGACGGTACGACGGTTGTGGTTGAAAACCTTTTCTTCAATGTTCCCGCAAGGCGCAAGTTCTTAAAAAAGGACTCAACCGAGGCAATGAACGTATCGGCTCTTATCGAGAAGGTGGCGCTCTCCCGACCGGATATCGCAATTCAGTTCACTGTTGACGGCGAGGAGCGGTTCAGCACTCCCGGCGACGGCGACCTTATGAATACGGTATACGCGGTATTCGGTAAGGACTTTGCATCGAAGCTGATAAAGGCGGAGGGAACCGCTAACGGAATAAGGGTACACGGATATATCGGCAGAAGCGACAACGTCAGAAAGAACAGAAACCTCGAGAATATCTTCATAAACGGCCGCTACGTCAAGAGCCTTACCGCTATGGCAGCACTGGAGAAGGCGTATACCTCTTACATAGCTCCCGAATGCTTTCCTGCCTGCGTTCTTTTCCTTGAGATGAACCCGAGGACGGTTGACGTAAACGTTCACCCCGCGAAGCTCGAGGTCAAGTTCGCAAACGAGCAGCCCGTGTTCGAGGCGGTATACTACACCGTCAAGCGTGCTCTCGAGGAATACGAATACCGCCCCGAGATGACACTGTCTAAGGGCAGGACGGGCGAGAAGAACCCGCTATCTGCCTTTGTTCCGATAGGACAAAGCACAAAGGGCGAGCAGATTTCATTTACCACTGAAAAAAGGGTAGAGCCTACCCCTGCTTCAAGAGCACCGATAGCAGATGCGCGTCGAGATACGGCTACAGGGGGTAAGGAAGCTTCTGCTCCTATAAAATATGCCGACCTTGCAGGCGGCAGCACGCAGAGCGATTACTCTCGCCCAATAAAGGCGTCTAACGCCTTTGGCAGCTATACTCGCAGAGAGGAAAGCAAGCCGTCACTGACACCCAAAACCTCGCTTGAAATACTTGAAAAGTATAATACTGCAAGGCCAAGTGCCGACTATACTCCAAAAACCGAGGCAACCCCCGAGCCTATGGCTACAAGCCCCACACCCGAGCCGACGGAAAAAGCTCCCGAGCATCGCATTGTAGGCGAAGCCTTTGATTGCTACGTTATCGTAGAGTGCGAGGGCGAGCTTCTTATAATTGACAAGCACGCAGCGCACGAAAGAGTAATTTTTGAGGACCTCAAAAAGCAAAAGGAAAGGGACGGAGCCGTTACCTCACAGGTCCTTATACTCCCGATAACTGTTATTCTTTCTCCCGAGGAGCGCTCTGTTGCAGAGGAATACAAGGAGGAGCTTTCCTCGGTGGGATTTGATTTCTCGCTTGATGCAAGCAGTGTAAATCTTACCGCTATACCCGATGCCGTAAGTGCCGCCGATGCCGAAACGCTTTTCGTTAAGATGACCGACGAGATTATAGAGGGCAGGGGAAATCCTGCGATAACCGACGGAATAAGAAGAGAGAAGGCGCTGTATCAGGTAGCCTGCAAGGCGGCTATCAAGGGCGGCAGAAAATACGATGCCGCGGTTACTCGATGGCTTGTCGAAAAAGTTCTCTCTATGCCCGATATAATTGTTTGCCCCCACGGCAGACCGATTGCCTATAAGCTCACGAAAAGAGAGCTTGACAGGCAGTTTGACAGAATAAAATAATTGCCAAAGCTTTTTTTAGGATAGCTGCACAGTAACGGTGTACCCCTGCGAAGAAAAACTTGGCAACAAAGAAAGGCTGTAAAATGGCAAAATTCACACTTCTCAAAACCGAAGGACGCGCGCGCCGCGCGAGATTTGAAACGGTGCACGGTGTAATCGAAACTCCGGTGTTTATGAACGTAGGCACGAGCGCCGCAATCAAGGGCGGAATATCAACAAAGGACCTTCTTGACGTCAACTGTCAGGTAGAGCTTTCCAACACCTATCACCTTCATATTCGCCCGGGCGACGACCTTATATACCGTATGGGCGGTCTGCATAAATTCATCAATTGGGATAAGCCCATACTTACCGACTCGGGCGGATTTCAGGTATTCTCGCTTGCGAAGCTCCGTAAAATAACCGAGGAGGGGGTAGCCTTCAACTCGCATATGGATGGTAAGCGCATTTTTATGGGCCCGGAGGAGTCTATGCAGATACAGTCGCACCTCGGCTCGACTATTGCTATGGCGTTTGACGAGTGCGTAGAAAATCCTGCGCCTTATCAGTACGTAAAGGCGTCCCACGAGAGAACAATCCGCTGGCTTCGCCGCTGTCGCGAGGAGATGGACAGACTTAACGCGAGAGATGATACTGTAAACAAAAATCAGCTTCTCTTCGGCATTAATCAGGGCGGCACATACGACGACTTAAGAATTGAAAATATGAAAGAGATAAGAGAAATCCCCTGCGACGGCTATGCTATAGGAGGTCTTGCGGTCGGTGAGGAAACAGACGTTATGTATCATATTATCGATACCGTCGAGCCGTATATGCCTGTCGATAAGCCAAGATATCTTATGGGTGTCGGAACACCTCAGAATATTGTTGAGGCTGTCTATCGCGGCGTAGATTTCTTCGACTGCGTAATGCCCTCGAGAAATGCACGTCACGGCAATCTCTTTACCTGGCGCGGAAAGATTAATCTGCTCAATGAAAAGTACGCAGAGGACCCACGTCCGATAGCAGAGGAATGCTCCTGTCCTGCCTGCAAGCACTATTCGAGAGCCTATATAAGACACCTCTTCAAGGCTCGCGAGGCGCTCGGTATGAGGCTTGCTGTGCTTCATAACCTCTATTTCTATAACGAGCTTATGCAGAAGATACGAGATGCGCTCGACGAGGGAAGATACACGGAATTTTATAACACCTACCGCGACGCGCTTGCAGAGCGCAGAAAGGATTAAGGAAGAATGTCGGTAACCGATACTGTTGTAAAAATATACAAGAGCACTCTTTTTCGCCGCCATGATGACGACGGCAGCATATTCTATTTCTCCGCGGCGGATTTTCCGGGGCTTTGCGCCACGCCCTTTTCCTTCAAGAATAAAAAAGGCGATAAGCTTTCGGGCAATTTTTACAGCTATGAAAATCCAATAGCAAACAGACTCGTAATACTGGACCACGGAATGGGTATGGGACACAGAGCCTATATGCGAGAGATTGAAATGCTCGCAAGGCACGGATATCTCGTCTATTCTTACGACCATACGGGCTGCACCGAGTCTGAGGGAGAGAACATCGGCGGCTTTGCAGGCTCGCTTTCCGACCTTGATGCCTGCATTACGAGCATTAAAGCCTGCCCCGAGTATTCCTCGCTTAAAATATCGGTATTCGGGCATAGCTGGGGCGGATTTTCCACTATGAATATCCTAGCTCTGCACCCTGATATTGAGGCGGCGGTGTGCCTGTCCGGCTTTATCTCGGTGCGCGATATGCAAAGACAGGTTATTCCGTTCTTCTTCACCAAAGCAAGGCGAACCCTCTACGCCCTCGAGGCAGAGGCATCTCCCGAATACGTTGCAGCATCGGCTCTTGACGCAATTTCAAAAACAGATGCAAGAGTCCTTCTTATTCACTCCACAGACGATAAAACAGTCAGCTACTCAAGGCATTTTAGGAAGCTTATGAGAGTAGCGGAAGGCAGGGAAAACGTAAGGCTTCTCACCGTGAAGGGGAAAAACCATAATCCGAACTATACGCGCGAGGCGGTCTATTACAAGGAAGCCTTTATGAAGGAGCACGACAGAGCAGTAAAGGAAGGTAAGCTTTCTACAAGCGAAGAGAAAGCGGCTTTCATCTCACACTTTGACTTTTACAGAATGACCGAGCAGGACGAAAACGTCTGGGCAGAAATCTTCCGTACTTTAGATAACTAAAAAACAAAAAAGCTTGTAAACAAGAACCTTGCTCTTTAAGGTAATCTTTGCTTACAAGCTTTTTTATTTATTGCAGTGCGGATAGAATTTCCGCTCTCAGCGTTTCCTTTGGAATAGCTCCGTCAACGGTATAGGTAATTACACCGTTCCTGTCAAGAACGAGTGTTCTCGGGTAGAATGCACTTGAAATATCCGAGTCGAGAAGTCCGTAGTATTTGTCGGCGTATGCCGTGCCCACCTCGTCAAAGGCGAATACCATTTTAGAGCCCTCAAAGTGCGTATCAATATAGCTTTTCGCGTTTGCGCTGCCGTTCACCGAGTGAATAACGAGGAAAACAACGTCGTCCTTGTACTCGGTTGCAAGCTCGTTAAAGTCGGGAAGCTCGGACTTGCAGGGACCGCACCAGGTGCCCCAGAAGTTGATTACGATAGCCTTGCCGCGAAGCTCGGAAACCGAAACCGTACCGCTGCCGTCAACAAGCGTAAGAGCCTTTGAAAACGCGGTCTTTCCGACGGTATTTCCAAAGGGCGGCTGAACGAAATCGGGGTCGGGGGTATAGGTGCCATCTGACGAGTCACCGCCGCTATCCTGCGAGCCGCCGTTACCGCTGCCCTGTGAGCTTCCGTCACCGTTTCCGCCATCGCCGTTTCCGTCATTATCACAGGAATAAAGAGATACAGTAAGCGATAAAACTGCTATAATCAAGAGCATTATGTAAAGTATTCTTTTCATTTTTCACTCTCCTTAAGATTTACGGGATGTCCGTCGCATTTTCCGTCGAACATTCCTTCCATATTTACAAAGAGCCGTCCGTCCTCCAGCGGACGGAATCCTATAGCGCGAAGAAGAGAGGCGTCAGCACCCTCTCTGCGGGCAAAGCAGCTATGCGCTCCGCACTTGTCAATGAAGTTCATAGTCTGTCTTCCGAGAATAAACATTGCCTCGAAGTCCGAGAGTCCCTCGTATTCCTTAAGGTCGGATATATAACCGCCCTCTTCGGTTATTTCAAACTGCGCAATTCCCATAGGCGCACAGGTTTCGTAGTCCTGCATAAGATAAATGAAGTATCCGTCCCTCACTTCAATCTTAAAGTCCTTGCAGATTCCGTCGCGTGCTCCAAGGTCTAATAGCGGTGTGATTTTAAACATTTGTCTTATTCCTCGTTGCCTTATAAAGATATTCGACCTCGTCTTCGGAGAGCTCGCGCCATTTTCCTACGGGAAGTCCGTCGAGCTTCAGGTTGCCGATAGATACTCTCGAGAGGCGCTTGACTGTAAGCCCTGCCGCCTCGCACATTTTTCTTATCTGTCTGTTTCTTCCCTCGAAGAGAGTCATTTTCATAACGGTGCCGCTCTCGTCGCTCTCGCCGAGCGTTACCTCGACGGGCTTGATTTTATATCCGTCAATTTCAAGAGGAGAGGTCAGAATTTCATACTGCGCGTCGCTCACAGGCTCTGCAACCTTAACTCGGTACACCTTTCCTATGGTGTGGCTCGGATGAGTGAGCCTGTTCTTCAATTCTCCGTCGTCGGTCAGAAGCAGCATACCCTCGCTTATCAGGTCAAGCCTTCCGACAGGATAAACTCTCGCGCTGACACCCTCAAGAAGGTCTGTAACGCACTTTCTGCCTCTGTCGTCAGCGGTAGAGGAGAGATATCCGCGAGGCTTGTTCAGCATAATGTATGTATGAGCGCGCCTCTCGTAGCGCACCCTCTTGCCCTTGTAGGTTACGACGTCCTCTTTCGGGTCAACCTTTTGTCCTACGAAGGCGAGATGTCCGTTAACCGAGAGGTTGCCCGCCTCGATTTCCGCCTCGGCGGCTCTGCGGGACATAAGTCCCGCATCAGCTATGAATTTCTGAAGTCTGATTTTTTCCATTTTGTTCTCCGTTCTACCGTCAAAGACGTGGGAATTTATTATCGGGTGAGTCGCATTTTAGACACAGGCTGCCTTAAGCTTTTGCTCTGTGCTAATCACCCTTGAAAATCGAGAAGAATTTCTCGAAAAAGCTCTTTTCTTTAATTTTTACGTCGCAGGTCGCAACAAGATTTATCCTTGCAATCTCCTCGCCGTCCATGGCGAAGATGACAGAGCCAAGAATTTCGCCTCTTAGGACGGGGGCGGTAACGAATTTAGAGAGCTTCACGTAGCTTTTGCACTCCGAAGCGCCTCGCTCGAACACAAGTGAAAGAGCTTCCTCGTTAGTAACCTCGACAGAGGCCTGTGTGCCGTCAATTACGGGCAGGGAATAGCTGAATTCGTAACGCTCGGCAAGCACGCGCCTCTCAAGACTGTCATAGCCAAGCTCCATCAGCTCCTTGTGGTCGTTCCAATCGTTTGGAGCATCGAGGGTTACCGTAATAAAACGCAGACCGTCCCTTTCCGCAGCACCGACAAGGCATCTGCCCGACTTGCTTGTGAAGCCTGTTTTCACACCTATAGCTCCGTCAAGCATATAAAGCAGTCGGTTATGGTTAATATAGGTTCGGCTTCGCTCTCCCGACACAAACCGCCTTTTATAGGTGGAGGCTATTTCCTTGAAGCTCTCGTTTTCAAGGGCAACAGCGGCAATTTTTGCAAGCTCCCTTGCCGTGGTATAGTGCCCCTCACAGTCAAGCCCGTGAGGATTTGCAAATCGCGTGTCGGTAAGTCCGAGAGAATAAGCCTTCTCGTTCATAAGAGCCGCAAAGTCCTCGGCAGAGCCGCTGATATGGCAGGCAATCGTTACCGCCGCGTCGTTCGCGCTTTGAAGGAGCAGGGCGTATAGTAGCTCCTCCATTCGGTAAACGTCGCCCTCGCGTAAATATGCAGACGAGCCCTCTGTGCCGACCGCCTCGGCAGGAACTGTGACTACGTCGTCAAGCGAGGAGCATTCAAGGGCAACAAGCGCAGTCATAATCTTGGTTGTGCTTGCCATAGGCAGGCGGATATCCGCGCTCTTTTCAAAAAGAACACGCCCCGTCGATGGCTCCATAAGTATCGCCGCTTTTGCACTTACAGAGGGGGTGATGCTTTTAGTTAAGGATAGGCTTTCTGCTTTCAGTCTGCCATCACCCATAAGAGCCGCACGGCTCCTTTCCTGCTCCTTCGCCTCTGACGAGGCATAAATAGTCACGAGCGAAAAGAGTGTAACCGCTATCAGTATCAGGGTGAAAATCAGATTTGTATTATTTCTTTTAAACATTTGTATACCCCTTCGTTTTTTGGTTATTTTTCCTCAAAGACGAAAGGATATTCATTGCAATTTATGACAGCGCGCTCTTGATTTTTTCAATTATTTCGGGTGAACGGTCAATCAGTCCCGTTATTTTTTCGATATCCGAGCCTCTGTCCTCAAGTGTTATCAGATTAACCTCACTGCTTGGCGAAACGGTGAGAAAAGCAATCGGGGTTATAGAAAGCCCCGTACCGCCACCGCCGCCGAAGCTTGCGGGGAGTGTTAGCTTCTTCTGGGAATAATCAACGCCGCCCGTGGCAATTCCCATAGAAATCTTTGACACGGGAATAACGGTGACACCCGACGGAGTATTTATTGCTCTACCCATAAAGGTGTCGTTTTCGGCAAAGCCCTTTATGCTTTCTACCGACGCGCGAATAATCTCGCTCATTTTGTTTTCAGGCATTCGTCCTCTTCCTTTTCTTTGTGATAAGGGATAAAAGCAAGGGTGACAGTGCAATGAGCGCATCAAAAACGTAGGTCACGATATTAACGTCAATCCTTGGTGGGGAAGAGTGTGAAAAATCAACCGAAAAGAACTTCTCCGAGGTCAAAAACGCCTCGCTGCTTTGTGTAGCGAGTGCCAGTAGAGCACCCGTGATAGCTCTGTATCGGTAATAGCTCTCAAAATCCTCAAGCGTGCCGCGTGACGGGCTGTAAAAGGCGAGCCTCTTAAGCTCTATTTGCGAGCTATGGCAAAGCCTGAAGACAGAGCGAAGTATAATATTTTTAGATATATCCGTCCTTTTTCTTTTCTCTTTTCTTTCCCGAAGCACAAGAACGAAGAAAACGAAGTGTATCTCTATTTTGAATTCGTCCTCGCGCACAACACTGATATACACCCTCTCAAAGAGGAAAAGCGAGGTTATCGAAAGGAAGAACAGAAGAAAGAACAGTCCGGACATAAAGGCTCCAAAATTAAAGCTCGTCGAGTATTACGTCGTCCTCCGCAGAAGGCTCCTCGTAAGCGTCGGCAATGCTCTCGATAAGCTCGGGGGAGAGCGCTGTCGCCTCTGCCTCTCGGTCAATCTCATCAACCGAAATGTCCATACTGAGCTGCGAGCTCTCCTCCTCGGGAAGCTCAATAGCTATCTGCGAGGAATCCTCGCCGTCCTCGGCGGTATTCTCAACGGTTTTAGCCTTTGAGAACATTGCCTGTATTTCCTCGGTTGTTGTCGGAAGAGCCGAAATATCCTTGAGTCCGAAGGCGCGAAGGAAGTCCGAGGTGGTTCCGTAGAGCATTGGTCTTCCGGGAACGTCGAGCCTGCCCTTGACCTCAATCAGACCTCTGTCAAGGAGATTGTTCATAGCGTAAGAGGAGTCGGCACGGCGAAGCGTGTCAACGAAAACTCTTGTGACGGGCTGATTATACGCGACTATTGCCAACGCCTCAAGCGACGAGGTCGAAAGGGTTCCGCTCTTTTTAATTCCGAGCGCCTCTCTTATCTCGGTGAGATAATATTTCTTGGTGCATAGCTGGCAGGAGTCACCGTATGTAAGAAGGATTACGCCTCGGGGAATCTCCGGCATATTGTATTTAAGCGCGTATTCTATAACCTTTTCCTTAATCTTCGCGGGAGTTGTATCGAAAACTCTTGCAAGGGTCGCGTAGGTTATCGGGTGTCCCGCCGCAAAAAGTATTGCCTCTAGCGCTTCCTCAAAAACTACTACACGCTCAGGCGCGTCATTTTCGGTTACCTCGGCAGTCTCTGTCACCGTTTTCTCTGTGGCATTGTCTTTTTTGGCTTCATCTCTGTCAATATCTATCTTTTCAAGCTCGGTGATTTCTTTATTCATCGCTACCGTCCTCCTTCTCTTCCGTATTCTCGGGCAGGCTGTCAAATTCGCTCGCCTCACCCTCAACAGGCACGTATTCTCTATTGAGTGTAAACATCATTTCGAGGCCGTTCTCCTCGTATTCAACAACGTCCTCGACGACTCTTATGCTGGTAATCCTTATTCGGTTAATTTTTACAAGCTCGAGCACTCCCATAAATCTTGCAACAAGCTCCGCGCGACTGTCCGCGTCTTTGAGCAGGAAGAAGAGCGATGCCTCCTCGTGCTCCTCGAGAAGCGAGCAGATTTCCTCGATTTTCTCCTCAACCGATACAACCTTGTGCTTGATAAGCGGATTTACAAGCTCGACGGGAGTCCTTGCGCTTTCCGCAACCTTTATTCTTCTCATAACGGCAGAGAGTGCCTTCATAAGAAGCTCGGTGTCAAGGTTAAGCGGAAGTCCCTTTTCAGGCGGGATATCGTCGGTACCCTTGACATATCTGCCGGAGAATTCGTCGTACATCGGCTTTAGCTCCTGCGCGGCAAGCTTTGCCTGCTGATAGAGAAGAAGCGCGTCTGCAATCTCCCTTCTCGGGTCATTCTCGGTGCCTTCCTCATGGGGGAGTATCATTCGGCTCTTGATAAGCATAAGCTCGCTTGCCATAACGATAAACTCGCTTGCAATATCGGGGTCCATCTTCTGGGCATTCTCGATATATTCCATATATTGGTCGCATATCATAGCAATCGGTATATCGGTAATTGTGACCTTGTTTTTAGATATTAGCGTTAAGAGAAGGTCAAGGGGACCCTCGAACCTGTCAAGACGGTAGGTAAGCTGTTCAATCATAAGGATTAAAAAATTCCTCTCAGGTTTATATGACTATAATTTAAGGAAGGGAATTAGCTGCCAGAATTTGAAAATAAGCTCGGTAAGACCGTTAATCAGAAATCCGAGAATATCGGAGAGTGAGAAAATACCCACGGCATAGTAAAGCCACGGAGTGGAATAGATAAGAGGTAATGCGCGTAGAATACCCGTCACACTGTCACCGAGAATGAGCCAGAGAAGAACGAAAAGATAAATTTTTCTCTCATTTCTCATTACCGCAAAGTACGCCTTCTCAGGTAGAATAACCCCAAGCAGCCTCGAGCCGTCAAAGGGCGGTATCGGTAAGAGGTTGAATATGCCGAGTCCGATGTTTATAGTAACGAAAAGGTATAAAAACAGCGCAACGTTTGATAAGAACGTGAGTAAAAATCCGCTGCCCGATACGGGTATCTTCAGAAACAGAAGATATATAGCCGCGAAAAGGAAGCCGAGTATTATATTCGACAGAGGTCCTGCAAGCGATACGAGCGCAAAGTCACGCTTTGGCTTTTTTAGATTTCTCGGGTTTACGGGTACGGGCTTTGCCCAGCCGACGTGGAAAAAGAGCATACACAGAGCCCCGAGCGGGTCTATGTGCTTTATAGGATTAATAGTCAGCCTGCCAAAGCTCTCCGCGGTCCTGTCGCCAAGTCTGTAGGCGGCATAGGCGTGTGAATATTCGTGAATAGCAAGTATAATCAGAACGACAACAGCCGACAAAATATAATAGGTAATTAAATCTGTGTTCATAGCATTCCATCTCGAAAAATTAGTTTGTCACGCGACGGCGAAGCCAATGATTCAGAGTCAGTCGAGAACGTCGAGAATTTCCTTCCAGACCTCGTCACGGCCCTCTCTCGAAACCGAGGAGAAGGGAATAATCTTTATATCCGTGCCGAGGAAGTATTCCTCTTCAAGCTCGCGCACTCTGGCTGCAAGCGCGGTTTTCGAGAGCTTGTCTGCCTTCGTCGCAACAACCTTGAAGGGAATCGCGTTATCTATCATCATATTTATCATGAGGATATCGTCGTCCGTCGGTCCGGTCCTCACGTCAATGAGCTGAATAACAAGCTTCAAGGCGTCAGAGGAGGGATTTTTCAGAAAATAATCCTCTGTAAGCGAGCTCCACACCTTCTTTGACTCAAATGAGCGCTTCGCATAGCCGTAGCCGGGAAGGTCTACAAGATATATTTTCTTGTCAACGTTATAGAAATTAATCGTAACGGTTTTTCCGGGAGCAGAGGATACCCTAGCCAGAGATTTTCTGCCGAGCAGAGTATTTATCAACGAGCTTTTACCGACGTTTGACCTGCCCGAAAGAGCAATCTGCGGCCTCGGGTCGCGCACGAACTGCTTCTGCGTTCCGGCTGTAAATGCTATATCTGCATTATTGACGTTAATTTTCATTTTTATATCCTCAAAAGAAGGTTTTGTGTTTTCCGCCTCGTTAATTCTTTGCAGCAAGAGCCGCACCCAGGCAGTCGTCAGCGTTTTTGCAGGGAATGAATTTAAGGTGATTTCTTGCCTCGGTGTCGATATCGTCAAGGTCGCGCATATTCGCCTCGGGGATAAGCACTGTAGTAACACCCGCGCGGTACGCCGCAAGGGTTTTTTCCTTAAGTCCGCCGATGGGAAGCACTCTGCCGCGAAGGGTGATTTCTCCCGTCATTGCAACGTCACGCTTAACGGGAATAGAGCCGAGCGCACTGACAATAGCGGTAACCATAGTAACTCCCGCGGAAGGGCCGTCCTTAGGAATTGCGCCCTCGGGGAAGTGAATATGAATATCCTTGTCCTTGTAGAAATCGGGATTTATGCCGTACTTGTCGGTGACGGTTCTTACAAAGGAATGAGCAATCTTTGCAGACTCCTTCATAACCTCTCCAAGCGAGCCTGTCAGCTCGATTTTTCCGCTACCCGGCATAACCGCAACCTCAACCTTGAGTAGGTCGCCGCCGGTCTGGGTATAAGCAAGACCGTTGACAACGCCGATAGGATTTTCGTCCTCGAGGTTTTCGGGAAGCACCTTTATCTTTCCAAGATAATCGGTGATGTTCTTTTCGGTAATTCTTACCGACTTTGCCTCGCCCTCGGCGATTTTCTTTGCGCTCTTTCTGATAAGCGAAGCTATCTCGCGCTCGAGGCTTCGAACACCCGACTCGCGTGTGTAGCCCTTGATAAGAGCGAGAATGCCGCCGTCTGTAATCTTGAACATACGTGCGCTGATACCGTTTCTCTTAAGCTGCTTTGGAACAAGGTGGTTTTTCGCAATGCTGAGCTTTTCCGAGTCGGTATAGGTAGTAAGCTCAATAATCTCCATTCTGTCAAGCAAGGGTGCCGGAATACCGTCGTAGCTGTTTGCCGTAGCGATAAAGAGCGTGTCCGAGAGGTCTATGGGAATTTCAAGGAAGTTATCGCGGAAGGACTTGTTCTGCTCGGGGTCGAGCACCTCAAGAAGTGCTGAGGTCGGGTCGCCTCTGAAATTGGACGACATCTTGTCAATCTCGTCAAGCACGATAACGGGGTTTTCTACCTTTGCGTTAATGAGCGCCGTAACTATTCTGCCGGGCATAGCTCCAACATAGGTCTTTCTGTGACCGCGTATTTCCGCCTCGTCGTGCATACCGCCAAGAGAAACGCGCGCGTATTTTCTGCCAAGCGCTCTCGCAATAGAAGCCGCAACCGAGGTCTTACCGACACCGGGCGGGCCTACAAGGCATATAATCTGGTTTTTAACGTCGGGGGAGAACTGCTTTACTGCCACGAACTCGAGAATTCTCTCCTTGACCTTGTCAAGTCCGTCGTGGTCCTCGTTAAGTATGAGCCTTGCCTCTTCAACACTTATGGAATCGCTTGATTTTATGCCGAAGGGGAATTCAAGGCAGGTGTCAAGGTAAGTACGGATAACAGTGCCCTCAGCAGCACCGAAGGGAGTCTTTGCAAGCTTGCCGAGCTCCTTGTAGAGCCGCTCCTTGATATCCTCGGGCATCTTTGCCGCCGTGATTTTGTCGTCGTACTCCTTAAGCTCGTCGTCCTCCTCGTATTCACCGAGCTCGCTTTGTATCGCCTTTATCTGCTCGCGAAGGAAATAGTCCTTCTGATTTTTGTCAATCTTTGCTCTGACCTTTTTCTGAATGTCATGCTCACATTCGAGGAGCATAGACTCCTCCTCAAGAGCAACGAGCAACCTTTCAAGACGGGTTTTCGGCGTGATAGCCTCAAGCACCGACTGCTTGTTTTTGTAGTCGATAACCGCCGCGGAAGCAACGAAGTCTGCAAAGTAGAGCGGGGAGGAGATAGCCTCGGCAGCGAGTCGCATCTCCTCGTCGAAGGTCGGGTGAATATCCTTGATGTTTTTGAGAATACTCTTGACCTCGAGCATCATAGCCTCCGACTGCGCGGTGGGCTTCGGGTCGCTTTCCTTTCTTACCGTCGCATCTGCAATCATAAAGCCCGACTCGGTGCTTACCGACTTGATTTTCGCTCTTGCCGTGCCCTCGAAAACCACCGAGAGATTGCCGTGGGGATTTTTAACAACGTGCTTGATTTCAGCAAGCACACCTATATGATAGAGGTCGGATGCCGACGGCTCGTCAACAGAGATATCCTTCTGCGTAACGAGCAGCACCTTCGCATCGTATACAGTTGCCGCCGCAGTAAATGCCTTAAGCGAGGTCGGCCTTACTATTTCGATATTCTGCTGAACCGCAGGAAATGCCACTAGCCCACGCAGCGGAATCAGAGGTAAGCATACGTCCTCGTAAATATCTATATTACCGTTCATTTGAATCGTTTTGCCTTTCGTATTAAAAGAAAAATAATAATTCATTATATTATATCATATCTAAAAATAAAAATCTAGATGTAAAATAAATAAAATTGTAAATTATATTTTTTCAAGACCGTATTTTTACAAAAACTCTTTTTGAGCCAAATATTTTCCCAAATATTTTTGTTTTACCTATTGATTTTTTCAAACAGATGTGTTATAATTTATAGGCTTATGCAAATAGCATAGCAAAACATATTAAAAATGTATATAGTTGCATCAGCAGAGGTATTTCGCCTGTGGAGAATATACCCTCGCCCTGCGCCTGACAAGCGAGCTTGTCGATCTTCGAGCGGGGTATGCGAAGCGGATTCAATGAGCTGCGCTCATTGAGCCTCTTCTCAGAGGGCTCTGCATAAATATGATGCAAACTATTGCATCATATCCAAAAATGTACACAGTACGCATCATAAAGAGGTATTTCGCCTATGGCGAAGATATCCACACCCTGCGACTGACAAGCAAGCTTGTCGTTCTTCGGGTAGGATATGCGAAGCAGATTCAAGAGCTACGCTCTTGAGCCACTTCTCAGTGGACTCTGCAAAGATATGATGCACGCTGTTGCATCATATCTTTGCAGAGGTATCGAAGCGGTCATAACGGGGCTGACTCGAAATCAGTTTGTGCCAAAAGCACACGAGGGTTCGAATCCCTCCCTCTGCGCCAATAAAAAATCCGAGGTCAAAAGCCTCGGTTTTTTTATTGGTACTGTAGGTCGGTTTGAACCCTGCGACGAATGTCGCGGGGTTCGCATATGCGCTTTGCGCATATCTGCGTTGCGAGGAGATGTCACCTTCGATTTGTTGTTTGCAAAGCGGTCAGCACCAACGTTTTCCCGAGCAGCATACCCCTCCCTCTGCGCCAAAGGTTCAATTTAACCCATTCGGGTTGGATTGAACCTTTTTTGCATAGCGGAAAGGGGGTCTTATGATATGATGCTATCGTATCTTGCTGCGGTGTAAGGAAATAAAAAAGAGAGCCCGACTCAACCGAGTCGGGCTCAATGCTATGGATAATATTTTAATTAGTCGCGGTCTCTACTTCGTGGTAGTTACCCATAACAAGTCCCATGCTCGCATAGAAGATGTTAAGATATTCTCCGTCGAGAACTGTGGAAGGTGTGTCAGTTGATACAGGGGTTGCCACGGGTTGTCCGCCTACCATCTGGATGTCGGGGTGGAGCAAGAGATCTCCGTTAGTCCAGATTATTTCATCGGTTCCGCTTGCGCTCGACTGGAATGCGGGCGGGAATTTTTCGGCAACGGCTGCCATCTGCCAAAGTGTAGCTATGAGAGCCTCGTATCCAGCGTTCTTGCCTATTCCCATATCAAGCACCTTGGTATCGCCTATGGTCAGTGAGCCCTGAACCCTGTCAGGTGCCATAATCTCCTCCAAGGACGAGCTTGCGGGCATATTGAGCATTACAATGTTCATAAAGTCGCCGTGATACTGAAGACCGTTGTTGGGGTCGACAGGGTCTTTTACAACGAAGCTCTTGCCATGGGTTGAGAAGAGCGCGCTCAATGCCTGAATGTCAGCTGCCTGCTGGGATGCACCGAAGGCGTCAAACCAAATAGCACTGGAGTTGACGTAGGTCCAGATTTCCGTCGCCTCGTCAATATTAACTATAGCACCGGATTTGAGGTTGCGATTTTCTGTGGGAGACTTAGTCTGTGAAATAATTACGGGTCCGCCACAAGTATTGATATCAGACTCGGTGATGTTCATTGTAACGGGATAGTGGTTTGCTGCAATCTCGTCATCCTTCGACTGAAGGTCGTTGTGCGACCAGAGGAAGATGTGGTTCTGCCAAGCGTTGTAGAGATTAGCATTGTTCATATTAACTGTAAGATAATCTCTGTCTGCGAAGAAGGAGATGTAGTAACGCTCTGCAATGAAGTTATCAACAGTAACGTGCTGATGCTGAACCTTCATACCAATAAGACCAAGCTTAGAACGTACTGAGTCAGCGTTCTGAGGATCGTTGGGGTCGTCGTCTATAATATAAAGGTCATAAATGTTGGTTGCGTAGGGGCTGTTGTCAAAGTTAGCAACGCTTCCGTCTCTGAATCCGTCGAGGTTTCCGAAGGTGAATAGCGTGGAGTGCGAAACACCTGCGTCAGCCGTAGCAACAACCGCGGGAACACCATATGAATAGATGGTAAAGTGGTTACCGTAGAAGTCGAAGGTAGGATTGTTGAGGCTTGTTGCGTGGGAGTAGACTGCTACGTAGTCCTCAAGTCTGTAGATGGGATTGCCGTAGTTGTCTTTTCCGGTTTCCTTAAGGTAGGGCGCGGGAAGGTCGTCGGTTGTTATTTTTATATCGTTATGAAGAACTACACCGGCAATTTCACCGGGATGCTTAATGCCGTTTTCGTTAAGAAATTGCTTAACGATGTCAAACTGCTTCGTGGGAATTTCTCCTACGAGAAGGTCGTCATTGTCGCTGAAGTTAACCATTACGTGGAGCTCTTTTGCGCTGTATACGTTGTAAGCATCCTTGACGTTTACTACGATAGACTTGGTGTATTTGCCGTAGTTGGACGCGCTGATGCCGAAGCCGGGACGGCTTGCGATTCTGAATGTCTTGCCAACTGCATGCTCGGTGAAGTCGAAAGCATTCTTTGATTCGTCAATATCAACGTAGTATGAAATCTGATCTCCGGTAAGGAGAGTTTCGGTTGCACCTTCGATGAGGTAAACATAGGATACGCTCGTATAGTTGGTAATTGTAACCTCGTTATCATTCGAATCAAGAACCGAGAGCTGAAGAGTGAAGTAGAAGGGGTTGTCGTCGCCAACTACGTAGCCTCTGTTACTGTTCTTGTTCATAAACTTGTTCTTCTTGCTTTCAAGAGAGAGGTAAGAGTCGGGAAGGGTAACGCCAAGAATGGTATATCCTCTGTCATCGACGAGAATCTCGATAGTTCCCTCAACTCCCTTGTAGGTCACCTTAAGGGTATAGGTTCCTGCATTGAAAAGGTCAATAGCAGAGGTATCAACGGTAAGCTCGTCCTTGTCAACGTTTACGGTAGAGCCGTCGGTGTAGGTAACGAGAGCCTTAATTCCGTCGGTCTTGAGAGTACCGCCCTTTGCAACGGTGGTTTCAATGGAGTCACCGTCAATAGCAACCGACTTCACGCCTATAACAGTGTATGCAACGGTTGTTTCCTTAAGAAGATAAGTAACAGTGAAGGTCTTATCACCTGCGGTAGCAGTGTCGATAGCACCTATCATAGCATTGGTTACGTCAACCGTTTCGCTCAATGTGTAGCTGTCGTTCTTGTAGGTTGCAAGAATCTTGAGTGCGGGAACTGTAAGTGATTCGCCAACCTTTACCTTGAGGGTGGGAGCATCGACTACGGTTATAGAGTGAATGTCGAGTACGTATACGGTAGCTGTATCAGTCTTGCCTTCGTAGGTCACGGTCAGCGTTTTCTCACCTGCCGTTGCGGTATCGATTGCACTTACTGTAATAGCGGTGCCTGCGCCGTAAGCTACGGTAGAGTGCGTGTCGTTGGAGTAGTGTGCTGTAACCTCAAATGCACCGGGAACGTATACGCCGTTAAGAATTACAGCCTTATTGAGCTTTGCTTCGTTTATCTCAATGGACGTAACGATGGGAGCGGTTTCTGTAACGAGAACCTTCGCATTGAAATTGCCGTAGGTAACTACGAGATATCTCTTGCCTGCCTCGTTAGCCTCTGCAAAACCGAGAGCGGTCTTGTCTGCAATAACCTCGCGGCGGGTGATTGTTCCGTCTGCATATCCGTATACTGCGTTTACAACGATTGCCGCTTTGATAGCATTCATATCAAGCAGAACGCCGTCGGCAACAACAACGAGATTACCGAGAGAGTTTGCATCAACCTCAATGCCGATAACCTCTGCAAGTGCCTTTACGGTAATGTCAACGTCAGCGGTGTAATCAAGGTAGGTAACCTTAAGCACAGCGGTGCCTGCGGTTGCAGAGGAGAAGCTGCTGAAGGTGAGCTTTGCACTATCAATAATCGCAACGGTATCATCGGTATAGGTAACGACAGCTTTTGCAGAAGCTGTGTCAAGAGCTTCGCCAACGAAGATTTCGGTTGCAAGATTCATCATCTCGATAGCCTTAACACCGATAACTGCAACGGTAAGCTCTGCGGTCTTGCCTCCGTAGGTTACGGTAAGGGTTTTGTTGCCTGCGGTAGCAGTATCAACAGAGGATACGGTGAGGTCCGCAAGAGCAATTGCCTTAACGGAGTTGTCACTGTAGGTAGCGTTCACCTTGATAGCCGAGGTATCAAGTGCCTGTCCAACAAACACCTTGCTTGCAACACTTGAGGTGTCAATGCTGATAGAGGAGAGCGTGGGCGCGGGTGGAGTTGTATCGTCTGCCGCGCTGCTCTTTACAAGTACGTCAATTGTAAGAGTGTAGCCACCGTATGTAACGGTGAATTTCTTTGTACCGACAGACGAGGTGTCGACGGATCCAAGCTCAAGCTCTTCCTTATCAACGGTGATAACCTCGCCGTCGTTGTAGGTAACCTCTGCCTGGATACGCGAGTAGTCAACGGTTTCGCCGAGCTCGTACTCACGGTCGAAGGTGCCGTCAACGATGGAGATTCCGACGACTGCCTTGTCTCCGCACGAGATAAATAGCACGGAAAGTGCAAGAGCAAGAATTGTAAGAATCAGTAATTTCTTTTTCATTTTAATAAACCTCTTTTTAATTAATATTTTAAGGAGTGAAGCGTTTTGGAATGTTCTGAAATATCCTCCTTTCATTTGCAATTATATTTAATAATTTTGTTTATCTCGAATAAAGCGTTATTGTATCGGAAATACCGCTGCCGTCGGTTGCCATAATCTTAATGATTATTGCGCAGTCGGACTCGGTGAAGGTTACAAGACCGGTATCACTGACGGTGACGCTGTCATTCTTTTCATACACGAAATCAACCTTTGCATTGGTTGCATTGTTGGGAGTGATGGTATATTCAAGCTGATATACCCACTCGCCGTCATCGTTTTGTCTGACTATTGCGTATTTCGTGTTTTTTTCTTGGTTGATTTTTATTTTATCTCCCGTGATTGTAATGCTTTCGACCTTTTCATCGGTAACGTAGGTTTCGGGCATAAGTCCGAAGAAGCTTACTATGGCTATAGCGGCGAAATAAATGACGCCTATTAAAATAATGACTGACTTTTTCATTTATTTCTCCTTATAATAAAGCTTTACGTTTTGGAAGAACAGATATGTCCTGTAAATTAGCAGAGCAAGCGAGATGCCGAGAAGCTTCAGGTAGGTTGTAATTCCGGCGTTTTCGACTATCAGAAGAAGCATAAGTACCGCGACTATGAAGGAAATCAGGAATGCTGAAACCGTCGCCTTTGTCTCGTTTGGATTGTTGTCGTCATTGCCTATCGTTGCGTAAATCTCATACTGCGGGTTCATTATATCAAGCTCTGCACAGTAAAGCATGTGAGTAAGATATATAAATCCGATAGAGCACACGAGAACCAGAGCACTCCAAACACCGAGAGAGAGCGTATTTGCTATAACCACGAAGGTGGCAAGAAGCGAAAGACATACGAAAACGGTATTAGGAAGAAGCTTTGACAGAAGGAATATCATCGGCTTTGACGGTTGAGTTTTGATGAGATAGCTCGATCTTCCGTCCTTTGAGAAGATGCTTGATGCATAGCAATTCATATTTAGAACAACCAGCAGCATTATAAGAATATTGAAGGCTATTACCATCTGGTCACCGAAAGCTTTGGTGTTCATAGCGAGGAAAATCTTATTAAGAAGGAAAATGAGTATCGGTACCGAGAGCAGCGTTCCGACGTTTGCGTAAATTCTGTCGGGACTCTTGAATGCGACTCTGAACTCATTGAGAACCGCGGTGACTCTTCTCGAGTAGCGTCTGTTTTTCTTTGGCTTTGTTTCGCGCTTCAGATACTCAAAGGGCTTTGATGCCATTTTGTAGAACTGTGGCATTACTATCAGCATTGCCGCAGCGAGAAGTGCTCCGGTAATAACAACGAGCATCAAGAATCTTAAAAGCGTGGGAACGAGGGGGAATGAAATGATAAAAAGATAAGGGTTCGTTTCGCCGAGAATAACAAGGGTTATACTGTACAGTATGTTTGCCCTTATAGTGAATTCATTGAAGAATAGCTTGATGTTTTGCTTTGCGATTCCCCAGTTTGCAAGCAGGTCGATATCCGCAGGTATCAGTGAAATTGCGAATATAAGCGCTACAGCGACAGAGCCTACGAGCAAAACGAGCGTAGCATACTGAATGTATTTGTACTGTCTGAAGAAGCTGATTATCCACATTGTAGGTATCGAAAGTAATGCTCCGAGCGATACCGTGAAGAGCGATACGAAGATAATACAGAAGAGCATCCACGGATAATATATTGCTTTGTAAGAGTGCGTAAAGAAGTAAGCAATAAATAGCGGAACTATAAAGGAAAGGTTACGCTTTAGCTCGTTGATAAAGAAAATAATCAGCTTTGAGAGGAATACCTGAACGGGCTTACAGGGAAGAGTCAGAAGGACTGCGTTATCCCTCGAGAAATACATTGCCTTCGTAAGTCCTACCGTGCAGGATACCACCGACAAGAGAAGCATAATGAGGAAAATAAGCGAGATTACACTTGTCGGAACGGTCTGGGTAACTCCAAAAACGTTAAGATACTGTGCAACGAAAATGAACGCTCCGCAAAGCACAGTGACGAGTGCGAATTTAAGTATCGCACCGAATGCCTTTACGAGCAGGCGGAAAAGATTTGTACCGTTTAGCTCGAAGCTCCTCAGATTCATCTTTTCCTTAAGCTGCATTTTTACAAGAATCAATAAGTTCTTCATACCTGTGCGGCAGCCTCTATGGGACAAGACTCTGTCTCTCCGATTTCAGGCGCGTCCTCCTCATTTATTACGCTGAGGTAGAACTGCTCAAGGTCGATGCCCTTTTCTTCAAGCTCGGAAACCTTGATGCAGGCGCGAAGCTTTCCTTTCTTGATAATTGCAATGCGGTCGCATATTTTTTCAACGACGTCAATGATGTGAGAGGAGAAGAATACGATGTTGCCCTTTGCTGCGTGCTCCTTCATAGCCTCCTTGACCTCGAATATACTGGTGGGGTCAAGTCCTGTAAGCGGCTCGTCGAGAATCCAGAGCTTCGGGTCGTGAACAAGTGCTGCCATGATAGTAATCTTTTGCTTCATTCCGTGTGAGTAGGTCTTCATCTGGTTGTCAAACGAGCCTGTCAGCTGGAAAAGATTAACGTACTTGTCAATCGTCATATCACGGTATTCCTTGTTTATCTGGTAAAGGTCCGCTATGTAGTTGATGTACTCGCGGCCCGTGAGGTTTTCGTACAGCGCATAGTGGTCGGGAACGAAGCCGAGATTCTGCTTTGCCTGAACCGACTGCTTTTCACAGTCGTAGCCGCAAATCTCAATGCTTCCCGAGGTGATAGTCTGAATACCGACAACACTCTTAATAATTGTAGATTTTCCTGCGCCGTTAGGACCGAGGAAGCCGAATATCTCGCCGCCCTTTACCTCGAAGGAAACGTCGTCAACCGAATAATGCTTGTTGTTTCCGTATCTCTTGGAGAAGTGCCTGAGTATGAGTCTTGGTGAGGAGTCGCCTGTTGCGGGCTCGTGTATGCTTCTGCCCTGGAGGAATTCGTTAAGTTCTTTTTTCATTCTCTTATAATCCTTTTCTCTGAGTCTTCTGTCCTCGGCTGCATCCCACGTGGAGAAGAGGAGTGCAAAGAGGAACCAAATACCTACGGTAATTACGACGTAAACCAAATAGAAGAGAGCTTGATACAGTGGATAGAAGGTTAGCGTCAGGTCGTTTACCTTGAACGACCATACGATATCTCGCGTATCCTCGGCCCATTTGCCGAGCTTGTCAACGATGAAGTCACTGTTGAGGAAGAAGAAGTCGACGTCGCCGTAATTTGAGAGCCAAGCATTTAAGAATAGCACCGCTATAAAGTAGACCGTGAATACTATAAGCGAATAAACCCATTCTCTGAATTTCGGACGCTTGAATATTTTCAGGGCGATAATCAGTATCGGCATAAAGAATGCGGGATAGTGATTTACCCAGAAGTTTACGATGTTGTTTTCAATAATGTTTGCAGAGCTTGACGTGTTCGGAAGTATCATGGCGAACACCGCTCCCATAACGTTTATGAAAAGGCAGAAGTAAAAGAGCTTTTCCCATTTGAAGCAGAGACAAAGCGGAATGAGGAACATTGCCGTGTTGCAAAGGTGAAGCGGCCAGTTGATAGGACTTGCCCAGTCGGGAAGGGTCCAATAGGATATGTAGGTCCACATAAGCGCAAGCGAGAGATAAATCAAAACGAATCTCTTCAGCTCGTAGCTTTTGTTTTTAAATACATGGTAAATACAGAACGGAATGATAATTGAGAAATACAGAACGAGTCTGTGTTCGGGAGTAAGACCCTCGATTTTAAGACTCGGGTCCTGGAAGCCGATTAGCGCCTGCGGAACGTATGTCGGCATAATTACTAGAAGCGCGAAGGGAAGAGAATAGAGAAGCCTACCAACCTCGGAGCGCTTTGGGAGCGTGAAGCCTTCCTCGATAATTGGAGCTGCAATTACAGCGAGTGCAAGCGCAATCTCAATGCACATAAGAACCATTCTTACGTCAAAGACCTCGAATGCATCCTTGCCAATTACTGCAATAGCATATGTCTTGAAGAAAATTAAGTCAAGAATCAAAATGGGTGTTCCGAAAAATCTCGAAAGGTTTCTCAGCGTTTTATATTCGAAGAATGCATCAAGCAGGGTGGAAAAGAGCGCCGAGAAGGTGAACCATATAAGCAAAATTGAGAACACGGTTTGCGGAATGTTACCACCGAAGGGCGAATACATATTAAGTCCTCGTACACCGAATACCGCCTCTCTCTCAATCATATAACGATAGAAGCAAATCGGTACTATCAGGACGGCGAGTATCCGGCGCAAAAGCTTAAGCGGTATTTTTTTATAATTCATAAATACCATCGCACCGATAATCAGCGCTGCAAGAAGCGGGGTGCATATCAAGCATATCAATTCCATTAAATGTTCTCCATTCAAATCAATCGAATAAGTATATCTAACACATTATATTATTTAAAATGAGCGTTTGTCAACAAAATTCGAGCATATTTAATATATTTTAATAATTTCAAATAAATGAAAGTTGCGCAAAAATTAATATTAATTTCACGAAAGGGCTTGATTTTTGTCATCTGCTGTGATAAAATACTGTATGAAAATAAAATAACACTTATCAAGAGCGGCGGAGGGACTGGCCCTGTGAAGCCCGGCAACCTGTACTAACGTATAAGGTGCTAATTCCCGATAGATGAGTTACACTCTGGGCTCGGGAACGGCACTGCCTTCCCGAGCCCGGCTTATTTGATAAAAGTGAAAGGAAAAGGAAAATATGAGAAAAGTCTTGTTTACTTCAGAGTCGGTAACCGAAGGACATCCCGACAAAATATGTGATAAAATATCCGACGCAATACTCGACGCAATGCTTGCAGAGGACTCCGAGAGCCGTGTTGCCTGCGAGACCTTTGCGACGACGGGTATTATCACCGTAATGGGTGAGGTTACAACCAAGGCAAGGGTTGATATTCAGAAAATTGTAAGAGAAACCGTTACAGAGATTGGCTACGACAGAGCAAAGTACGGCTTTGATGCCGCAACCTGCGCTGTACTAAGCTCTATTCACGAGCAGAGCGCAGATATCGCACTCGGCGTTGACAAGTGCCTCGAGGCAAAAGAGGGCTCACTTTCGGACGAGCTTGACACCGGTGCCGGTGACCAGGGACTTATGTTTGGCTATGCTTGTGACGAAACTCCCGAGCTTATGCCTCTTCCCATCTCGCTTGCTCACAAGCTTGCAAAGCGCCTGACCGAGGTAAGGAAGAACGGTACGCTCTCCTATCTCCGTCCCGACGGCAAAACACAGGTTACCGTTGAATACGTTGACGGCGAGCCGAAGAGAATTGATACGATAGTTATTTCATCTCAGCACAGCGCGGAGATTGATTCGGCAACTATCAGAAAGGATATAATCGACAAGGTTATTCTTCCTACCGTACCCTCGGAGCTCCTTGACGGAAAGGTTAATATTTACGTTAACCCCACGGGCAGATTTGTTATCGGCGGTCCTCAGGGCGACACAGGACTTACAGGCAGAAAGATTATCGTAGATACATACGGTGGCTACTCCCGTCACGGTGGCGGAGCATTCTCGGGTAAGGACCCGACCAAGGTTGACAGAAGCGCTTCTTACGCGGCAAGATACGTTGCAAAGAACATAGTTAAAGCAGGTCTTGCTAAAAAGTGCGAGGTTCAGATTGCCTATGCTATCGGTATTGCAAAGCCGGTTTCGGTAATGATAGATACCTTCGGTACCGCAACCGTTAGCGAGGAGAAGATTTCCGAGGCGGTAAATGCGCTCGTTGACCTTCGCCCCGCGGCAATTATAAAAAAGTTCGAGCTTCGCAAGCCTATCTACAAGCAGCTTGCGGCATACGGACATATGGGCAGAGAAGAGCTCGGCGTTAAGTGGGAGGAGTGCGATATTGCGCAGAGCTTAAAAGATTATTGCACTAAATAACAAAAAATCCGTAAAAAGAGCGACACCGAATCGGTGTCGCTCTTTGTTATTTTTCCTTGCGCTCTGAAAGAGGCGTTTTGTTTTTAAGCTTTTTGTAAGTGGCAATGAAATGCGAAACGTTGTTATATCCGCATTCCAGGGCGACCTCGGTTATAGACTTGTCTGTTTCAACGAGAAGCTGCTCGGCGCGGTTTGTTCGGGTAATGTTTAAATATTCCTTGAAGCTCTTGCCGGTCATTTTCTTGAAGGAGCGGGAAAAGTAGCTGTAGCTTAAATTCATTTTCTCGGCAACCTCTTCGGCGGATATCTGCTCGGCAAAATGCGTGTGGATATAGACAAGGCTTTCGTATACGTTATCAACGAGCTTGTCGGTGCCGTCCTCTGTTTCAGAGTTATCTGTACGCAGTATTCCCAGAATAACAGAGCATGCAGCAATAAGCATTGATAAATCCGAGTGCTTGTCGGGCTTCTTTGACTCTTCTATTAGCTTGTTTATTCCCGCAAGAATGTCGGTTCCTACAAGCTCCTCGCTTCTCCAAAGATGTCTCAGGGAGCTTGTGCAAACAGCAAAACGCAGGGCATAATTTTTTGATACCTTCGGAGGGGAGATATCAAGTATCAGCTTCGGCTTGATTTTCAGCACGTAATAGCCACTCTCAGGCTCGTCGGAGCTGATAATACTATGTATGCCTCGCGAGCGAAAAAGCGCAAGGTCCCCCTTGTTAAGCACCGATACCTGACCGTCTATTGAAATATTCAGTCTTCCTTGTGCCGCATACACGAACTCAATGGTTTCGTGGATATGATATTTTGTTCCGTAGGTGTGCGGCGGGAGCGGTCCTGTGTAGAAGAACTCAAAACCGTGGTCGCGCACCGCCTGCTTTTCGTTTTCTATATAATATTCTCTCATTTCAACCTCAAAACAAATTTTCTATATTTATTATATCACTGTAAGTTCTGTTTTTCAAGTGGTAAATTAAAAATATATTTTTGCTTTATTTTACATTTTTCTTGCAAAAGATAAGAGTAACTGCTATAATAGAATATAGCAAGCTGTGAGGTGTCCTATGGATATTAAAAAAGATAAAATTGAAGGAAAAATTGAAAACGTCGTTTATCGAAACGATGTGACCGACTATTCCGTTCTGGAAATATCCGACGGGGAGGAAAACCTCATTACCGCGGTCGGTATAATGCCAATGGCATTCGAGGGCGAGTGCGTAGAGCTTGTCGGTCGCTGGACCTTCCACAAGGAATTCGGCAAGCAGTTTGCCTTCGATTCCTTCGAAAAAAAGCTTCCCGAGGACGTAGATGGAATACTTCAGTTTCTCTCCTCGAGAACGGTGAAGGGCGTCGGACCCGTTACCGCTCTTAAAATAGTCAACCGATACGGCAGGGATAGCTTCGACGTTATAGAAAATCACCCCGAGTGGCTTGCTGATATACCCGGAATAACCTTGAAGAAGGCGGCGGCAATTTCAGAGTCCTTCAGAGAGCAGTCAGGGCTTCGCGGAGTTATGATGTTCTGCAAGGACTTTATGGGTACCGGAGAGGTCGGAAAGGTATATAAGCGATTCGGTGTAGGTGCAATAGGTATTTTAAAGGAAAACCCTTACGTAATGTGCAACCACGAGTTTGGAATGTCCTTTGAGCGTGCCGATGAGATGGCTAGAAGCTTCGGCGTTCCTGCCGATTCCGAGCACAGAGTTCTTAACGGAATCATATATCTGTTGAATTATAACGGTATGCAGAACGGTCATACCTGCCTTCCTGAGGATAAGCTTATCAGTGCAGCGTCTGATATTCTCGACCTTTCCGCAGAGGTTGTCGGGAAAATGCTTTGCGAATTTCTTGACAGAGCCGAGCTTGCCTCATACCGTCATGAGGGTACGCAGTACATAATGACAAGCGAGGTTTCTGAGGACGAGGATTACATTGCCAAAAGGCTCTCGAAGCTCAATTCTCAAGCGGTATCCTTTACGGTTGATAATGCAGCCGCACTAATCGAGAAGGTTGAAGCGGAGCTTGATATAAGATTCGCAAGAAAGCAGAGAGAGGCACTCTTTGCCTCGCTCGATACAGGCGTTATGATATTAACAGGAGGACCCGGAACAGGAAAAACAACTGTTGTCCGCGCTCTTTTGTCGATTTACAAGAGCATTGGAGCAAGAGTCGTGCTTGCCGCGCCTACGGGCAGAGCCGCGAAGCGAATGAGCGAGGCAACGAGCGAGGAGGCGAAAACCGTTCACCGACTCTTAGAGGTAGATAAGGACGAGTATCAGGGCACCTTCTTTTCAAGGAATGCAAAGAATCCTCTGCGCGAGGACGTGGTAATAGTTGACGAGGCGTCTATGCTTGATTTGCACCTTATGGCGTCGCTTATGCGCGCCTTGAGCCGAGGAACGAGGCTTGTGCTTATCGGCGACTCCGACCAGCTGCCCAGTGTAGGGGCGGGCAACGTGCTTTCTGATATGATTCGGTCGGAGCGGATTAAAACAGTTGAGCTTGACGAGATATTCCGTCAGTCGAAGGAGAGCCTTATAGTGACGAACGCGCACAGAATAAACGAGGGCGAGGCTCCGCTTCTTAACGTTACTGACAGCGACTTTTTCTTCGTCAGGCGCGACCGAGACGATGCTGTTCCCGAAACGATAGCCTCACTTGTTACAGAAAGGCTTCCGAAAACCTACGGAAAGTCAATAAAGGACGATATACAGGTAATCTCACCGTCGAGAAAGGGAATTGGCGGAGTTGATAATCTGAATGCTGTTTTGCAGGAGAAAATCAACCCACCTGCCAAATTCAAGCGCGAGCACTCGGCACATGGGACGGTTTTCCGCGAGGGCGACCGTGTTATGCAGGTTCAGAATAACTATGAAATAGAGTGGGAAAAGAACGGAATTTGCGGTATGGGTCTTTTCAACGGTGATATCGGGGTTATCAGCGAAATAAACGAGCGCGACGAAAGGCTGAGCGTCGTATTTGACGATAAAATTGCTGTTTACGATTTCGATATGCTTGACGAGCTGGAGCTATCCTACGCTATAACCGTGCATAAGAGTCAGGGAAGCGAGTACCCTGTCGTTATAGTTCCTATGTATTCCTGTCCCATACCGCTTATGACGAGAAATCTATTTTATACCGCGGTAACGAGAGCCAAGCGAATGGTAATTCTCGTCGGTCGCTCGGATATAGCCTACCGAATGGTAGAAAACAACCGAGAGGTTATGAGATATACGATGCTTTGCGAGAAGATTATCGATTACAGGTAATATTTTCGCATTTATTGATAAATTTTTTTCGTGCAAATACTAAATTATAAAATCTACTTGAAATTTCCCTAATAATATTGTATAATGTATTGAATAAACATTCGTATTTTCAAAGAAAGGAGCGCGGAATGGTTACCAAAATAGGTCTTGACCTCGGATATGCCAATATAACTATAAGCGACGTAAGCTCGGGAATATTCCGCGAGCCATCGGTAGCTCTTATCGACAGGGAAAGCCGCCGTATAGCTTCGGTCGGTAATGCTGCGCTTTCGGAGGAAAATACGAACGGAATGGTTCTCGTCCGTCCGTTTAAGAACGGACTGCTGTTTGACCATCAGCTGACGCAGGGGATAATCAATACCGCGGTAAAGGCTGTGCTTCCTGCCGAAAGGCTTCGTTGCGTTGTCGGCGTTCCGTCAGACTTCCTTCCAAAGCAGGAAAAGGAGCTCTTCGCAATGCTCAACGCGGCAGGAG
The DNA here is from genome assembly GCA_017472305.1 of Clostridia bacterium. Taxonomy (GTDB): domain Bacteria; phylum Bacillota; class Clostridia; order Oscillospirales; family CAG-272; genus UBA1740. Next base: position 95,907 of record JAFUQP010000007.1, on the reverse strand, counting down.
TTTCGGATTGCTTCTCGGTAAACCGAGCGCTTGCAGCGCTTGTAGGTGCGGGATATTCACCCGCTATGAGTGTCATTTCGGTTAATATCGGCGCGGCATCGACCGAGATTGCCGTGTTCTCGGACGGTGTGATTACACATACTGTAAGAGAGGCTGTCGGCGGCGAGGATTTTGACAAGGCGGTCAAGCAGTATATATACGAGCAGGGTGACGTGAACGTTTCGCTTTCGGTGGCAAGAGCTATTAAGGAAAAGCTCGGCTCGGTCTGGAGCGGCAAGGAAAACGATAGCGTTGATATTGAAGGCACACTTTCCTTGACGGGAAACCGAGTGAAAATGAATATTACGACCGAGGATATTATCGGTGTGTTTGAAAAGCCGCTTCACAAGCTCTTTATGGCGGTTGCGGGGGCAATTAAGAAGATACCGATTGACAACGTTGAGAAAACCTTTAAGAACGGTATCGTTCTTACCGGCGGAGCGTCGCTAATACACGGTCTTGATATAATGATGAGCAAGGTTCTCGGGGTATCGGTAACACGTCCTGACGACGCGCTCGATTCGGTTGCCAAGGGGCTTTCACGGATTAACACTTTTATTCCGGTTAAGGGCAGGGCGGCAAACAAGAACGTTACTAATTCAGTCGCTAAATATTATGAAAATAAAAAGTCTACTTAATAAGGAAGGTAAAGTATAATGAAGAAGGACTCACTTTTTGTTAAGATTATGGCGGGAGCTCTTGCAGGGCTTATGCTTGTCAGCGTTGTTGCAGTAGCTCTTATCTACATCTTCAATTAATCGCGTTGTTGGGCAGTAGAGGAAATCGAACGCATAATCCTCACGAATGTCCTACAGACACAGTTGAATTAATCGGTTTCACATAAGCAGCCTGCAAATACAGTGCTTGCGAAAAAACAGGACGGAGTTTGTTAGCGTGATACGCTTAACGGAGTATCACGCAGTCAAATCCGTCTTCGACGGGTGAAATCCACCTACGGTGGATGAAATCGCTATCGCGGTGAAATCCTGCTTCGCAGGGTTAAGTTACGACGGATTTGATTTCATCCAAGGCTTGACCTTGGATTTCATCTGAACGAAGTGAAGATTTCATCTGTTGCATAAGCCGTATTGCGGCTTGCAACGATTTCATTAAACAAACAGAAAAGAGATAACATTTCGGCTGCTAACCGATTTGTTATCTCTTTCTGTCGTTATAAGGGTTTGGGCTTTGCCTATTTGCATTTGACCATTCATATGCGATACTCGCACTTAACGGTGTTGTTCAAATTCTCCGCTAAGAACATCACCAATTAGGCTCCGTCCTGTTTTTTGTAATTATACAATTCCGAGAGAGCGCTGTGGCTCTGTTGAAAGATGTTGATAACTATGCTACGTTAAATTTTATGTTGATAACTCAAAGCTCCAAAAGTATACTATTCCGCAAAACAGGTACAAAAACCGTCAAAAACGCAACAATTATTGACAAAATAAGCGATTTTGGTTGAATTATAGGCATATCGGAAAAGTGTAGTCGCGTAAAACGGTAACATAATTAAAGTGTGCAATATAAATCTGATATGAAATAGAAAAAGCGCATCAAGAGTGCTGTCTGAAATAATTCTGACAGAATTCCTGTGCGCTTTTATGTATGACAAATTAATCCTGTTTGCTTCCCGAGTAAATCGGAACGGCAGGGTGATAACTATCGCTCGGGATTAGTTATCAAACTTCTTTTTGCTTCTGGTGATAGTCTTGAATATTCCGCCGTAGCTGTCAGCGTATGCCGAAAGGGGAGTCTTGACTTCGGGCTCTGCTTCCGGCTCGGGAGCCTTCTCGGATGCAACGAGCTCTGCTGCGTCGAATACACTGAGCACCTCGTCAACACTTGCGGGTGTGCTCTCGGTCTGCTCCTCAACCGACTCAAGCTTTGCCTCGGCTGCAACGATTTCCTCAACGGAGGGGGTAGCCTCCGCGGTAGCCCTTACGGTAACCTTGGGCTGTGCGTTATGAGCATCTGCAACGAAGCCGGTTGCAATGATAGTAACTCTCATCTCGTCCTGAAGCGAGGGGTCAAAGGACGCGCCCCAAATGATGTTTGCATCGGGGTGAGCCTCAGCGTGTATCATCTCGGAAGCGGCATCAATCTCGTCGAGCTGAATATCCTCAGAGGCAATAATGCTGACAAGAACACCGGTAGCACCGGTAATGCTGGTTTCGAGAAGGGGAGAGGAAATAGCCTCCATTGCGGCAATCTGCGCCTTGTCTGCTCCCTTTGCAGCACCGACACCCATATGTGCGTATCCCGCGTTCTTCATAATTGCGGTTACGTCTGCAAAGTCAAGGTTGATAAAGCCGGGAACGTTAATAAGCTCGGATACCGATTTGACACCGCGGCGAAGCACGTCGTCAGCAATTTCAAAAGCGTTTGCAAGGGTAATATGTCTGTCCTCAACCTGCTTGAGTCTTTCGTTGGGAATGACGATAAGCGAGTCAACGTACTTGGAGAGCTCGGTAATACCTGCCTCTGCCTGTGCGTATCTTCTGTGTCCCTCAAATGCGAAGGGCTTGGTTACGATACCTACGGTAAGTATGCCCATTTCCTTTGCGGCCTTAGCAATTACGGGAGCTGCGCCTGTTCCTGTTCCGCCACCCATACCGGCGGTAATGAATACCATATCAGCACCCGAAAGTGCATCCTTTATAGCCTCAATGGATTCCTCAGCGCTTCTTTTACCTATATCGGGGTTGGAGCCTGCGCCCTTACCTCTGGTAATCTTGTCGCCAATAACGAGTTTCTTTGCGGCGCAGGAGGTGTCAAGAACCTGACTGTCGGTATTAACCGAAATAAACTCCACGCCTCTTATATTTGTTGAAATCATACGGTTTACGGCATTGTTTCCGCCGCCGCCTACACCGACAACCTTGATATTAACGCCACTGTCAAATTCCTGTTCGAAATCGAATTCCATAATACCGTCCTCCTATATTCTAACGAGCCGCATGCTCGCTAATATTTGAAATATGATTAATTATATCATATTAATAGCGCGTGTGCAATAAATTATTTTAAATATTAATAAAAATTTAAAAATATTTTAAATATAAGAAGATAATTTGAGGCAGAAAATGGGGATTTTTTTGGGTTTTCGAGTAAAGGCTCGCGCTTTATGGATATACGTGCGATTTTTTATTTTGCGACAATTTTAATTATCTTCAAAATTTTGTCTGTTGAGTCGCGCTTTGCAAACTTTTCTATACATTTGGAAAGTCTTTTTCTATCTTCGGGTTTTTCGGACAGAAGCTTTACCTTTTCAAGAAGCACCTCGAAAGTGAGGTCCTTTTCTTCGATAATTACAGCAGCTCCGCTATCGGATAGGATTTTTGCATTTTTGTATTGGTGATTATCGGTAACGTTTGGAGAAGGTATCAGGATAGCGGCAGCGCCTACCGCACTTATCTCCGACAAAGTAACTGCTCCCGCTCGGCAAATTACGATATCCGCAGCGTGAAGAAGCGTTGGCATATTGTCGATATAGGGGAGTATTCTGCATCCGTTTCTTTCACGACTGTATTCACCGTGCAGATTGTCGGAATAATTCGCTCTTCCTGTTGCGTGTATATGCTTAATCCGAGGCGCCTTAGACGAATAGCTTTTTAATAGCTCTGTTGCAGCGGTGTTGATTGCCTCTGCACCGAGACTGCCGCCAAACGAGAGAATGAAAACGTCGCGCTCACAAAGTCCGAGTGCTCTGCGTGCAGACTGCCTGTTTACCGAATAGAAATCGCGTCTTAAAGGGTTGCCGACTGTGATTATTTCCTTCGCCCCCTTTAGTTGCTTTTCGGTTTCGGGGTAGTTTATTAGAACCTTGTCGCATTTTTTGTAAATTGCTTTGGTAGCAAGACCTGCTGATGCATTTGACTCGTGAATAAGCGTGGGAATACCGAGCGAGGCGGCGGCCGAAAGCACGGGCCAGCATACGTAGCCGCCTGTTCCGAGGACGATATCGGGCTTTACAGCCTTTAATATTCTTTTCGCCTCGCCGCGCGCTCTTACGGCACAGAAAAGACTTTTCAAATTCTTTGGCGAGAGGCTTCTCTTTATTCCGTAAATCTCGATTTCGTACAAATTTGTAGCGACGGCCTTCATAGGCGCGTTTTCCTTGCCGCCGCGTCTGCCTATGAAGGTGATTTCGCAGCTTTCCGCACTTGCAATCAGCGCCTCGGCAATTGCAAGGGCAGGGTGAACGTGTCCCGCGGTCCCTCCGCCGGTTAAAACGATTTTCATATTGACCTCCATTCTGTCGCTTATCGGGCGACCGAACAAATATAGATGAATTTTCGGTACCGCGTATCGGCGGCATTTTGGAATTGGCTCAAAAATGCGAAAATTCGGGGCACAAAACATATAGAACAGCGAATTAGATGTTATAATTCTTTCACACTAACCTCAAATCAGTATCATTTTGTTAATCGCGAGCTTCTCGAGATAGAAAGTATTATGCCCATTTCAAAGAAAAGCATAATAAGCGACGAGCCGCCGTAGCTGAAGAATGGAAGCGATATACCGGTGTTTGGTATAGTGTTTGTAACTACAGCAACGTTTAGTAGCACCTGAGTTGCCATTTTTATACAAATTCCTAGTGCTACAAGACGCGAGTAGGTGTCAGATGAGTTAAGGGCGATTTTTGTGCCGCGCAGAACAAGAGCTCCGAATACGAAAAGTGCAAGAGCCGCCCCGAAAAGCCCGAGCTCCTCGCAGAGAATAGCGAATATCATATCGTTCGCGGGCTCTGACACGTAGCAGTGCTTCATAATACTGTTGCCGAGCCCCACACCGAACAGTCCCCCCGAGCCTATAGCCATAAGTCCCTGGAGCGTTTGCCAGCCGCCTGTCAGCTTATACGCCTCGGGGTTTTGCCATACAGTTATTCGTTCCTTTGTGTAATCGGTAAATAGCGCAAGCGACGTTATTCCCGCAGCTGCCGCGATGCAGAAGCCGTATATGTATTTCGGGTTGACACCTGCGGCGAAGATCAGAAGAAGCCCTATCGTCCCAAGTATAATAATACAGGAAAGATGCTTTTGAAGCATAACGAGTATTATGGGAACGAGCATAATAAGACAGGGGATAAGCGTTCCGTATACGAAAATGTTTTTTTCGGAGTGAATGTCGGAGGAGAGCTCTTGCTTGTCGTTGAAATATTTTGATAGCATCATAACGAGAGAAAGCTTTGCGATTTCCGAGGGCTGAATAGTCAATGGACCTATCGAAATCCAACGCTGAGCTCCGTTGCCAACGAAGCCCACGAGCAGCACAAGCACGAGCAAAACGAGTGTCGCACAGTACAGATGCGGAGTGTATTTTCTGTAGATTTCCGGGCGTACTCTTGAGGATAAATACATAACCGCAATTCCTATAAGCAGCCAAACCGCCTGCTTTTTTATAAAATAATACTCGTCACCGTATCTCGTTTTTGCGTAAGCCCCGCCGGCACTGAAAACCATAACGGTTCCAAAGAGCGTAACAGTAAAAACAAGGAGAAGAAAAACGAAGTCAATCCCGCCCTGTTTCTTTTCCTGATTGCTTTCCCGTTTAGAATTTGCAGAAATTATTCTGATTAATGATTTCATAGCATTACAGAGATAAAAGGAAGAAGGTCAAAAAAGCGGTGGCGAGTGTCAGCGTCATTGCTATCATACATATTTTCGTTTCGCTCATACCGAGCCTTTCAAGGTGGTGGTGTAAGGGCGCCATTCTGAACAGCCGCTTGCCCGTTGCTTTGAAAAAGACAACCTGTAAAATTACTGATATCCCCTCGATAACGTATACAGAGCATACGGGAATTATTAAGAAGGGGTTTTTCAGTGAGAAAGCCATAGAAACCGCAAGCGCGCCAAGAAAGAGCGAGCCGGTGTCCCCCATAAATATTTTCGCAGGATTTATATTAAAGAAAAGAAATCCGAGCGTGGCACCGACAAGCGCGGCGGAGGAGAGCGCTACCTCCGGGTAAGAAAAAGCCGAAAAGTAAAATAGCGACACCCCTACGGTGAAGGCAACGCTTGAGGCAAGTCCGTCTATTCCGTCGGTCAGATTTGCACAGTTGACAATGCCGAGTAAGAGAAGCAGCGCAAGGGGATAGTAGAATATACCTAGCTCAATTTTACCGAAGGAGAATTCAACAGCCGTCGTAGCCCCGAATACCTTTGCGCGCAAGGCAAGAAAAATAATAGCCGCGGCAAGCTGACCTATGATTTTCTGTATAGGGGAGAGCCCCTTGTTTTTCTGCTTTTTTAATTTTGCGATATCGTCGATAACCCCGATAAGAGCGTTCAAAAGCGAGAAAAGAAGAATAAGAAGCTGAGACGAAGCCGAGCGGTTGTTTCCGCTGTGAAGCATAATAGCCGCGGATATAAGGAGTGATACGGAAACCGAAATCAGAAAAGCAAGTCCGCCCATAGTAGGCGTACCTTCCTTGCCTCTGTGCCAGGCAGGACCCTCCTCGTATATCGGCTGATGCGCGCGCCTTCCAAGCAATGGAACGAGCTTCCTTTCGCTTATCGCCGTCATAAGCAGAGTTAAAAGAAAAATAAATACGTAAAGCAGTAGATAATTGTCTGTCATATTTTTTCTCCGTTCTTTTTGCCTCGGATTTTTTTCGCGTAGGCGCAGTGCGGAAAAATGTTTGCCTACGTTTTATGTGAATTCGTTTTTAAGATAGCTTACAGCCTTTTCCATCATAGCGGCTCTCGAGCCTTTAATAAGAAGTGCCTCTCCGGGGACGTAATTTTTTCTGACGGCCTTTGCCGCGTCGCTGTGCGTAGCTGCTGTAAAAATGCTGTTCTCCTTCATACCGAAGCGCATAGCACCTCGCTTTACGTGGGAGGACATCTCACCGATAAGATAAAGCCTGTCAAGTCCCGCCCGTGCCGCCTCACAGCCGAGCGCATAATGGATAGACACGCTGAGCTCGCCAAGCTCCATTATCGTACCAATCATAGCGCTTTTTGAGGTCGGGGAAAGCTCGTCGAGAAGCTTGAAATCCGCAATAAATGACTCAAGGGAGGCGTTGTAGCAATCCTCAACAACCGTAAGCTCTCCAAGCTTCATAATACTTATACGAGTGCTTGAGCCCTTTATTCTCTCAATGCCGTGCGCTATTTTCTCGCCGCTGACCGATAGCTCCGCTGCAACCGCTGTCGCGGCGGCAAGACAGCTTACGAATTGAGGGCCGAGCGGAGAAAAGCTTGCGGAAAGCTCTTTTTTACCCTCTCGGTATACGGTGAGCTCGGATAGCTCTCTTGTAACACAGACGTCAGCAGAGCTGTCGGCAGCGGAGAAGCTTGTGTCGGTATATTCACTAAGAAGCGGCTCGCCGTAAGGTGCTATGAGCCTTGCGCCGCCGCTGATTATCTCGAGCTTTGCCTCGGCAATCTTCTCTCTTGAGCCGAGGTTTCCGATATGAGCGGTTCCTATATTGGTTATTACCGCAATATCAGGCTCTGCACATTCGGTAAGCCTTGCAATTTCGCCCGGGTGGTTCATTCCCATCTCAAGAAGCAACACCTCGGTGTCTTTCGGAGCCGACAGAATACTTAGCGGAAGCCCGATATCATTATTGTAGTTTCCTTGGTTTTTATGCACGCGAAAGCTGTCGGAAAGAAGCTCGAAGGTAAATTCCTTCGTCGTGGTTTTGCCAACGCTTCCCGTGATAGCAACCGTCTTTCGGAGGCTTTTGAGCTTTGATTTGTAGTATTTTGCAAGTGAGAGAAGCGCCGATATAGTTGACGTGCAGATTATATCTCCGTCTATTGCCGAAACGGTCAGCGCGCCGCGGGATTTTGCATCTCTTACAAAGGTTTCACCGTCGCGGAATTTGCCCTTAAGCGCAAAGAATAAATCTCCTCGCATAGAGGTTTCGGACGAGGTGGAAATATGAGTTATGGTTCTTGTGTCGCTGACGTCTTCTCCCAGAATGGCAAAGCGAACCTCTGACACGGTAAGAGGTATACCGAGCTTTATTCTCATTTTGTCCGTTCTCCTCTTTTTTTCAGCGCACAAAGCACGACCCCTCTCTCGCTGTAGTCGGTGTATCCGTCCTTGTCTATCAGATACCCCTCTGCACCCTTTCCGAGAATTGCTACGGTATCTCCGTCTGCGGCTTCAAGTATTGCCATCTCTATCGCGCTCTCGCGGTCCCTGCAAATCTCAAAAGCATCACCAGAGAAGCCCGAGGCGACCTCGAATATTATATCCATAGTATCTTCGCCCCTTGAATTATCCTCGGTGACTACCGTTTTGTCTGCATAGGCTTCTGCCGCGCGAGCCATTTTCGGGCGTTTTTCTCTGTCGCGCTCACCGCCGCAGCCGAATACCACAGTAAGCCGTCCTTTTGGCGCCATAGCGCTTCGTATACTTTTTAATACCGAGGTAAACGCCTTTTCCGTGTGAGCGTAGTCGATTATTACCGTTATTTTGTCCCTGATTATTTCAAATCTTCCCGCGACACCCGAAAAATCCGCAATACATTCCTTAACTCTGTAGGGAAGAATACCGATATCCGTGCAGGCTGCCGCGGCAAGCATAGTGTTGTATACGTTGTAGATACCGGCAAGGGGTGAGCTCATTCTGAATAGGAATTTCTTTGCTTTATATATGTATCTTATTCCGCCAAAGCCGAGGTTTTCAACCTCTCTTGCGTTAATATCGGCGGAATAGAGAGCGCCGACGGTAACGCACCTTCCGGAAATTTCACCGACCAGCCGCCGCCCGTATGCGTCGTCGAGGTTTATTACAGAGTTCTTTGCTCCCTCTACAAGCTTTTTCTTTGAAAGATAGTACTCCTCCATAGTACCGTGAAAATCGAGATGCTCCTCGCTTAAATTGGTAAACACCGCGTACTCAAACGGAATCGGTGACACCTTTTCAAGAGCAAGCGAGTGGCTTGACACCTCCATTACGACGTAGCTGCAGGAGGATAGCTCCATTCTTTTTAGATACAGGTAAAGAAGCTCGGGGTCGGGGGTAGTCATTGAATAATATTTGTCCGAGAGAAGCTCGCCGTCAATATCAATTCGCCCCGTGCCGAAATAACCGACCTTGTGACCGTTTTCTCGTAAAATATGTGCTATTAGCGAGGCTGTGGTGGTTTTTCCGTTCGTTCCCGTGACCCCGATAACCGAGAATTTGCTATAGTCTACGCCGAAGAAGCGGGAGTAGGCATTTGCGTATATTTCCCTTGGGTTATCAACTATAATTTGAGGTACGTCGGGTATTCCTTCGATAAGTCCGTCCGAAACGACCGCACAGGGAAACGTTTTACCGTCTGAAAAATCCAAAACGGTATTGCTTTTAAGAACAAACAAGAGCGTTTTTGCGCTAATCCTTCCGCCCTCGCGGGAAATATCGGTTATTTCGAGGGATAAATCGGCAGTCGTATATATTATTTCCTTTTCAAATATCAGTTCTGAAATTTTCATATTAGTCTCCATTCAGTCGCAGTAATCGGTTTTTAGCGCGCGCAGGGAAATAACCGTGCCACGTTTAACTTTATTATCGGGCGGCAGCGATTGCTCGCATATTACGTCGTCCCCATCGGCAGACGATGCCTCTATTCCGAGAAGCTTAACGTTAAGACCGCTTGACAGTGCAGCCTTTATTGCGTCGGAGAGTGGAAGTCCGACAAGGCTTGGGACTGTAGAATATTCCTCAAAGCCTTTTGAGGTATAAAGCAGAACCTTCGATACGGAATAGCTGAAGCTATCTCCTGCGGCGGGGGATTGAGCGATAACGGTGCTTCCGTCACCGATAATTTCATAGTTTATTTTCTCGCTACCTAGCTTTGCCTTCGCCGTTTCGGCATTCATACCGACGTAGTTTTCAACCGTAAAGCTGAAATCCTCGCTATCAGACCTGTATTCAAGATAGGGAAGAACAGAAGCCATAAGCTCCGAAATATAAGGGGCGGCGACAACGCTTCCGTATTTAACGGCGGTGGTAGGCTCGTCAACAACCAAAATCATTGCAACACCGCTATCGGCATCTGTGGAATAAGCGACAGTGGAGCCGATACGGAGATATGAATTTCCGTTCTCGTCCAGAACGTCGAATTTCTGTGAGGTTCCGGTTTTTGCCGCTATGTCGTAGCCGCTGACACCTGCGTTTTTTGCGCCACCATCGCCGCTGACGCCCTCAATAAGAATGTCGGATACTGTTTTCGCTACCTCCTCGGAAATAACCTGACGGCGAACCTCGGATTCGTGCGTAGTGACGGTGTTTCCGTTTGCGTCAATTATTTTCTCTACGACGTAAGGGGTGACAAGCCTTCCGCCGTTTGCGACAGCGGCAATTGCCGTCAGCTGATTTATTACCGTGACCTTAAACCTCTGCCCGAACGATGCCGTTGCAAGCTCTGTCGGACCGAGGGCTTCTTCCTTGTGGAAAATCGTTCTTGCCTCGCTCGGCAAATCTATTCCCGTCTTTTCAAAGTAGCCGAAACGCTCGACGTATGAATAGAAGCTGTTGCTTCCAAGACGCTCGGACAAAGAAATCATACAGGGGTTGCAGGACATCTGGAGTCCGTAGGCGAGATTGAAGCCCGAGCCGTGACCGCCGACCTTGTGGCATTTTATTCTCCAGCCGCCTACCTCTCTGTAGCCGGGGCAGCTGAAGGTGTCATCGAGATGTGCAACACCTGTATCGAGGGCTGCCGAAACCGTCACAATCTTGAAGGTCGAGCCCGGCTCGTAGGTTTCGCTTATCGCCTTGTTTGACCACATTACCTGCATAAGCTCTGTTTTATAAGCCTTGTATTCCTCGCTTCCCTCGGCATATCCCGAGCTATTAAGCTTCTCCATTGATACCGCATCGAGGACAAACGGCTCGTTTGGATTAAAGGGGGAGGAGGTCGCCATAGCTAAAATAGCACCCGTTGAGGTATCCATAATTACACCGGTGACTCTGTTCTGTACCTCGTGGTTTACCCGCACCTTTTCAAGAATTGCCTCCAGCTCCGACTGAATAAAGCTGTCGAGTGTAGTTACAAGACTGCAGCCGTCCTCGGCAGGGAAATAGGAGCTGTACTCGGTGTCAAGGGCGTTTCCGCCAGCGTCCTTTGCGTAGACGTAATAGCCGTCCTTGCCTGAAAGAATACTGTCGTACTGATATTCAAGCCCGTAGAGCCCCTGGCTGTCGCTTCCCGTAAATCCCAGTACGTGTGCCGCCATCGTATCATACGGGTACTCGCGCGAGCTTTGAGCCTCGGTAAAAACAAGCGCCTCGAGCGATTTCTCGTCAATAAATTCAAGTGTTTTGCGGTATTCATCTTCGCTTGCCGCTTTTTTCAGAGTGACGTCGAGCACCTTCGACTCTGTGATTTTTTTATATAGCGTATCGCTTGACTCTGAGAGGATAGGTGACAGTCCGTCTGCGATTGTCCTTGCGTAGTCCTTGCCGTCCCTTTTGCTTGCGGTCTTTATATCCTTGGTTGATACGAATATTCTCCAGCTCGTATCGCTCCTTGCGAGTATATTCAAGTTTCTGTCGTATATTCTGCCGCGCTTGGCAATAAGAGGAGCTGTTGTCGTTACCTGGTCGTAGGTTTTTTCCTTGTAATATCCGTAATTTACAAAGCATAGTCGAAATATGTTAAAAAGCAGATATCCTGCGAAAAGAAAAAATGCCGTAAGTATAGCCGTAATTCTTTTTTCGGTCGTTCTCTTTACCCTTGATTTCACACTTATCTCCAAAAAACAAAAAATATAGCGACGGTACAGGACCATCGCTATATCATATTGAATTTTTTGCCAAAATATGATTAATCAGATAAAATCGTACTCGCCGCTCTCGCTGTTTTGAAGTTCGATTTCGGGAGCGTACTCGGTAATGCTTGCTTCACTCTCCTCGGGTGCGGCAAGGTTGAATATTCTCGCGCCTATAACAGAGAAGCAGAGAAGGAAGGAGCAGGCAACCGCCGCGGAGAGGAATGCTGACATAGATGCGCGGAAGGGAAATGCGCGGATAGTCTTGTCCTTTACGGGGGGCTCTTTTACGGTGAGCTTATCGTTGACGTAGGATACAAGCGCGAGAACGGCGCTGTCACCGGTCTTGCGGCTGTTTCTGACCGCAACGGGAAGGCTTCTTGCGGAGGAATCCTTCTTTGAAGCCTTCATAAGCATATATTCGCCAAGTGTATATTCAGAGCCGTCGCTCTCAACTGTAAATCTGTTTTTCATATTTTCATAAAGCGCGTCATACTTTGCGGTCATTTTTACTTTTCTCCTTTAAATTTTTTCGGCAACCCTGAGCTTCGCGCTTCTTGAACGGGGGTTTGCTTCAAGCTCTCCGTCTGAGGGAAGTATGGGTTTTTTAGTTAATTCTTTAACTGTGGGCTTCTTTCCGCAGATACAAACGGGGAAGTCCTTGGGGCAGGTGCAGCCTGTAGCCTGCGCCTTGTAGCTCTGCTTGACTATTCTGTCCTCGAGTGAGTGGAAGGATATTATTGCTATCCTGCCGCCTGCGACGAGCGAGCGAGCCGCCGTGTCAATCATTGGCTTGATTGCATCAAGCTCTCCGTTGACCTCGATTCTTATAGCCTGGAAGGTTCTTTTTGCGGGGTGAGGGCCGTCGGCTCTTGCCGCCGAGGGAATTGCGCCTCTGATTATGTCGGAGAGCTCGTGTGTCGTCCTTATCGGTGACTCCTCGCGGTGCTTACAGATTGCCGAGGCAATCCTCGGAGCAAATCGCTCCTCTCCGTAATCGTAGATTATTCTTTTCAAGTCCGCCTCGGAGTAGCCGTTTACAACCTCATAAGCCGATAGGGGAGAGTCTGTATCCATTCTCATATCGAGGGGAGCATCGTGATTGTAGCTGAAGCCTCGCTCGGGAGTGTCAAACTGATGCGAGCTACAGCCAAGGTCGGCGAGAACGCCGCCGAGATTATCTATGCCGTATTCTCTTATTACTCTTTCAAGACTTGAGAAGTTATCGTTAACAAAGGTTACTCTGTCAAGATACTCCGAGAGTCTTTCGCTTGCGGCGCGTATCGCGTTTTTATCTCTGTCAAAGCAGATGAGCCTTGAATTTTTGCCCATTCGCTTTGCGATTTCGAGAGAGTGACCGCCGCCGCCGGCAGTGCAGTCTATGTAGGTATATCCGTCACGGATATTCAGTGCCTCGATGCATTCGTAAAGGAGAACCGACGTATGAGAAAAGCTTAAGTTCGTCATTTGAAAGTCCTCTTTGCGTTTTCTTTATCAGAGTCCGTAGTCCTGAAGCACGGCGCGCATCTTCTCGAAGTCGCGCTTCTCCTCGCGCTCGGTCCAGAGCTCCTCTGCCCAGACTCTTATCTGCTTGCCGGCACCGACGAATACGACGTTCTTGTCGATTTTCGCGTGCTTTAGGAGCTTGTCGTCGATAATAATTCTTCCGCTGTTGTCGGGGGTGCATTTCTGCGCTCCTCCGAGAATGAATTCCTGAATTTCAGCGGCAACCGACTCGGGGAGTCTTTCAATCTTTTCAAGATATATATTCCACTCGTCCTCTGTATATATCGAGAGGTAGGTGTCAAACTTGCGGGTTATATAGAATACTTCGCCAAGGTCATCGCGGTACTTTGCAGGAACGAACACGCGCTTTTTCGCATCAAGCGAATGCGTATACGAGCCGACGAACGACATAACATCTACCTCCTTTTGCATAATTTTCTTCCCATTTTCGGGAGTTTTACGGGATTGTAAGGTTCAAAATAGGGATTACGCAACACAATCACCCACTTTGCCCCACGCGTATATTATAATACATTTGTTTCGAAAAAGCAATACCTTTTTTAAAAAAACTTGAGAAATTTTTCATTTTTTTGTAAAATCAGCAAAATTTACAAAAAAACAGCCTCAAATTGTAAAAAACGTCTTCCATTTTGGGGCAATATGTGCTAAAATAGTAGGGAACGAAGCATAAAAATGAACCGAAAAAACGGCGAGGAGAGTGCTATGTCCTTTTTAAAGAGGCTCTTTGGAGTGGGGAAGAATCCCGAAAGCTATGCATACAGACTTGAGAGAGCAAGGGCTCTTCACGGTGAGGCGGTCAAATACGTGACCGAGCACAGAAACGGAAATGAGGACGTTATAGGCAGGGGCGGAGCGCTTGCCGTGCATAACGATACCTTTATCGTGGATTCCTCGGGAGAGCGACTGTTCGTATGTAAGATAGCCGAGCTTGAAACCTCTATGCTTATGAGCGGCGACGGAGTGATTATCAAGGGCCCAAATCTTCTTGAGGACGGTAAAATCCGCTCGATAACCGTTCATTTCGTTTACTACAGAAAATAACTCGGAGGAAGAAATTGACTCTTAAGGGTAAATACGTAACCGCGGTAATTCTTGCCGCTGGCTCGGGCAGACGAATGAATTCGGCTCTGCCGAAGCAATATATGGAGCTGTGCGGTGAAACGGTCCTGTCGCATACTCTCCGCGCATTTGAGGACTGCCCGATTATTGACAGCACCGTCGCGGTTGTAAGGGAGGAAGAGCGTGAGGAGCTTTCGGAGCTTTTATCTCGCCGTTTTGTAAAGTTAAGTAGCGTAATTTCGGGTAAGGAAACCCGTTCTCTTTCGGCAAGGGAAGGCTTTTTAAGCATCCCGCGGGAAACCGATATTGTAGTATTTCACGACGCGGCAAGGTGCCTTATTACGGTCTGTGACATTGAAGCTGTCGTCCTTGCTGCCGAAGCATACGGAGCGGCAACTGCCGCAGTACCTGTTTTCGATACAGTCAAGCGTACCTCGGGCGGATTCGTTTCCGGAACGCTTAATCGGGACGAGCTTGTATGTGCATCGACTCCGCAGGCGTTTTCCGTCGGAATATACCGCAAGGGACTTGAGCTGTGCTTGGAAAATATGGAGGGTATAACCGACGATAATATGATTGCGGAGCGCGCAGGGGCTTCGGTAAGGGTTGTTATTACGTCAAAGGATAACGTCAAGATAACCACCGAAGAGGACCTCTGTTACGCCGAATATGTTCTGAAGGGAAGGGATAAATGATGGCAGATTTCAGAATTGGTCACGGCTACGACGTTCATAAATTCTCCGAGGGCAGGCGCCTTGTGCTTGGCGGAGTTGAAATTCCGTACCGTCTTGGTCTGCTCGGTCACTCGGATGCCGACGTTCTGACTCACGCGATTATGGATGCGCTGCTCGGGGCTGTCGGACTTTACGACATCGGACGGCATTTCCCGGACTCATCCGAGGATTTTCGAGGCATCTCGAGTATGCTTTTGCTTAAAGAGGTTAAAAAGAAGCTCGATGCGCAAGGCTATACAGTAGGGAATATAGATGCAACGCTTGTGATTCAGGCTCCGCGTATCCTTCCGTACATTGATGAGATGAGAGAAGGCATTGCCGCGGTTCTCGGAGTCGATGCATGCAGAGTGAATATTAAGGCTACAACCGAGGAGCATCTCGGATTCACGGGTAGCGGCGAGGGGGCAGCCGCTCACGCGGTAGCGCTCGTTTATTCAAAAGAATAAGGGACAGCCCAAAGGACTGCCCCAATCAAAGGAAGACGAACCGACGTATCTATAATACTTCTTTTACTTTAATGTCGGCGTCGGCACATCTTCCGTTGTCTGCCATAAAAATGGCTCTATATTATTTTATGGTGAATATAATACTATGTCACAGTATTATTCAATATAACAAAAATTTTCTATCAGAAAGGATTAGCTATGACTAAAGTTTCTCCCTCGGTTCTTGCATCGGACCTTTCAAATCTCGCTTCGGAGGTAAAGGAAATCGAGCTTGCAGGCGCTGATATGGTTCACCTCGACGTTATGGACGGAATGTTCGTCAGCAATATGTCCTTCGGTATGCCCATTATCGAAGCGCTTCGCAACAAGAGCGATATAATCTTTGACGTTCACCTTATGATTGCGGCTCCCGAAAGATATGCTTCAAGATTTATTGACGCGGGTGCGGATATTCTCACCTTCCACTACGAGGCGTGCGAGGACTCTGCGGCACTGCTCGACGAAATTCACAACAGAGGCATCAAGGCGGCAATTTCCATCAAGCCGAAGACTCCCGCCTCGGCGATATTCCATCTTCTTGAAAAGTGCGATATGGTTCTTGTTATGACGGTTGAACCCGGCTACGGCGGACAGTCCTTTATGTATGATATGCTTCCTAAGGTTCGTGAGCTTCGCGCGGAAATAGAAAGACGCGGTCTTGACATCGATATCCAGGTTGACGGAGGAATTAATCCCGAAACCGCGAAGGCAGCACGCGAGGCAGGCGCGAACGTTCTCGTTGCGGGAAGCTCTGTGTTCAAGTCTTGTGACCGCAAGGCGGCAATAGACGCGCTTCGCTGATTGTGGAAGAGCCGTATTTCGACGCTTTTTGACAACTAAAGATTACATAAAACCGATAAAACGTCTAAAAAAACGGCTGCTTCCATTTGCGGAAAGCAGCCGTTTTGCGTCTTAATTATCCAAATCTTTCGATTATTCAAATCTGTTAATTATCCAAATCCATAGTTCTCTGACCGAAGATTTGAGCGGTGCTCTGCGAGCCTTGTACGTATGGAATTCCGAGGTGGTCGTATGCAAGCTTCGTTACGCATCTTCCGCGGGGAGTTCTCGCAAGGAAGCCTATCTGCATAAGGTAAGGCTCGTACACGTCCTCTATTGTTACAGCCTCCTCGCCTATCGTTGCGGCAAGCGTTTCAAGACCGACAGGGCCGCCCGAGTAGTACTTGATTATCGCCTCGAGCATTCTTCTGTCGATGTTATCAAGTCCGAGCTCGTCGATTTCCAGAGCCTCAAGAGAATACTTTGCAATCTCCGAGGTTATAGTACCGTCGCCCTTGACGAGAGCAAAATCTCTGATTCTCTTGAGCAGTCTGTTCGCGATACGGGGAGTTCCTCTCGAGCGGGAGGCTATGCCGTAAGCGCCGTCGTCTGTAATTGATATGTCGAGTATCTTTGCCGAGCGCTTAACGATATCGGCAAGCTCCTCGGGGGTATAAAGCTCAAGCTTCAGAAGCACTCCGAAGCGGTCGCGAAGGGGAGTGGTAAGCTGGCCTGCTCTCGTGGTTGCGCCGATAAGCGTGAACTTCGGTATAGGCAGTCTTATCGAGCGTGCGCTCGGGCCCTTTCCGATAATTATATCAAGCGCGTAATCCTCCATTGCAGGGTAGAGTATCTCCTCAACGGCACGCGACAGACGGTGTATCTCGTCGATAAACAGTACGTCACCCTCTGCAAGGTTTGTGAGAATTGCCGCAAGGTCGCCCTGCTTTTCGATAGCGGGACCTGACGTCGTTCTTATGTTAACGCCCATTTCATTGGCTATTATGCCCGAAAGGGTGGTTTTACCAAGACCGGGAGGGCCGTAAAGAAGCACGTGGTCGAGCGCCTCGCCTCGCAGCTTTGCGCTTTCTATGTAAACCTTAAGGTTGGATTTCGCTTTTTCCTGTCCGACGTATTCCTCGAGGGTTTTCGGGCGAAGACAGTTTTCAACCTCGCTGTCCTGCGAGGAGTCGTATTCGCTTGTCATAATCCGATTTTCAAAATCGAATTCGTTTACTTCTTCCATCATAAGAGTAGGTTCCTTTCAGTGATAAGCTATCTCGCAAGCTTCTTCAGCGCAGCCTTAATGACCTCGCCGACGTCCTTCGTGTCGGGATTTACGCCCTTTAGGGCGTCAAGAACGGTATTCTTGTCATATCCGAGCACCGTAAGTGCCTCTGCCGCTTCGGAGAAAACACCGCTTTTGATGGCTTTCTGCGGAACAGAAACGCTGTCCGATGTGCCCGAGGTGACCGAAAGCATATCGTCGGAGAACTTGTCCTTAAGCTCCAGAACTATCCTTGCGGCGGTTTTTGAGCCGATACCGGGAGCTTTGGCAATAGCCTTGACGTCCTCGGTGCAAATTGCAAGCACGAGCTTCTCGGGTGGAAGAGTCGAAAGAATACTCATAGCAACCTTCGGGCCTACACCGCTGACCGACGTAAGCTTGTTGAAGCAATCGCGCTCGTCTGTCGTGCCGAAGCCAAACAGCTCAACGCCGTCCTCTCTTACGGCAAGATAGGTGAATATCTTAACCTCTTTTCCAACCTTGGTAATAAGCGCGTCGGAGGTGTTAAGGCTGACAGTCAGCCTGTAGCCTACGCCGCCGCAGTCGACAACGCACATACCGTTTTCTCTGTATGCAAGCTCTCCCTTAAGATAATACAGCATAATCCGTCCTATTCCGCATTCCCCTCTTGGGGAATAACCTTTTTTATCATTTTTTCAAGCGCCCTGCGCTCGAGCGTCAGGTCGCGGGAGCACCCAAGACATACAATTCTGCAATCGCTACCGGCACGCAAAACGCGGAAGGCATCGGATGAGCAGGGGTGCTTCTTTTTCATTATCAAGGTGTCGCCGACACCGAACTTCACAATATTCATTACTTATATAAGGGCTTGTATTCTGTGTTTTTCTTCTTTGCGTCCTGCTTTGGCATACGTCTGTCAAGAGCGGTGTCAAGCCCTCTGACTCCTTTTCTTACAAAGTAAGCAATGACGAAAATAACCGCGTACAGCGCAGTAAATACTACCGCCGCGACAAAGATTGCGGCAGCGCCTCTTGCAGCAATATTTCCCGAACCGATAAAGATAACCGAGAAGGCTATCATAAGAGCCACGTAATGAATAATTATTCTCACGGGTAGCTTTACGGCGTCGAGGTATAAAAGCCTGTCCGCAAGCGATATAAGCACGCCGAAGGCGAGTATAAGAGCGAACATACCGAAGCCTATTTCAGACTCCGTAAATCCGCTGACCGAGGCGAAGATATAAAACAGTAAAAGAATAAGCACCGTATAACCTGCGGCACCAAGCAATATGCTCTGAATTCTTTTCATAGGTGGGTTCCTTTCAAAATTCATCATATTATGATAACATATCAGACACGAATTTGCAAGTCGATTTTGTAAATTTGAAGAATTTTCGTGAAATAATAAAATGTAGGCATTTATTAACGAAAAAATATTGACTTTTTAAAAGTAAATATGTATAATATTATTCGGTAAAATAAAATACATAGAGGATTGTATAATGCAAAGAAAGACAGCGAGAGAGAACACCTTTATTTTGCTTTTTGAGGACGCCTGCAAGAGTGACGAGTGTGCCGAGGAGATTTTTCTCAAGGCAACAGAGGTGCGCGGACTTGAGGTTGACGGATACGTAAAGACGGTGTTCTTCGGTGTGACCGAGAACAGGACGGCTATAGACGGTGCGATAGAGGAGCAGCTTGTCGGCTGGAAGAAGGAGAGAATCTCTCCCGTTTCCCGTGCGCTCTTGAGGCTTGCTACCTATGAGATTATGTTTATGGAGGATATTCCCGCAAAGGTTTCCATAAACGAGGCAGTCGAGCTTTCAAAGAAATACGACGACGAGAAGAGCTACTCCTTCGTTAACGGAGTTCTCAACGCTATAAGGGAGAAGTACAGAAAATGACGGATAAATCGGCGGTTCTCGCTTTTGATACGAGCAACTACACGACCTCCGCAGCACTTCTTGCTACCGACGGCGAGCTAATCGCCAATCTTAAAAAACCGCTTGCCGTAAAGGCGGGGGAGCGCGGACTCCGTCAGTCTGACGCGCTCTTTCTTCATACCGTGAATATTCCCGATATTCTTTCGGAGCTTCGCAGCTTTATCGGCGACAGGCAAATCGTTGCGGTGGGCGTCAGCGACAGACCGAGAAATACCGAGGGCTCTTATATGCCGTGCTTTCTTTGTGGCGTGTCTTGCGCTGAGAGTGCGGCTACTGTACTCGGTGCGCCCCTTTACCGATTCTCGCATCAGTGCGGTCACATAATGGCAGCGCTTTATTCGTCGGGTAAGACCGAGCTTTTGTCCGAGGAGTTTGCCGCATTTCATATTTCGGGCGGCACGACCGAGCTTGTCAGGGTTAAGCCCTCGGAGGGTGGATTTGAAACCGAGCTGCTCGGCGGAACCTCCGACCTCAACGCAGGGCAGGTAATCGACAGAATAGGCGTGTATATGGGACTTTCGTTCCCGGCAGGGCCCGAGGTGGAGCGCCTTGCGCTTGAAAATAAGAAGAAAATCCCGAAAAAGAAGATTTCCTCCGATGCACTCAGAATAAATCTTTCCGGACTTGAAAATCTTGCGGTGAAGCTCTATAAGGACACTGAGGATAAGTCGCTCACAGCAGCATTCGTTTTCGATTATATCGGCAGGGCGATTGCCTCGCTTTGCGCTGAGTACGAGGAAAGATACGGCAAAACGAAATTCGTATGTGCAGGCGGCGTTATGTGCAATTCAATAATTAAAAGGATGTTGGCTGAAAGCTTCGAGGTGTATTTTGCAGAGCCGCTTATGTCGGCTGATAATGCCGTCGGATGTGCTGCACTTACACTGCGGGCTTATTTAGCCGGTAAGTAATATAATGGATATTAGCTCTTTAAGGGAGCGCCCCGAGCGAGAGGTGCTGACGGTCAGCGAGCTTAACGGATATTTAAAAAGACTTATTGACGGTGACAGATTTCTTCGTGCGGTAAGCGTAAGAGGAGAAATCTCGAATCTGAAGCAACACACCTCAGGGCACGTTTATTTTTCAATAAAGGACGAAACGAGCGTCATTCGCGCGGTGATGTTCCGAGGCAAGGCGTCGGCTCTTAAGTTTTTACCCGAGAACGGTATGAAGGTTATAGCCTTCGGCACCGTCACGGTGTACGAGATTGGCGGTCAGTATCAGATTACCGTTTCCTCAATGCAGCCCGACGGCATAGGCGCGCTCTATACGGCGTACAACCAGCTTAAGGAGAGGCTCGAGGCAGAGGGGCTCTTCGATGAGCTTCACAAGAAGCCTCTGCCGCGCCTGCCCGAGAGCATTGGCGTAATAACCTCTCCGACAGGAGCCGCGGTACGCGATATTATCAACGTAATCACAAGGCGCTTCAAAGCGGCTAAAATATATATTTACCCCGCGCTCGTTCAGGGCGAGGGAGCAGAGGCGACGCTTATTTCGGGCATCGACTATTTTGACAAATCGAAGCTTGTTGATACCGTAATTATCGGCAGAGGCGGTGGCTCGATTGAGGACCTCTGGGCATTTAACAGCGAGAGACTGGCAAGAAGAATTTACGAGGCAGAGGTGCCCGTCATTTCGGCGGTAGGACACGAAACCGATTTTACTATTTGCGATTTCGTATCAGACCTTCGCGCGCCTACACCCTCTGCGGCGGCAGAGCTTGCAGTGCCGGATTCAGACGAGCTCCTTATGAGGCTTGACGATATGCTTCGCAGAGCGGGGACGTCACTGATTAACAGGATAGAAAGACTTCGCGAACGTCTTCTGCGTTATAGCGAGAAAACCTCTGCAAATTCAATAACTGCTGAACTTACCGCAAAGCGAGAGGAGCTTTCACAGGCATTTGACGGGATAAAGAGGGCGCTTGACTCGCTGATTAATATGAAGAAAAACAGCTTTGCCTTAACGGTTGGAAGGCTTGAGGCTATGAACCCATTGAACGTTCTGTCGCGCGGATATTCGGTTGTTGAGTCGGATAGAGGAGTTTTGAAATCCGTGCTGGATATTGAGGTTGGCGACACAGTCAATATACGCCTCTCTGACGGCAGAATATCGGGTAGGATTTTCAGTAAGAACGGAGAATAAGCTTATGGATAATAAAATATCATTTGAGAAGGCTCTTATCGGACTTGAGGACATAGTAAAAAAGCTCGAGAGCGGTAACCTTCCTCTCGACGAGTCGCTCGAGCTCTACGAGGAAGCAATCGCGCTTGTAAAGACCTGTAACGAGCGCCTTGAGAAGGCGGAGGAGAGAGTTCGTATTCTGACCGACGTTAACGGACAGGGAATAACCGACGCTCCGTTTGCTTTGGATGATGAGACTTGACGTTTACCTCTCTGACTCTGGCTTATGCTCGAGCAGGACCGACGCAAAGAGCTTTATTGTCGGCGGTGCCGTTACAGTTAACGGCAGAGTTGTGACGAAGCCGTCGCTGTCGGTTGAGGACGGCGACTCGGTCAAGGTGAATACCGATTTCAAGAGATTTGTAAGCCGCGGCGGAATAAAGCTCGATGCGGCGCTTCTCGAATTCGGGGTTTCTGTCGAGGGCAAGAGGTGTATTGACGTGGGAGCTTCAAGCGGCGGATTTACCGATTGCCTTCTTCAGCACGGAGCATGCGAGGTTATTGCGGTCGATTCGGGAAGCGGTCAGCTCGCAGAGGCTTTGAGAGCCGACGGAAGAGTTACCGTAATAGAGAATTACAACGCAAGATATATGAAGCGTGAGGATTTCGGATTTTCTCCGGAAATTGCGGTTATGGACGTTTCCTTTATTTCCGCAACCTATATAATTCCTTCGCTTTCCGAGGTGCTCTCATGCGGAGCAGAGTTTATCTGTCTTATAAAGCCGCAGTTTGAGGTCGGCAGGGAAAAGCTCGGCAAGGGCGGAATAGTCAAGGACGATAAATACAGAAGGGAAGCCTGCGATAAGGTTATCGGTTGCGCCCAATCATTTGGCTTTAAGCATATAAGGACGGTTAAGTCCCCTATTCAAGGCGGCGACGGCAACGTTGAGTTTCTCTCATACTTTCGGAGGTGCGTAAATGAAAAAGGCTATAATAATACCGAATTCCAATAAGGATACGGGACTTCTTATAACCCGCAAGGTAATAAGCAAGCTCGCGTCACTTTCGGTTTTGTCTTACGTCAGCGAGGACTATGCCGAGCTTTCGGAGCAGGGGGCTGAAATTTACTCTGAAATTCCGAAGGACGCTGAAGCGGTAATCGTTGTCGGCGGTGACGGCTCGGTTATAGACGCGTCAAGAATTGCGCTTCTGCTCTCGGTGCCGATACTCGGCGTTAATATGGGAAAGGTCGGATACTTAAGCGAGGTTGACCCAAGTAACCTTGAAATACTCGAAAGGCTTTCTACAGACGACTTTTCGGTAGAGGAGCGTATGCTCCTGACTGCTGAAAAGACAACAAACGACGGCAGAAAAGTAACGTTTGACAGGTTTGCGGTTAACGACGTAGTCATCTCTCACGAGAGCTACCTCGGAATTACCGACTTCAGAATCTGTAACAGAAGAGGCGACTCGGTAAGCTATCGCGCCGACGGAATTATTTTTTCCACCTCGCAGGGCTCTACAGCCTATTCGCTCTCGGCGGGCGGACCTATTGTCGCGCATAATCTTGATACTGTTATAATGACTCCGATTTGTCCGCACTCGCTCTTTAACCGCTCGATAATATTTGAGCCGGAGGAGTGTATAACTATAAGGAATACAGGACTTGATTCGCTGAATATAAGCCTCGACGGAAGGCTTGTTGATACTCTTATGCCAAACGAGAGCTGTACTATTGCAATGGCGGAGAAAAGACTTAAGACGGTAGCCTTCTCCGAAGGTAATATGTTCTCGACACTTTTCAGGAAAATAAAGGTATTAGAGGATTAAGAAAGGAAAGAATATGAAAAACGCAAGACAGCAGAAAATACTTGAGCTTGTAGAAAAATACGATATAGATACTCAGGAAACTCTTATAAACAAGCTTGAGGAGGTCGGCTACAAGGTAACTCAGACGACTGTATCGAGAGATATAAGACATCTCAATCTCGTCAAGGGTGTGACCTCGATGGGAACGTATAAGTACGTTGCCCCCTCTGTCGGTAGGAGCAGCAACGTTCTCGTGCCTAACTCTGCCATTACCGACTCGGTTGTGAAAATAGAGGCGGCGGGTAACATCGTGGTAGTCAAAACCTTCTCGGGTATGGCAAACGCTATCGCGGTATGCATAGATTCAATCCATCATAACGATATAGTCGGAAGCGTTGCGGGCGACGATACTATTCTTCTTGTAATAAAGGACGCAGAGTTTGCGGCAGAGCTTACCGACGACCTTAACAGAACCTTTGGAAAGACCTGATTACATATAACGGAGTAGGTTTTATGCTTTTATCGCTACACATTGAGAATATCGCTGTAATTAAGTCGGTTGATTTTGATTTTTCACCCGGCTTTATGGTGCTTACAGGCGAAACGGGTGCGGGTAAATCCATAGTAATAGACAGTATAAATCTTCTTCTCGGAGCTAAAGCCGAGAGAGGACTTATCCGCTCGGGCGAGAGCTGTGCAACGGTGAGCGGACTCTTCGGCGATTTTTCCGAGGCAATAGAAGATAAGCTTCTCGAATGCGGTGTAAGACCCGACGAGGACGGAACGGTTCTCGTGTCACGCACTGTTACAGACGACGGAAAATCAAGGATAACAATAAACGGCAGGCTCGTCAATATGAGCGTTCTGAAATCCGTGACCCCCTATCTTGTCAGCATTCACGGACAGAGTGACACTGTGTCGCTTATGGACTCGAAGAACCATCTTGCAATGCTTGACGTGTACGCAAATCTCGAGGGGCTGCTCGCCGAATACAGAATATCTTACTCAAGACTTGATAAAATAAGAAAAGAAATTGCCGAGCTTTCGGCAAAGGCAAGCGAGAGCGAGCGACTTAAGGAGATACTCGAGTATCAGATTAAGGATATAGACTCAGCAGAGCTTCACGACGGTGAGGAGGAAGAGCTCGTAGACCTTAAGGTCAAGATTAGAAACAGCGAAAAGATAAATAAGAATTCGGAGTTCGTATACAGAGCGCTGAAGGGAAGCGAGAAGGGAAGCGTAAGCTATCTTCTTGACCGAAGCATTACCGCGCTTACTCAGATTTCCGACGTAGTTCCCGAGTTCTCGGAGCTTGCCGACAGGCTTCGCGACTACTCGTATCAGATAGACGATATTGCCGAGGAGGTATTTGACCAGACCCTCGGAATTGACGAAAATCCCACCGACAAGCTTAACGAAATAGAGGAAAGACTCGATAAAATAGCAAAGCTTAAAAGGAAGTACGGCCTTACTGTTGCCGAGATTCTTGCATTCAGGGAAAGGGCGGCAAGTGAGCTTTCCTCTCTCGAGAATTCCGAGGACCTGCTCTTCAATCTGAAAAAGCAGGAGAAGGAGGCGTATGCCGAGGCACTCGAGCTTGCAAACAGGCTTCACGAGAGCCGCCTCGGTGCAGTCAAGGGGCTTGAAACAAAGGTTAAGGACACTCTTGAATTCCTTGATATGCCGAAGGTTGTATTCTTCGCCTCTCTTCGCGAGAGCTTCAAGGACGAACAAAAGCAGCTTAACAGGGACGGCTCTGACAGTGTAGAGTTTTATATCAGCGCAAACAGAGGTGCCGACGCGCAGCCATTATCTAAAATTGCCTCGGGCGGAGAGCTTTCTCGTATTATGCTTGCCTTGAAGAGCGTTATTGCTGACCGCGACGGCGTTCCAACCGTGATTTACGACGAGATTGATGCGGGTGTATCGGGTAAAACCGCGCGTAAAATCGGCATCAAGATGCTCTCGCTATCGAAAACAACGCAGCTCTTCTGCGTTACTCACAGCGCACAGATTGCATCTCTAGGTGACGTTCATTTCCTTATCAGTAAGGGCGACGTTGACGGAGTGACCGAAACGAGTGTGCGTAAGCTCGACCGCAAGGGACGGGTTGACGAGCTCTCGAGAATACTTGGCGGTATCGCGATAACCGAATCGCAGCGCGCCGCCGCTATGGATATGTTAAGAAGAGAATAATTTTTGTGAGGACTTCATGATTTTGAGATTTTTGGATTATCTCAAAAGGAAGGAAGTTGAATTTACGGAGAACAAAAGGCTCTCCGAGCTCTCGTCGGTCAGAATAGGCGGCGAGGGAAGGCTCGTTGTAAGCCCGAAATGCAGAGGCGAGCTTATTACGGTACTTGAATATCTCGACAGTCACACGTTCGATTACAAGGTGGTCGGCGGCTGCTCGAATATACTTTTTCCCGATGGGAAAACCGACAAAATTATCGTTAAGACGTCGGGACTCGCGGATTTTTCGGCTAAGGGCGCGGCAGTTACCGCAGAAACGGGAGTCAGTCTTTCGGCACTTTCTCGCTCACTTGCAAGGGCAGGACTTTCAGGACTTGAGGAGCTTTCGGGAATACCGGGGACTGTCGGCGGTGCTACAGTGGGCAACGCAGGAGCCTACGGCAGGGAGATATGTGAGCTTATCGAAGTCGCAGAGCTATACGACAGGGAAGCCTGCCGAGTTATTACCCTATCCCAAGCTGACCTCGATTTCGGCTACAGAACGAGTATTCTGAAGTCGGGAAGATTTGTTCTGCTTTCGGTCACGCTTAAAGCAAGAGAGCATAGCAGCGCTGCCTGCCTTATGCGTATAGGCGAAATTACCGAAGCGCGGCGAAAGGCTCAACCGAGAGAGCCGTCTCTAGGCAGCACCTTCAAGCGTCCGCCTGGCGGCTATGCCTCGCGTATGATTGACCTTTGCGGCCTTAAGGGCAGAGCGTGCGGAGGTGCGAAAATTTCCGAAAAGCACGCGGGCTTTATAGTCAACGCCTGCGGTGCTACGGCAAAGGATTATCTTTCGCTCGCGGCGCTTGCGCAAAAAGAGGTGTTAAGAAAATTCGGCGTTTTACTCGAACTTGAGATTGATGTTTTTTAGGAGAACTCTATGTCCTTTTCTTACGAGCAGAAGCTGTCTATTATCAATCATAATTATAAATCCGCATGCTGTAGACGCGCTTTGCTTACAGGCATACTTAAGGCAAAGGGCACAGCTCTTGGGGAGAGGATTTCTCTCCGTGTTGAAAAGCTTGAGGTTGCAGAGTTTATTGCCCGCCTTATTAAGGAGCAGTACGGAGCCGATGCCACAGTAGAGCATCCGAAGAAGGGCGGCAGATGCGTTGAGATTTCCTTTGAGTCGCGTGCTGCGGCAAGACTTCTTTCGGATTACGATAGCTCGGGTAGACTGTTTTCAGAGCGGTGCGCGGGCTGTCAGTCGGCATTTTTAAGGGGCGTTTTCCTTGCTGCCGGCAGAGTAACCGACCCGTCGGTGCAGCACTCTATGGAATTTACGCTCGGCACTTTTGCCGAGCCGTTTGCCGAGTATCTTACGGAGCTTGGATTCAGCCCGAAGATTTCAAACAAGAAAATCGGCAAAACCGTTTATTTCAAAAACAGCACATCAATTGAGGATTTCTACGCTATTTGCGGAATGAACCCCGCAATGTTCGCAGTAATAGAGGCGAAATTCAGCGCGGAAGCAAGAAGGAATATAATGCGTCTTACAAACTGTGAGACAAATAACATAAAAAAGGCGGTAGATGCCGCCGCAAAGCAAAAGGCGCTGATAGAAAGGCTTGAGAAGAAGGGACTGCTTTCACTCTTGCCCGACGAAATAGCCGATACGGCGCGACTTCGAATGCAATATCCAGACCTGTCGCTCTCGCAGCTTGCGGCGGTGTCGGTGCCGTCAATTACAAAATCCGGGCTCTCTCACAGGCTCTCAAAGGTAATGGAGCTTGGAGAAAGACTGCTCGAGGAGCAGGAAAAATAGACGGCGGATAAAGCCCGAGCAATTGATAAGCCGCGATAAATAATTATTACAGAAAGGAGCCGTAAATGGGAGAATTCGTACATCTGCATCTTCATACAGAATACAGCCTTCTTGACGGTGCAACGAGGATTTCCTCAATAGCCGATAAGGCACTCTCGGACGGACAGGATGCCGTCGCGATAACCGACCACGGAGTAATGTACGGTGCGGTTGAGTTTTACACGGCTCTGAAGGAAAAGGGAGTAAAGCCGATTATCGGCTGCGAGGTCTACGTAGCTCCGAGAAGCCGCCACTTAAAGGACGGAAAGCAGGATAACTCCGGTAACCACCTGATACTTCTTTGCAAGAATGCGGTAGGATATAAAAACCTTTGCTATATGGTATCAAAGAGCTTTACCGAGGGCTTTTATTCAAGACCGAGAATAGATATGGAGCTTCTCGAGGGATACAGCGAGGGACTTATTGCTCTCTCGGGCTGCGTTGCGGGCAGAATTCCGCAGCTTATACTCTCGGGCGCAATGAAGGAAGCAGAGGAGTATGCCTTGAAGCTCCGAGGGCTTTTCGGTGAGGATTTCTATCTTGAAATACAGAACCACGGGCTTGACGACGAGCGAAAAATCGCATACGGTCTTAAGCTGATAGGCGAAAAGCACGGTATACCTCTCGTTGCAACGAACGACGTTCATTATCTTGAGCGAAGCGACGCCGACACGCAGGCAACCCTGATGTGCATACAGACAAACAACGTAATAACCGACGGCAGACCCTTCGGCTTTGAAACCGACGAGTTTTATTTCAAGACTGCAAATGAGATGAAGGTACTCTTCTCGGGCTTCCGTGATGCCGTTTCAAATACCGTTAAAATTGCCGAAAAGTGCAACTTCGATTTTGAATTTGACAAGCTTCACCTTCCCGACTTCAAGGCAGAGGACGGGCTTTCGCATAAGGACAAGCTTAGGAGAGATACCTATCTCGGACTTGAAAAGAAAAAAAACGAAGGTAAAATTACCTTCTCAAAGCGCTCACGCGAGGAATATACCGACAGAATTGAATACGAGCTTTCGGTTATAGATAAAATGGGCTTTAACGCCTATTTCCTCATTGTCAGCGATTTCGTGTCGTATGCTAAGAGGAGCGATATTCCCGTTGGTCCGGGAAGAGGCTCGGGTGCGGGAAGCCTTGTTGCGTATCTTGTCGGGATTACCGACGTCGACCCAATGGAATTCGACCTTCTCTTCGAGAGATTCTTAAATCCCGAGAGAGTGTCAATGCCCGATTTTGATATAGATTTCTGCTATAACCGCCGTGAGGAGGTTATAGAATACGTTAAATCAAAGTACGGCGAGGACAAGGTCGCGCAGATTGTCACCTTCGGTACTTTAGCGCCTCGCGCGGCAGTAAGGGACGTCGGACGGGCTCTCGGTATGCCATACGGAAGGGTGGACACCGTCGCAAAGCTTATCCCCGCTATGTGCGAGAATATGAAGGCGGCTATGGCTTCCTCGGAGCTTCGAGAGCTATATTCAACCGACGAGGATATTAAAAAGCTGATAGACGTCAGCTCTAAAATAGACGGTATGCCGCGCCACGCGTCAACTCACGCGGCGGGTGTGGTAATTACCGAGAAGCCCACCTACGAGTACGTTCCTCTCTCCGGAAGCGGCACGGGTGTTGTCACGCAGTTTGATATGCTGACCGATGCAAGACTCGGACTTGTAAAGTTCGACTTTCTCGGGCTTCGATACCTTTCTGTTATCCACGATGCCGAGCGCTCGGTAAGACTTAAGGATAAGAGCTTTGATATAACGAAAATCCCCTTCGACGATAAGGCGACCTTTGCCTTGCTTTCAGAGGCGAAAACCGACGGTGTCTTTCAGCTTGAGAGCGCGGGAATGAAGCAGGTGCTCTCAAAGCTTATGCCGAACTGCCTCGAGGATATCATAGCCTGCGTTGCTCTTTTCCGCCCGGGTCCTATGGACTCGATTGACACATTTATAGCCAGAAAGCACGGACGCGAGCCGATAAGCTATAAGCTCCCCGAGCTTGCTCCCATACTTGACGTAACCTACGGCTGTATCGTGTATCAAGAGCAGGTAATGCAGATTTGCCGAAGCCTTGCGGGCTATTCCTACGCAAGGGCAGATATCGTCAGACGAGCTATGTCGAAGAAGAAGACCGAGGCTATGCAGGCAGAGCGCGACGCATTCCTTGGCGGATGCAGGGAGCACGGAATTGACAGTAAGGCTGCAAACGAAATCTTTGAGGAAATGCTCGGATTTGCAAAGTACGCCTTCAACAAAAGCCACGCAACGGCTTACGGAATTTTAGCATACAGAACGGCGTATCTTAAAGCACATTATCCCGCCGAGTATTTTGCAGCACTCTTGACAAGCGTGCTTGACAACCAGACGAAGGTCAGGGAATATATCACCGATGCCGCGAAATTCGGTGTTAAGGTGCTATCGCCCGACATCAACGAGAGCTACGAGCATTTCTCGACCGACGGTAAGAATATCCGCTTCGGGCTTTTAGCCATACGGAACGTCGGCAGACCGCTTGCCGCGGCTATAATCCGCGAAAGGGAGCGCTCTCCGTACAAGAGCTTTGACTCATTCGTTTCGAGAATGGTTAATTCAGACCTGAACAAGCGCTCACTTGAATATATGATAAAATGCGGTGCGTTCGATGCTCTCGGAATAACGAGAAGCTCGCTTTTACAGTGCTATGAGAGTATTCTCGACTCCGAGCACGAGAGGCTTCGCAACAATATCAGCGGACAGATGGACTTCTTCTCGATTGCCTCGTCGGGGCATTCGGGTGCTATTGCATACTCCTACCCGATAACCGAGGAATTCAGCCTTAAGGAGCTGCTTCTTCTCGAGAAGGAAAGCTCGGGAATGTATTTCTCGGGACATCTTATTGACGATTACAGCTCGCACCTATCCTCGCTTAAGACTGTAAAGATTTCGGATATCACCGAGGCGGCAGAGGACGAGGTGGGGGAGTCCGGATATGCCGACAGAGCAAGCGTTAGTGTCGCGGGTATCATTTCCGAGGTGAGGACGAAGATAACAAAGAGCGGCGATACTATGGCGCGCCTTACCCTCGAGGACAGATACGGTGAAATCGAGGTGCTTGTGTTTGCAAAGCAGTATAAGCGCTACTCCGAGCTTATCCGTGCTGACGGCGCGGTATTCGTTACAGGCACGCTTTCGCTCGAGGAGAGCGAGCCGCCGCGTATAATGTTATCCTCGCTTACTCCCTTGATTCCCAACTCGGAATATAAGAGCGACAGCGCGGAAAAGAAGCTCTATATTAAAGTCCCGAGCCTTAACGACCCGAGAATAAATAATATTGTCAGAATAGCAACGCTGAATTCCGGAGAGGTTAAGGTTATTCTCTTTGACGGCTCGACAAGAAAGTATTCGGTTATGTCGGGCGTACGTATAAACCCCGATGACCGAGTGCTTGACAGACTTTCATCTATGTTCTCGCCCGAGAACGTGGTATTAAAATAAAGCAAAGGAAGGAAAAATTATGAACGTTATTATTGATTTGGTTTTATGTGTGATTATCGCGGCATCTCTTGCCATAGGCTTAAAGGTCGGATTTGTTAAAATCGCGGCAAAGCCGGTGAAGTTCGTGCTTGCTCTCGTTATCGCTTTCGCGGTTTGCTCAACGGTTGCCGATATGCTTATCGTACCCGCGATAGAGCAGCCGGTTGCTTCCTACGTATCGGATTTCCTCTATGAGAACTGCGCGGGACTTACCGCAGAGAACGCAGGTGAGGAGCTTCCCACACTTCTTAAGATAGCCGCTGCAATTTTCGGTATTGACATTGCCGAGGCGGCAAGCGGTGCAACGTCGGTCATCGACAGCATAGCAGAGTCCTTGACCGCACCCGTCGTTGACGTGGTTTCTGTTGTTGCATCCTTCTTCCTTTGCTACTTTGCCTTGAAGATACTGCTCGGAATTGCCTTTATGATTATCGACAAGATATTTGAAATAGGAGTTTTCAGCATCTTCAACAAGGCTCTCGGACTTCTGGTTTCGGGTGCTCTCGGCGTAGTGCTTGCGTGGGCGGTTGCGGTAGTGCTTGAAATCGTATTCAAGCTCCCCGTTTTTGAGAGCAACCCGACGATAGCTGACTTTGAGGGCGGCTTTATCTACAGATTCTTCAATACCTACAATCCTATGGAGCTGCTTCTAAGCTTCTAAATAATTTACGGTGAACAAATGAAATTACAAGTATGTGCAAGATGCAAAAAAAGACCCGCCGCGGTCTTTATTACCAAGCTTGAAAACGATAAGACGGTGCAGGAGGGAATATGCCTTCAGTGCGCCTCGGAGCTTGGAATCAAGCCTATTAACGATATGCTCTCGAGAATGGGAATTGATGAGGAAGCAATACAGAATATGACCTCTGAAATCAACGGACTTATGGAGAGCGGACTCGTTTCGGCAGATGACGGCGACGAGGGCGGCAAGGTGCCAACCCTTAACCTCGGCGAGATATTCGGTATGCCCTTCGGCAAGCCCGCACCCGAGAAGGGCGACGGTCAGAAGAAAAAGCCCGAGGGCAAGGAGCCGCCATCAAAGAAGCTCCTTAACACCTACTGCCAGAACCTAAACAGAAAGGCGGCAGAGGGCAAGATTGACGAGCTTGTCGGCAGAGAGCGTGAAACCGACAGAATAATACAGATTCTCTCAAGAAGGCAGAAGAATAACCCTTGCCTTATAGGCGAGCCGGGTGTCGGTAAAACCGCTATAGTTGAGGCACTCGCTACGAGAATAGTCGAGGGCAGAGTTCCCGAGTCGCTTCGCGGTCACGAAATATGGATGCTCGATTTGACGGCTCTCGTTGCGGGAACGCAGTTCAGAGGACAGTTTGAGTCGCGTATACTCGGGCTCCTTAAGGAAATCAAGGCGGCAGGCAATATTATACTGATGATTGACGAGGTTCATAATATTGCAGGAGCAGGCGAAACCTCTGACGGCAGTATGAGCGCCGCAAATCTCCTGAAGCCCGCGCTTTCGAGAGGCGAAATACGCGTTATAGGCGCGACAACTCTTAAGGAATACAGAAAATGCATTGAAAAGGATGCGGCTCTTGAAAGACGCTTCCAGCCCGTAAAGGTTGACGAACCCTCGGTCGAGGACACCGTTAACATTATCAAGGGCATCAAGAAATATTACGAGGGCTTCCACGGCATAGCGATTTCCGACGAGGTCGCAAGACTTGCCGCAACACTCTCAGAGCGATATATAACCGACAGATTTCTGCCCGACAAGGCTATCGACCTTATCGACGAGGCAGCTGCCAAGTGTGCTCTCTCCTCTCCCGAGCTTAACGAGCAGAAGAGAAACGAAAAGAGGCTTCTCGAAATCGATAGCCGCACACAGCAGCTCGAGGCTAAAACCCAGGAGCCCGACGGACAGACCGAGGCTAACTACAAGGAGCTGACCGAGCTTAAGTCGGAGAGAATTCGCCTTGAAACAAGACAGAAAATTATCGCCCCCGTGGTCGAGGAGCTCAGAGTTACCCCCGACGACCTTCTTCGAGTAATCGAGATATGGACGGGAATTCCCGCAGCAGAGCTTAGCCTCGGTGAAATCGGCGAGCTTAACGGACTTTCGGAGCGTATTTCGGCTAAAATTATAGGTCAGGACGAGGCAGTATCGGCAGTCGTCAGGGCAATACGCAGAAAGCGCTCGGGTGTATCCTACAGACAGAACCCCGTTTCTATGATATTTGCAGGCCCTACGGGCGTGGGTAAAACCGAGCTTGTAAAGGTGCTTGCGGAGGACCTCTTTAAGCAGCCCGAGGCGCTGATACGGCTTGATATGTCGGAGTTTATGGAGAAGCACTCGGTGTCGAGGCTCGTTGGAGCTCCTCCCGGCTACGTCGGCTACGACGAGGCAGGCCAGCTTACCGAGAAGATACGCCGCCGCCCCTATTCGGTAATCCTCTTTGATGAAATCGAAAAGGCGCACCCCGACGTTCTTAACGTTCTTCTTCAGGTGCTCGACGACGGCAGACTTACCGACGCGCAGGGAAGACAGGTTAACTTCGAAAATACCGTTATCATTATGACCACCAACGCAGGCAGCCACAAGTCCTCGTCGGTGTCGGGCTTCTCTGAGGCAAGGGAGATGCAGTCAAAGGAAAAGACCGAGAGAGCGCTCTCGGAGTTCTTAAGACCCGAGTTTATCAACCGTATCGACGAGATTATCACCTTCAGACACCTTACGCGTTCTGACTTTGTCAGAATTGCTGATATAATGCTCGGAAAGCTCCGTGAGCACCTTCTCGACAAGGGAATAAAGCTTGTTTATACAAAGGAGCTTCTCGAGTTTATTGCAGACGGCTCCTATTCCGAAAAGTACGGAGCGCGCAATATGCGTAGATTTATAGAGAGAAACGTCGAGGACAGACTCGCAAACGTTTTGATAGAGAATTACGGTAAGGGCATTACCGGAATATCTCTTTCCGTAGAAAACAGTGAAATCAAAGTAAATATTCTGTAAAGGAGAAAAGAAAATGGCAGAATGTAATCACGATTGCTCGAGCTGCTCACAGAAATGCTCGAAGGAATCGCTCCTTGCACCCATGAACAAGGCGAGCAAGGTTAAGCGCGTAATCGGCGTTGTGAGCGGTAAGGGCGGAGTTGGAAAATCGCTTGTAACCTCTATGCTCGCCGTAACTATGCAGAGAAGAGGATATCAGGCGGCTGTTCTTGACGCTGATATCACAGGCCCCTCAATTCCCAAGGCGTTCGGACTTAAGAGCGGCTCGGTTGAGGGAAGCGAGCTGGGTATGTTCCCGCCTAAAACCAAGACGGGTATTGAGGTTATGAGCGTTAACCTTCTTATCGACGACGAAACCAAGCCCGTCGTATGGCGCGGCCCCGTTATAGCAGGAACTGTTAAGCAGTTCTGGTCAGACGTTGTCTGGAATGACGTAGACTATATGTTCGTGGATATGCCTCCCGGAACCGGTGACGTTCCGCTTACCGTATTCCAGAGCCTGCCTCTTGACGGCATAATTATCGTAACAAGCCCTCAGGAGCTTGTATCTATGATAGTTGAGAAGGCTGTGAATATGGCAACACTTATGGATATCAAGGTGCTCGGCCTTGTAGAGAACTACAGCTACATCGTATGCCCCGACTGCGGTAAGGTAATCAGACCCTATGGCGAGAGCCGCGTAGAGGAGCTTGCAAAGGCTCACGGCACCGAGGTTCTTGCGTCACTGCCTATCGACCCCTCGTTTGCCTCTCTCGTTGACAAGGGTGTTATTGAGCTTTTCGAGGGCGATTATCTCGAAAGAGCTGCCGACGCTATCGAAAAGGCGCTTTCCTGACTTTTATAAGCTCATATTTTCTGAAATCGGTCTTCCGAATTTTTCGGAGGACTGATTTTTTATTTTTACCGCGCCCTTTTGCGACAATTATTTTGCGCGCTCTGTGCTAAAATGTTCTCTGTAAATACCGTAGGTGAGTTTTTGGCGTTGCAAAAGCACTACGATTAAGGCTTTGGCGGTTGCCGCCGGTGAACAGAACGCATAAGGACTACGGCAAAGCTTGAGCTTTAGGAGGTCGGTTATTGAAAACCTTATATATCGACGTGTATTTTTTAATAAACTTTACAGTTGACCTTCTGGCTATTTACTTTGCCTCGAGGATATCCCGAGTTCCCGTTAGCACACGGCGCGGTATACTAGCGGCAATAGTCGGCGGCATCTCGGCATCGGTCATTGTATTTCTGGAGTCGGAGCTGGTAAGCCTTCTTTTATCGGTGCTGTCGCTTGTTTTAATAGTCTACGTCGCTGCGGGGAAGGTCAGCGCGAGAAGGCGGGGAAAGCTTTTGTTTTCCTTCCTTATTTTCGAGGCTCTTACGGGTGGAGCTGCTTATTACTTATGGTCGTTTCTGGATGAATTCGTCTACGATAAATTAAGCACGCAAGAGGGCGGAGCGCAAAACAGAAAGCTGCTTCTGTTTTCGATACTCGTTCTTTTGTCTATAGGAGTATTTAAAATGATTGTTTCGTTCTTTTCAAATCTTGAATGTGAGGGAAGCGTAAAATTTGAGATAAGCTTCCTCGGCAAGTCGGTCAGCGGCGAGGCGTTCGTTGATAGCGGAAATCTTGCAATGGACCCTATGGATATGCGACCTGTGATGTTTATAAAAAGGGAGCTTGCGGAAAAGCTCTTTCCCGAGAGCGTAATCGAGCTTTCCGACCCCGATAAGCTGGACCGCGCGATAAGAAAGCGCATACGGCTTCTCCCCGTAACGAGAGGGGGACAAACGCACGTTCTTACGGGAATGAAGGTTGATTCGGTGAGAGTTCTCGGAGATATGGGTGAAGGCGAAATTGCCGTAACCGTTGCTATAGATAAGGAAGGAGGTAATTACGGCGGATTCAGTGCTCTTATGCCTTCTGCCGCAATATGTGATGTTCACAAGGCTTAGGCTCGCTTTTCTTCGGATATATCTCCGTATACGGGGATTAATCTTTGGAAGCGAGGTATATTATATAAATGGTAATGAAACTCTTCCGCCGCCACTGCCCGCAGAGGTCGAGGAGGAGATGATAAACACTATAGGCACACAGCATTCAAGGGATATGCTGATAGAGCATAACCTGCGGCTCGTCGCATATATTGCAAAGCGCTTTGAGAATACGGGGGCGAATATCGAGGAGCTGATTTCGATAGGTACGCTAGGGCTTATGAAGGCGGTCTCAACCTTTAACAAGGATAAAAACATTAAGCTTGCTACCTATGCATCAAGGTGTATTGAAAACGAAATACTGATGTTTATCAGGAAAACGTCCTCGCAGAAGAAGGAAATATCAATAGACGAGCCGCTTTCGGTTGATTGGGACGGTAATGAGCTTCTGCTCTCTGACGTTCTCGGAAGCGAGTCTGACGTCGTAATCAAAGATATGGAGGAGGACGAGGAGAGGCGTATGCTCCGTGCCGCGGTATCCGACCTTTCCGACAGGGAAAGGATAATCATAGAAATGAGATATGGGCTGACGGGCGGCGAGGAGCTTACGCAGAAGGAGGTCGCAGACACACTCGGTATATCGCAAAGCTACATATCAAGGCTTGAAAAGCGTATAATGACAAGGCTTAGACACAAGCTTGAGGAGAAGTGCTAGCACGCGCTGTAGCTACAGTAAAGGCAGGGAAAATTTTAGTGCCCCGTTCCGTTTTTTTCGCTCTCTTAACTCAAAGCGGGGCTACGCTTTATGTCAAAAATCGGCGAAGGAAAAATCTTTTTGGAAATTTTCAAAAAGGTATTGCAAAACAAAAAATAATATGTTATAATATAGTGCAATAAAATGATAAAATGCGTAAAGAGGTGTTAAAATGAAGGCTGGAATACATCCCGAATACAAAGAAGCTACCATCAGATGTGCTTGCGGCGCAAGTGTTCAGACTCACTCTGTTAAGGGCGATATGAACGTAGAAATTTGCTCCAACTGCCATCCCTTCTATACAGGTAAGCAGAAGTTCGTTGATGCAGGCGGTCGTCTTGACAAGTTCAAGAAGCGTCTTGCTATGGCGAATAACAATAAGTAATTATTGTGAATTAAAAAGAGCGCTCGGATAAGTCCGTCGCTCTTTTTGTTCTTTTGACCTTGTTCAGCCAAAGAGAAAGGAGAGCTATGAATTCTTCGGAGGTTGTAAAGAGCCGAGCAATACTCGTCGGGATTGCCGAGCGTGGCATTGACCTTCCCGAATGTGAGAGAAGCCTTGACGAGCTTGAGAGGCTTCTTGACACCGCGGGCGGCGAGGCGGCATACAGAGTAATTCAGGTAAAGGATAGCTTTGACCCGAGAACCTGCATAGGAAGCGGTAAGGTTCGCGAGATTTCCGAGCTTTGCCGTGAGGAGTGCATCGGGCTCGTTATATTTGATTTCGAGCTTACCCCCGCGCAGATTAGAAATCTCGAGGGCGATATCGGTGAGGACGTCACCGTAATAGACCGCAGTATGCTGATACTCGACATATTTGCTCTTCACGCGACAAGCGGCGAGGGAAAATTACAGGTCGAGCTGGCGCAGCTCAGATATTCAGCACCGAGGCTTATGGGACACGGTACAGAGCTCTCAAGGCTTGGCGGCGGTATCGGAACCAGAGGCCCCGGTGAAACAAAGCTCGAGAGCGACAGAAGACACTTAAAAGAAAAAATTTCCATACTCGAGCACAGGCTTGCCGAGATGGAGAATAATCGCCGCGTAATGCGCGCGCAAAGGGACAGAAGCGGACTCCTTAAGGTTGCGCTCGTCGGATATACCAACGCAGGTAAATCAACGCTTCTTAACGCGCTGACGGGGGCAGGGGTGATTTCGGAGGACAAGCTTTTTGCAACGCTTGACCCAACGACCAGAAAATACGAGCTTCCTTGCGGGGAGAGCATACTTCTGACCGACACTGTAGGTTTTATAAGAAAGCTTCCGCACCATCTTGTCAAGGCGTTCAAGTCAACGCTGGACGAGGTAAAATATGCCGACGTGCTTCTTATAGTATCCGACGCTACCGACCCCGAGGTGACGGAGCATATAGAGGTTACACTCTCTGTAATAGAGGAGCTTGAGGCATCGGACAAGCCGGTGCTGTTTGTATATAACAAATGCGACCTTCTCGATAGCGAGGGCGTGCTTGAGCCATCGGAGGACTCGGTTTTTGTATCCGGCAAGGACGGCAGGGGGCTTGATTTGCTTATCTCCAAGATAGAGGAGCTGCTCCTTAAGTTCAAAAAGAGCACGAACCTTCTTATTCCTTACTCCGAGCAGTCGCTCGTCAGCACTCTTTATTCGGGATATACAGTAGAGAGTGTCGAGTATCTTGCCGACGGAGTTATGGTAAAGGTAAAGCTTGACGAGGCGTCAAGAGGACGCTACAAGCGCTATATAGTCGGGGGTGAATGATATGGAAACCCAAGCATACACAACCGTAAGGCAGCAGTCAAGCTACGAATACGAGGATAGAAAATCGGTTTTTATCGGAGAGGCATGTCCCGTGTCGAGCGAAAAAGAAGCGCTTGCCTTTATCGAGTCGGTAAAAAAGAGATATCCGGATGCAAGGCATCACGTATACGCTTACGTCTTGCGTGAGAATTCAATAATGCGCTTTACCGACGACAGAGAGCCGCAGGGAACTGCGGGAATGCCGGTGCTTGACGTTATAAGAAAGCGCGGCTGCACCGATACCGTTATAGTGGTAACAAGATACTTCGGCGGTACTCTTCTCGGTACGGGCGGACTTGTGAGAGCTTATACCTCGGCGGCGCAGGGGGCACTCGAGGCGGCAGAAATTATCAGGTATGATATTTATTCCGAGATTTCGATAACCGTTTCCTACTCGGATTACGGAAAGATTACCGCTTCGCTTTCGCAGCTTGGCTTCCGCACCTCCGACGTATCCTACAGAGAAAGCGTTGAGGTTCTGGGCAGTATTTTAAAGAGCGATGCAGATGAGCTTCTTCACGCTCTTACCGAGGCAACCTCGGGCAGGGCACAGACAAAAATTATATCTGAAAAATTCGATTACTGAATTAAAAGTGTTTTGTAAATAACTATCGTATATTAGTACAAAACAGGGAAGGAGGTCGGCTCTTTTGATAAGCAAGGAAACTATAGAGCAGGTAATAGCGCGAAACGATATCGAAGACTTGATTGGAAGCTACGTTACCCTGAAGCGCGCAGGCTCAAATCTTAAGGGGCTGTGCCCCTTTCACAGTGAGAAAACACCGTCCTTTACAGTTTATCCGCAGGATAACAGCTTTTACTGCTTTGGCTGCGGGGCGGGCGGCGACGCTATAACCTTTATAAGAAAAAGGGAAAACCTCGATTATCCCGATGCAGTTGAATTTCTTGCAAACAGAGCGGGAATAACTATTGTACGCGACGAGTCGAAGGGCTCATATTCCCCGACACCGAAGTACGATAGGGCAAAAATGCTCAAAATGAACGTCGATGCCGCGAAGTATTTTCACTCGTGTCTGTTTTCCGACAACCCCGATGCACGGGCGGCACTTGACTATTTTGTAAACAAAAGAGGACTTTCCGTAGCCACAATCAAGCATTTTGGGCTCGGCTTTGCTCCGAACAGCTTTGACGTGTTCTCGAAATATATGCTTAATAAGGGCTATACCTACGACGAGCTTGTTGCGGGATTTCTCTGCGGAAGAAGCGAGAAGGGCAAGTATTACGATGCCTTCAGAAACCGCGTTATGTTCCCGATAATCGACGCCTCGGGAAACGTTATTGCCTTCGGCGGAAGAGTTATGGATGACTCGAAGCCAAAATACAAGAATTCCTCTGATACGCCGGTTTTCAAGAAATCAAGAAACCTGTTTGCTCTTAACTTTGCAAGACTCACCTGTCAGGAAGCGATGATACTCTGCGAGGGATATATGGACGTTATAGCGATGCATTCCGCAGGCTTTACCAACGCGGTTGCAACTCTTGGAACGGCGATAACCTCGGAGCAGGCACGAATGATGAGCCGATACACGAAGAAGGTTATCATTTCCTACGATGCCGACGAGGCAGGGCAGAAGGCGGCAATGAGAGCAACGAAGATGCTTACCGACGTAGGACTTGAGGTAACGATACTCAAGGTACCGGGCGCAAAGGACCCCGACGAATATATCAAAGCCAACGGCGCGGAGAAGTTCAAGGCACTTCTCGAGTCATCAAAGAGCCGCTTTGACTACAATATGGACAACATACTTGCAAAGCACGATATATCGGTTCCTGCCGAACGTATAAAGGCGCTTCATTCTCTCGAAAAGCTGATATCCGAAACTTATTCCGCGGCAGAACGCGATATTTACATTCGGGTTGTTGCTACAAATCTTGATATAGATGCAAAGAGCATCAAGTCGGACGTTGACAGACTTATCAGAGCGGCGGCGTACAACCGAAGAAAAGAGGAGTCCGAAAAAATCAAGCAAAATACAGTCGGTTACTCCGACAGGGTTAATCCCGATTACATCAAAGCCCCCGCGGTTGCAAAGCACGAGGAAAACGTTCTCGGCTTCCTTCTTCTCTTTGAGGAGCATCGCAAGAAGGTGTTTGAAGGGGGGCTTCTATCGGAGGACGATTTCTTCACGGACCTCTCAAAGAGGGTGTTCTCGTATCTCTTTGACTGCTATCAAAGAGGCGAGGATTATAATATTAATTTAAATGATAGCTTTTCTGCCGACGAGGTCGGAAGGATTATCAAAATGCGCCTGTCACGTATGGCAATGACCGATAACGGTGACACGGTGCTTCTCGAGGCAATAGAGTCGCTTCGCTTGTCGGTGCGTAAAAATGCTTCGAAAACAAATCAAAGTCTGGAGGCTCTCCGTGAGCTTTTAAACAATAAACGCGAAACCAAAAACAAGGAGAATACAAATGAGCAGAGATAAGATTGACGTAAATGAATTTATTGATTCCAAGAGCGACGGCGGTATAGGCAACTCCGATATAATGAAGGCGCTCGAGGATATCGACTACGACATTTCCCAGGCGGATATTGACGTTGTGGATCCCGACGATCTCGAGAGTGACGATCTTAAGGAGCTTGAGCAGGACGTCAAGGCGTATGATTCGGCTGAAAATATGGACAAGCTCTTCCTACAGGAGGGCCTTGCAATCGACGACCCTGTTCGTATGTATCTTAAGGAAATAGGAAAGATTCCTCTCCTTTCCCCCGAGCGCGAAACCTATCTTGCAGAGCAGATTACCGTGGGTAATAAGGCGGCTAAGGACGAGCTTATTGAGGCGAACCTTCGTCTGGTCGTAAGCATTGCAAAGCGCCACGTGGGTAAGGGAATGTATTTCCTTGACCTTATCCAGGAGGGTAACCTCGGTCTTATCAAGGCGGTAGAGAAGTTCGATTACAGCAAGGGCTACAAGTTCTCTACATACGCTACATGGTGGATAAGGCAGGCAATTACCCGTGCTATTGCCGACCAGGCGAGAACCATAAGAATTCCCGTCCATATGGTGGAAACCATTCACAAGGTATCGAGAACCGCCCGTCAGCTTCTTCAGGAATTCGGCAGAGAGCCTTCTACAGACGAGATTGCCGAGGCGCTCGGAATGACTGCCGATAAGGTCAGGGAGATTATGAAGATTGCACAGGACCCCGTTTCGCTCGAAACTCCTATCGGTGAGGAGGAGGACTCAAGACTCGGCGATTTCGTTGAGGACAGCGACTCTCCCGCTCCCTCTGACAGCGCGTCCTATTCGCTTCTTCGCGAGCAGCTCTGCAACATTCTTCACACCCTCACCCCGAGAGAGGAGCAGGTTATCAAGCTTCGCTTCGGACTTGAGGACGGAAGGCCTAGAACTCTCGAGGAGGTAGGAAAAAAATTCGAGATTACAAGAGAGCGTATCAGACAGATTGAGGCAAAGGCGCTCCGTAAGCTTCGTCACCCCTCGCGCTCGAAAACTCTCAAGGATTATCTTTCCAATTAATGGCAAAAACAGACATTAAATATTCACAAAAACTCAAAACAACTTTTGTATAAACTGACTATTTGTTTTACCAAAAGCTTTTATTAATATAAAAAGTCTTGACTTTTGCCCGTGAATATAGTAAACTACTATAGTAGAAAATTATTCGGAGGTTCTCGGTAGCATGAGAATGAAAAAAATTATTGCAATGCTTCTTTCCGCCGTTCTTCTTTCGTTTGCGCTTGTCAGCTGCGACGAGTTTGACCCGGACTACTGGAAAGACAAGTATGGCGTACAGGATACCACGGTTTATAACGTTTACTATGACTTTTACGTCATTACCGAGGACGGCACGGACGAACCCGCCAAGGTTACGGTAAACGACAGTATAAATCAGCTGTTGAAGAAGTACAACACTCAGGTAAAAATTCATTATCTGACTGCTACTGAGTATCAGACTGCATTGAAAGCGGACGTTGAGGCAGGTCCTACCGACCTTTCGAATACCGAGTTCCGCAATTACCTTTACGGTGGCAGAATAGTTCTTATCAACGACAAGTCAATGCTTGATGAGTATAACTTCAAGGACCTCGCTCCTTATCTTGAATCCAAAAAGTTCGGTGACCTTGCTCCCGACTACAAGTCGCCTCTCCTTGACGCGGCATACGTTAACGGCGCACTTTACGGTGTTCCGAACAACCGCGTATTCGGTTCTTACGATTATATTCAGATAAACAGGGAAATTGCCGAAAGAAAGCTCGGTGTCAGCGCACAGACCACTCTTCTTTCCATAACCTCTATGGACGACGAGCATGCGCTCGAGCTTAAGGCGAAGATTGCTGAGTATAACGCAAATAACGACCCCGGCGAGGCTGACCTCGTTGAGAGCGACGTTATCACTCTTGTAACCGACAAGCCTTATGAGTATAAGCAGACAGAGGAAGCAAAGAAGGTAGAGGGAACCGCCCGTCAGCAGTACATAGTTAACGTGGCAAGGTATCCTGTAGCCAATGCCGACGAGGCATACGCTTCCGCATACGGCGTTCTTCCTTCGGCTAACAAGACCGAGGCAGGAAAGAATGAGCAGGGCGAGGATATCCAGGTTGTCCTTGTTGATTACACCGACAGAGCGATGGAGATAATCTACGCGCTTAATAAGGATAAGAATATTAGAAATACTCTCCAGTACGGTG
The DNA here is from genome assembly GCA_017472305.1 of Clostridia bacterium. GTDB lineage: Bacteria > Bacillota > Clostridia > Oscillospirales > CAG-272 > UBA1740. The sequence continues at coordinate 52,785 of JAFUQP010000007.1, read as the reverse complement.
TCAAGGGCGCTAACTACACTGTAGTTGACGGCATCGTCGTTAAGAGCACCGAAGAGGACCGAGTATACAATATGAATATCGAATACACCGGAAATGTATTTATTGCAAGCTATTCCGACGTTTGGACGGCAGATGCTGCAAAGTACGGTCTTGAGCAAAACAAGCATTCTGTTCTCGGTGAATAATTAACGAAAAACTGAGAGTTGCAGTCCCTTGTTTTTGCAACTCTCGTTTTTCTTCAACAAAACTTTTTTACGGGTGGATAAATGAAAAAGCAAAACGATGAAATAACAATTAAAGGCTTAATTAATATTTTTCTTCCAAAGCTATGGCTCATTATCCTTGTTGCCGTTCTTTTCGGTGCGGCATTCGGCGGATATTCTGCATTTATGAAGAAGGATACCTACACCTCTTCGGGTAAGTATATGATGTCTAAAATCAACTACACCGAGGTTTATGACAAGACAGGTCTTACCTCGAGCGAGGTTGATGCAATGCAGCTTATGATTGCCAATATGCAGGAGATAGTTGATACTAACAGATTTGCAAACAAGGTAATCGACAGCCTTAAGAATGATTACTCTATCACAAGAGAGTTCACTCCTTCACAGATTCGTCCGATGATGAAGGTTGTGCTCAGCGGAGAGAACACTACCTGCTATTATATCAGGGTAACCTCTGACGACCCTGAGATTTCTCAGGCTATTGCCGAGGTTGCGGGAAAGCTTTTGGTAGAGGATTATAAGGAAACAAAATACGCCGTTACTATCGACCTGAAGGACGACCCCGCGCTTCCTACCTCTCCCGATAGCAAGAACGTTGTAAGAAACGCTGTTATAGGCTTTGCAGGCGGCTTTCTCCTTGCGGCTCTTGCGGTGTTTGTTATCTCGAAGCTTGACGTCGTAGTTCGTTCGAGAGAGAAGCTCGAGGACAATTTCGATATGCCTGTGCTTGGAGTTATTCCAAGACTGGAATCCGACGTCTAAATTAATATAAATAACCGCTGGGGCGGACTTACGGAGATGCTATGAAAAAGCTGTTTATGAAACCTCGCGCATTAAATAAAAAAGGCGAACCTGAATTAACGACTATAACTAATAACACTCCCTTCGCAATCAGAGAAGCATTCAAGTCGCTTTATACAAATGTACTGTATCTTAATATAGAGGATAAATGTAAAAAGATCGCGGTAACCAGCGCCTATTCGGGCGAGGGAAAGAGCTGCGTATCTGCAAACCTTGGAATAACTTACGCGCTCAATTCAGAAGAAAAGCGGGTGCTTCTTATAGACGTGGATATGCGTCAGCCGAAGCTTGCAAAGCTTTTCTCTGTTGACAGAAAGAGCCACGGACTCAGCGAATACCTTGCCGGTATTGACGATACCCCGAACTTTATTGATATTCCGGAGTACAAGCTCACACTCCTTACCTCGGGCGCGACCAACGTCAACCCCACAAAGCTCATTGCCTCGTCTAAAATGACCGAGCTTGTGAAGATGTGTGAGGAAAGGTTTGACTGCATAATCTTTGATACTCCGCCGGTAACGGTTGTTACCGATGCTATACACTTAAGCAATAACGTTAACGGATATATCATTTCCACAAAAGCCGACTATTCGAACGTTAACGGAGTAGGCGAATGTATTGACATACTCAATCGCACAGGTGCCGAGATTTTCGGTGTTGTTCTCACCTCTCTCAAGCTCAAGAGCAACGTTCGTGGCAAGAACGGAAAGTATATGTCGCGCTACGGCGGAAAGTATTCTTATATTCAGGAGGAAAGCAAATGACGGGTAGCCGATTTGCGCCGGTAGATTTTCACGCGCATATCCTTCCCGGTGCTGACCACGGCTCGACGTCGCTTGAAACCTCTCTTTGCCAAATGAAGATGGCAAGGGAGAACGGTATTGACCGCATTATTGCTACACCTCATTTTTATCCAACCGTTCATAGCGTCGAGAGCTTTCTCGACCGTAGAAACAGAGCATACGAGCTCCTTATGTCAGAGCACAGTGACCTGCCTACCGTTCGGCTTGGAGCAGAGGTTCTACTTTGTAACGGAATAGAAAGGCTTCCCGGAATTGAAAAGCTTTTCCTTCGCGGAACTAACGTCCTGCTCCTTGAGCTACCTTATTCTGATTTTCAGATTGAATACTGCTATTCTGTAGAGAGCTTTGTGAAGTCGGGTGTTGACGTTATTCTTGCCCACGCAGAGCGTTATCCCACAGAGAATATCGAGCAAATAATTGAATACGGCGCAAAAATACAGATAAACGCAGTTTCAATGCACTATTTTTCAAAGCGCCGAATTCTTCGCTCGTGGCTTGAAAGAAATCTTATTGTCGCTATCGGAAGCGATATTCACGGAACGGATAGACACGCCTATCCTTACTTTGTCAAGGCTGCAAGAAAGCTTGGCGCGCACCTTGACACCGTCAATGACTTTTCCGATAAGGTCTTTGCACAAATGAATTGATTACATACGGGCGGCCGTCGCGCGCCTGTGAATTATAAAGAATGGAGAACGATTGCCGTTCTCCATTCTTTCTTTGTTTATTCTTTTTCGGGATTAATTACTGTGGCGTTAAACTGTATTTTGAGATTGACAGTTAGTTATTATTCTTGAGTGCGGTAATAACAGAAAAGGTCGCTTTTTCCCCGTTTGGGTAAACTAAAGGTTTAATTTTTCGGTAAATGCCTTAGCTTTCCATTTGTCTACCGAGGAACATTCCCGCCGTTTGTACAAGCTTTGATTCAATTTCGTCGGATATTTTGCCGCTTGTTGACATATCGTACTGCCACGCGGAAACCACGCACCCAACAATATCGCCTTCGCTCAAAATCGGCATAGCGCAGTTTACGTAATGAGTTCCGCCGTCGCTGATGATAGATACAGGCTCTCTGCTGTTACCTCTGACGTAAAGGCTTCTCGATTCAACGATTTCCTCAAGACCTCTCGATATTCTTCTCTCAAGATATTCGCGCTTCGAAGCTCCGGAAACAGCAATAACCGCATCTCGGTCGCATATAAAAATGGGCGAGGCTGAGGTTTTCTGAAGCGTATCGGCATAATCGTTTGCAAAGCTTTGCATCTCACCGATAGGCGAATATTTCTTAAAAATCACCTCACCCTCTCTGTCGGTGAATATTTCGAGAGGGTCGCCTTCCTTTATTCTCATCGTACGTCTGATTTCCTTAGGAATAACGACTCGTCCAAGGTCGTCAATTCGACGAACAATACCAGTTGCCTTCATATATTTCTCCATTCTGCCATAAGGCATACTTTAGTAAAAATTACTCAAATGAGTTTGATTTTAGTCTTTGTAAATAAACGGAAAATATACATAATTCTATATGAGTTGAGCTTTGAGCTTGTTATTCTAAGTTCTTTTTCATTTTTCTGAAAACATTTTCTAAAATAAAACGCAGAAGCATTCGCTTCTGCGTTTTATTGATTTCTATGGTCGGGTGTGATTTATCACCTTTTGACCAAATAAAAGCTCGTAAAGGGTAGCTCTTTAATTAAAGCTGACCTTTGATTTATGCGAGGATTTCAAGTAGCTGATGTATGAGGTTCCGGGGTTTACCTCGAGCGGCGAGCCGTCGGTGTTTGTAAAGGAAAGATTTCTGGCCTCATCAACCGACCAGCTGATTTCCTTGTAAACTCCCATAGAGGCGTAATAGCCGCTGCCCGAGCCTACGGTATCAAGAATTAACTCGCAGCCGAGGGAATCCTCGTAGGTTACTGCATCTGCAAACAGAACGAACACGTTCTTAAAGGATATGCTCTCGTTTGACAGCAAATCCTGCTTTACGCTCTCATTCTTTGCAAAGGTGTACATTTTATCGGTTTCGCGGAAATAAAGCTCGGTTTCGGAATAATCCGAGAAGGGAAGAACTACAGTCTTTGCAGATTTTTGTCCGAAAATAGCCTCACTCTTTGAAAAGACGAAGGGCAGACGTGAGGACGGAGTAAGCGTGTCAACGTTTTTTGCCGCGAGCGCCGCGGTAATCAGATTGCCGTTTGAGTAGTTATAGCTTGAAAACTCGGTGTAGTGGTAGCCCTTGTTGACAGAGAGGTCAAGAGCACTGCTGCCGAGCTCAAAGCACTCATACTCCCTGACACCTTCCTTGCCAAAATAAACTGCTGCGGTGTCGAAATAAGAAATAACACTGTTGATGTAGCCCTTTGTCGGGGCTATTGCGCCAAGCTTTCCAAGCTCGGTGTAGCTTTTTGTAAGTACGGCAAGACGTGTTTGTCCGTTTTCGGTAGGTAATTCTATAATGATATCAGCGCCCGAGACACCGTAAAGCGGCGCCGTCGTATCTATAACGAACGCAACGTGTCGGGAAGCAGCCTCTCCCTCTTCAAGAGGAATACCGGTCAGCTTGTTGTAGAGCGTGGGCTTTGGCTCGGGAGCCTTTTCGCCCTCGGGGGAAGAATTGCCTGCATCTTTATTTTCATCGGCTTCGTCATTATTGTCCTTGTCGTCATCTGTGACATTGCCGCTATTATTTTCGACGTCATTTTGCCAGCCGTCGGCAACTAAGCCGAAGGCAAAGATTAAAATTGCGGCTACGAGGAAAAAGACAAGTAGCTTTCCGTAACCGCCACATTTTTTTGTATTCATTTTTTACCTCCTTGATGGATTGCCGCAAGCGTATACCAAAGCAGAGACTTGCGGTATACAGGACTGTGCGACAAGTCCGCCGTAGAAGAGTACTTACCCTACGTAATCTCCTACGGCAAATTTTGCCCGATTATTTATCGTTGTAGCGGAGCCATGCCTCTGCGAATTCGAGAGCATCGCTGAGCCCCTTCGTAATCTTCTGCTTTTCGGGCTTCTTCGACTTGCTGTCGAGAAGCTGTACCATAATGGTATCGGGCACTTCCTTGTCACCCTTAGGGGACTTTTTAGTACTCATAATCATCATATAGACGTAATATTTATCTGACAGATCGCCGTAGAAAATATCATCGCCCTGACGGACAAGGGGCTTGCCCTTGTATTCGAGGAACTCTTCGGTTCCAACGCCTTCTGCGTTTAACATAATAGATACTCCTTTCGTTTTATTTCGGGATGACGGCGCTTGTCCATCTCGCTAATATCATAGCAGAACTTACTTGCGGTGTAAATAGCTTCGACAATAAATGTCACGGCTAATAAATCGCAAAAACTACTCAGCTTTGATAAAAGGCGAGCGGGTAATTGAATAATCACCCGAGTTCGGCACAGACAGCGTCAGCTGATAAACCGAATCTGCCTTGTCGGACAGCTCCTTTTGCCTTTTTGCGACGTCGGTGAGAGCCTTCGTGTCGGAGGGCTTTGTGAGGAGCGTTGTGCTTGTCACCCTCTTGATTTTCTTCAGCAGCGAAGCACCCACTTTATCCATAGCGAGAATCTGCGTGTATTCGGGTAGGGTAGATACGTCGGCGGAGGTAACACCGAGGTATGAATTGAGAATAGCACGTCTTATTCTTGCTTTGGTATAACGCTTGGTATATGCCTCGTCTACCAAATGAGAAATGCCGTTTGTCCTTGCGGCAATGCTGCAAAGACGGTTATATAAACCACCCTTTGCCTCGTGAAAAAGAATTTTCGGGGTCGGGGGATTTAAACGTAGAAATGAAATGATTGCAAGGTCAAGCCTCGAGTAGTCCGAGAGCTTGCCTGCGCTTTGCGCTTCTGAAATTGCAACTTTTGTCGAATGCGGAACATAATCTAAGGCAGAAAGGTCGCCCTCGAGGATTCTGTTTCTGATAGCACTTGCGCTCTGGTGCTCGGATTTTTCGATTAGTGTGCTGTTGTAGTCTGCTCCCTCGCGCTTGATTGTCAGGGGTATAATTTTTGAGGATAACTTAGACAAAGCCTTGAGATACTCTATAGCGAGAATGTTGTTTGGCGTAAAAATACTTTCCGTGAGCTCTCCAAGCTCACTTTCTGCAATGCGCTCGCACGCCTTCGCATAGCCGATACCTTTTTCCTTGCCCGACAAAACACATTCGAGCTTGTCAAGATAGGAGCCATCGCCTGCTAGACTTGCCGCCCTTCTTAGTGTGTCAAGCTCTCCGCTTTCACTGCCGAAAACAAGGTGGTCAACAACCCCGAGCCTCTCGGCAATTGAAACTCCGGCGCGTGCAAAGAATTCTGCGCTCGATGTGGAATACGGGAAGGGAAGCTCGAGAACGAGATTTACTCCGCCCTCTACAGCGCACCGCGCTCTCGAGAATTTCTCAAAAAGCGCACTTTCCGCACGTTGGGTATAGTTACCGCTCATAATTGCGATAACCGCGGTGTCCTCTCCGAGAATCTCGCGTAGCCTTCTTATCTGATAGGCGTGTCCGTTATGAAACGGATTGTATTCTGCTATTATAGCGGCAACCTTCATAACCGACCTTCCAAAGTAAATTTAAAATTAATATTGATTATTTTATTCCTTTAGTGTATAATAGTTCTGTAAAAAAACTTTAGGAGAAGAAAAATGAAAGTTTTAGTTGTAAACGCAGGCTCTAGCTCTCTTAAATATCAGCTTTTTGATACCGAAGGCTGCGACGTGCTTGCAAAGGGAAATTGCGAAAGAATAGGAATTGACGGCTCCAGAATTATCCATAAGCCCAAGGGAAAGTCAGACTACGTTAAGGAGGCATCGCTCCCAGACCACTCTGCGGCAATGAAGCTCGTTGTTGAGGTTCTTCTCGACAGTGAGGTAGGCTGCCTTAAGAGTGTTGACGAGATAGAGGCAATAGGACACAGAGTTGTCCACGGCGGACCCTTCTTTACCGAGTCTGTTCTCGTTACCGACGAGGTAATGAGCGTTCTTGAAAAGTGCACGGCATACGCACCGCTTCATACTCCGCCGCATATTATGGGCATCAAGGGCTGTAAGGCAGCAATGCCGAACACCCCCGAGGTTCTCGTGTTTGATACCGCCTTCCACCAGACAATGCCGAAGGAAGCCTATATGTACGGAGTATCCTACGATATGTACGAGGATTACGGAATTCGCCGCTACGGCGCTCACGGCACCTCGCACAGATTTGTCAGCGGTGAGATGATAAAGATTATGGGCGGCAAGGCCGAGGGAACGAAAATTGTAACCTGTCATATTGGTAACGGTTCGTCCATCAGCGCAGTCAAGGACGGTAAGTGCATTGATACCTCTATGGGCTTTACTCCTCTTGACGGTGTCATTATGGGAACGAGATGCGGCTCGATTGACCCTGCAATCGTACCCTTCATTATGGAGAAGAAGGGCTTTACCCCGAAGGAAATGGATACCTATATGAACAAGAAGTGCGGCTTCGACGGTATCAGCGGCGTAGGCTCCGACTCGCGTGACGTTGAGCGTGCTATGGACGAGGGTAATGAGCGTGCAAAGCTTGCGCTTGATATGCTCAGCTACCAGATAAAGAAGTACATAGGCTCATATTCTGCCGCAATGGGCGGTCTTGACGCTATAGTATTCACCGCAGGAATAGGCGAGCACGTTTCTTATATAAGAGAGAATGCACTCTCGGGACTTGAATATCTCGGGGTTGAGCTTGATAAGGAGCGCAACACCTTCGGTCACTCGAATACTCCCGTTAAGCTTTCGTCTGACGGAAGCCGCGTTGAGGTTTATATGATACCCACCAACGAGGAGCTTGTAATTGCACTTGACACCGAGAAGATTGTTTCCTCTCTCTGATACTCTTTAATATTTCCGGAGCTGTCCGCAGGGACAGCTCCTTTTTTCTATATAATGATACCACAAAACCTAAAATAAGTCAATAACAGGAGTAAAATTAAATCAGCTTTTGATAATATTTAGTATATCAAGGCTCTTTTTGGCGTACAGCTCGTCAACAAGCGAGTAGTTCATTGCTTGCGAGTATATTTCCTCAAGCTCAAAGTGCAGCTCCGAGGCAATGGAAAACCACCTTTGCGCCTCGCTCTCCATCTCACTCGAAAATTCAAGCGCTACGCGACACCTCTCTATGTCGGTGCGGTCGGGGGCAGGGTAGAGCTGCACTTCTTCGATAACCCTTGCGGGGGCTTTGCCCTCAGGGGGATAGCACACAATGGCTCTGCCGCACGACGGAATATAAATCGCCTCGGTGAGCGAGCCGTCGAGCGCATAGGGAAATCGCGTGTGCGAGGTCGAATTGTCGGAAAGATAATCGGCAATCCTGTTACATAGCAGCATAGAGCGCTCCCCGCCCCGAATTTCTATAATCTCGTCAGCAATTTCCGTGAGCGTGGGAAGGCGAATGAGTCCCTCCTTGCCGAATGCCGAAATAAGCCTCGTTTGCTGCTTGTATTCGTCGTCAGCCTTAATCTCTCCGACTATCTCGGCTAAAGTGCGCGCGGATATAGCGGGAGCTTTAATTTCCGACTCCTTCATTTTTCCCGCAAGAGAAAGATAGCGATAGGCGGTTTTGTATGCCTTCTTCTTTTCGTCTGTCAGTGACAGTATCCTTTCTCTCTTTGCACAAAGCCACCGCGAGTCCCAGAATTCGCCGAGGTTCAGTATCTCGTCTATTGCCCCGGGAACTTCGGCATCGCGTATATGCGGCGCCGTTCCGTCGAGCAGGGCAACCCTTCCGCCATCTCCCGAAAGAATTACGCCGTCGAGTGAATTCGGGTCAGAAGAGCAATATATTGCTTCCTCGGCATACTCCGAATACTCACGGAGAAGCCTCTTCATAAAGCTGCTTTTGCCCGTGCCGGGGCCGCCCTTGATAACGTAAATTTTAGAAAAATCCTCCGACGCAAATACCTCGTGAAAATAGCTTCTGAAGCCCGAGTAGCCGTTTGCCGCCGCGAAAGCAGATATGTGTTTTGTGTTATTCATAAAAGTACTCCTAAAATAACAGTTTTCAGTAAAAATTATATTCAAATGAAGAAAAAATGATAATAAATCTGCCTGATATTGCCATTATTGAACTTGACATTTGCTACATTAGTATAGTATAATATAAAAGTAAAGGAGTATGTATATGGTAATTATCGGTCTTGCGGGAGGAAGCGGAAGCGGAAAGAGCCTTGTCACCGAGCTTTTTTCTGAGCTTGGCTTTTTCGGCATTGATACCGACCTCGTTTACCGAGAGATTACCTCATCTCCCTCGGAATGTCTGAAGGCGCTCTCAGAGGAGTTCGGCACCGACATTCTCACGCCTTCGGGCGCACTCGACAGACGAAGACTTGCCGAGGCGGTCTTTATGTCGGAGGGAGCGGAAGAGAGGCGGCTGAAGCTCAATGAAATTACCCACAAGTATATTCTTGACGAGGTAAGGAAAATTATTTCCTCGCTCGACGTACGGTATCGCGGTGCGATAGTCGATGCGCCTCTGCTCTTTGAGTCGGGCTTTGACAGAGAATGTGACGCGACCGTTTCGGTTATTGCCGACATAGAGCTTCGAATCAAGAGAATTCTCCTTCGCGACGGTGTAAGCGAGGAGGAGGCGAGGCGGCGCATTGCCTCGCAAAAGTCCGACGAGGAGCTTAGGAGCCTCTCGGATTATATAATCGTTAATAACGGCAACGGGGACGAGCTTCGCGCGTCGGTTCTTCGAATTGCCGAAGAAATACTCAACAGAGAAGGATAAGAAAATGAGCGAAAAGAGCATTGGACAGGAAATCTTCGATAAGCTTTCCTACAAAAAGAAAAATATCTTCGAGGAGGCAACTCCCGAAAAGGTTAAGGCTATATTTGACTACAACGTTGGATACGCAGCATTTCTCGACGCGGCTAAAACCGAGCGCGAGGCAACGGCATACGCTATTAAAATGGCAGAGGCAAAGGGCTATACCGAGTATAAGCTCGGCGAGGAGCTTAAGGTAGGAGATAAGAAATACCTCAACCAGCACGGCAAGAGCCTTATACTCTTCAAGGTCGGTGAGAATGACCTCGAGTCTGACGGCATCAGAATTCTTGCGGCGCATATCGACTCTCCCCGTCTTGACTTAAAGCAGGTTCCTATGTACGAGGAGGCGGGAATGGGCTTCCTTAAGACTCACTACTACGGCGGCGTCAAGAAGTATCAGTGGACTGCAATTCCTCTTGCGCTTCACGGCGTTATGGTTACAGCTGACGGAAGTGTTGTTGAGGTTAATATCGGTGAGGACGACTCCGACCCCGTATTCTATATCAACGACCTTCTTCCTCATCTTGGACAGAAGCAGGGCGCTGAGCCCCTCTCCTCGGCAATCAGCGGCGAGAGCCTCAATATTCTTATCGGCGGACTTCCTTACGACGATAAGGACGTAAGCGACAAAATCAAGCTTACAGCCCTCTCTATTCTTAACGAAAAGTACGGTGTTACCGAGGAGGACTTCCTCTCTGCGGAGCTTTCGCTCGTTCCTGCCTTCAAGGCAAGGGATATCGGCTTTGACAGAGCGCTTATCGCGGCATACGGCCACGACGACAGAGTATGCTCCTATCCCGCAGTAACCGCGCTTCTCGATAACGGCGACACAAAGCACACCGTAATGGTAGTGCTTGCCGACAAGGAGGAGATTGGCTCGGTTGGCGTTACCGGAATGCAGTCTGACATTCTCGTTGACGTAATGAAGGAGATTTCACGCTCGCTTGGCAAGAACGAGGTTGTCGTAAGAAGCAAGAGCAAGTGCTTAAGCGCCGACGTTACCGCTTGCTACGACCCGAATTTTGCCGACGTTTACGAAAGGCGCAACAGCGCTATGATTTCCTGCGGTACTACTATGAGTAAGTACACGGGTGCACGCGGAAAGTCCTCGACAAACGACGCATCTGCCGAATTCGTAGGCTTTATAAGAAAGCTCTTCCGCGATAATGGCGTTATCTGGCAGACTGCCGAGCTTGGTAAGGTTGATGCGGGCGGCGGCGGAACGGTTGCTATGTATATCGCTAACCATAATATCGAAACCGTTGACCTTGGTGTGCCGGTTATCTCGATGCACGCGCCCTACGAGGTAGTATCCAAGGCAGACGTTTATTCTACCTACGAGGCATTCTGCGCGTTTGTAAAGTAGCATATAAAAAGAGGCGGCTTTAAATACTGATATAGCCAGCCTCTTTCCCCAATTTTTTGAGGTGTATATGATATTTACAAAGCTACAAAGGGCAGAGGACAGATACAGAGAGATTGAGCAGGCAATGACGCTCCCCGAGGTCGCCTCTGATGCCAAGGAATACGCAAGGCTCATCAAGGAGTACAAATCCTTAGAGCCGATAATTGAAAAATACAGAGAATACAAATCGGCGCGCGATACTATGTCGGGCGCCGAGGAGATTATGCGCGACGGAAGCCTCGAGCCTGAGCTTCGGGAGCTTGCCGAGGAGGAATATCACGAATACCGTGACCTCTGTGATAAAATCACCGAGGAGCTTAAAATTCTTCTTATGCCTCGCGACCCAAATGACTCGCGCAACGTAACCGTCGAGATAAGACAGGGCGCAGGCGGCGAGGAGGCGGCGCTGTTCGGTGCAGACCTCTACAGAATGTATACGATGTACTCCGATTCCCGTCGCTTCAAGGTTGAGGTTGTAAGCAGAAATGAAACCGAGCTTGGCGGTATAAAGGAAATTACCTTTAATATTATCGGCGACGGAGCTTACTCGCGCTTCAAGTTTGAGAGCGGTGTGCATAGGGTACAGAGAATTCCCGTCACCGAGTCAAACGGCAGAATACAGACCTCAACCGTCACCGTTGCGGTTCTTCCCGAGGCAGAGGAGGTTGAGGTTGAGGTAAACCCTGCCGATATCAAGTTTGAGTCCTGCAAATCCAGCGGCGCGGGCGGTCAGCATATTAATAAAACCGAGTCGGCTGTAAGGCTTACGCATAAGCCGTCGGGTATAGTTATAGAGTGCGACCAGGAGCGTAGCCAGCTTCAGAACAAGGAGAAGGCGTTGAGGCTTCTTTATACAAAGCTCTACGATATCAAGCTGCGTGAGCAGACCGAGAGCATAGCCTCTACGAGGAAAAGTCAGGTTGGCAGCGGCGACAGAAGCGAGAAGATAAGAACCTACAATTTCCCACAGTCGCGTGTGACCGACCACAGAATTAACAAGACTGTATATTCGCTCGACGCCTTTCTTGACGGAGATATCGACGTAATAGTCGACGAGCTTATCGCGCAGGATACTGCCGAGCGCCTCAAGGGTGAGCAGAATGAAAACTGAAGTATTTAAAATCGGCGGCGGCGAGCTGTTTGCCTTTGACGGCGCGCTCTCAAGAGCTGCAAAAATAATAAAGCGCGGGGGACTTGTCGTATTTCCTACCGAAACGGTATACGGACTCGGCGGTGATGCAACAAACCCAGAGTCGGCAAGAAAAATATACTCGGCAAAGGGCAGACCCTCGGACAATCCGCTGATTATTCATTTGGCAAAGCCCGAGGATGCGGAGAATTACACCCACACAAGCCCTCTGTACTATAAGCTTGCCGAGAGCTTTATGCCCGGGCCTCTTACGGTTATTCTTCCTGCGAAGGATACGGTAGCTTTGGAAACCCGTGCAGGGCTTTCGACGGTTGCCGTAAGAATTCCCGAGAACCCTATTGCAAGAAGGCTTATAGAGCTTTCGGGAGTGCCGATTGCAGCTCCGTCGGCTAACCTTTCGGGCAGTCCCTCACCGACCTCTGCCAAGCACGTTATCTCGGATATGCTTGGAAGGGTTGATATGATTATTGACGGCGGCGACTCGTCCTTTGGACTCGAGTCAACTATCGTCAAGCTTGAGGACGACGGCACGCTTACGCTTCTTCGCCCGGGTAAGATTACCCCCGAGGAGCTTTCCTTAATTTGTAACGTGAAAATTGCAGACGCCGTCACCGAGCAGCTTAAGGAAGGTGAGCGAGTGCTTTCCCCCGGAATGAAATACCGACACTACGCGCCACATTCTCCGCTTGCGCTCTTTGACGGAACGCTCTCAGAGATGCTTGATTTTATTAAGCGCGACGGGGTGGAGGATATTGCGATTATTTCCTACCTTGAGGACGGAGAGAAAATTAAAAAAAGCCTCCCGAGTGCAGACTTCTATCCGCTTGGCGGAAGGGATAATCTCGAGGAGCAGGCGCACAGGCTGTTTGCTTGCTTAAGAGAGGCGGACGGTAAGGATTATAAACAGATTTACGCACCCTTGCCGAGCACCGAGGGCGTAGGACTTGCTCTCTATAACAGACTTATACGTGCGGCGGCGCACAGAATAATAAAACCGGAAAAGTGAGAACATAATGGCTAAAAAGAAGACTGTTACAGTAAACCCAATGGAGAATGAGGCGGAGGCGACTCTGCAGCCGATAACCGAAACGCTTGAGAAAAACTATATGCCCTACGCTATGAGCGTAATAGTTTCGCGTGCTCTTCCGGAAATCGACGGCTTCAAGCCCTCTCACCGAAAGCTCCTTTATACAATGTATAAAATGGGACTTATGAACGGACAGAGAACCAAGAGTGCCAATATTGTAGGTCAGACGATGAAGCTCAACCCCCACGGTGACGCTTCGATATACGAAACGATGGTGCGACTTACAAAGGGTCACGAGGCGCTTCTTCATCCCTTTATAGATTCAAAGGGCTCATTCGGTAAGCAGTATTCGCGCGATATGGCGTACGCGGCATCGCGTTACACCGAGGCGAAGCTTGACCCTATCTGTCACGAGCTGTTCTCGGGTATAGATAAGGATTCGGTAGATTTCGTGCCTAACTACGATAATACCTCAACCGAGCCGACATTGCTCCCGACAACCTTCCCGAATATTCTCGTGTCGCCGAACCTCGGTATTGCCGTTGGTATGGCGTGCTCGATATGCTCGTTTAACCTTGCTGAGATTTGCGACGCGACTATCGCGCTTCTTAAAAATCCCAAGACAACCGTTGATAGGCTTCTCGATATAGTCAAGGCTCCCGATTTTCCCGGCGGAGCCGAGATTATTTACGACAGAGAGCAGATGAGGAAGATTTATGAAACCGGAAACGGCAGCTTCAGAATGCGCGCAAAGTACGTGTATTCAAAGAAGGATAACTGCATTGACGTAACCGAAATTCCGAACTCGTCCTGCATTGAGTCGATAATGAAGAAGGCGACGGATATGATTAAGGCGGGAAAGCTTCGTGAGGTTGTTGACGTCAGAGATTCTATTGACTTGAGCGCTGAGAAGCTTATTTCCTTCGACCTTAGGAAGGATGCAAACCCCGAAATCGTAATGCAAAAGCTCTTTGCAACCACCGAGCTGGAAAATAACTTCGACTGTAATTTCAATATTCTTGTCGAGGGAAGACCTATGCAGCTCGGAGTCAAGGATATACTTCTTGAGTGGATTCGCTTCCGCTCGGGCTGCGTTACGCGCGAGCTGACCTTTGACCTCGGCAAGAAGGAGGACAAGCTTCACCTGCTTCTCGGTCTTGCGGCAATTGCCGTAGATATTGATAAGGCAATAAGGATTATAAGAAACACCGAGCACGAGGCAGACGTTGTACCGAATCTCGAGCGCGCCTTCTGTATCACTAAAATTCAGGCTGAATACATAGCGGATATCAAGCTCCGTAACCTTAACAGGGAATACCTTATGAACAGGATTGCAGAGCATAAGCAGCTTGAGGCAGAGATTGCCGACATCAAGGAAACGCTCCGTGACGAGCTGAAGCTCAAGGCAATGATAATCAAGAGCCTTCAGGAAATCAAAAAGAAATACGGCAAGCCTCGTCGCACCGACATAGTTGAGAAGGAGGAGGTAAAGACTCCTAAGGAGGACATCTTCTTCGAGAACTATAACTGCCGCCTCGTTATGACTCGCGGCGGATACTTCAAGAAGCTCTCGGTTCAGTCTGTGCGTGCATCCGACGAGCAGAAGCTTAAGGAGGGCGACTACGTCGTATATCAAGAGGACACCGACAACCGCGGCGACGTTCTGTTCTTTACAGATAAAGGACAGATTTACAGGGCTCGCGTTGCCGACTTTGAGCTTTCGAAGGCTAGCCAGATGGGCGAATACGTTCCGGCAAAGCTCCAGATGGACGACGACGAGCACGTAGTCACCTGCAAGATGATTTACGAGCTTATTCCCGAGCATCATATGGTTTACGTATTTGAGAACGGTAAGGGACTGCGCGTTTCTATGGGTGCATACGAGGCGAAATCCAAGAGAAGAAAGATTTCGGGCGCATATTCCTCGGATTCACCTCTCGCGGGCGCAATCTACGAGGGCGATAAGCCTGTCAATATCTTTATACGAAGCGATTCTGACAGAGGAATGCTTATTAAGAGCAGTCTTATACCCGAGAAATCAACCAGAACCGCCTCTGGCGTGCAGATTATGAAGCTGGCAAAGAAGAGCAAGGTAGACCTTGTTACCGACCGAATTGAGGACGTAGGGCAGGACGCGCTCAAATGCAAGAAGCTTGCGCTCCCCTCAACAGGCTCGCCCCTCGGTCAGCTGACCTTTAACTTCTGATATGCTGAATTAATAAATAACACATTTGCTGATTTTGATTAATTGGTAGATAACATATTTACTGATTTTGATTGATTAGGAATTTTGCATAATCTTTAGAACTCGGATTTGACGGATTGATTGAAAAAGAAATAAAAAAAGAAGATACTCGGCTGAGTATCTTCTTTTTTGCCGTTGTGGCGTTATTTCAAATTAACCAAGCTTTGCGTAGTTAACCTTGATGCCGGGGCCCATGGTTGTAGCAACTACACAGCTCTTGATGTACTGACCCTTTGCAGCAGCGGGCTTAGCCTTGATAACAGCGCCTACGAGAGTGTTGAAGTTCTCCATAAGCTTCTCTGCGCCGAAGGATGCCTTGCCGATAGGGCAGTGGATGATGTTGGTTTTGTCAAGACGGTACTCAATCTTACCTGCCTTTGCCTCGGTAACAGCCTTAGCAACGTCGGGGGTAACGGTTCCTGCCTTGGGGTTGGGCATAAGTCCCTTAGGACCAAGCACCTTACCAAGACGGCCGATAACGCCCATCATGTCAGGAGATGCGATAACAACGTCGAAGTCGAACCAGTTCTCGGTGGTAATCTTCTGAACCATATCCTCAGCACCAACGAAGTCAGCGCCTGCTGCACGTGCAGCGTCAGCCTTGTCGCCACGAGCGAAAACGAGGGTTCTAACGGTCTTACCGGTACCGTTGGGGAGGACGATAGCGCCTCTGACCTGCTGGTCAGCGTGACGGGAGTCAACGCCGAGTCTGATGTGAATCTCGACGGTCTCGTCGAACTTTGCCTTTGCGGTTTGGCAAACGAGAGCAACTGCCTCGTCTACGTCGTAAAGCTTGGACTTATCAATAAGCTCCGCGCTTGCATTATATTTCTTTCCGAATTTAGCCATTGTTACTCAATCCTCCTATTAGTCTTCTACGGTAATACCCATGCTGCGGGCAGTACCTGCTACCATGCTCATAGCAGCCTCGAGAGAAGCGGCGTTGAGGTCAGGCATTTTGGTTTCAGCAATCTTCTGAACCTGCTCCTTGGTAAGGCTGGCAACCTTGGTCTTGTTAGGAACAGCGGATGCGGTCTCGATGCCGCAAGCCTTCTTGATAAGAACTGCTGCGGGGGGAGTCTTAGTAACGAAGGTGAAGGAACGGTCAGCGTAAACAGTGATGATAACGGGGATAATAAGACCGATATCATTCTTGGTTCTCTCGTTGAACTCCTTGGTGAAGTTGGGGATAGATACACCGTACTGACCGAGTGCAGGACCTACAGGGGGCTGGGGAGTAGCTTTGCCGGCAGGAAGCTGCAGTTTAATGTAACCGGAAATTTTCTTTGCCATAATAATAAACCTCCAAATGTGGTAATTTTGTCGGGAGAATTGTAAAGTATTTTTCTCCCTCCCACGAATGCTTCAGAATGAAGCGTGCGGAAATTATTCCGCGATACGCACGTCCTTGGTTTCAACCATAATAGGAATGTCGCGTCTTTCTGTAGATGCGAGAATGACAAGCTGCTTCTTGTCCTCGCTGATTTCCTGAAGTATGCCCGAATATCCTTCAAAGATACCCGATACAACCTCAACTTTGTCACCGAGCTTGAACTTGAATTCCTCAGCATTGACCTCAACGCTGAACATCTCAACCTCCTTATCGGTGAGGGGCGTAGGCTCTGAACCGGGGCCTACGAAGCCCGTGACTCCCGTGATATTTCTGACAACGTGCCAGCTCTCATCGGTCATAGTCATTTTAACAAAGACATAGCTTGGGAAGAGCTTGGTCTCAACGGTTTTCTCCTCGCCCTTATCGTTGGTCTCAACGGTAACCTCAACGGGAACCTTGACGTCATAGATAAGGTGCTCGAGTCCACGGTTTTCAACCATCTTCTCAATATTGTCCTTTACCTTGTTCTCATAGCCTGTGTAGGTGTGAGCAACGTACCATCTGGGACCCTGGTTCTTTTCGTTTATGTTACTCATTTCGGTTTAGCCTATAAGACCTGCTATTGCATTGATTATGAATGAAGAAGTCAAATCAACGATAGCGATTGCCAGACCTACCGCAACAACGGTTACGACAACAAGCTTGAAGCTTTTGAAAACTTCCGCTTTAGGAGTCCAAACGACCTTCTTGAGTTCGCCGGCAGTATCCTTGCAGAATTTCACGAGCTTCTTCCAGACTCTTACAAAGAAGTTCTCCTTCTTGGGAGTCTTGGACTTCGCCTTCTTTTCCGCGGGGGCGGAAGTCTCAGCGAGCTGTTCCTCGGGAATGTTCATGTTTTCTTCTGCCATCAGTTTATCCTCTCAAATAATTATTTGGTTTCCTTGTGCAAAGTGTGCTTGCGGCAGAAACGGCAGTGCTTCTTCATCTCAAGCCTGTCCGGATCGTTCTTTTTGTTCTTCATTGTGTCATAGTTTCTTTGCTTGCACTCAGTGCAGGCGAGTGTAATCTTGACTCTCATTGTTTTTCGGCACCTCCTGATAGAATTCGGGCGTAGCCCGTTGAATACCTCCCTCAATGTCGAAGAGTGGCTGTCCCAAAAGCGCACAAAAAAAGACCTCCGACAGAGGTAGAACCATTGTACCACATTTCTTTCTGTTTGTCAAGGGGTTTCAGAAAATATTTTTAAATATTTTTATTGACAAAGAAATAAATATAAATTATAATAGAATATATTAAGAAATCAGGAGTTTATTATGCTTATCAAGGTACTCGACAGCGCATCTCTTGGCGAGGATACGCCGATAAAGGACTATTTATCGGGCTTCGGTGAGCTGCAAATATACGCTAATACCACGGACTGTGAGATGGAAGAGCGCATACGTGACGCCGAGGTTATAGTTCTCAACAAGATTAAGATAACCGAAAGGGTACTCTCCTATGCAAAGGCGCTGAAGCTTATTTGCGTTTTTGCGACGGGATACGATAATATCGATTTGAATGCCGCAAGACGGCACGGAGTAGCGGTGTGTAACGTTCCTGCCTATTCAACCGAGAGTGTGGCACAATTCACTCTTTCAACTGTGCTTGCTCTTGCCTCGCACCTTTTTGAATACCGTAGGTTTGTAACCGACGGTGAATATACTCGCCTCGGCGTACCGAACAGATTAATTCCCGTATACCACGAGATTGCAGGAAAGACATGGGGTATTATCGGCTACGGAAATATAGGCAAGGCGGTCGGCAGGGTAGCCGAGAGCCTCGGCGCGAGGGTAATAGTGAATAAGAGAACACCTGTTGATGGCGTCGAGTGCGTGGACGTTGATACCCTCTGCCGTGAGAGTGATATAATAACGCTTCACTGTCCCTTGAACGACGGCACACGCGGTATAATCTCGCGCGAGCGACTTAAGTTAATGAAGCCCGAGGTAATTCTCGTAAACGAGGCACGCGGCGCGGTGCTTGACGAGGCGGCAGTCGCAGAGGCTGTCAGGGAAGGAAGAATTGCCGCCTTCGGCTCCGACGTATATTCTACCGAGCCCTTCTGTGAGTCGCACCCCTACACCTCGATTATGAAGCTTGATAACGTTATTCTCACTCCTCACGCAGCCTGGGGCTCGTATGAGGCAAGGTGCAGATGCATATCGGTTATAGCAGATAATATTTCGACTTTCGTTGATGGAAAAATTCTGAATCGCGTAGATATTTAAGGGCAGAAATCTCCTTTCTGCTGTCCCCGAGTCTTTTTGAGCGCTTTAATCTTACCGTGACTATTGCTTGAATATCAAAAAAGGAAGATGCAAAATAGGGTGATGTCCTTAGCGGAGAATTTTACACTTTGGGCAAAGTGCGAGCATCGCATTTGACTAGTCAAACGCAAATGGGCTATGCCCAAACCCTTATTACAAACAGAAATAGCAAGAGTAAAAGGAGAAAAATCCTTCTATTCTTGCTCTCATTTTTTCTTCTGTCGATATGTCAACTCCGTTGACTCGATATGCTTTCGCTACGCTGCGAACCCCCAAAGCTCATTCTTCGCTTAGGGGAACCCCAGCCGCTCAAGCTCGATATATTGCCGCTGTGCGTCAATTCGATATGAGATAAATCCCCTCGTTTGTGAAGCAAACATATCGAGCCGAAGGCATATCGAGTTGCGTTAGCAACATATCGAAAATCCCATACGGGATTTATCTCGATGCGTGATACTCCGTTAAGAGTATCACGCTATCTGTGCATCTTCCTTTTTCTTCGGTCAATTGTTTTTTGTTGCAGCTGACGCAAATTCGGGCATTAACCCCTGTCAACCGTGATTACGCAGAACACGTCCTCACGAGCCTTGTGTACCTTCTCCTGTATGAGCGAGGTAAGCTCCTGAGGCTTTATTTTTGCATCGAAGGGCAGGACGATATCAAAAATCAGATTTGTGTGAGTTGTACCCACGACAGTTCTGAAATCGTGAACACTGTAATCAATATCGTTTTCTATGAGAATATTGCGAAGGAAGCCTTGAAGCTCGGTTACAATTTCGTCGTCGGTTACAATCGGGTCAAGGTGTATTGTACACTGTATTCCGTGCCTCTCTTTAATCTCTCGCTCGACGTTGTCAATCATATCGTGAAGCAGATAAATATCCTTCTTTCCGTCAACCTCTGCATGGAATGATGCAATAAAGGTGTGCGGTCCGTAGTTATGAACGAGCAGGTCGTGGACTCCGAGAATATCGGGGTAGTCCTCGACGGTTTTGTAAATTTTCGTTACGGTTTCCTCGACGGGAGCCTCACCGAGAAGCGCGTTTTTAGTTTCGTTAAGTATCTTTCCGCCTGCGAACAGTATAAGGAGCGAAACGCCGAGTCCGACGATAGCATCAAGTAAAATCCAGTTGGTGAAGTAGATAACTATAGAAGAAACAAGGACCGCAAGAGTTGATACGCAGTCCGAGAGCGAATCCATAGCCGATGCCTTAACAACCGAGGAGTCGATTTTCTTAGCTACGTCGAGGTAGAAGAAGGCGAGCCACAGCTTCAGCAGAACAGATGCCGAGAGAATAATAATTGTAACGAGAGTTATTTCGGTTCTTTGCGCCTCGCTTAAGCCCAGAACTGTTTTTCCCGAGTCCATAAGCAGCTCAAAACCGACAAGAAGAATAAGGAAGGACACCACCATAGAGGCAATGTATTCCATTCTCGCGTGTCCGAACGGGTGGTCCTTGTCGGCAGGCTTCGCCGCCGCCTTAAAGGATAGGTAGGTAATAACCGACGAGCCGGCATCCGATAGATTGTTCAGCGCGTCTGCAATAATAGCAACCGATGCCGACAGAAGCCCTGCAAGAAGCTTAATTCCCGCGAGGATAAAGTTAGTAACAACTCCGACAACAGACGCAAGTGTTCCGTATTTCTCGCGAACGCGGCCGCTGCCACGGTTTTGGTAATCCTTAATAAAAAGTTTAGCTAAAAAGTCGCTCATACAAACTCCCTTCAAAATGCTTAAAATTTCTAAATGCTATTTACTTTTCTGTAAATTTATGTTAAAATCTAATTAACTAAAAAAGAGAGAAGTAATTATGATATACGAAAGAATAACGCTGAAAAATAAAACGGTTGTTAATGCCGCGACCGAAATTATGTTCGAGGTTGCAACAAAGAGGGCGGAACGCGTGGAGCTTTTAAGGCTTGACCTTATAAGAAGCGAGGGCGAGCGCGAGTTCGAGAGGCTTGTCGCGGGGGTGAAGCGTGTCCTCAAAAATATGCGCTCAAGGCGCCAGATACAGTTCTTCGTTACTCCCGAGAGCTTCACAGAGCAAACAACCGAAATACAGTTCCTCTTAAACAAGTATTCGGATTACGTAAATGAAAAAGAAGAGCCGGCAGAGGGAACAACCTATTTTTATATCAAGCTATAATTTTTTTAATAATTTAGGGACAGCGTAATGCCGTCCCTTAATATTTTTTTAAGCCTTTGTTGCGTTTTCAAGATAACGAACGATATCGCCAACCGTATTGAAGTTGTGGAGCTCTTCGTCTTCAATGGTTACGTTGAATTTCTCTTCGCAGAGATAAACAAGGTCTGCAAGCTCAAGAGAATTGATGCCAAGGTCACCTACAAGCTCAGCTTCCATAGTGATATCATCTTCGTTCACGCGAAGCTCTTCAACGAGAAACTTCTTAAGATTTTCAAACATAATCTCTCCTCCTTTTGATTAACGGTTGTGTTACAACACTAATTTATAATACTATAACAAGAGAAAAATGTCAAGTATTTTTTTCAAAAAACAAGCTTTTTCACCAAATTTTGAGAAACAGTGAACAAAAATCAATAGATAATAGCAACAGAATCAACAATAAAGAAATGAATTCTTTCTAAATATTATTCCGCATTCTTGACTTTTATAACATAGTATGATAATATATATTTAACATAAAAAATGAAGGAGAAGTATATATAATGGTATACGGTTGGATATGGATTGCAATAATAATTCTTGCAATCGTAATTGAGGTTCTCACCGACCAGCTTGTTTCTATCTGGTTTGTACCTGCGGGAATTGTTGCCACGGTGCTTGATTTCTGCGAGGTGGATATAATCTGGCAGGTGCTTGTTTTCCTCGTTGTATCTGCGGCGGGAATTGTCTTTGCCAAGATGTTTCTTACCAAATTCAAGCCCTCCGGCAATACCAAAACGAACATAGATGCCATAGTCGGCGCGCGTTGCGTAGTAACCGAGCGCATTGACAACTTTGCAGGTTGCGGTCAGGTTAAGGTTAACGGACAAATCTGGTCAGCACGCGGAGCAGGCGAGGACGATACCTTTGAGGTCGGCGAGGTGCTCTCAATAGTTGCTATCGAGGGTGTTAAGCTTATCTGTGTAAAATAATTTAAAGGAAGGAATATAGCTATGACCTTTTCAACTCTACTTGCAGCAGGCAGTGCAGGCCCTATTATCTTCGTGATAATCCTTGTCGCAATCGTCGTTGCAATACTTATCGCAAACATTAAAATCGTTCCCCAGGCAACAGCACAGGTTATCGAGCGCCTCGGTAGCTATGAGAAAACCTGGTCTACAGGCGTTCATTTCAAGATTCCCTTTATTGAGAGGGTCGCAATGAAAATCACTCTTATGGAGCAGGTAGTTGACTTTCCGCCCCAGCCCGTTATCACTAAGGATAACGTAAGAATGCAGATTGATACCGTCGTTTTCTATCAGATAACCGACTGTAAGCTCTATTCCTACGGTGTTACCAATCCCTTGATGGCAATAGAAAACCTCACAGCGACTACACTCCGTAACATCATAGGCGAGCTCGACCTCGACCAGACGCTCACCTCTCGCGATATTATAAACACGAAGATGCGCTCTATTCTTGACGAGGCAACCGACCCTTGGGGAATTAAGGTTAACCGCGTTGAGCTTAAGAACATCATTCCGCCGAAGGAAATCCAGGACGCAATGGAAAAGCAGATGAAGGCGGAGCGCGAGCGCCGCGAGCTTATCCTTAAGGCAGAGGGTGAGAAGAACTCGACTATCCTTATCGCAGAGGGTAATAAGCAGCAGCTAATCCTTGCCGCAGAGGCAGAGAAGGAGTCGGCAATTCTCCGCGCAGAGGCTGTAAGAGTTGCGAAAATCAAGGAAGCAGAGGGCGAAGCCGAAGCAATTCTCCGTATTCAGGAAGCAACCGCAAAGGGTATTGAAATGATAAACAATTCAAAGCCCTCGGACGCAGTCCTGACTATAAAGAGCCTTGAAGCCTTCGAGCGCGCAGCCGACGGCAAGGCAACGAAGATAATCATTCCCTCGAACATTCAAGGCGTTGCAGGACTTGCAAGCGCCGTCGTTGAATCGGTGAAGGAAGAGAAATAACCCAAAATTAAGACCGTGTCAGAGGCAGAACTCCGACACGGTCTTTTTACATAAAAAGAAAGCATTCCCGTCGGTGACGCTGCAGCGCCAATTGCTGCAGGGTATGACAAGAAAGCTTCTGATAATATTATATACAGTTGTGGCGAGAATGTTAATAGAAAAATAGAGAGAGGTGTCGTCAACGATACCATAACTGCTAATGAAAAGCAGACATCGACACGTCTGTTACCTTTCTCCAGATTTAGTATACCACAGCTTATTGAAAAAATCAACCCCCGCGACGAAAATTTCTTCAAATACATACCGGACGAATTTCTTTCATTAGAGCAGAAGCACGCGAAGAAGAGAGCGCTGGAACGAGAAGCAAAGAAATATCAGCGAGAGGTTGAATTCAATTATTCCCGCAAATCGAAGCCCATCTCCGAAGGCTCCGTGTACAGCCGTGTTGCCGAGGTTGAGAAGCTCCGCGTATACGATAAGCGCGACGCGGAAAAGATTATCTCCACCGTAATGTCAGAGGTAATGATGTTCGACGAGTACGAATACGGCGAGCTGAACGCGACGAATAAGAGAGAGGCGACAAAGCAGCTTAACGCAGCTCTCACCGACAAGGATTATAAAAAACGAGATGGAGTGTTTCCATCTCGTTTTAACTATTTAGTAATTGCGGTGCGGATTAAATTAAGGTTTCAAATTTGTAGCCAACGCCCCAAACGGTCTTGAGTGTCCATTTGTCGGAAACGCCCTCGAGCTTTTCACGCAGTCTTTTTACGTGAACGTCAACCGTTCTCGAGTCGCCGAGGTAATCAAATCCCCATACCTTGTCAAGGAGCTGGTCTCTTGTGAAAACTCTGTTGCAGTTCGAGGCAAGGAAATAGAGAAGCTCTAGCTCCTTCGGGGGAATATCAATAGCCTTGCCGGAGAGCTTAAGCTCATACTTCTGAAGGCTGATTTCGATGTTCTCAAACTTAACAACCTCGTCGTCACTCGTCTTTGAGTGCGCGTTGTAGCGGCGAAGAACAGCCTTAATTCTTGCGGAAAGCTCCTTCATATCGAAGGGCTTGACGATAAAGTCGTCTGCACCGAGCTCAAGTCCGAGCACCTTGTCAAAGACCTCGCCCTTGGCGGTAATCATAATAACGGGCTTCGGTGAAATCTCACGGATTTCACGGCAAACCTGCCAGCCGTCCTTCTTAGGCATCATTATGTCGAGCAGCACGAGGTCGGGCTCGTAAATCTTGAAGTAATTCACGCCCTCAACACCGTCGCTCGCGGTCTTTACCATATAGCCCTCGTTCTCAAAATAGAGCTTGAGCATATCGCAAATATTGGCGTCGTCGTCTACTATAAGTAGCTTAGTATCCATTGTTTAACTTCCTTTCTCTTCTGTCGAATTGTTAACATTGACAAAAACATTAAAATCTTAACAATTTCATTATACACTAACAAAAGCCGTCTGTCAAGACGTTTTAGACAACTTATTCATAAAGTGGTAAAGTTTTACAAAACATTCCAAATAAGTAAAAAATTCGGCAACAAATAGAGAATATTCTGTTCACAGATGCATTTTTTTAGAAAACGCCGGCAAAGAAAATAAATAATTATAATAATTGGAAATTAATCTATTGAAAAAAGCTTTTCAATGTGTTATAATTCTTATGCGAGTTTTGCAGTAATAAAGGTGGGACGGGGAATTTCCGTCCGTAAAGAAGATGGCGTGAGGGTGTTATAACGTCTGATTTGCCGTTTTGTCTGTTTTGTGCGCTGAATTTTCGCATTTTTAGCCTTATTCCAAAATGCCGCCGATGCGGCGAAACTCAAAATTCATCTAAAATTTGTGCAGTCGCCCTACAGGCGACAGAATGGAGAATAATATGAAACTTGGTATCGTCGGACTTCCGAACGTCGGTAAGAGTACGCTCTTTAACGCTCTTACGAATGCAGGAGCCGAGTCCGCTAACTATCCCTTCTGCACCATCGACCCGAACGTCGGCGTGGTTGCGGTGCCTGACAAGCGTCTTGACAAGCTTCAAGAGATGTATAATCCCGAGAAGTACACACCCGCTATAATTGAGTTCGTTGATATAGCGGGACTTGTTAAGGGTGCGTCGCAGGGTGAGGGACTTGGAAATAAGTTCCTTGCAAATATAAGAGAGGTTGACGCGATTGTTCACGTTGTAAGATGCTTCGAGAACAGCGATATTATTCACGTCGAGGGCTCTGTTGACCCTATCCGCGATGTTGAAACCATAAATATTGAGCTTATACTCTCCGACCTTGAGATTGTCGAGCGCGCGGTTGACAGAACCGTGAAGGCGGCAAGAGGTGACAAGACGCTTCTTACAAAGCTTGCCGTGCTTGAGAAGGTCAAGGCAGCTCTTGAAGAGGGTAAGTGCGCAAGAGCTGTCGAACTCGATGCCGAGGAAACGGCGCTAATCGAGGAGTCGAGGCTTCTCACTCTTAAGCCCATAATCTACGTTGCGAACATCTCCGAGGACGAGGTCGGCGGAGATTATGAGAACAACGAGGGATACGTAAGACTGAAGGCGCTTGCCGACTCCGAGGGCAGCCAGATTATCGCCGTCAGCGCGCAGATTGAGGCGGAGCTTGCCGAGCTTGAGGGAGAGGACAAAATGACCTTCCTTTCTGACCTTGGAATTGAGGAGAGCGGACTTGATAAGCTTATAAAGTCGGGATACGCGCTTCTCGGACTTATCAGCTTCCTCACCGCGGGACCCAAAGAGGTTCGTGCCTGGACGATAAAGAAGGGCACGAAGGCTCCGGGCGCCGCAGGTAAAATACATACCGACTTTGAGCGCGGATTCATTCGTGCCGAGGTTGTTGCGTTTGACGACCTTGTTCGCGAGGGCGACCGTAACAAGGTAAAGGAGAAGGGACTTCTCCGCAGCGAGGGCAAGGAGTACGTTATGAAGGACGGCGACGTCGTTGAGTTCCTCTTCAACGTTTAATACGCAAGACGTCCATTCATTCAAACAGACTTATATATTGCGGGTGCAGAGTTATTCTGCATCCGTTTTCTTTATAATATGCGTAGGAATTTTGCACGAAATAGAGATTTTCTGCTGAAATTACTATGTCTTTTGCCGTGCCGGTTTCTGTACTGATGTATTGTTCCTCTTTGTAGCCCTTGCCGCATCCACCGACGATAAAGGTGTCAGCTATCGCGTATATGCCCGATAGCTCCTCGGGAAGGCTCTCCTTCGTAAATCCGTCGGAGAGATACAAAAGGGCTCTCTCGCGGTAGGTGATAAATTGAGCGCAGGCAAAGCCCTCTCCGTATCGAGAGGCGCAAAGCAGGGTAAACTCGTGCTCGCCGAGCTTATTGCTCTCTCCAATCCTATAGAGCGTAAGCCTTGTGCCGAACTCTTCCGCAAGCTCACAAAGCGTGCAGTAAATATCTCTCTCCTCGCTGCTCTGTGGCTCGGGAAGACGGATTTCGTACACTAGTACTCTTGATAGTAACTCCTCTGCCTCACTTGGAAGCTCAAAGGAATACGAGGTATAAACGAGAGTGTCGAGCGCTGCCGCGCCGTCGTGGCGGAGTGAATTGTAAGCGAGCCTGCCTGTGCCTCTTTTGTTAGTAGAGTTGACAATAAGCGAGGTTTGTGAGTCGGATTTGAGAAGTATGAGGTCGCATTCCTCTCCTGACGAATATACCGTGTCGGGCTCGGCTTTCGCAAATGAGAGCATTGCCGCACAGAAACATAAAAGGAGAAGCGAGTAAATAGCAGTTACGAACACACCCTGCTTTTTCGTTTTGATAAACAGGAATATATAAAAAACAAGGGTGAGCAGTACCGCAAGAATAATATAAGGAAGAAAGTCGGCGCTCGCATATACGTACCTACAGTCGGCGATAGCATCGGCAAGCCCGAGCGTATACTCTGTAATCGGTATGAGTATGTATGAGAAGGGAATAAACCTGCCGAAAATCAGTGTCAGAGTACCGAGATACATAATTACCTCGGAGAGAAATGAAAATATTACCGTAGCAAAGAGCGAAACCGTAGATACGCCGCCGAAGGCTATGCTCGTAATAAGCAAGGTTGCTGAAATTGCGAATATACTCGGGACAAAGAGGTTGAGTATGCCGCGCCATAGCCTTGACAGCGGAGCTTTAGGCAGCTCGAGCCTTGATATCCACTCGGCAGAGGTAATTACACCGAGAGTTGCGAGTGCCGAGAGCCAGAGAGATATGCTGAATACCGAATAGGGCGAAAAAATAATTATTACCGCCACCGCGACCGAAAGAGAGGTTACCGAATCCTGCTCTGCGCCGATAAGATAGAGCAGAGAAGAGATGATGAGCATTATAGCGGCTCTGACAACCGTTACCGAAAGCCCTGTAAATAAAGTATACACCGATGCAAAAAGGATAACGGTGAGCACCCGCCATTTTTTCTTAACGCGAAGGAGCGATAAGAGAGCGTTAATTCCGAGAGCCAGCACCGAAAGGTGCATACCGCTTAAGGCAAGCACGTGGGAGATGCCAATTCTTGAAAAATCGAGCGCCACGTCGCCTGAAAGCGCATCTCGCTCACCGAAAATAAGCGCCGAAAGAAACGCGCCGCATTCCTCGTTTGTCAGCATTTTCGCGTGCCTTGTAAGAAACTCGCGAATATCCGAGAGGCGCGAGGCAAGCGGAATTTCTCCGGTCCCCAAGTGAGTCATATCCTTTACGTTATCTGCAAAGGCATTGATGCCGTACGCGCTGAAATATCTGAAGCCGTAAGCGATATGATTTGCGGTTGAATTAAGCTTGCACTTGAATTTCAGCTTTGAGCCGACCTCGATTTCGGCTTTCTCAGCATCGCTCCTTGAAATCAGAACCGAGAGCGTATATCCCGAAAGACTTTCGCCGTTAATACCGTCTGCCTTGATTTTATAGAGTGAGTAGGTTTGCTCGCGGCTTTCCTCTGTGACAGTGCCTATAACACAGCATTCTTCCGAAAAGCGTTTATCTGCCTGAAACCATAGGTCGAAGTAAACGTACGAAAAGATGAGTGAAAGGCACAGTACAACCGATGTGAGTAGATAAAAAGCGCCCCTCTTCCTTATAATGAGCACAGTAATTGAAAGAGCGAGCGAAATTATAGCGATTAATGCAAGTGTATTCTTTAAAAAGCCGGCATCAAGGTATGAAAAAAGCACAAAGCCGCAAAGCGATATACAAAGTATAAGGCTAAGCGGTCTTTTGTGCATTATATTCATAATGTCTCCTTAGGTCCGAGGGAGCCTTAGCTCTTGTATTTCAGCTCGGAGCCCTTCGGAATGACGAAATTAAAAGCGTTTTTAACAATAGAGAAGTCGATGTTCTTCGCACCCTTGATTTCTCCGTCAATGCATATCGGAATAGGGGTGTCGAACTCCATCTTGAAGTGCGGAACTCTGTAGTAGCCTATTATCTTCATAGCTCTCTTATTGGTGAGGTAGGTACCCTTCTTGTAGGAGCCAACGAGAGAGATAAAGGTTCTTCGGGTTACCTTGTTGATAGCGCAAATATCAAAGAGTCCGTCGTTGAGCAGTGCCTTCGGAGCTGCCATAAATCCGCCGCCGCAGAACTTTCCGTTAGAAATTGCGGTAAGGGTGAACTCCCTGTCAAGAACCGTTCCGTCATCGAAAATGAGCTTCATTTTGGTGCCGAACTTCTTGAATAGAACTACTACGACACCGAGAATATAGGAAATGCCGGCAGGAATAAACTTGATTTTCTTAAGCTTCTCAGCTTCCTTAACAACCGCACAGTCAAAGCCGATATTAACCATATTAACACAGTAGAAATCATTGCACTTAATAAGGTCGAACGACATAGGCTCGCCGTCGAGCTGCGCGTTAATATCCGAGAAATTCTTGGTGTTGGAGAAATTACGGACAAAATCGTTACCTGAGCCGCTCGGAATAACTCCAAACTGCACGTTAGGATTTTCGGGAGCGCTGTTTGCAATTTCGTTTATAGTGCCGTCACCGCCCACGCAGATGAAGCGCTGAGGCTCTTGAGATATTCTTACCATCGACTTAACGTATTCGGTAGCATCTCCGGCGCAGGTGGTATAGTAAATATGGTAGCTTAACTGCCTTTTTGTGCAGGCATCCTTGATTTCCTGCTCCATCTTCTTCTGCTTGGGGCTATGTCCTGACTTCGGGTTTAAAATAAAATGATATATCATAGGAAAGGCTTCCTCCGAAAATCCCGTTTTTAATATTTAATTAAAGCGTTATGCCTTTACTCGACTATATAAATTTAATAAAATTTAAGTAAAGACGAGTTAATTATAGCAAAATTAAGTCGCTTTGTCAAGTTTTATTGAATATTTAAACGAAGAATGTCAAATTTTACGGTTAAAATATCGGTTTATGCTTTGGGAAGCCCCTTTGCACTTGCGCGTATCATATCGTAGTATGCCTTCGCCGCCTGCTCTGCCTTATTCGAACCGAATTTGTAGTAATGCTTGCCGATAAGGTCGCGCGGGAGATAATTCTGCTCAACGTAGCTGTTCGGATAATCGTGGGGGTAGAGATAGCCTTTGAACAGAGGGCTTTGGAGATGCTCGGGAATTTCAACTCCGAGCCCCTTTGATATATCCTCGCTTGCCGCGTGGTAAGCAAGATACGCTGTGTTCGATTTAGGCGCCGTAGCAAGCGTTACTACTGCGTTTGCAAGCGGAATAGCAGCCTCGGGAAGCCCGAGTGCCTTTGCGCTCTCAACTGCGGCATAGGTTATCGCTGTGGCAAGAGGGTAGGCAACTCCCACGTCCTCGCTTGCAATGACGAGCAGTCTTCTGCAAGGGGAAAGAAGGTCGCCCGAGGCAAGCAACTTTGCAAGATAGAATATCGCCGCGTCGGGGTCGGAGCCGCGAATTGACTTTTGCAGGCAGGAAAGAAGGTCGTAATGCACGTCGCCGTCCCTGTCGTAGTGACCGACGGTTTGCGGAAGAAGGCTGGAAATATTTTCGGCGGTGATTTCCTTGCCGGAAATATAATATGCGTTCTCTAATATTCCAATGCTCATTCTGACGTCGCCTGCCGCGGAGTAGGCAATTTCCTCCAGAACCTTGTCAGAGGCAGACTTTTCGTCACCGAAATCCTCGTTAAGGAGCCTGAGTGCGCGCTTCAAGGTAGGAACGCAGTCCTTTGCGCTAACAGATTTGAACTCGAATACCGAGGAGCGCGAAAGAAGGGCGTTATATACGCAGTAGTATGGATTTTCGGTCGTTGAAGCAATCAGCGTCAGCTTGCCGTTTTCCATATATTCGAGCAGTGACTGCTGCTGCTTTTTATTGAAATACTGTATCTCGTCAAGATAGAGAAGAGTACCGTTTTCGGAGAAAATATTATCGGTTGAGGAAATAACGTCCTTGACGTCGGAAAGAGAAGCTGTTGTCGCGTTAAACTTATAGAGCTGCATTCCCGAGGTCTTTGCAATGATATTGGCAACGGTGGTCTTGCCCGTGCCGGGAGGACCGAAGAAAACCATATTCGGTATTCTGTTATTGTCTACAAGACGGCGAAGAATTCCGCCCTTTGATACGAGGTGCGACTGTCCGCAAACCTCGTCAAATGAGGTAGGTCTCATTCTGTCAGCCAGAGGCTTATTGTTCATTATAATCTGCCTTTCGGTTGTTCGGATTGTTCTTTTCGGTACTTGGATAGAAATAAGTACGCAAGGGTATATATGTTACTTGCCGGACTGTTGAGAATTAACGAAGCGAAAATTATGAGATGTTTTTATCGTAAAGGGAGAAACGCCTTTCTACCTCACCTCGAAGCGGCAGATGCTCTGAGCACTCGAGAGTCGGGTCGGAGCTAACGATTGCCTTTGCAGAGGAGAATGCAGCCTCAAAGAGGTCGTAGTCGTTACACATCGAGGCAAACTTAAACTCGAAGCCGCCGCTCTGCCTTAAATTAATATCCGAATTTGAAGAAAATAGGTCGCCGGGGCCGCGAAGCATAAGGTCCTTCTCGGCGATTTCAAATCCGTCGTAGGTTGTTTTCATAACGTCAAGACGAGCCTTCGCCTTAGGGGAATTCAGGTCGGATACGAGAACGCAATAGGATTTTCTTTCGCCTCTTCCAACCCTTCCTCTGAGCTGATGGAGCTGGGAAAGCCCGTATCTCTCGGCGTTTTCGACAATCATAAGTGAGGCGTTCGGTACGTTTACTCCGACCTCGATAACCGTCGTTGAAACCAGCACCTTGACTTCACCCGACTTGAAGCGCGACATAAGCTCGTCCTTTTCGGCAGGCTTCATTTTGCCGTGCAGTACTCCAATAGGAATGTCGGGTAATCTTTTCGATAGCTCCTTTGCGTAATCGGTTACGTTTTTGAGATTAAGACGCCCGATGTCAACAAGCTCGCCTATGCGCTCGGCGACAACCTCACCGTCACTCTCGGGTGCTTCAATCGCGGGGCAAACTATATAGCACTGACCGCCAAGCATTACCTGCTTTCTTATAAAATCGTCAAGCCTTGCGCGGTATCCCTCATCAACCGTAAATGTGTCAACTCTCTGTCTGCCCTTCGGCATTTCGGTAATTCGTGAAATGTCAAGGTCACCGTACATAGTCAGCGCAAGCGTTCGGGGAATTGGGGTTGCGCTCATTACGAGAAGATGCGCCTTTTTCGATTTTTCCTTCAGTGCGGCTCTTTGAGCGACACCGAACCTGTGCTGCTCGTCTGTAATAATCAGACCGAGATTGCAGAAATTGAGCTTATCCGAAAGCAAGGCGTGAGTGCCAACTACGACGTCGATTTCGCCGCTTTCAATCCCTCTGTAAATCCTGCGTCTTTCGGCAACACCCGTTGAGCCGAGAAGCAGAGCCGTGCTTATTCCCAATTTGGAGAATAAATCGGATATTTCCTTAAAATGCTGACGCGCGAGTATCTCGGTAGGAACCATAAAGGCAGATTGGCAGCCCGATTTTGCCGCAATATAAATTGCCGCCTCGGCGCAAACTGTTTTACCGCAGCCGACGTCGCCGACAATAATTCTCGCCATAGGCGATACAATGCCGTCCTTGCCTATTACGGTATCTCGGTATACGTCGTTAATTGCCGCCTTCTGTGCAGAGGTCAGCTCGTATGGCAAAAGCGAGGTAAGAGGCTCAAGAGAGCAGGGGGAAAGCCTTATGCCCTCGCCCTTTGATTTCCTCATAGCAGACATAGAGATGCCTATTCCGAACAGAAGCATCTCGTCAAAGGCTAGCCTTGAGAGTGACTTCTCGAGAGCCTTGTCGTCCTCGGGGAAATGCGCGTTTTTCAGCGCGTAGGTGAGGGTAGGTAAGCTGTATTTTATTCTTAGACTGTCGGGCAGGGGGTCGCAAATTGAAGGTAGAACGTCGTTTATCGCGGTAAATATCAGCTTATCAATCTGCTTTGAGGATATACCCTCTGTAAGAGAATAAATAGGAACGTAATCGGCAAGCGGACGCCCCTCGATTATGGGCTCGTACTTCGGGTTTGTCAAAACGGGCTTGCCCTTCTGAAGCGTGATTTTGCCGTAGAAGCGGAAATCCGCGCCGACAGTGAATACGTCCTTGACGTAGGGAGAGTTAAAGAAGGTTATTTCTACAGAGCCGGATTCGTCAAAGGCGCGGAAGCGCGATATAGTCAGCCCGCGGCGGATATTAGCGCTTCTTACGGTAGTTGCAACCGTGAGTATAAGCGAAACCGTAGTATCGGGTGTGCAGCTTGACAGAAGCCTTGTGTCACCGCGGTTTTCGTAGGCTCTCGGGAAATAGTAAACGAGGTCGCCGAAGGTTTCTATACCGAGCTTCTTAAGCTGCTCGGCGCGTGTTTTGCCAACACCTGAAAGCTCTGTTACGGGTGTGCTTTGCGTAAATCTGCTCATCGTGACCTCCTGTATTAATTACTAATCTATATTCTACTACATTTCAGTTAAGATTTCAATAGTTGAATAAAGATTTTAAAAGAAAAAGAAAAAAGGGCTTGCCATTCCTGCACTTGGCAATGCCCCGGGTGCCTAGCGTTCTGTGTTATGCATCATAAGCTTGATGCCTCTTCGCGCTCGGCAGGCTGCACGGTTTTCGTTCGTGCTATTTAATTATACATCACGAGGGCGGAATTGTAAAGATGGGATTTTTCACAATTTTATTATCAAAAGTTTGTGAAAATAGGAGAAAATTGATTTTTACTTGTGAAAAAGAGGTCGAAATGACAGCTTTAGTTAATCCGAAAGAAAAATAATGAATTTTTTTTAAAAAACACTTGACAAACGGTGTTCTTGCTGATATAATATACGGGAAGTAAATCTTCAGATGAAGCAGAATTTCCGTTCTCACCATACCACAGGGGTGCGTATGGTTAATAATTTCCTTTATATCAAGAGGTATAATAGGTAGGTTATGCGTACGGAAGTTCTCCGTATGCATTTTTTGTTTTTGGAGGTACGAAGCCATTAAACCGAACAACAGTAGAGATTTGCCTATCAATGAGGAAATCAAGCATCCTGAGGTAAGAGTTATCGGTGCAAACAACGAGCAGGTCGGCGTTATGAAAATCGACGATGCACGCGCTTATGCTTACAACGCAGGCGTGGACCTCGTTCTTATCGTCGCAAATGCAACTCCTCCCGTATGCCGCGCTATCGATTACGGCAAGTATTGCTTCGAGCGTGACAAGAAGGAGAAGGAGGCAAAGAAGAAGCAGGTTATCGTCAAGGTTAAGGAAATCCAGCTCTCATGCAGAATTGAGCAGCACGACTTCGACACTCGTGTAAATCACGCGAAGAAGTTCCTTAGCGAGGGTAACAAGGTTAAGGCAGTCGTTCGCTTCAAGGGCAGGGAAATGTCGCATATGGAGCTTGGCAGAGAGGTTATAGCCAAGTTCGAGGATGCGTGCCGCGATGCAGGCGTAGCAGAGAAGAAGCCTGTGCTCGACGGTAGATTTATGTCGATTATTTTAAGCCCTGTTAAGCAGGATAAGAAATAATTAAGTTTAAAATAGGGGCAACCCAAGTAGAAAAGGAGAATAAAAATGGGCAAGATCAAGACACATAAGGCTTCCGCAAAGAGATTCTCTCTCACCGGCAGCGGCAAAATCAAGATGTCTCACAACAACCACCGTCACAATCTCGGTATCAAGACCGCAAAGCGTAAGAGAGGCCTTCGTAAGGGCGCGATTCTCAGCGAGTGCTTTGCACCTACCTACAGAACTCTTATTCAGAAGTAATAAGAAACGAACGAAGAAAAATTTGGAGGATGATATAAAATGGCAAGAGTTAAGGGCGCTATGATGACGCGCAAGAGAAGAAAGAGCGTACTCAAGGCTGCTAAGGGCTATTGGGGCGCAAAGTCCAAGCATTTTAAGATGGCTAAGCAGGCCGTTCTCAAGAGCGGTAACTATGCTTTCGCCGGCCGTAAGCTTAAGAAGAGAGATTTCCGTTCTCTCTGGATTACCAGAATTTCTGCACAGGCTAAGGTTTGCGGAATGAACTATTCCACCCTTATGCACGGTCTTAAGGTTGCAGGCATTGACCTCAACCGCAAGATGCTCGCTGAGCTTGCAGTTTCCGATAAGGAAGCATTCGCAGCAATCTGCGAGAAGGCAAAGGCAGCTCTCTAATATTAAACACACCCTGTTTTCTGAAGCTTCAAAAACAGGGTTGTTTTTTTGATACAACAGCTATATTTTCCACCTTTAAGGAGTGAAAAATGTTTATACACAAGGAAGTAATAACGAGCAGAAACAACCCTACCGTCAAGCTTGTGGCATCACTTGCCGATAAGAAGGGCAGGGCGGCGGAAAAATGCTTTATCGCCGAGGGGGAGAAGCTCACCTACGAGGCTCTCTCGGCGCGCCTTCCCGTGACGAAAATTCTTATCAGGGAGGATAAGGCGGAGGCGGTTATAGAGAAAATAAAAGCTCTTTGTTCGGCAAGCGAGCCCGACTCACTTGATATTTTCATACTGTCGGGCACGGCATTTGAAAAAATTTCTACCGAAAAAGCCCCTCAGGGCGTAATTAGCGTAATAAAATATCTTGACTTTTTCTCAAATATAGATATAATATATAATGAAGTAATTTTTTCAGAGAATGAAAGAGTATTGGCACTTTATTCTCTTCGCGACCCTTCAAATCTCGGCTCGGTAATCAGAAGCGCGGTTGCCTTCGGCGTTGAGCATATAATAGTCAGCTCGGATACAGCCGACGTATATAATCCCAAGACTGTAAGAAGCGCTATGGGCAGTCTCTTTAAGGTTAAGATTACCTCTGTTTCGGATTTCTCGGCATTCATTGCTTACGCTCACAAATCAAAAAGACGGGTCCTTGCGGCAGAGCTGACAGATAGCGCAGTACCGCTATCAGGAATTGAGCTGAAGAGAAGCGATATAATCGTAATAGGAAACGAGGGACACGGAATTGCAAGGGAGATATCCGAGCTCTGCGATAAAAGCGTGTATATCCCGATTTCCGAGAAAACCGAGTCGCTTAACGCATCGGTTGCAGCATCGCTCTTTATGTGGGAGCAAAGCAAGCTTTGATTTTTATGGGAGGAAGGCTTTATGAATGACATAATATACGATATATGGCTTTCGCTTGCCTGTACTCCCGACAGTGCAACCTTTCCGAGATTACTCGAAAAATATTCCTCGGCAAAGGAAATATACGATGCTCCCGATAAGGAGCTTTCAAGAACAGTCGGGCACAATGCCACCGACAAGCGCGCTTTAATTAACAAGGACCTCTCGCGCGCAGAGAGGATTTTTGACTTTTGCACAAGGAAAAAGGTTGGGCTTATCCCTTATTTCAGCGAAGCCTTTCCGAAGTCGCTTAAGGCTATACCCACACCGCCCGTGCTTCTTTATTACAGAGGCACTCTCCCCGACTTCGATAATGAATTTTTCGTCAGCATAGTCGGAACGCGTATGTTATCCGATTACGGTAGGCGCTCTGCATTCAGAATTTCCTACGATTTAGCGTCTTCGGGCGCTATTGTCGTTTCGGGAATGGCTATAGGAATTGACGGAGTAGCTCACGCGGGCGCACTCGCGGCAGGAGGAGCTACCGTCGCGGTGCTGGGTTCGGGGATTGACGTATGCTATCCCGCGGTACATCTCACCCTTGCGCGTGAAATTGTAAAATGTGGCTGCGTTATTACCGAGTACGCACCAGGCACGAAGCCGAAGAAATATAATTTCCCGAGAAGAAACAGGATAATATCAGGACTCTGTTCTGCAACCTTCGTTGTTGAAGGCAGGGAGAAAAGCGGCTCGATTATAACCGCGCGCCACGCGATGGCGCAAAATCGCACCGTTTACGCACTGCCCGCAAACGTGGGCAGCAAGAATGCCGAGGTAACGACGCTTCTTTTGAAGAACGGCGCAAAGGTCTTGACCGCCGCAGAGGATATTATCAACGATTTTGAGCCGCAGTGCGGTACTATGCTCAACCGCTTCAGGCTCACCGAGAGGTGTCCTGTTGATATGAACGAGGCGCTGCACAGATATTGTGTATCGGCGCTTTGCCCAAACGACGAGATTCTCTCTCCGCCCAAACGGACTAAAAGAGCAAAGTCGGAGTCTACAGACGCTGCCGGCACTTCAAGCTTTCCCGAGCATTTTCCAGAGAAAGAGATTTTTGGTGTAGCTTCTGACGAAAAGGGCACCGCGAGTGCTGTAGAAGAAAGAGTGCCCGACGAAGGATTCGGTGCAACTGCGATTAAAATTTATAAATCCATTCCTCTGAAGGGCGATTGCGCTGTTGACGAGCTGGTCGACGGTGAGTTTACGCTTCGCGAGGTAATGAAATCGGTTCTTAAGCTTGAGATGGGCGGCTTTATTGAAAGACTGCCCGGCGAGAGAATCAAACGCAAATCCATTTAGAAAGGCAGCGGCAGAGCCGCTATGAAATATGGCAATACTTGTTATAGTTGAGTCGCCTGCAAAGGCAAACACAATCAAAGGATATCTCGGCTCGAATTACAAGGTAGTCGCATCAAAGGGACACGTCAGGGACCTTCCCAAGAGCACCCTCGGTATCGATATCGACAATAATTTTGAGCCTCATTATATAAATATTCGCGGAAAAGGCGACGTTATCAAGGAGCTTAAGAGCGAGGCAAAGCTTGCCTCGAAGGTATATCTCGCAACCGACCCCGACCGCGAGGGTGAGGCAATATCCTGGCACATTGCAAAGCAGCTTGATATTCCCGAGAGCTGCGCCTGCCGAGTGACATTTAACGAGATTACCAAATCAGCCGTTAAGGAATCTATAAAAAATCCGAGAAAAATCAATCTTGACCTCGTTAATTCCCAGCAGGCAAGAAGAATTCTTGACAGAATAGTGGGATTCAAGCTCTCCGAGGTGCTCTGGAAGAACCTTAAGAGCGGTTTGTCGGGCGGCAGAGTGCAGTCTGTTGCCGCAAGAATTATCACCGAGCGCGAGGAAGAAATCCGCGCCTTCGTGCCGCAGGAATACTGGACAGTAGAGGCATCACTTTCCACGAAGAAGGGAGATAAGGTTATCGCTCGCTTCTTCGGTGACGGTACGGGAAAGACTAAAATTTCCTCGGAAAGCGAGGCTCTCACTATTGAGTCGGCACTCTCCGCGGGTAGCTTCAAGGTTGCTTCCGTCAAGCACACCAAGAAGTATAAGCAGCCCGCGCCCCCCTTCACGACCTCAACTCTTCAGCAGGAGGCTTCGCGTCAGCTTGGCTTCCAGGCGCAGAAGACTATGAAGGTTGCCCAAGAGCTCTACGACGGACTTAACCTCGGCTCTGAATTCGGCGGCGTGCAGGGTCTTATCACTTATATGCGTACCGACTCGACGAGAATTGCTCCTATCGCAAAGGAAGCCTGCTCTGAATATATCAGGGAGAATTTCGGCGAGGAATATCTTCCGAAAAATCAGCGCAGCTTCAAAACGAGCCAGTCGGCGCAGGACGCGCACGAGGCTATCAGACCCTCGACTGTCACTATTCAGCCGAGGAGCATTAAGAAGCTTCTTTCCACCGACCAGTATAAGCTTTATAAGCTTATTTGGGAGAGATTCGTTGCAAGCCAGATGGAGTCGGCGATTCTTGATACGGTTGCGGCTGATATTGAGTGCGCGGGCTACCTGTTCAAGACGGGCGGCTACGTCATAGCCTTCCGCGGATATATGTCGGTGTTTGACGGCGACCACCTTCCCGACGACGAGGAGAGCGAGGGCTCACTCGAGGCTCTTCCTGCTCTTAAGAAGGGCGAGGCGCTCACAACCCTTGAACTTAAGAAGGCACAGCACTTTACCGAGCCCCCGCAGAGATACACCGAGGCATCGCTTATCAAGTTCCTTGAGGAAAACGGAATAGGCAGACCGTCTACCTATGCGCCTATTATCTCGATAATTCTTTCAAGAGAATACGTAAAGCGCGAGGGCAAGGCTCTCGTTGCAACTCCTCTCGGCGAGGTTACTACGAACTTTATGCGTAAGAATTTCCCCGAGATTATAGATTATGAGTTTACTGCATCAATGGAAAGCAAGCTCGACTCTATCGAGCACGGCGAGAATACCGCAGTCGGCGTTCTCGGCGAGTTCTACGGCAAATTCAAGGACGACGTTGAGCGTGCCTTGAGCAGCGAGAACAAGGCAGAGTTCTCGGTTCCCCAAGAGGAGAGCGATGTCGTCTGCGAAAGATGCGGCAGAAAAATGGTATATAAGAACGGCAGATACGGAAAGTTCCTTGCCTGCCCGGGATATCCCGACTGTAAGAACACGAAGGCTATCGATAAGTCCGGCAAGCTCCTTGAGCAAAGCGAAGCAAAGGAGCCGACGCTTGCAGGCTTCAAGTGCGAAAAGTGCGGCTCTGAGATGGTCGTAAGACAGGGAAGATACGGCGCATTCTACGCCTGCTCGGATTATCCGCGCTGCAGCTTTACAAAGCAGAAGGTAACCGACACAGGAGCAAGCTGTCCTATCTGCTCCTCGAAAATCGTGGCAAGACACGGCAAGGGCAAAATGGTATTTTACAGCTGTGAAAAATATCCCGAGTGCGATTTCTCCTCGTGGGATATGCCTCTGTCGGAGAGCTGCCCCGATTGCGGCAGTATGCTCTACTACAGAAAGAGCCGTAAGGCTGTAATATGCAAGGAGCGCGACTGCTCCTATAAGCGCGACGAGGAAATGACGGTGATAGAGTGATGAATAAGAAAATAACCGTCATAGGTGCAGGTCTTGCAGGCTGTGAGGCGGCGTGGCAGGCGGCAGAGCGCGGAGTAGAGGTTACTCTCTATGAAATGAAGCCGAAGCGCTTCAGCCCCGCACATCACAGCGAGGGCTTTGCTGAGCTGGTCTGCTCAAATTCGCTTCGCTCGATACAGCTCTCAAATGCCGTAGGACTTTTAAAAGAGGAGCTGTCGCTTCTCGGCTCTCTGATTATGGAGGCGGCATATCAGTCACGCGTGCCCGCAGGCGCGGCGCTTGCCGTAAACCGCGAGGCTTTCAGTAATTATATAACCGAAAAAATCAGAAATCACCCGAAAATCACCGTAATAAACGAGGAAATAACCGAAATTCCCACTGAAGGAATAGTAGTAGTTGCCTCGGGTCCCCTTACGTCGGAGGCACTCTCGAGGAGCATTTCCGAGCTTACGGGCGGCGACGAGCTTCATTTCTTCGATGCGGCAGCGCCTATCGTTGATTTTTCGAGTATAAATACCGAGGTTGCCTTCTTTGCTTCAAGATATGGCAAGGGAGATGCCGAGGACTATCTTAACTGCCCTATGACAAAGGAGCAGTACGACGCGTTCTACGAGGCGCTTATTTCTGCCGAGTGCGCGCCGCTTAAGGCATTTGACAGAGAGCTTCAGGAGGACCTTAAGGTCTTTGAGGGCTGTATGCCGGTTGAGGTTATGGCAAAGAGGGGCTACGACACCCTTCGCTTCGGACCGATGAAGCCTGTCGGACTTCCGCTTCCCGAGACCGGCGAGGACGCCTACGCGACGGTTCAGCTTCGCCGCGAGAACCGCGAGGGAACTATGTATAACCTTGTCGGCTTCCAGACGCACCTGACCTTCCCCGAGCAGAGGAGAGTCTTCGGAATGATTCCGGGACTTGAAAATGCCGAGTTTTTCAGATACGGAGTAATGCATAGGAATACCTATCTTAATTCACCGGGCTTCTTAACCCCCACCTATTCTGTAAAAGGCAGAGAAGGGTTGTTCTTTGCCGGACAGATGACGGGAGTTGAGGGATATATCGAGTCAACCTCGTCGGGCTTTGTTGCCGGACTGAACGCGGCACTGCTTGCTCTTGGCGAGCCTTCGGCGGTTTTCCCTAAGGAAACCCAAATCGGAGCGCTGGCGCATTACGTAAGCGAGGGCGGCATCGGCTCGTCCTTCCAGCCTATGAACGCAAACTTCGGAATAATAGCACCCCTTGATAAAAAGGTAAAAGGAGGAAAGAAATACCGTAACGAGGCGTATGCAGAACGCTCGCTCGCTATCATAAAGGAGCGATACGGTAATTCTCACACAAATGAAAATACTGATTGACGCTATGAGCGGAGATAACGCTCCTCTTGAAATACTTAAGGGCGCAGAATGGGCGGCAAGAGAATTCAAGGACCATACGATAATGCTCGTCGGCGACGAGAACGTTATATCCGATATTGCCGTTAAAAACGAGATTAATATTGCGGGTATGGAAATCATAAACGCTCCGTCGGTTATTACGATGGAGGACAGCCCGCTTTCGGTTGTAAGAGATAAGCGCGACTCCTCTATGGGTGTCGGCTTCAAGGCTCTCTCCAAGGGGGAGGTTGACGCATTCGTCAGCGCGGGAAACACAGGTGCGCTTATTACAGGCGCAACCATCATAGTAAGGCGAATTCCCGGTATTAACAGAGCCGCAATTGCTTCAATTCTTCCGCTTTCCACCCCTGTTCTTCTTATGGACTCGGGCGCAAACCTGACCGTTACCTCGGATAACATCTGTCAGTTTGCGTTTATGGGCGCGAAGTATATGGAGAAAATATACGACATCGACCGTCCGAAAATCGGACAGCTTAACAACGGTACCGAGTACAACAAGGGTAACGCGCTACAGACCGAGTCCTATCAGCTTCTCTCGGAGTGCGGACTTAACTTCGTCGGAAACGTCGAGGCAAAGGAGGTTCCCTTCGGTGTTTGCGACGTGCTGGTTACCGACGGATTTACCGGTAACATTCTTTTAAAGAGTGTTGAGGGAATGGGTAAATTCCTTATGGGTACTCTTAAGGACGTTCTTAAAACTAACCTCGTTACCAAGGTTTCAACCCTTACCATGAAGGAGAAAATCAAGGATATGAAGCACCGCTTCGATGCCTCGGAGCACGGCGGCGCACCGCTTCTCGGTATTCAGAAGCCTGTAATCAAGGCGCACGGCTCCTCTGATGCGAAGGCTATCAAGAATGCCGTAAGACAGGCGATTTTCTTCGTTGAAACAGGAATAAATAACGACATAACCGTTTTCGCTGCCGACTATGACGATAAGAAGCTTATCGCCGATGCCGAGAAGGCTTACCAAAGCGGCGAAATCTGATTACTCTTTGGAGAATTGGTATGGCTATAGGAAGGGACTCGATGCTTCTTGCCGAGAAAATCGGCTACAAATTTAATAACACCGCTTACCTCGATACAGCTCTTACTCATTCCTCCTACACGAATGAAATGCGTACTAGGGGAATTAAGGCGGAATCAAACGAGCGCCTTGAGTTCCTCGGCGACGCTGTTCTTGAAATTGTTGTTTCGGAATACCTCTATAACAGCTACTCGAGGCACCGCGAGGGTGCGCTGACAAAGCAAAGGCAGGCTATAGTCTGCGAAAAAACGCTGTTTTCGGTAGCGGAGAGCCTCTCGCTCGGAGAATTTATCAATATTGGCTTTGGTGAGGAGCAGAACGGCTGCCGCCGTCGCCCAAAGGTGCTTGCTGATGCTATGGAGGCGCTGATTGCGGCTATATATCTCGATTGCAAGGAGCGCGGCTCGACCGAGTATACAGAGGTTATACTCAGGCTGCTCGGACCTGTTCTGGAGCTTGGAGCTATAAATCAGAGAACAGACTATAAAACCATGCTTCAGCAGCTATCAGAGCAGGACGGAAGTGTAATACTCGAGTATCGGGTAATCTCCGAGGTGGGGCCCGAGCACGATAAGGAATATACCGTTGCCGCCTTCGTTAACGACAATGAGGTGGGCAGGGGAACTGCAAAGAACAAGAAGGATGCCGAAATGAGCGCCGCGCGCGCAGCACTTCTTCTGTTCGGGTATTCGCTATGAGGCATATAAACATTCCTATATTTATTCCGCATCTCGGCTGTCCCAATCAGTGCGTGTTCTGTAATCAGAGAACTATTTCGGGAACTGTTGATTTTGACATTTCAAGGGTCAGGGACATTATCGAGGACTCGCTTTCAACGGTGAGTCCCGACGACGAGGTCGAGATTGCCTTCTTTGGCGGCTCTTTTACGGGAATTGACCGTTCACTTATGGTAGAGCTTCTTGAAATTGCCTACTCCTATATCAAAGAAGGGCGCGTAAAATCCATAAGATGCTCAACCCGTCCCGATTATATTTCAGAGGAAATTCTGGATATTCTCGGTCGCTACGGCGTAAAGGTTATTGAGCTTGGACTTCAGTCAAGCTCCGACAGAGTTCTTGCACTTTCAAAGCGCGGACACACCTTCGAGGACGAGAGGCGCGCGTGCAAGCTTATTGTTGAGGGCGGCTTTACGCTCGTCGGACAGATGATGATAGGACTGCCGGGCGCATCTCTTGAAGATGAAATCAGAACGGCGGAGTTTATTGTTTCCTCGGGGGCTGACTTTGCAAGAATTTATCCGACGGTTGTATTCCGCGACACCGAGCTTTGCTCTATGGCAGAGTGCGGAGAATATATGCCCTTGACAGAGGACGAGGCTGCCGAGAGGTCTGCGGAGGTGCTACTTTGCTTTTTACGCGCGGGTGTGCCCGTAATACGGCTCGGACTTTGCGCGAGCGAAAATCTCTCGGACAAAGAAACCTATTTTGCAGGGCCAAATCACCCGGCGCTCGGAGAGCTTGCTTATTCGGCACTCTATAGAAAAATCATACTTGAAGAAGCGAAAAAAATCAAATTTAAAAATAATGATATATTAAAGGTCAGGGTAGCCAAGGGCGAGCTTTCGAAGGCTATCGGACAAAGAAAACGAAACAAAACACTTATAAAAGAGATACTCGGAGTGTCACGCGTCGACTTTCTGGAGTCGGACGGAATAAAGACATTCTCGGTCAATATAGAACAGGGGAAATAAAATGTATTTAAAATCTCTTGAGCTCCACGGCTTCAAATCCTTCCCGAACAGAACGGTTCTCTCGTTTGAGCGAGGCGCTACCGTTATCGTCGGACCTAACGGAAGCGGAAAATCGAATATTTCGGACGCTATGCGTTGGGTTCTCGGTGAGCTTTCGAGCCGTAATATCCGAGGAACGAAGATGGAGGACGTTATCTTCGGCGGAACTGACGACAGGCGGCCTATGGGCTTTGCCGAGGTTTCGGTTACCTTCGATAACTCCGACCCCGAGAACAGACTTGACTCGGAGTTTGACGAGGTGGTTGTAACCCGCAGATATTTCCGTACGGGAGAGAGTGAATACCTGATAAATAAGCAGCCCAAAAGGCTTCGCGACATATACGAGCTCTTTATGAATACCGGTGTCGGCCGTGAGGGCTATTCGATAATCGGTCAGGGTAAGATTGCAGAGATTATCTCGAAGAAGAGCGATGAGCGCAGAAGCATTTTCGAGGAGGCTGCGGGAATTGCCAAGTACCGCCACAGAAAAGAGGAGTCGGAGCGTAAGCTTAAGCAAACGCAGGACAACCTTGACCGAGTCAAGGATATTCTTGCAGAGCTTGAGGGCCGAGTAGGTCCCCTTGAGCGTGAGGCGGAGAAGGCGCGGCGCGGTCTTGCGCTCTATGAGGAGAAGAAGCGCGCAGACGTTTCTCTCTGGCTTTTTGATACGAAGAAAATCCGCGAGGACATCGAGCTTGCAAGGAATAATCTTAAGCTCTCGCAGAACGAGCTTGAAATTATAGACCAGCTAATCTCCGACCTCGAGGCACAGAACGAGAACCTTTATAACAAGGCGCAGGCGAGCAGAGCCTATTCCGAAAAGCTTCTTGAGGATATCAGGACTGCCACCGACCGTCTTCACACGATAGATAACGAATTAAGAGTTGCCGAGAGTAATTTCTCGCACTCCGCAGAGCTTATCGAGGCATCGAAAACCAGAATTTCCGAGCTTGAGGACGCAAAGAAGCAGCAGGAGAAAATCAAGTCGGAGCATACCGAGAAGAGGAGTGAGCACGAAAGAAAGCTCGTGG
Source organism: Clostridia bacterium (assembly GCA_017472305.1). Taxonomy (GTDB): domain Bacteria; phylum Bacillota; class Clostridia; order Oscillospirales; family CAG-272; genus UBA1740. The sequence goes on along the minus strand of JAFUQP010000007.1, from coordinate 8,229 downwards.
CTCATCAGGACGCAAGGCTTGAGCTGCTTTCGGCGGCACAGAAGCTCTCAGTCGAGGTTGAAAAGCTTCGCAGAGAGCTAGAGGAGGCGCTTGACGAGCTGACCGTTGAGGAGAACACCGCAACGGCAATCAAGGTTCGTATGGACGTTCTCGATAACGCGAAGCTCACAGGTACAAGCAAGAGCGCGGCAGTTGAGGCTGAAATAGAGAAGTACGAAAAAGAGGGTGAGGAGCTTCGTCTTGAGGCAGAGCGGTGTGACAAGAGCACAGAGGGCTTCAAGAAGAGTATTTCTGAGAAGGAGCAAATTATTGACGGGTCAAATTCAGCCCTCGAAAAGCTTCTTACCGAGCGAGAGAGCATAACGGCAGAGCTTAATTCCAAGCGAGTTGAGCATGACACCCTTGTTGAAAGGGCTGACGCTCTCACGAGAATGAACGACCACTTTGAGGGCTATGCCGAGAGCATTAAGTTCGTTATGCGCGAGTATTCGGCTGGCAATCTTAGCGGTCACGGCAAAATACACGGTCCGCTTTCCTCGCTTATTAAGGTTGACAAAAAATATATTACCGCGGTCGAAACCGCACTCGGCTCCAGTCTTCAGAATATCGTAGTTGATAACGAGGATACCGCAAAGGCTGCTATCCGAGCACTGAAGCGTGAGGGCGCGGGCAGGGCGACCTTCTATCCTATAACGGCAATCAAGTCGGCAACCGAAACCGACGAGATAAGAGAGGCAAAGAAGCTCTCGGGCTACGTTGGCAGAGCTGATACTCTCGTGACTACCGATGCAGAGTATAAGGGCATTGTTGAGTGGCTTCTTCTCCGTACCGTTGTATTTGATAATATCGACAGTGCGGCAGATGCTGCAAAAAGACTTAAATACAAGGTTAAGCTCGTAACGCTTGACGGACAGATAATCAACGCAGGCGGTGCGTTTACAGGCGGTAGCGCAAAGCGCGACAGCGGAATTCTCTCGCGCCTTAACACCGTCAGCGAGCTTAAGACACGCGCGGCAGCGCTTGACAAGGATATTAAGTCGCTCGAGAAGAAAATGAGCTCGACCGACGGTGAAATCAAGGACGCAAAGGAGCGCCTTGCAGAGGCTACGCAGGATAAGGAATTCCTTCTTTCGCTCTCTCGCTCGCAGTTTGCGGCACTTGATAACGCTAACGCAAAGTACGATGCTAACAGAGAAATAGTAGAAAGACTTAAGTCAGACCTCACCTCTCTCGCAGGAGAAAACGAGCGGGCAGACACAGAGCTTCTCTCGCTTAAGGAAGACTACGCCGCGGCAAACGAGAGAATTGCGGCGCTTAAGGAGTTCCGCGTAAAGAAAAGCGAGGAGCAGGGCGTTCTTGACGAAAAGGTTGACGAGCTTAACTCCAAGGCTAACGACGAGTATATCCTTTCGGCAGAGGCGAAAAAGGACGTCGAGAGCGTAGACCTTCTTATTGAGAGCGTTGATTTGAGAATTGCCGAGCTTTGCTCTGACGTAGAGCAGCAGAGGGCGAGAATTCTCGAGCTTGAGGAAAAGAGAAAGAACATCGACAAAACCAAGAGCGACAGTGTAAACGAGCTTGATAATCTTCAAAAAGAGATAGATAACCTAAGGCAGAAGCGTGCGGAGGTCGAGGCAGGTAACGACGAATTCGACCAGGAGATGGCATCAATACGCATTAAAATGCGAGAGAAATCCAGCTCAAGGCAGCTTGCATATGAGGCGGTTATCAAGAACGAAAACAGACTTTCTCACCTTGAGGAGCGCCAGGATAAGCTTGGCTCGCAGCTCTGGGACGACTATGAGATAACCTACGAGGATGCCATCGGATTTGGATATCCTGCAGTAACGGAGGAAAACCACGACGAGATAGAGCAGCACAGAAGCTCCTGCCGCGCAAAGCTCCGCGCTCTCGGAAACTACAACCCGGGTGCTATCGACGAGTATGCAGAGGTCAAGACGAGATACGATGCGCTTAACACGCAGTTCGTTGACCTCACAAGCTCCTATGACGAGCTTACGGACATAATTTCCAGGCTCGAGAACGAGATGCGCGTTAGCTTCGTTGACGCATTTGAGGCTATAAACAAGAACTTCGGCATCACCTTCAAGGAGCTGTTCGGCGGTGGTAACGCAGAGCTGTCGCTGACCGACCCCGAGGACGTACTTACCTCGGGAATAGAAATCAAGGCGGCGCCTCCCGGCAAGATTATCAAAAATCTTTCGCTTCTTTCGGGTGGTGAGCAGTCCTTTGTCGCAATTGCTCTTCTGTTCGCGATACTTAAGGTCAATCCCACGCCCTTCTGTATTCTCGACGAGATTGAGGCAGCGCTTGACGAGGTCAACGTATTCCGCTTTGGCGAATACATCAAGCGCTTCGGCGACGGAACGCAGTTTATACTTATCACGCACCGCCGAGGAACTATGGAAATCGGCGACAGGCTCTACGGTGTCACGATGCCTCAAAGAGGTATTTCGCAGGCAATCGAGCTTAACGTAAATGAAATCGAAGGAAAACAGAAGGAGTTACTTGATGGGGTTCTTTGACAAACTCAAGGCGGGTCTATTCAAGACAAAAAGCGCAATAGTCGGTAAAATCGATGAGCTTATGAAAAAATTCGTCAAAATAGACGAGGATTTATTCGACGAGCTCGAGGAGCTTCTGATATCCGCGGATATCGGTGTAAATACCACCGAGGAAATCCTTGACGAGCTTCGCGAAATCACGAGAGATAAAAGGCTTAAGGACGGCGCCGACATAAAGCGCGAGCTTTATGCAATTCTTCGCAATATGATAGGCGAGCACGAGCCTCTCAATCTTTCGACAAAGCCCTCGGTTATTCTCGTTATCGGTGTAAACGGCGTTGGAAAGACCACCTCTATAGGTAAAATTTCCGCAGAGCTTAAGTCACAGGGCAAAAAGGTTGTCGTTGCGGCTGCAGATACGTTCAGAGCCGCGGCGGCAGAGCAGCTTACCGTTTGGTGCGAGCGCGCAGGAGTTGATATCGTCAAGCAGGGCGCGGGCGCAGACCCCGCATCGGTCGTATTTGACGCTATTTCATCGGCAAAGAGCAAGTCAGCTGACGTGCTTATAATTGACACCGCTGGAAGACTGCACAACAAGAAAAATCTTATGGACGAGCTTGCAAAGATTGACAGAGTAATCTCACGCGAGCTCCCCGATGCGGCAAAGGAAACTCTCCTCGTTCTCGATGCGACGACGGGGCAGAATGCCGTAATGCAGGCAAAGGAATTCAAGGAGGCCTCTAAAATCACGGGACTCGTTCTCACAAAGCTCGACGGAACGGCAAAGGGCGGTATCGTCCTATCTATCCGCAAGGAGCTTGGTATTCCCGTAAAGTTTATCGGAGTAGGAGAGCAGATTGACGATATGAAGCCCTTCGATGCCGAGGACTTTGCAGGGGCGCTGTTTGAATAATTTGTGAGGCTTTTAGCCGCTCTTTGGCGGCAGAATGGAGAATAAATGTTAACAAGTAAACAGAGAGCGGCGCTCAGGGCGCTTTCGCAGAGCCTCGATACCATTTTCCAGATTGGAAAGGGCGGTATCACAGAGGAGCTCTGCCGCCAGCTCGAAAACGCACTCGAGGCAAGGGAGCTTATCAAGGCGCGCGTGCTTGACAACAGCGGATATACCGCAAAGGAAGCGGCGGCGGTTATTGCCGAGGCGATAGACTGCGACGTTGTATCCTGCGTTGGCACTCGATTCGTCCTCTATAAGCCCTCAAAGAAGAAAAAGAAAATCGAAATTTAACGGAGACACAAATGCGACTGGGTATATACGGCGGAACCTTCAGTCCGCCACATAGCGGTCACGTAAATGCTGCAAGAAGCTTTGCAGAGTCAATGAAGCTTGATAAGCTTCTGATTATTCCTACCTTTATTCCGCCGCATAAGGAGTTTTCGGAGGAGGCCTCGTGCGAGGAACGGCTCGAGATGTGCAAGCTTGCCTTTCGTGATATTCCTGTTGCAGAGGTTTCGGATATCGAAATCAAGCGTGGCGGTAAGAGCTACACCTACGAAACGCTCGAGGAGCTATCAAAGTCCGGGGACGATTTGTATTTCCTTATCGGCACCGATATGCTCCTATCCTTCGACAGGTGGAAGAATCCCGAGAGAATTCTCGATTTATGCACGCTTTGCTACGTCAGGCGAGAGTCCGACAGGGAGCTCGACGGGGAAATCGCTGCTAAAATTTCGGAATACCGCGAAAAATTCGGCAGGGAGCCTCAAAAAATCGACCACACAGTAACAGAGATTTCATCTAGCGAAATACGAAGGCTTCTGACAAACGACGCGGACTGTGCTTCGGTTCTGCCGAGCGATGTTCTCGGATATATAAAGAAAAGGGGGCTGTATAAATGAATTTTCCCGATAAATTCAAGCCACTCTTGAGCGCTGTAGCCGAAAGAATGTCCGAGAAAAGATACAGGCATACGCTCGGTGTTGCCGAGGCTGCCGACAGAATTGCCTCGTATTGCCTTGCCGACTGTCGCGACGGAATTATTGCGGCGGCGCTTCTTCACGACGTTGCAAAGGAGCTTGACACGAGAGAGGCTCTCGAGATAATCAGAAATCACACTGATTATTCCGACAGTGACCTTATATGCGAGGCAGCGCATCATTCTCTTGCGGCACCCTACGTAATTCTGCGCGACTTTCCCGAGTATGCTGACAGGGATGTACTTTCCGCGGTCAGAAATCACACCGTCGGCTCCCCCGATATGTCGCTGTTCGACGAGATAATATTCGTTGCTGACTACGTTGAGGCGGGCAGGGCGTACGGCGACTGCATAAGGGCAAGAGAAGCTCTTTTCTCTGCGCTCGAAGCTTCCCGCGACAGTGAGGAATGTATTATGCATCTACACCGTATAACGAGAGAAATTCTCGATTACACAATTACCTACGTTATAAATCGGCAAAGGTTTCTTCACCCAAGAACGGTAGAAACAAGGAACGCCTTTCTTTCAAGAGAGCCTATGCCTTATCAAGAGGAAATAAAATGGAAAATATGATTAGCTTAAAGGACGTCTCGGCAGAGGAGCTTGCAAAGGAAATAACAAAGCTTCTTCTCGAGAAAAAGGCACAGAACGTCAAGCTCTTTGACGTAAGAGAGAAAACGAGCGTTACCGATTTCTACGTAAACGTAACGGGTCGCTCGGGGACGCAGGTTTCGGCGCTCGCCGACGATGTTGCGGAATACACCGAGGAGCGTGACAGACGTCCGCTTCGAATTGAGGGAAGGGCAGGCAACTCCTGGCTGCTTGTTGACTACGGCGACGTTATAGTCAACGTATTCGATAAGCCCTCGCGCGAGTTTTATAACTTTGACAGACATTTGCCCGAGGAGAGCGAGCTTGATATATCCGAGCTTGTGTGCGAGGTTGATAAAAAATTTGAAATAAATAACGCAAAGGAATAAATAAAATGCTCTACGATTATAAGTCAATTGAAAAAAAGTGGCAACAGAGATGGGACGACGCGCATGCGTTTGAAGCAAAGCAGGACTTCACTCTTCCCAAGTATTACTCGCTCGTTGAGTTCCCCTATCCCTCAGGACAGGGACTTCACGTAGGACACCCCCGTCCTTATACTGCTCTTGATATCGTTTCAAGAAAGAAGAGAATGCAGGGCTATAACGTTCTTTTCCCCATGGGCTGGGACGCCTTCGGTCTTCCTACCGAGAACTATGCCATCAAGAATAAAATTCACCCGAGAATAGTTACCGAAAGAAACGTTGCTCGCTTCAAGTCACAGCTTAAGGCGCTCGGTCTTTCCTTCGACTGGTCGAGAGAAATCAATACCACCGACCCCGATTATTACAAGTGGACGCAGTGGATATTCATTCAGCTCTTCAAGGAGGGACTTGCGTATAAGAAGGAGATGGCGGTTAACTTCTGTACCTCTTGTAAGGTCGTTCTTGCAAACGAGGAGGTTGTTAACGGCGTTTGCGAGAGATGCGGCTCCGCGGTTATCAGAAAGGTAAAGAGCCAGTGGATGCTCAAGATTACAGAGTATGCCGACAGACTTATCTCGGGACTTTCGGGACTTGACTTTATCGAGAGAGTAAAGACACAGCAGATTAACTGGATAGGTAAGTCGAAGGGTGCTGAAATTGACTTCAAGACTACCGCAGGCGACAGCCTGAGAGTATATACCACAAGATGCGACACTCTCTTCGGCGCAACCTATATGGTAATCGCTCCCGAGCACGAATATGTTGCAAAATGGAAAGAATTGCTTACAAATTACGACGAAATTGAGGCGTATAAGGCACTTGCGGCAAAGAAGTCTGACTTTGAGAGAACAGAGCTCGTTAAGGAAAAGACCGGCGTTGAGCTTAAGGGCGTGCGCGCTATCAACCCCGCAAACGGCAAGGAAATTCCTATCTTCATTTCCGACTACGTGCTTGCAGGCTACGGCACGGGCGCTATTATGGCAGTACCCGCGCACGACGAGCGTGACTGGGAATTTGCTAAGAAGTTCGGACTTCCGATTATCGAGGTCGTTGCAGGCGGAAACGTTGAAGAGGCGGCATTTACAGACGTGGAAACAGGTAAGCTCTGCAACTCCGGCTTCCTTGACGGACTTGAGGTCGAGGACGCAAAGGCTAAGATGATTGAGTTCCTTGAGCAGAACGGCATCGGTAACGAGCGCGTAAACTTCAAACTCCGTGACTGGGTATTCTCACGTCAGAGATATTGGGGCGAGCCTATTCCTCTCGTTGAGTGCGAGAAGTGCGGTTGGGTCGCAATTCCCGAGGAGCAGCTTCCTCTTACTCTTCCCGAGGTTGACTCCTACGAGCCCACCGAAAACGGTGAGTCGCCTCTCTCTCTTATGACCGATTGGGTTAACTGCTCCTGCCCGAGGTGCGGCGGCAGAGCAAAGCGTGAAACCGACACTATGCCCCAGTGGGCAGGCTCGTCTTGGTACTTCCTTCGCTACTGCGACCCCCACAACACCGAGGCTCTTGCTTCTCCCGAGGCACTTAAATACTGGATGCCCGTTGACTGGTACAACGGCGGTATGGAGCACACGACACTCCACCTTCTTTATTCCAGATTCTGGTCGAAGTTCCTCTACGATATCAAGACTCTTCCTTGCGACGAGCCCTACGCAAAGCGTACGAGCCACGGTATGATTCTCGGCGAGAACGGCGAGAAGATGTCTAAGTCGCGCGGAAACGTCGTTAACCCCGACGATATCGTTAACGATTACGGTGCGGATACTATGCGCCTCTACGAGATGTTCATAGGCGACTTTGAGCAGGCAGCGCCCTGGAATCCCCAGTCCATCAAGGGCTGCAAGAGATTCCTTGAGAGATTTATGAACCTTCTTGATATGGCGAAGGGCGAGGGCACAACCCCCGAGCTTGAAAAGCATATCAACAAGCTTATTAAGAAGGTTACCTCTGATATCGACTCAATGAAGTTCAATACCGCAATTGCCGCTATGATGGCAATGATAAACACCGTCTACGAGGTTGGTAAGATTACGAGGGACGAGCTTAAGACGCTTGCAACCGTGCTTTCGCCCTTCGCGCCTCACGTAGCAGAGGAGGTTTATGAGACTCTTGGCGGTAAGGGACTTGTTTCGCTTGCCAAGTGGCCCGAATATGACGAGTCGAAGTGCGGCGACGACGTTTGCGAGATGCCCGTTCAGATTAACGGCAAGGTTCGCGGTGTCGTAACCGTCGATAAGAATGCATCGAAGGACGATATTCTTGGTTTGGCTAAGGCTGATGCGAAGATTGCCGCAGCGCTTGCCGATAAGACCGTGGTAAAGGAAATCGTTGTTCCCGGCAAAATTATCAACATTGTAGTTAAATAAAAGAAATAACGAGCCTTACTTGGAAAGCTGATGCTGACCTCTTAGGGCTCGTTTTTTCGAAAAATATTTCGTAAAAAATATGTTGAAATTTAACAAAAGAAGGAAAAGAGAAAAGGCGGTACGGTTGTTCTACAGCTGTTGTTCTTTGTGCCAAATCCGCCTTAAAGAATAACTGAAATCAACATAACAAAAAGCCTATATAAGCAATAAAAACCACCCGAATTTCGGGTGGTTTTTATTGTGGCGCGCCCTGGAGGATTCGAACCTTCGACCTACCGGTTCGTAGCCGGGCACTCTATCCACTGAGCTAAGGGCGCATTTGGAGCGAGTGATGGGAATCGAACCCACGCGACCAGCTTGGAAGGCTGGAATTCTACCATTG
>JAFUQP010000006.1 GCA_017472305.1 Clostridia bacterium | reverse complement strand
AGAAAAACAGCCGAAAACAAGTCAAAATGGCTTGTTTTCGGCTGTTTTTTGGTCGAAGTGACAGGACTCGAACCTGCGATCTCATCGTCCCGAACGATGCGCGATACCACCTTCGCTACACCTCGAAATGGTAAAAATATTGAATTTTTTTGTAAGTGGTCAAACATGTGGTCAGACCGAGGAATTGATGATTTTTCGACATTCGGGAGAGCCGAAAAAGTCAGTGTTTGTGGGGGCTTTCGGCTCTTCTCGAAAATTCTACGCCGAGCGTGGTGATTGAGACCCGAAACTGGCGCGATACCACCTTCGCTACGCCTCGAATTTGCGTTTTTGAGAGGGAAAGCTCTCCAAAACGCTATAATATTATATCAAAATGCACGGGGTTTGTCAAGGGGTTTGGAGAAAGAAATTGAATGGGTTATATTCTATTATAATGCGTGGGCATCATAAGCGGTTAATGGCGCGGCGATTGTTGAAAAAAGCGAGCGGAGCATTCAGAATTGTTGCTCCGGTTTCTATTAATTAATAATAGCATTATCTTTCCAATATAGTAAAAATATACATTAATTGGCATATTATTTGAAAGAAAATTGATATTTTTGTGCAGAAAAATTATAGTTTACAGGTTATTTACTATGATATAATTTAAGTGTAATAAGTGTAATGTGATAGTTGTATGTTCGCAAGGTGCGTAGCTTGCAATGTTAGTTTTTTCTCTCGGCGAGAGGTGTTTTGCCCTTATAACGCTTGTAAATCGAGATGAAGTAAGAGATGTTGTTGTAGCCGCAGTGCGTTGCTACGTCAGTAACCGACATATCAGTGCTTGCAAGGAGCTGTTCTGCCTGATTGGTCCTTGTCATATTGAGGTATTCCTTGAAGTTTTTGCCTGTTGAGCGCTTGAAGGCTCTGGCGAAGGCGCTGTAGCTCATATTCATCTTCTCGGCAATGCCCTCGGCAGTGATGTCCTCAGAGAAATGGGTATTGATATACATTATGCTCTCGTACATTTTATCAATAACCTGCGATTCGCCCTCGCCCGCCTTATCCTCGGTCAGAATCCCGCGTAAAATGGTTATGACGGATATAAGCATGTTTAGGTCGGAAAGCTCACTCGGGCTCTTGTATTCCTCGATGAGCGAGGATAGTCCCTTCAGAATATCCGAGCCCTCAATCTCCTCACCTCGCCAGATGAATTTGTGGTTATCGCTATATGCGCTGAAACGGAAGGAGAAGCCCGCCGCAAGGTTCTTAGGTGAAATATCGGCGATAAGCTTCGGGCGGATTTTCAAAGTGTAGTAGCTGTTCACCTCGCACTCCTCGGTGCGCATAGTGTGAATTCCGCGGGAGCGGAACATTATAAGGTCCCCCGGCAAAAGCCTTTCTTCACGGTCGTCAACGTTGACAATTACGCTACCTGCTCTCAAATATACGAATTCGATAGCATCGTGAATATGTACGTCTGCTGCGCGGAAATGCGCGGGAAGGTCGCGGTATCTGAAAAACTCAAAGCCGCGCCTGGAGAGCTCGGGCTTGGAAAGCTCCCGCTCCTCGCGAACATAAGAGGAACTCATCAGCATAACCTACCTTTCTTAATTGGTGACCTTATTGTAACATAAATTTATATCCAATGTCAACCTATTTTATAAAAATGCTAATAATTGTTTGCAATATCCGCGTAAATTGGAGTGAAATATGAAAAGTCCGTTAAAATATGTAAACGTGTTCCACGGTTGTGATACGATAGATTTGCCGCGCCCCGAGGGGGTTGCTGCGAGGTGGCTGTTCGTTAAGGCACAGTGCGGCAACACCACCCCTGCTGCCGTGTTGCCGTTTGGTAAAATGTCGGTGTGCGCCTATACGGGCGGCTATCCTACTGGCTATGGCAACAGACGCCCGAACTCTTGCGGAAGGCCGAGAGAGTTCGATGCTCCCGTAAGCGGCTTCAGTCATCTTCACGTCAGCGGAACGGGCGCTATCCACGCCTATTATAATTTCGCGCTTACCTCTGCCGTAAGGGAAGGGCTTCTTCCGATTTCCGAGCGGATAGTCGAGGAGCGCGGTGAGCCTGGATACTACAGTGCAACACTTTCCTCGGGTGTAAAATTCGAGGGAACTGTGTCGCGTAGCCTTGCTTATCACAGATACACTCTCAAGGAGGGTGGGGTAATCAGGATTGACTTTGCAAACTGCGGTCTTTCTCCCGCGCTTAACGATTTTGGCAGGCGCTATTATGACCTGCCGTCGGACGGCGCAGTTACCTTGGTATCTGACAGTAGGGTAACGGCCCACGCAACCTTCAAGGGTATACCTCTTTACTTTGCCGCCGAGGTTTCCGCGGCAGATTCGGCTACCCTTTGGGAGGATTACGTTGCTATTTCCTACAAGGAATATATACAGAAAAAGTCCACGAGCCGATTTGGCGCGGCATTCTGTGTTGGCGGTGATGCGGTGCTTCGTATGGCAATCTCCTTTGATAGTTGCGATTCTGCTGAAAAAATGCTTGATGCGGATAATAGGAGCTTTGACGAGGCGAGAGCAGACGCTTCCCGTATATGGGAGGAGTACCTCGGCAGAATAGAGATTGATACCGATGACGTGGAGCTACTCGAAAACTTCTATTCAAATCTCTATCACAGCCTTGTAAAGCCCGCCTCGGGAGAAGGCGAGAGCTTCCTTTACGATATCAAAAAAGCCGACGGGAGGTTTTATTACGACCTAGGCACACTCTGGGATATGTATAAAACGGCGCTCCCGCTGATATTCACTCTCTACGGGAAGGAAGGCGAGGGAATTGCCGAAACGTTGCTTACTCTTACTGAAAAATACAAGCGTTCTCCTATTAACGTGACGCTTGCCGAAAACAACGACTGTCCCGAGCAGGCAAGAATGCTTACCGAAATATGCCTTGCCGACTACTACTTAAGGGGCGGCAGAGTGTCGGGCGAGAGAATAGTGAGGGTGGCTGAGTCAGACCTTTCAACTCACACGGATTTCCTTAATACCGGACTTACCGAGAGATTCACTCACGTGCTTGATATATGCGACGCGCTCTCTGCCGTCGCAAAAATTGCAGGAGAGTGTGGTATGCTTGAGTCTGCCGATCGCTTCAAGAGCCTTGCTGCCGGCTGGCGAAGGGTATACGACGAGGGGACGGGGCTTCTCGGTGAGGGCTCGCGTTACTACGAGGGAGATAATTACAACTACTCCTTCAGGCTTCAGCACGATATGGAAGAAAGAGTAAAGCTTTGCGGAAGGGAGAAATTCGTTTCGCTCCTTGACGGCTTCTTCGGTTTTACGCGCGAGCCTGTCGAGCAATCGACGTTGCCCGAGCTTGATCCGCTCGGCTTCGGCATACATAGCTTTGAGGGCTTCAATAACGAGAGCGACATGGAAGCACCCTATGCATATAGCTTTGCGGGAAGGCACGACAGAGTATGCGAGGTGTTATCTGCCGCAAAGAAGTATATGTTTACACTAGGTCGGGGTGGACTGCCGGGCAACAACGACTCGGGAGCGCTTAGCTCTGCATACGTCTGGAGCTTCCTTGGAATTCATCCCGTGGCAGGCCAGGATTTAATGATGGTCGGCACTCCCTCTCATAACGGAGCAACCCTTAAGCTTATGAACGGAAAAGAGTTTGAAATCAAGGTCTATGACAACTATAGTAGTCATATTTATGTGAAAAAAGCTCTTTTGTGCGGCAGAGAAATTAAGAACTATAGCTTCAGCGTCAGAGATATGATGGCAGGCGGTGTGCTTGAGCTTTATATGAGTGACAGTCCCGCATAACTGTGAGCTGCATGCTTTAACATTATGGAAGAAGGATATAAAATGAGAAGAACAACGCTTCTATTAACGGTTTTAATATGTACTCTCGTGCTTTTGTGTTCCTGCAAGGTCGGAAATGACGGACAGGATACCTCCGGCGCACAGGGCTCAACCGATAACGTCGGCGGTTCTGACAATTCGGGCGACGGCGGTTCGGGAAGTGCCAACGAAAACAAAATATACATACTTGCCGACCCCGAGGTCGGCGAGGATTACCTGAGGGAAATTTCGGATAGGATTTACGGACTTTCGGGTATTCGCCCGACTGTAGGTGAGGGTGAGGGAACGGTTATTGCTATTGGCAGGACCTCTCACACCGTATCCTCTAAAGCATACAGACGCCTCTCGAGAATTCCCGACTCCGACTTTGAGAGTTCGCACTATCTGCTTTACTCCGACGGGCAGGCGCTTGCCATCGCCTACGAGGACGACAGATACGGAACCGATGCCTCGCTTGATATGGCGTGCGAGGCGTTCTTAAGGGTAATCAGTGCTGACGGAAACGGACTAGTCCTCCACGGCGGCATCCTGTCCTCCGGAGAGGTTGACCCGATAAAGTGGCAGAGAGAAATCGACGAGGCCGAAAGAGAAGCCGCCTTCGAGACTCTTGCCGAGGAAATAGGCGGCGAGCTGGGAGCGGACATTGCCGACGCAATAAGAAATTACTACGGAATGTTCTCGGTCAAGGTTGTTGAATGGATTGCCAATCTGTACGACCCCGAGTGCGGCGGCTTCTACTACTCGAATTCGGGGAGAGATACGGTGGGATACGGCGCTGACATTGAGTCTACGCAGCAGGCGTTGAGCTTCCTTTCGTCAAGCGGTGCGCTTGCGGGAATAGGCGGCTCTGCCGCAAATATGCCGAAGTGGTTCACCGAAAAACTCGGAAGGTGGGTAAAATCGCTGCAGGATGCTAACGGATATTTCTATCACCCGCAGTGGACGAAGGAAATGGTTGACGGAAGCCTTGCAAGACGGGGTCGTGACCTATGGCGCGCGGAGAGCCTTCTTGAATGGTGCGGATTTGCTCCAACCTACACTACGCCGAACGGAGTGCAGGGAGATTATACTCTCGTTGACGGAACGAAGGTTGGAGACGTTATCGTCGTGAAGGCGACGGGCAGGCTGGGCTCTTCGAGTATCGCTTCTGCCTCGAGGGTTATCGCCGCGCAAAGCTTAAGCGCACCCTCGCACCTTCGTACCGAGGCGGCTCTACATAATTACCTTTTCTCGCTTGATATAAGAGCAAATTCCTACCCCGTAGGAAACGAGCTTTGCAGCCAGGCGCTTGAGATTAAAAATCTTGACGACAGACTCAAGGCAGAGGGCTCGCCGTATTCACCGATAGCGATAATCGAGGAGTGGCTTCGCGAAAGCCAGAACCCCGAGAACGGAATGTGGTACTACGTAGACGAGTCCGACCCGAGCTATTCAATATATGACGGCGTTAACGGACTTCTGAAGATAAGCGCGATGTACAACGACCTCGGAATTAAGTTTAACTATCCTCTCGAGGCGGTAAGGAGTGCTATCGAGGGAACGAGGACCGACGACGAGCCGCTTCACGTGTGCTATGCATACAACACTTGGTTCTCGGTACTCAACGTTTTCAAGAATATGGAGGCGCACTCGGATAACCCCGAGCTTGCGGCTGCCGAAATAGCCGCGATTAGGGCAGAGCTTCTCGAGAGCGCGCCCGAGGCGATAGCGCACACGGGACGGAAGGTCGCAATGTTTATGAAGAGCGACGGCTCCTTCTCCTATTATAAAAACTACACCAACCACGGAAGCCAGGGAATGCCCGTTGCGCTTCCGAATATGAATGAGGGCGACGTAAACGCTACTACGATTTGCGCGAACGGAACGGCAAGTTATATGTTCCAGGCGCTTGGAATAGATGTGCCGCACCTGTTCGGTATGTCCGAGTGGTACCGCTTTATAGGTATTCTTGAGGAGCTCGGAGCTGTTATCAAGGACGAAAACGTCTACGAAAAGGACCCTGTGACCTTTGACGGGGAGAGCGTCGGAGACGAATCGGACTATGTGAGCATTACCTCGTCGGGCAAGGGCAGCTTCACGGTTGAGCGTGATACGAGAGAGGGGCACAGCGGTAATATTTTCAGATTCGAGTCGGTCAAGGGGGGCGCGCTCGTTCTCGACTGTGTAGACCCGCTTGTCAAGAGCTGCTACAGCTTTGAGGGTGAGTTCTGCTTTGAGTCGGGCGACCCCGGCTACAACTGTCAGATAAGACTCGGAAGATGCTATATGCTTGGTTTAAGCCTTGAGTACGGAAACGTCAGAATTTTCGATACCTCGTCGGAGTCCTCTCCGAGGCTTGAAACCGATTTCGGCGTGAGCATTCCTGTCGGCGAGTGGTTTAAGCTTCGTCTTGAATACTATCCCGACGACCACGACAGCGTAAGAGCAAAGATTTATATAAACGACGAGCTTGTTGCCGTTAACGATAACTACTACAATTATTCGGGAAACAAGATTACTTCGGGCACAGGCGAGCCGCAAAACGCAATGTCGGAGCTTACCGTGACGGCGTTCTCGACGGCGGACCTGACTATCCTTATGGATAACCTTGCCGTATGGAAAACGAATGTTGCCTACGAGGCGGCAAGCGACCCCGACAACCAACCGTTATATAATATAGACGCACCCGACAGACAGGAGAAGATTTACGACTTTGAGGGACTTTCTGCCGGTGAAAGCTATCCCGAGGACTTCACAGTCACGAAGGGCGCGGACACGGTTGAGAGGATTACAGAGTCAAAAAACTCTCTAATCCGTATCGTTGGCACAGCCGCCGGCGGCTCGGAGATAGGAATTCCTCTCAATATCAGAACGAAAACTGCAAATTGCGATATATTCGAGGCAGACCTTTGCTTCGAGGAGGCAAGCGTGGGAGCGGCGCTTGAAATTGGCATCTTTGAAAGAAAGATCAGCGGCTCTTCCGCCGCCAGAGTGCATCTTTTCTGCACCGAGGAGTCGGGGACGAAGTATTTTGCAATGTATTCTGCCCCATCGGGCAAGCGCGCATCCCCGATTGAGGGCGCGATAATACCGATAG
The DNA here is from genome assembly GCA_017472305.1 of Clostridia bacterium. GTDB lineage: Bacteria > Bacillota > Clostridia > Oscillospirales > CAG-272 > UBA1740. Next base: position 6,152 of record JAFUQP010000006.1, on the reverse strand, counting down.
GCGAGAGCACCCGTCTGCGCCTTGAATACTACAAGAGCGAGGGCTCTGTCCTCGTGTATATCGGCGGCGTGCTCGTCGGAAGCACAGACGGAATTTGCCCGACGGCACCCACCGTTAAAACTGCAAGACTTGCGATTAAAAATCTCGGCGGCAGCCTCACTCTAAAGCTTGATAACCTGAAGGTTGAGCGCAATATCTCGTCCTACATCGAAGCAACCGCACCGACGGGGGAGAGCAAAGTTTACGGTTTTGAGTCGGGCTTTGGCGACCTGACGCTTTGGGGAGAATACGAAGCCGTAGCCGTAAATAAGAATAAGCTCCTTTCGCTCACCTCGGGCGGCACGGTCCTCATTCCGCTAAACAAGCGGAGCGCGGCTTCGTCGGCATATCTCTTTTCTGCCGACGTAACTGTCAGAGGAGAGGGAGGTATTATATCGCTTGAGAGCGCGTACGGTAAAATAATTGCTTCATACGAGCTGATTAAGAGTGGCAAGACTGTGGGCATTTACGAGCTTACCGAGAACAGAAGATACGAGGCTCCCGTTGCCGAGATTGAATACGGCAAGGAGTCCCGGCTTTCCATCGAGTATTATCCCTCTGCGGGCGAGATACATATTCTTGTCGGCGGTGAGTGCGTGGCTGTCAGCAGTATTCTTTACAGTGAAGAGGCGGCGGCTCTTATTCCCGGTGGCGTCAAAATTACTGCAGACGGGTCGGGAGAGGCAATCCACCTTGATGACTGCTATTTTGAGTCCTACGTCAAGCTTTGCGAAAAAATAGAGCTTGGTGGTAGCGGCGACGTATCGGACGGGGGATATTCCTTTGAGTCGGATAGCACGGGAAGGCTTCCGTCGGGCGTTGTGTACGTGTCCGACGTTACGAGGCCGAGCATCACCGAGGTCCGCGAGAGGGAAGGCGAGTACGGAAAGGCTCTCTCCTACACCAGCCCTGCGGGAAGCTATGACAAAATCTATTTCGGGCTGAATTCAAGAGAACCCGAGAGCGAGTATACGGTATTTGAAGCCGACATGCTTATTTCCTATGCCGACGGCACCTCGAACACCACCGTCGAGTTATTCCTGACCGATACGCCCGAGCACCATTCCTACTTGCTTCTCTTAAGACGGCAGTCGGGAATTATTCAGGTGTGCGACGTTTCGGGTACGTCCGAGGCGACAGTTCCCGGCAGAGTTGGCGGCGATTGGGCTGACACCGCCGCGATAGCCGACAGATGGTTCAGACTTCGCATTGAGTACCGCCATGGCGGTGCCGACACGGTAAAGATACTTACCTATATCAACGGAGCACTCGTATACGAGAGCGACAGATTTTACGGCAAGAGCACCGAGAATAAGCTTTCGCAGCCGACGGGAGATGCTGACAGAATGAGAATGAGCTTCTATTCCGCGACAGCGGCGACGGTGCTTTACGACAACGTAAGCCTTAAGAAGGTTAAAGAGGCAGGCACTCCCGAAAGACTTCCTGACGACCCGTGGGATATCCCCAACTGCGACGACGACTCTCCGACGATAGGCTTCGAGGAGAGCGCACCCGACAATCTGCCTGACAGATTTACGGTTATCCTCGGATCGGAGTCCTCGTCGGTAACGGTCGAGGAAATTAACAGGGGCGGCGACAGCAGTAAGGCTGTCGTGCTGACAACCGTGAAGGGAAGTGCCGACACCGTAAGGCTCGGTATTACCGAGGAGAGCGAGGGCTATAACGTTACTGCCTTTGAGAGCGACGTGTATATCAGACATAACGGCGGCTCGTCGGCGTACGGCTTTGAACTTTACCTGACAGATGCCTCGGGACTTCACTCCTATATGTTGCTTCTCTCTATTAGCGACGTGATAAAAATCAGCGACAACTCGGGTAACAGCGACTCGAACGTCGCGGGAAGAATTCCCGGAGCACAGATAGCAGGTCCTGCGCGCGACACGTGGTTCCACATTCGTGTGGAATATCGGCACGGCAGTGCGGATACCACGAAAATAATTACCTATATTAACGGCGTTTCGGTTTATGAGAGCGACCGATTCTACGGAAAGAGCTCGACCGTCACCGATAAAACCCCTTACGGTAATATTACCGAGATGCGCTTTATTCCCAATATGGGACTTAACGCAACCGTTTATTTTGACAATATGAGGCTGGCAAGGGAGAAGCTTGAAATAAGTGAGGACACCCCCACCGATATGCCCAACGAGGAGGACGGAAGCGCCGTTCTCGGATTTGAGTCCTCGACCTCGGATAATCTTCCGAGCGCTATTACTCCCACTCTCGGCTCGGTCAATTCAAGCGTCAGCATAGTCGAAACCGAGAGGGAGGGGGAAAAGACGAACGCTCTTGCCTTCACAACTCTAAACGGCAGCACCGACAGACTGACGTTCTCGGTTACCTCGGACGGAGAGCAGTATACGAAAACCGTATTCTCTGCCGATATGATGGTTAAGCACCTGGGCGGCTCGTCGGCATATGGCATTGAGCTGTATCTCACGAATGGCTCGGGTGAGCACTCCTACCTTATGCTTCAGCGAATAGGTGACGCCGGATATCAGATTGGTGATATTTCAGCAAATGCGAAGGTTTCGGGGTCGGGCGGCGAGGATATCAGAGTCGTCAATCAGCTTACAGCTTCGGCACCTAACGGTAAGTGGTTCAATCTCAGTGTTGAGTATTACCACGGCGACAGAGGAAACGTCAGAATTATTACCTACGTTGACGGAGTCAAGGTGCTCGAGAGCACGAACTTCTACGGAAGTCACGACGAAAACGCAGAGCCAACGGATGATATTACCGAGATAAGGCTTATACCGAATACGGGACTGTCCGCGAGCGTTTACCTTGATAACGTCAGCCTGGTACGCGAGTGATAAGAGCCTTGGCTTTATTACTCTTTAGTCGGCACAATGCCGAGGAGAAAAGAAATGAATGATTTATACGAAGAAAAATGGCGCGCCCTGAAATCAGAGATTGACGGGCGCACGCAGGGCGGCGAGGAGCTGTTTTTGGCAATCAAGGACTATTACGAGGTCTACGACGGAAGGCTGCCATACTGGCTCGGCTCGCTTTACAACGCCGAAATTGGCGGATTTCACTATTCGCTATCCTCGAGAGATAACGAAGAGGTCACAACCGACAGAGGCACGTTCAAGCTATTGCCTGATATTGAAAGCAGCTTTCAGGCGTTGAGTATTCTTTCCTCGTCGGGAATGATGAAGGATTTCTCAGAGCTTCCCGAAAAAATGCGCGAGGGACTAAAGAGCTTCGTTTGCTCCCTGCAGGATAAGGATACGGGCTTCATAATTCACCCGCAGTGGCGCGAGCTTATGGCAGACGTCGAGGGAAAGAGCGGTAATGCCGATATAATGTGGAAGGCGCGCCGCGGCAGAGATATGATGTGGGCAGAGGGAATATGCGAGAGGCTCGGCTTCTCTCTTCCGTACCCGACGGCATACGAGAGGCTGATGTGTGAGAGTGAAGGCGAGAAAACCGCCGCAAGCTCGGATCTTCCCGATTATCTTCTCTCTCGAGAGAGGCTGATAAACTATCTCGATAGCCTGAACTGGGAAACTGACGCCTACTATGCAGGCAATATGGTTGCCTCGCAGGGAAGACTGTTCCTTGCGGCAGGTCTCGCTGACATTGCCGCCGACTACCTCACGGAAAAGCAGAATAAGGAGAGCGGACTATGGGGCTCTGTGGGCGGCTACGCGGCGATAAACGCCTACCTTAAGATAACGGGTATGTATAACGAATTGAAGCTTCCGATACCTAACGCACACCGCGCGGCGGAGTCGGTTATCGCCTGCGCTACAACGGAGGAGCGTGCGGCGACGGTATGCTATCAGTATAACGTCTGGTATTCGGTGAGGAACATACTTAATAGCCTTCGCAGCTACGGCGGCACCGAAGGCGAAGAGCAGGCTAGGGAGATTACAAGGAAGCTGCTTGTCACCGCCCCGGCGGCAATACGCAAAACCAAGGAGAAACTCCTTACCTTCAAGAAGGCGGACGGCTCGTTCTCATACTATCCGCACGGAACAGCAGACCACAGTCAGGGTATGCCGGTGGCAATAAAGGGCTCGAATGAGGGCGACCTCAACGCCTCGGTAATCTGCACGACGGGAATTACGGGGAATATATTCGAAACTCTCGGACTGCGTGAGTTTATGATACCTCTCTTTGGCGAGGGAGCGTTCGACAAGTTCAAGATTGCGGCTAAAATGTAAATGATTGTTGGCAAAAACAAATATATAAAAGAAAGAAGGGGATTTAATGAAGGAGAGAAAAAAAGAGTACACACGCGCATCTGTTGACGTAGTCAGGCTTGACTGCCCCGACATTATTACTGCCTCGTGCGGAGTGTCAAGCGACGAAATCCGAGAGAACGTACCTTCCGGTACGTGGCTATAGTCGGATTCTTTGACTGAATTCATCACGGCCAAAGTGGTCGAAAAGAATTACACAAAAACAATTTATGAAAGGTTAGAAAAATGAAAAAGACAAAGCTTTTAGTCCTGATTTTATCTCTCGCGCTTCTTATCGGTGGAGCGGTTGGTATCAGCGTCTCTGCCGCAGAGGGGGAGGTTACCTCTATTGAAATCTACAAGAAGAACGTATCCTTTATGAACGAGCCTGCAATCGTGTTTGCAGTTCTCCACGACGGTGATGCCGAGAACGTTTCTCTTAAGGTTTGGAACACCGAGCCTTCAAGTGACGAAGCGACTCCCGACTATACAGTAACCGACTCCTACACCGATACTGTTGTCGGCGAGGTCTGCTCGGTATTCGCGGTTAAGGGCAAGCACCCGAAGGACATTGCCGAGAACATATGGGTTCAGGCTGTAGCGGGCGACATTAAGACCGAAATTTTAAGATACAGCATTCTTGAGTTTGCTCTCTCAGGCATGGCGCTTGACGACGAGTGGTACGACCTTTATAAGTCGACAGTAGACTACTCCGCAAACGTGCAGAAGGCAGTCGGCTACACCGATGCAAACGGTAAATACGCTACCGATTACGCGTACGTAAGCATTGAAGGCGGAACACTTCCTGGCGGTTACACCGCAGGTGTGTACGTTAAGGGGAGCACAGTTACTCCTCTTTATGACAGTGAAGCAGAGATCAGCGCGTGGAACGTAGAGTCCGCAGGCGGACGTGTCGTATATGAGAAGGACACTGCTATTCCCGTTTCTGAAAGCATAAGCATCTCCCCCTCTAAAACCCAGACCTTTGCTGACGGTACGGTACCCTCCGGAGTAATCGTTGCCACCGTAGGCGGCAGTGCTTCTGTCGTTGATATGGAAAGAGGCAACAGCACGACGAAGGTGCTGAAATTCAATACCGTAGCAGGTAGTGCGGATAACGTTATATTTACCTTCACGGAGAATACTCCCGAGAGCTTTAACGTCACTGTTTTTGAGGCTGACGTTTATGTGAATAATGCCGGAGGCGGCTCTGCATATAGCTTCGATATGTTCCTAACCAATACGGCGACGGGCGGAACTCATACTTATATGCAGACCTTGAGAATGGGTAACAGCACAACGCTTCAGCTTGCAGATGCCTCTAGCACCTCGTCGGGCGATAGCGGTATGGTACGTAGCGCGGAAACACACGTTGCAGAGAGAGACCAATGGTTCAATCTCCGTATAGAGTATTACCACGGCGACAGAAACAGCGTTGTTATCAAAACATACGTAAACGGTAATCTTGTAAACTTCACTTACGATGTGTATGATGAGTCCGGTAACAAAACAGGCAACACCGTGACCACGACGGATGGCTCGACCAATTTCTACGGTTACAGAAGACCTGATGTTGATACTACGGGAGACAGAAAGCCCAACGGAAATATTACAATGTTCAAATTTGCTCCATATACCAACACCTCTGCTAACGTGTACTTTGATAACGTTAGCTTCTATCAGACTACAATAGCAGAATAAACAAGACAAAAGACAGGGATACCCTTCGGGGTGTCCCGGAGTAAAATTATGCTTACGATTAACAAAATCTCACTTGCCTCGCCCATCGACTACGCGGCAGAGGAATTAAAAAAATATCTTCGTATGATGATGCCCGAGGTCGGCGATATCTCCATATCCTATAACCCTGAGGCAGAGGGCGGCTTCCGCCTCGGACTT
>JAFUQP010000005.1 GCA_017472305.1 Clostridia bacterium | reverse complement strand
CGGACTTATGCAGGACTTCGGGCTTGACGTGTCGGATGCCGAGAACACAGAGCTTGACGATATACTCTACATAGACTGTGACGAGTGCGGCGGCATCATTGCGGGCGACAACCCTCGCTCGGTGCTTCTTTCGGTATACGAATATCTCCGTCAGAACGGCTGCCGCTGGCTGTACCCGGGTGTTGACGGCGAGTACATTCCTATGAAGGATATTGTACCTGTCAAGTACCGCCATAAGCCCTCCTGCCGCTATCGCGGTCAGTGCAACGAGGGCGCGGAGAGCCAGCAGTGTATGCTTGAAACGATTGAGTTCACACCCAAGGTCGGTATGAACGTTTATATGCTTGAGTTCAGAATTCCGCGCGACTACTACGAGAAGTACTACAACCACTCAAAGAACGAGGAAGCACGTCCGCCCGAGCCTATCACCGACGAGCAGGTTTTGCAGTGGAAGAGGCAGTGCGAGGCAGAAATTGCAAAGCGCGGTTTACAATTCCACGATATCGGACACGGATTTACCGTTGACCCGTTCGGTATCGACTCGGCAAACTGCTGGACTGCAATCGACGACTCCGAGGTGCCTGAGAATATGCGTGAGTTCCTTGCCGAGATGGGTGGCAAGAGAGGGCTCTACCACGGTCAGCCCGTCAACACGAACTTCTGTATGTCAAACCCCGTGGCAAGAAAAATGTTTGCTGAGTACGTTGCAAATTACGCCGAGGGACACTCGAACGCCGACTATCTTCACGTATGGCTTGCCGATATGCAGAACAACCACTGCGAGTGCGCCGAGTGTCAAAAGAAGACCGCCTCGGATTGGTATATAAAGCTTATGAACGAGGTTGACGCGGAGCTTACCCAAAAAGGCCTTAAGACAAGAATCGTATTTATCGCCTATCTTGACACAACCTGGGCACCTGAGCTCGAGGTAATAAAGAACCCCGACAGATTTACCCTTCTTTTAGCCCCCATAACCCGCTCATACGAGATGACCTTGCCCGAGTGGGGTGTAAAGGCAGTGCCCACGAAATACAGGAGAAACGAAAATATTATGCCTCGGGACCTTGAGGAATACTTCGCGCACTTCCTTGAATGGAAAAAGACCTGGGGCGGCGCAAACCTCTCCTACGAATACCACTTCTGGATTCATCAGTATCACGACCTCTCGGGACTTGAGATTTCAAGGCGAATCTCCGAGGACGTAAAGGTATATAAGCAGTACGGAATAAACGGAATAATCGAGGACGGCTCACAGCGCTCCTTCTTCCCCTCCGGACTCGCGTTCTACACCTATGCAAGAACTCTTTATGACACCTCGCTCTCCTTTGAGGAAATCCTCGAGGACTATCTCTCCCATATATACGGCGAGGACTGGCGCGACTTCTATAGCTACCTTACAAGGGTAAGCGAGGCAATTCCCTACTCCGCGCTCTCCGCGAGAAGCAACACAAGCGAAGCAAAGAGCTACCTCTCCGACAGTGTTGCCGAAAGCCTTTCGAAAATCCCCGAAATCGTTGCCGAGGGACGAAAGCTTATTAAGTCGCACTACAATTCGAAATACAGAGTACAGACGGTGTCGGTAAGACTGCTCGAGCTTCACGCACTCTATCTTGAATTGATGTGCGACGCGCTCCGCGAGAGATTTCTCGGAAATTACGAGGCGGCTGCCGAAAAGCTTGAGCGTGCGCGCCTTGAGATGGGAAAGCGCGAGCTTGAATTTGACCGCTACTACGACCATATGCTCCTCTTCGGCTCGTTTAACCGAGTGTTTGACGAAAGAAAAACCGGTGAGCCTATGCTCGTCGTGCAGTAATTTCTTCCCGAAAGCTTGTCTTTTCGTACTAAATCCGCTGCGGCTCTTGAACAAAGCGGCACTCTGACTTATAATTACTGTAACAGTTTGATTAAATATATTAAAGCCGCCTGAGCTGAATTTACAGCCATGACGGCTTAAAGGAAAGGGAAAAAATGCTTACAATTAACAAAATCTCACTTGCCTCGCCCATCGACTACGCGGCAGAGGAATTAAAAAAATATCTTCGTATGATGATGCCCGAGGTCGGCGATATCTCCATATCCTATAACCCTGAGGCAGAGGGCGGCTTCCGCCTCGGACTT
>JAFUQP010000042.1 GCA_017472305.1 Clostridia bacterium | reverse complement strand
GAGAAGAAGCAGACCACCGTTACCGGTGTCGAGATGTTCCACAAGCTCCTTCCCCAGGCAGAGGCTGGTGACAACATCGGTGCACATCTCCGTGGTATCGCAAAGGATGAGATCGAAAGAGGTCAGGTTCTTTGTAAGCCCGGCTCCATCAACCCCCACACTAAGTTCGTAGGTCAGGTTTACGTTCTTACCGAGAAGGAAGGCGGCCGTTCGAAGCCCTTCTTCTCCGGCTACAGACCCCAGTTCTACTTCAGAACTACCGACGTTACCGGTATCATCACCCTTCCTGAGGATGTTGAGATGTGCCGTCCCGGCGACAACGTTAACATGAACGTTGAGCTTATCACTCCTATCGCTTGCGAGAAGGGTCTCCGTTTTGCAATCCGTGAGGGTGGCCGTACCGTTGGTTCGGGCGTTGTTTCTGAGATTCTTGCTTAATTTCAGCTGACATCTTCGAATTTTCGATGTGACAAATCCCCGACGTCTTAATTGGCGTCGGGGATTTAAAAAATACTTGTGTTATAAGTCTGAACGCACAGTTTTTTGCACACGGGTGTAAAAAACATCATTATATCAGGTATAAAAATGCCGTTTTTGCTTCTCTGAGAAGCTACGTTAAAACTATTAATTTCTTTGGGAAAAGGTGAAATTCCATACCGGCAGTGATTGCGAGCTATCGCATAAGTCTGCGAAGAGCGAAACGCTCCCGACGGGGTAGGCGTGGCGAGTTAAACTTCTTGCCCGTGCCTGTATTCCCCGACCGACGGTAAAGTCCGGAAGGGAAAGGAAAATATGAATAAAAATATTAGAACAGAAACACACAGACTCGTTGGAATGGCGATTTTTTGCGCTCTCGCCCTTGTTGCGACACTTGCTACAAAGTGGGCGCAGATAGCCTTTCTTACCTTTGATGCGAAGGATGCGGTTATTACCGTTGCCGCATACATATACGGCCCGACCTCCGGTCTGGTAATTGCCGTTTTGACCTCGGTTATTGAAACCTTAAGCTTCGGCGGAGATACCGGCTGGTACGGACTTCTGATGAATATACTTTCCTCGGTTGTCTTTTCATTTACGGCATCGTTTATCTATAAGCTGAAAAGAGATGTAAACGGAGCTCTTATCGGCTTGTTCTCGGCAGTAATCGGTACGGTTGGCGTTATGATGCTTGCCAATATGTTCATTACTCCGCTTTATTTTGGACTTCCTGTAATGGCACCTTACGTAATGTCGCTTTTGCCTACGCTACTTTTACCCTTTAACCTTGCAAAGGCGCTTATGAACGCAGCTATCGCAATGCTGCTTTACCGACCTGTGCTTGTTGCATTAAGCAAGGCGAAGCTCTTGGGCGGCAGAAGTGTCGGCTTCAGCTTCAATAAAAGCACCGTTATTATTCTCTCGGTCGGCTGTGCGGCGCTCGTACTCGCGGTTGTCATTATGCTTACGATAATTTGACAAAGCTAAAATTTTAGGGACTGCTTTTGATGGCAGTCCCATTTTTGTTATTTCATTTCTGCAACGTTAATTCGGCTGATGGCGCGCTTTAGCTTTGCCTTTGCGAGAACGATATCACGGTCGTTCTTTGCCCTGGAGATTGCTTCCTCAGCGCGTTCTCTTGCGCGCTTTGCACGCTCGAGGTCAATGTTCTCCGCAAACTCAAAGGTTATTGCGACAAGCTTCACTCCCTCCCTCGTAACCGAGAGAAAGCCGCCTTGTGTGGAGGCAAATCGCTCTGTGCCGCCGGTTATTATCCTCGCTCTGCCTGTTGCAACCGAGGCAAGGTAATCGGCGTGCCCTGCAAGTATTTCGACGTCACCGTCGTGAGTTCTGACGAGCAGGCTCTCCGCATCGCCCTGCCACATAACGCCGTCGGGGGTTACTATTTCAAGAGAAAACTGTCTCATAAGTCACTCCTAACGCTTTTACGCTCCTGCTTTGATAAGCTTTGCCTTTTCTATAGCCTCGTCTATCGTTCCAACGAAGAGGAACGCGGACTCGGGAAGGTCGTCGTGCTCACCGTCGAGAATTTCCTTGAAGCCTCGAACGGTTTCCTTAAGCGGCACGTACTTGCCCTCCATACCCGTAAACTGCTCCGCGACAGAGAAGGGCTGCGAGAGGAAGCGCTGTATTTTTCTTACGCGGCTTACGACAAGCTTATCCTCCTCGGAGAGCTCCTCCATACCCATAATTGCGATAATGTCCTGTAGCTCCTTGTATCTCTGGAGAATCTTCTGCACGCCGCGCGCTACCTCGTAGTGCTCAATTCCGACAACGTCGGGCGAGAGAATTCTCGAGGTCGAGTCAAGCGGGTCAACCGCGGGATAAATACCGAGCGATGCAATTCCGCGCGAAAGAACCGTCGTCGCATCAAGGTGCGCGAAGGTGGTCGCGGGTGCGGGGTCGGTCAGGTCGTCGGCAGGAACGTAGACTGCCTGTACCGAGGTGATAGAGCCGCGCTTGGTCGAGGTGATACGCTCCTGAAGCGCGCCCATCTCGGTTGCAAGCGTAGGCTGATAACCAACCGCCGAGGGCATTCTGCCGAGCAGTGCCGAAACCTCCGAGCCTGCCTGTGTAAATCTGTAAATGTTATCTATGAAGAGAAGCACGTCCTGACCTTCCTTGTCACGGAAATACTCCGCCATAGTAAGACCCGAGAGCGCAACTCTCATTCTTGCTCCGGGCGGCTCGTTCATCTGTCCGTAGACAAGTGCGGTCTTCTGAAGAACGCCCGACTCCTTCATTTCGTTATAAAGGTCGTTACCCTCACGGGTACGCTCGCCGACTCCGGTAAATACCGAAATGCCGCCGTGCTGCTTTGCTACGTTGTTGATAAGCTCCATAATAAGTACGGTCTTACCGACACCCGCACCGCCAAACAGACCGATTTTACCGCCCTTTGCATAAGGTGCGATAAGGTCAACGACCTTAATACCGGTTTCGAGTATTTCGGTCGTGCCCTCCTGCTCCGAATATGCAGGCGGGTCGCGGTGTATACACCACTTTTCCTTCGTTTCGGGTGTAGGCATATTGTCGATAGCCTCGCCTAGCAGATTGAATATTCTGCCGAGGGTTTCTTCACCGACGGGCACAGTAATACCCGTGCCGGTATCGACAGCGTCCATTCCGCGCGACATACCGTCGGTGCCGGACATAGCTATACATCTGACTACGTCATCACCGAGCTGCGATGCAACCTCACATACAACCTTTCTGCCCTCGTGCTCTATTTCTATAGCGTTGAGCAGGTCGGGAAGCTTGCCGTTATCAAATCTTACGTCAATAACGGGGCCAATAATCTGCACAACCTTGCCGATGTTCTTGTTCATCATCAGTTCCTTTCGTTATTATGCTTCACTCTCGCGCCGCTCCGCACTAAAGTGCTTCGCTACCGGAAACAATCTCTGTGATTTCCTGCGTGATAAGCGCCTGCCTTGCTCTGTTGTAACGAAGCATAAGCGTGTCAATCATTTCCTCGGCGTTTTTGTTTGCCGAGTTCATAGCGGTGCGCCTTGCAGCCATCTCGGAGGCGAGAGCCTCTCTGACAGCCGAGTTTATTACGCCGCCAACGTAATCGGGAATAATTGCCTCGAGAATTTCCTCGGGGTCGCCACCCATAATAGGGTCGCTTGTACGTAAGGGGGCGCTTTCGTTAGCCGGCTCAAGCGGAAGCACAACCTCTGTTGTGGGTATCTCTGACATCATTGATACAAATCTTGTATAGACAAGTATTACTTTGTCATACGCACCCGCCTTGTAACCCTCGCAAATCCTTTCCGCAATCGCAAGCGAGTCGCCCACTGACACCTCGCCGACGGAGTCAAGCTCGTCGGAAAATATCTCAACGCCCCTGTGCCTGTAATACTCCAGAGCCTTTTTTCCGACCGGAAGATAGAGTGGCTCTGTGCCCTCTGCGGCACTTTTACAGGTCTTGAAAACGTTGGAATTGTATCCGCCCGCAAGTCCTCGGTCACCCGCGATAACGATAAACAGCGTACGTTTGCCCTCCGTGGGCATAGACCAGACCGAATCCTTGATTTCGTTTGAGCTTTCTATCTCGTCGATTGCCGCACGAAGTATCTCGTGGAAGGGACGTGAGCGCTCAACACTCTCCTTTGCTTTGCGAAGCTTCGAGGTTGCGACAAGCTCCATTGCCTTGGTTATCTGCATGGTGCTTTTCACGCTTTTCATTCTTGCCTTGATATCGTTCATTGAAGTTGCTGCCACGGCGTGACCTCCTTTCTTGCCGCGTTATGCGGTAAAATGTAACTTGTAGTTTGCATTTTCGCAGGATTTTTGAAAATCAAACGAATTTTTCCTTTACGTGCTTTATCGCCTCGGTTAGCTCCTTCGCACCTTCGTCTGTGAGAAGTCCCGTTTCTCTGATAGCAGAAAGAAGCTCGTCCTTGCTTGTTACCAGGTATTCAAAGAGCTCAGCTTCAAATCGGGATACGTCGGTGAGCGCTATATCCGAAAGCAGGTTGTTAACAACCGCAAAGATTATAGCAACCTGAAGCTCAACCGCGATAGGCGAATTTCTGTTTTGCTTGAGAACCTCAACGATTCTCGCACCCTGGTCAAGTCTAGCCTTAGTATCTGCATCAAGGTCGGAGCCGAACTGTGCAAAGCCCTGAAGCTCGCGGTACTGCGAGTAAAGAAGCTTAAGCGTTCCGGCAACCTTTTTCATCGCCTTAATCTGTGCGTTACCGCCGACTCGGGAAACCGAGATGCCGGGGTTGACCGCAGGGCGAACGCCCGAGTGGAACAGCTCGGTTTCAAGGAATATCTGACCGTCGGTAATCGAGATTACGTTGGTCGGAATATATGCTGAAACGTCGCCTGCCTGCGTTTCTATTATCGGCAGAGCTGTCAGAGAGCCGCCTCCGTATTCGGGAGCGAGCCTTGCCGCACGCTCAAGAAGTCTTGAGTGAAGGTAGAATACGTCACCGGGGAAAGCCTCTCTGCCCGGGGGTCTTCTGATTAGAAGCGACAGTGCGCGGTAGGCAACCGCGTGCTTTGAGAGGTCGTCGTATACTATAAGCACGTCGCGGCCCTTATCCATAAAGTATTCGCCCATAGCACAGCCTGAGTAGGGTGCTATATACTGAAGCGGAGCAGACTCCGACGCCGTAGCAGATACGACTATCGTGTAGTCCATAGCTCCCGCCTGTGCGAGAGTTTCGACAACGTTCGTGACTGTAGACTGCTTCTGACCAATCGCGACATAGATACAGATAACGTCCTTGCCGCGCTGATTGATTATCGTGTCGGTAGCGATGACGGTTTTTCCCGTCTGTCTGTCGCCTATGATAAGCTCGCGCTGACCTCTGCCTATCGGTATCATAGAGTCTATTGCCTTGATGCCCGTCTGAAGGGGTACGGAAACCGATTTTCGCTCGATTATGCCGTAGGCACGCCTCTCGATAGGGCTATACTCGGCAGCGTCAATCGGACCCTTGGCGTCAATAGGCTGACCGAGCGCGTTGACAACTCTGCCTATAAGCGACTCGCCGACGGGAACCGATACGACTCTGCCTGTGCGCTTTACAAGGCTGCCCTCGCTGATGCCTACGTCGGTACCGAGAAGCACCGCGCTGACAAACCCCTCTTCAAGGTTGAGCGCCATGCCGAAGGTGCCGTTTGAAAACTCGAGAAGCTCGTTTGATTTGCACTTGTCAAGCCCGTGCACCTTCGAGATTCCGTCGCCGACCGAAATAACGTAGCCGACCTCGTCCTCCTCGGTTTTCTTCTTGTAGTTCTTTATCTGCGCTTTAATAATTTTACTGATATCATCAATTTTTGACTGCATTTTATCACCAACTTCGTGTAAAATTAGCTTTTAGATTACGGTAGCCCTAAGGCTCTCCTCAAAGGAGTCAAGCCTTGTCTTTACCGAGCCGTCGAGCTGGAGCCCCGAGTAGCGGAGCTTCACACCGCCGAGAATTGAGGGGTCGACGGTATTTGTGAGGATAATAGTACGTGATAGCTTCACCGAAAGCTTTTCTCTCATAGCATCGCACTGAGCCTCGGTCATGGGAACGGCAGTAATCGCCTCGACTCTCACAATTCCCGTCTTCTCGTCATACATCTGAGAAAAGCGTTCCGAGAGCTTGAAGATGCCGCCTATAAGCCGCTTTTCGCAGAGAAGCTTTAACAGATTTACCGTGTCCTGTGAAAGAGTGGCAAAGGCATTGTCAATCAGCTCGAGTCTTTCTTCTTTTTTTATCGAGGGAGTATCAAGAAGCCGTATATATTCGGGGCTTTCGGAAAACACCGCCGAAACTAAGGATAGCTCGCTCTTGATTTCTTCCAGCCTGCCTTCCTCTACGGCAATATCAAAGATAGCTCTTGCATATTCGTCAACACAAATCATGACCCGCTACCCATTTTCTCTATAAATTCGTCGATAAGCTCGCGATGCTCGTCTGCCGAAACGTCGCGCTCGATAACCGCAGATGCAATGCCGATAGCCATCTCGGAAAGCTCATCCTTGACGTCGTTTACTGCCTTCTTCTTCTCAAGCTCTATCTCTTCCTCCGCGCGCTCAAGAGTTCTCTTTGCCTTCGCCTCTGCATCGCGGAGAATTTCCTCCTCGCGAAGAAGCGCGCGCCTGTGAGCATCTTTGAGGATTTCCTCGCTCCTCTCGTTTGCCGAGCTGAGCTTCTCCTCGTATTCGCCCTTCATTTTTTCCGCCATAGCCTTTTGCGACTCGGCATCGGAATACATATCGTCAATCTCCTTCTGACGGGAGCTTATCATTGACATAAGGGGCTTGAAGGCAAGCTTTTTCAGTAGAATATAGAGTATAAGAAGGTTCAGCCATGCAAAGAGCATCGTCCAGAGATTGACCCCGACGAAGTCCTCGAAATTCTGTAGAAACCATTGAAATTCCATGGCGTAGTCCTTTCATTCTTGCGTTTTGATTAGCCGCAGCAAATAACGCACCGCGTTTTACTCCGCTACGGCAAGCCGAGTAGATGCCGTGGGTAAAGTTCACCTTCTGTGAAGGAAAAAATGCACCCGTGTCGGCAATTTTCAGCTTTTTAGAACTTCATAAACATAAGAAGAAGGGCGATAACGAGCGAGTAAATACCCGTAGTCTCGGTAATAGCGCATCCGAGAATCATATTCGTACGCAGAGTTCCTGCCATCTCAGGCTGGCGAGCCATAGCCTCAAGTGCCTTACCTACTGCGTTACCCTCACCGATAGCGGGGCCGATAGCTCCAAGTCCCATACAAAGACCTGCTCCGAGCACCTTTGCTGCATCAACGCTGAATTCCATTTTAAATTCCTCCTGGATTTAAGTATTTAATATAATAATATTTGTAAATGTAAAGCTTTGTTTACTTCTTTTGCTGCTTTGAAATACGGTGTAAAAGCTTCTGCTTTTGCTCGGTTAATTATCCCTCGGTCTTCTTCGCCTTCTTTTTGGGAAGCTCCTCCGGGGGCGGGCACGCGCCGCCAACGTAAACCATAGTAAGAAGCGAGAAAACGAGTGCCTGAACGAATCCCGAGAACAAATCGAAGTAGATAGAGAGAACTGCGGGTATACCTATCTGGAACACCGTCGGTAATACCGATAGGAGCGTGTCGGGAAGCCAGCCGAAAATGAACTGGTTAAGCCCTGCCAGCGCCGCATAAATAAGAGCTGTAAGAACTCCGCCGCCCGCAACGTTACCGAAGTGACGGAAGGCGAGTGAGATGGGCTGTGCAATCTCGCTGACGATGTTCATAGGCGTCATTACCACGATAGGCTCGGTGAAGCCCTTAAGCCACTGACCGAAGCCGAAGTTCTTGATGTTGTTGTACCAGACCATACCCGTGGTAACGAGTGCCCAGGCAAGGGTGACCGAGAGGTCCTTTGTCGCCGAGGGGAAAATCTGAGTCATACCAATAAGAGTGCCGAGTATCGAGGACAGGAAGAGAGTGCCGATGTACGGCATAAACTTCAGATTGTGCTCGCCCATTGTATCTCTTACGAGATTGTGAAGCATTGTGACAAGCTTCTCAACCACCACCTGCACCTTGCCGGGGCGCTTCTCGATTTTTCTTGAAATGAGAGCGGCGAGGATAATGAGTATAAGCGATACCGTAAAGAGCGAAATCGCCGTCGTCGTCAGAACGTTGCCAAGCTCGAGCAGCGGAATCTTTTCGGATATTTTCTGAAGTGCGGGAATACCGAGGATAACCCTCGCGCCCTCGACTGATATAAGCGCCTCGTCGCCGCCGCTCTCCTCGGGGGGCGTTACACCGCCGCCGACCGTCATAACGAGAAGGCAAAGCGCGCCGACAATCAAGAGAACCGAGAGCAGTATAATAAGCCTTACGAGTATTTTTTTAGCTTTCATTTTGCCATCTTTCCTTTAATTATTTCGCTTAGGTACAGAATGGGTCTGAACGCAAGAAGCGGTACTGCCGTTGCAAGGGGGTTGAACAGGTCGCCGAGAAGAAACGCAACGACGAGCGTTATAAGCATCGTGGTGGTTCTTAATATGAATGACGTCTTAATTGCGTTCTGTATCGGCGCGGAGTTTTCGCTCGCGAATTTCTCAGCCTCCTCGTCGGTCATCTCGCGAGTTCCGCGCAGCTCAAGATATCTGTTTATCGCGGAGTTAACCGACAGAATAAGAAACAGATAGTTGAACACCGTTACGGCACTGCCGAGAAGCACACCGAGAATTACCCCGAGGTCAACCGAGAAGAACTCGGTCGAAAAGGCGAGGTCGATAAGTGCGAACACGCCGACAGTCAAAAGAGAAGCCACAGCCTCTCCTATAATCAGCGGGAGTATTTGCTTAATAGAAGAATTCTTTTTCATAAATCATTACCGTTTTTATTATTGACGCTTCCTGACTGCTTTTTGCGCCGATTTTGCTCTTTTTCGAGCCTTTCGTAGCCTGCCGAGGCAGTCAGAACGAATTTAACCATAGAAATAAGTCCCGAAATAACGCCGAGAATTACAAGCACAGCGTATATCCAGCCACCGACTCCCGCATAGGTAACGAGCAGCCAGGAGAGAAGAACTCCGAGGCCTATCGGGGTTAAGAGAGTCAGAAAAGCCTGAAAGACTATATTAAGAACGTAGAGTGCTCCGACAAGTCCTTTATACACCTTTATCTCCTAAAAAAATCCAAACTTTCCACGTTATTATAGTAACACATTTTAAGGTTAAAATCAAGGGCGCGAACAAAAGTTAATTTCTTAACGAGAAAAACGGAAATTTCTACAAAATAAAGAAAAAATTTTTGTGTATTATTCCAATAGAAAAAGCAAACAAAAAGCGGAGACACCGAAAGAGATGGCATCTCCGCTTTTTGTATTGGCAGACCGAGCGTGCAACGGTTGGCGTGGCACGGCTTCAATTTCCGATTCCTGCCGTGAGCTTTATCAGTAGGTCTGTGTCGTCGGGCTGTACCTTAGCCTCGTGAGCTGCCTTGTTTCTGACTGTTGCGCCGCACCTCTCGCACCGGTGAATAATAATATATCCCTTCTTCGGGTCGGGCAGAGTCTGCACGGGGCGAAGTATTCCGCCGCAGGGGTTAGCTCTGTCGCCGGGGTTGATATCGACGTGCAAGGAGCAAAGGCAGAACGGGCAGTGGTTGCGCGAGGTGTAGCCGAGAGGCAAAACCTCCTTGCCGCACGCCTGACAAATAAAGCCCGAGTCGTTTTTCTTAAATCTCTTGTCCTCCATAGCTCCTCCTATTTGCCTACGCAGAATTTTGAGAATATATCCGATACAACCTCTTCGCTTACGGCTCTGCCGTCAAGCTCCGCAATAGCTCCGAGCGCTCTTTCTATGTCACTTGATACCGCGTCCTGCATAAATCCGCCGCGAAGGCTTTCGTAAGCCGTGCTGACACTCTCGAGAGCCGCGAGCAGCGAGGCGTGCTGCCTTGCCGAGGCGACGATTGCTCCGTCACCTGATATGATTTTTCCGTCGGTGAAGAGAGCGTTTACCGCTTCCGTAAGTGCCGAAACCGTGCCTGCCTCGTCCGCAGCCGACGTGTATATCACCGCATCGAAATGCCCTGAAATTCTCTCTGTATCAAGCCTTCCTTCGAGGTCGGACTTATTGAGAAGCGCAATTTTGGTGCAGTCGAGGGGCGCGATGCTCTGAATGAGAGCCTCGTCCTCCGTGTCAAGCTCGCGCGAGAGGTCAAAGACCGCAAGAAGCAGCTCGCACTCCGACATATATCTTCTGCTTCGCTCAATGCCGATGGCTTCAACCTTATCAAGAGCGTCAGCCTCTCTTATACCCGCAGTATCCGCAAGTCGGAGCAGGGTGCTTCCAAGAGGAACTGTGCGTACAAGCACGTCGCGTGTAGTACCTGCAACGTCGGTAACTATCGCCGCATCCTCGCCGACAAGAAGATTGTATAGCGAGCTCTTTCCGACGTTGGGCTTTCCTGCGATAACCGCCAAAACACCCTCGTTTATAGCTCTGCCTGTTCTGTAGGTTGAGATAAGCGAGGAAATATCTTCCTTTATATTATATAAGGCGGATAGCATCTCGGAGTCTGAGAAGTCACCGAGGTCCTCGTCGGGGTAGTCAATTCTCGCGTATGCTGAGGAAAGAAGCTCAACGAGCGAGGCGCGGATTTTCGCAATCCTCTCGGCAAGGCGCTCTCTTGCAGGGCCTGCCATAAGCTTGATTTGCGCCTCGGAGCGTGCCTCAAGCAGCGTGCCGATAGCCTCTGCCTCGGTCAGCGACAGCTTTCCCGAGAGGAAGGCGCGACGTGTGAATTCTCCCGGCTCGGCAGGCCGAGCGCCGTGCGAGAGGACGAGCTCCAGAATACTGCGAGTAACGAGTATTCCGCCGTGACAGTATATCTCCACGGTGTCCTCACCCGTGTACGATGCGGGGGACTTAAAATAGCATACGAGAACGTCGTCAAGAGTCGTGCCCTCGCGGTCGAAAATATGTCCGTATATCTGTGTGCGCGTGGGGCAGTCCTTCAGTGGCTTGCCCGATAGCGGACGGAAGCATTTTCCGATAACCGCAAGAGCTCCCTCTCCGCTTATTCTGATAACGGCAACCCCACCCTTGCCGGGTGGGGTTGATACTGCCGCTATAACGTCGGTTATATAATTCATAGAGGATTATACTTCCGCGCACTCGGCATTCTCTGCCTCGAGAGCCTCTTCTGCCTCGACGGTAGCTGCCTCGCTTGTAGCGACGGTCTGCTCCTCGCTCTCCTCAAAGAGCTCGGTAGGCTTCTTGTCGGTAAGGAAGATAACAATCTTTCTGTTGTTGTCAGAGCCAACGGAATTGGTAGAAACGCCCTCAATGCCCTGAATCTCGGAGTGAATAATTCTTCTCTCGTAAGCACTCATAGGCTCGAGCATAACGCTTCTCTTGTTGCGGAGTGCCTTTGCCGCCATTCTGCGTGCAAGAGCGCGGAGAGTTTCCTCTCTCTTCTTTCTGTAGCCCTCAATGTCAATGGTAACGCGGCTCTTGTCGCGCTCGCCCTTTGCGTTCTTTCTTGCCGAAGCAAGGTTTGCAAGGTACTGAAGTGCGTCAAGGGTGTCGCCGTGGTGTCCGATAAGAACTGCGGCGTCCTCGCCAACTATAGTAATTCTTCTCGTGCCGTCCTCGCAGGAGTAAAGCTCTGCCTCGGCAGATACTCCGAGGTCGGAAAGAAGGGTCTTAACGAAGTCGTAGGACATATCCTCGCCTGCCTCAACAAGACGTCTTTCCATCTTGAGCTGCTCCTCGGGAATAACCTCGGTGCGGGGCTTCTCTGCACGGGGCTTTTCTGCCTTCTCGCCCTCGGGCTTCTTTTTCTCGGGGCGTCTGTCGCCCTTCTTGCGCTCCTCGCGGCGCGCCTCGGGACGCTCACCGTCACGAGCCTTCTTTTCCTTTCTTCTGCGCTCGGGCGCAGGGTCGGGAAGCTCAATGTAAGCTCTTACCTTTACGGGTCTTAATGTGAAGTTGAAGATTTTTGTTCCAAGGTCTAGAACCTCGTACTGTACGTCGTCAAGCTCGCCTGCGGCGAGTGCTATCTTGGCATTCTCTTTAGCTTCCTCAAGCGTCTTGCCGGCGGCTGTAATTTCCTTTATCATAACTATTTCCTAATCCTTGTCAGTCTTTAATTTCGGGTGAGTCTATGCTCATATTGCTGTTTTTCTTCTGCGACTTCTGTCCGTCCTGGCGCTTAAGCTCGGGGCGGGTGTCGTAGTCGTCCTCGTCGATATAGTGGAGCGAACGGTACTTAGGCTGCTCCTTGAGAACCTGTCTTTGTGCCTTTTCAGCCGCCTTCTGTGCCTTTCTCATAGCCTTAAGCTCTTCTGCCGTATACTTGGGCATAGGCATAACGCGCGAGAGAATGAAGGTCTGGAGAATTCCGAGAGCCGACTGGTAAATCCAGTAGAGTCCGAGCATACCCGAGAAGCCGAAGGCGATGAACAGAGTCATTGCGGGCATCATGATATCCATCATGGTCATAGATGCCTTTGCCTGTGCGTCCTGAGTCTGCATAGCAGACATTCCGTTGCCGTTCCACTTGCGAGAGAGCCACATGGAGAGCCAGGTGAGTCCTGCCGCAATGAAGGGAACGAGAACAAGCCACGAAATAGCGGTGAGGCTGGGCTTCGCGGCAAAGTCGATGCCAAACAGTGTGAAGTCGGGAAGGGTAGCGAAGTCAAGACCCGCAGCCTCGATAGCTGCCTTGTCGGAGTAATTCTGAATGCCCGAGATAAGGGTTATCTGGTCGATAGCCTTGAATTCTGCTGCGCTCTCAAGTCCGTTCACAAGCTTGTGTATAGCTATTACTGCATCGTCGCCAAGCTTACAGATATGAGAGAGGGGGTTTCTTATAATGTTATAGAGGAACATGATTATCGGCAGCTGAAGAAGAAGGGGAAGGCATCCCGAGAAGGGGCTGTAGCCTTCCTTCTGCTGGAACTCCATAATTTCCTGCTGCATCTTCTGCATTGTGGGTTGGTCGTTTCTTCCTCTGTATTTTGCCTTGATAAGCTCAATCTGGGGGGCAAGCTTCGCCATCTTAATCTGGTTCTTCTGCTGCTTAATAGAGAAGGGAAGGAAGAGAAGCTTGAAGAGTAGGGCGTAAAGAAGCAACGCGAGAGCATAGCTTCCGCCGAAAAGGCTACTGAACCATGAGAGCATGGTGCCTATCGCGTTATATAGCCAATCAAACATTTTTAAATATCCTTTTCAGTTTCGTTACAGTCGGTCTTTGTATCGGTATTTGCACTGTCGGAGTGCCCGTCGCACTCGCATATTTTGTTTTCCCTGCATTCGGGAGGATTTCTTAATCCGCGCTCGGGCACCGGGTCGTACCCACCCTTCGAGAAGGGGTTGCAGCGGAGAATTCTCCATACTGTCAGAATAAATCCGACAAAAAAGCCTCGTTTCTTAAATGCCTCAAGGGCGTAGGCGGAGCAGGACGGTGTGAACCTGCAGCAAGGCGGTTTTATTGGTGATATTACCTTTCGGTACAGGCTGATAAGCCATATCATTACGTGCTTCATACCTGCTTATACATACCGAGCTTTTCAAATGCGACCTCAAGCTGACACTTGATATCGCTGCTCTTAAGCTTTGTCGCGGCACTGCGCGCTGCGATTACAATGAGAAATCCGACCTTTAGGGGACGTTCCCTCTCGAGTGACCGAAGTCCCTCGCGCATGATTCTGCGGCAGCGGCTTCTTACGACTGCGCCTCCGAGCTTTGTAGAGGTGGTAAGACCTATGCGGTTTACCGTTTTCTTTTGTGGGTGTGCCTTCGCGAGCCGCCGTGCGGCATAGTCGGGTAACACATAGACTGCAAGGGCTGACGTTACTGCCCTCTTACCCTTTGAATACGCCTTGGAATAGAGGTGGTTTTCACAAATTGCTCTGAATTTCATCTTAACCTCTCCTTCCAGAAATCTCTTTTGCCTGCTTTTATTCAAGCAAAAGCTCCGATAAATCGCGCCATGGGCATTTATCGGAGCTTTGGTTGCCGCCGTGGCGGCTGTCACTTTGCGTGACCGAAATTAATAGGTGAGTCTAGCTCTACCCTTGGCGCGTCTTCTCTTAAGAACCTTTCTGCCGTTCGCGGTTGCCATTCTTTTTCTGAAACCGTGTTCCTTCTTTCTCTGTCTCTTCTTGGGCTGGTATGTTCTCTTCATTTCTGCACCTCCTTACTGAAAAATATTAACGTCTTGAGCCGAATTTGGCTCTACTTTTCGCGTATTCATACGAAAGCAGAGTATATTATAGCCGAAAAAAACCTTTTTGTCAAGAGGGTTTTAAAATTTTCTTATAAAGTATATAAAAGTTATATTTACGTGCTTGACATTTTTCTTACTTTCTGTTAAAATATAATATCGACTAAATGCCTGTTCTTATGGGAGGTTCGTATGCTTAGGAAGGACATTGAAAGAATTCTGATTTCCGAGGAGGAGCTTGACAAAACGGTTAGCCGTCTTGCCGAGGAGATTGACAGGGATTATTCAAGCCCTGATAAAAATCTCGTGCTTCTTTGTATACTCAAGGGCTCGATTACCTTTATGGGCGACCTTATGAAGAAATTACACGTTCCCGTGGAGATTGACTGTATGAAGGTTTCCTCGTACGGCTCGGGCACAAAGTCCGGCGGAGCTGTCAAGATTATACTTGATATTGACCGCCCCGACATATCTTCCTGCGATTTCCTTATCATAGAGGATATTATAGACTCGGGCAACACCCTTTCTTATCTCACAGGCTACCTTATGCACAAGGGTGCGCGCAGCGTCAGAACCTGTACGCTTCTTGACAAGCCCTCGCGCCGCGTGGTTGATTTCACACCCGATTACAGAGGAATCGAAATTCCCGACGAGTTCGTTGTGGGTTACGGTCTGGATTATGCTGAAAAGTACAGAACGCTACCCTTTGTCGGTATTCTGAAGCCGGAAATTTACCTCAAATAACAGAAATGAATAACGGCTACAAGGTGGGGCTTTACACTCTTGGGTGTAAGGTCTCGCTATATGAAACCGAGGCAATAGCAGAGCGCTTTGCCGAGGTCGGTTACACCGTCGTGCCCTTTGACACACCTGCTGACGTCTACGTAATAAATACCTGCACGGTCACAGCCGAGAGCGACGCGAAATCGAGAAAATATATCAGACGCGCGATAAGGAACAATCCGAATGCCGTCGTTATCGTAATAGGCTGCTACAGTCAGCGCTCCCCCGAGGAGGTTGCACTCATCAAGGGCGTTTCTGCCGTTCTTGGTACGCAGGACAAGCTATCGTCGGTTGAGATTGCTACTCGTCTTTTGAAAACAAGGGCTGAGGATTGCCTCGTATCCGCGCCGCCGCTTGACGGTGCAAAATTCGAGGATATGTGCGTAAGAAGCAGCAGCAGAACGCGCGGCTACGTCAAGATTGAGGACGGCTGCGACTGCAAGTGCAGCTATTGCGCGATATCCGCAGCACGCGGTCCCGTTCGCTCAAAGAAGCCCGCCGACGTTATACGCGAGATCGAGGGGCTTGCCGCCGACGGTTGCCTTGAGGTTGTGCTTACGGGTATTGAAACCGGCTCTTACGGAGCTGATTTTGAGGAAAAATACAATCTTGCGGACCTTCTTTCGGAGCTTGACAGACGGGGCAGCTGCCACAGAATAAGGCTCGGCTCAATGGCACCCGAGCTTGTAACGCGCGAGCTTGTTGACAGGCTCTCAACACTGAAAATTTTCGTTCCGCATATTCACCTCTCGGTGCAGAGTGCGTCCGACTCGGTGCTTCGCGGTATGAAGCGCAGATACAACAGCAGAATGCTTATTGAAGCGGTTAATTACGCGAAAAAGAAAATCCCCGATATTCTCTTTACCGCCGACCTTATGGTAGGCTTTCCGGGGGAGAAGGAGGAGGACTTTCTTAAGACCGTAGCCTTTGTGCGCGAGGCTATGCTGCTTGACGCTCACGTGTTCGCTTATTCGAGGCGAGAGGGAACTCCCGCTACCGATTATCCCGACCAGATTCCCGAGCCTGTAAAGCGCGAGAGAAGCGCAAGGCTTATCCTCGAAAAGAACCGAGTGCGTGACGAGCTGCTCTCCGGGATTGTTTCGGGTGGCAAGACTCTTTCGGTTGTTGCCGAGTCGCGTGACGGGGAGTATTTTGTCGGACACTCCGAGGGATACGTCGAGGTAAAGGTGCCCTCAAGAGAGGACATCTCTGGCAGGCTCTTAAGAGTCAAGCCCCTATCCCACTCGGGAGGCACGGTTTACGGAGAAATCCTCGAAATAGACTAAAATACTAACAAAAGTTTACATTATCTCACACAGAGAAAGGTTTATACAATGGAAAACAGCAAAAAGACAATGGACAAAATCGTTGCTCTCTGCAAAAACAGAGGCTTCATCTATCCCGGCTCCGAGATTTACGGAGGCCTTGCCAACTCCTGGGACTACGGTCCTCTCGGCGTTGAGTTCAAGAACAACGTAAAGCGCGCTTGGTGGAAGAAATTCGTTCAGGAGTCACGCTACAACGTAGGACTTGATTCGGCTATTATTATGAACCCCGAGGCTTGGGTAGCGTCAGGACACGTTGGCGGCTTCTCCGACCCCCTTATGGACTGCAAGAGCTGTAAGGCTCGTCACAGAGCTGACAAGCTCATTGAGGAATATGCCTTCCAGAACGGACTTGACGACAACCCCGCGGGCTGGAGCTTCTCCGAGATGGCAGACTACATCAAGGATAAGGGTATCGTATGTCCCGATTGCGGCGGCAAGGACTTCACCGACATCAAGAAGTTCAACCTTATGTTCAAGACCTTTATCGGTGTAACCGAGGATTCGACCAACACCGTTTATCTTCGTCCCGAGACTGCGCAGGGTATATTCGTTAACTTCAACTCGGTAGCGCGTTCCTCGAGAAAGAAGCTTCCCTTCGGCGTATGCCAGATAGGTAAGTCCTTCAGAAACGAGATTACCCCCGGTAACTTCGTATTCAGAACCCGTGAGTTCGAGCAGATGGAGCTTGAGTTCTTCTGCAAGCCCGGCACCGACCTAGAGTGGTTCAACTATTGGAAGAATTTCTGCCATCAGTGGCTTCTTAATCTCGGTATGAGAGAGGAAAATCTCCGCCTTCGCGACCACGACCCCGAGGAGCTTTGCTTCTACTCCAAGGCAACCACCGACTTCGAGTTCCTCTTCCCCTTCGGCTGGGGCGAGCTTTGGGGTATTGCCGACAGAACAAATTATGACCTTTCCCAGCACGCAGAGCATAGCGGAAAGGATCTGACATATTTCGACCCCGAGACAAACGAGCATTATATTCCTTATGTTGTTGAACCTTCTCT
>JAFUQP010000041.1 GCA_017472305.1 Clostridia bacterium | reverse complement strand
TTGGTCCCATAGGTCCGCAGGGACCCGCAGGTGAGATAGGCCCCATAGGTCCGCAGGGTCCCGCGGGTGAGATAGGCCCCATAGGTCCTCAGGGCCCCGCAGGTGAAATTGGTCCCGCAGGTCCTCAGGGTCCCGCGGGTGAGGTTGGCCCCGTAGGTCCGCAGGGTCCCGCGGGTGAGGTTGGTCCCATAGGTCCTCAGGGACCCGCAGGCGAAGCAGGCCCCATAGGTCCGCCGGGTCCCGCGGGTGAGGTTGGTCCCGTAGGTCCTCAAGGCCCTGTCGGTCCGCAAGGTCCTGCCGGCGGCGTGCTCGGATATGCCTACTTCTACGCGCTGATGCCGCCCGATAACGCGGCGACTGTTGCTATCGGCGCAGACGTTGAGTTCCCCGAGAACGGCCCTATCGCTAACACGGCTATCGGTCGGCTTTCTGCCTCGAGCTTCAATCTCGAGAGTGCGGGAAGCTATCTTGTGACCTTCCAGGTGAGCATAACCGAGGCAGGACAGCTCGTTCTGACGCTCAACGGAGCCGAGCTTCCTTATACCGTCGTAGGACGCGCAACCGGCGCCTCGCAGATTGTAGGCACGGCAATCGTGACTACCGACGTCGCAAACTCGGTGCTCACCGTTCGCAATCCCTCGGCTTCCGCAGAGGCATTGACCGTGACGCCTCTTGCAGGCGGCGCGCTCCCTGTGTCCGCGCACCTTGTTATAGTCAAGCTCGACTAACCGACGTACGGTTGCAGCTTAAATGCGCTGAATTTGACAACAACTATTTACAAAGCGCGGTTCATGCTATAAAAAATGGGGCTCGTATGAGCCCCCACCTTTTCTGCTTTGCGAGTATTGGTTCTGAAAATCAGATTATTATCCTTGCCTTGCGTGGAAAATTATACCTGCCACAATCTGGAAAACAGATATCAGAGCGGCGATGGAAATAGGCAGCACTCCGAGCATATTTCCGTAGTCGAAAATAAGCACGCAGCCCCAGATTACAAGCGCGAAAATGCCGACAAGCATTAAGACGGCAAAGAGCTTTGCAAAAATCACGAAGCGGCGGCTTGTCGCCTTTTCGGGCACGATAAGAAGCATAAGCTCCATATAAACCTCGAGAAGTATTTCAACTAAAATGTCCATTTTGTTATTTTCCCAGCCCCGCGAGGGCTCTGTATTCCTTGATAGCCGCCGAGAAATCGGCAATTGCGCCCTCGATAACCTCGGGGTTTGTCATATCAATTCCCGCAACGAGCAGGCTGTCAAGAGGCGAGCGAGAGCCGCCGCACTTGAGAAATTCTATATACTTTCCAACGTAGGCGTCGCCCTCGGTTTCAATGCGCTTGACAATCGCCGAAGCCGCTGAAATGCAGGTCGCGTACTTGTATACGTAGAAGTTCGAGTAGAAGTGAGGAATTCTCATCCACTCGTAGGCAATATCCCTGTCAACAGCCACGCGCTCGCCGAAGTAGTCGCAGACGAGCTTATAGTACCTCTCCGAGATTACCTCTGCGGTAAGAGGCTCGCCGCGCTCGGTAAGAGCGTGCATATCGCGCTCGAATTCGGCAAACATAGTCTGTCTGTAGAGAGTACCCTTGTAGGTTTCCATAAGTCCGTCGAGGATTGAGAGCTTCTCGGGGACTGACGTGCTCTCACGGAGCTTCTTGTGCGCGAGGAGCAGCTCGTTTACGGTCGATGCAACCTCGGCAACGAAGATAGTATAGCCCGAGTTCTGATGCTCGTTGTATTTACGCGAGAAGTAGGAATGCATAGAGTGTCCCGCCTCGTGCGCGAGGGTAGATACGTCCTCGTAGGTTCCGACGTAGTTGAGAAGAATGTAAGGCTCGGTACCCGAGCAGCCCGTGCTGAACGCGCCGCCCTGCTTGTTCTCGGTGGGGTAGACGTCAACCCAGCCGCGCTCGGTGAGTCCGGACCTCAGCGTTTCGTAGTATTCCTCGCCGAACACCTTCGCGACCTCGAGGACCTCGCGTACCGCCTCGTCGTAGCCGTACTCGCGCTCACACTCCGAAACAAGGGGCGCGTAAACGTCGTACATATGAAGCTTCGGTAATCCGAGCGCCTCGCGCTTAAGCTCGCAGTAGTCGTGATAGACGGGGAGAGAGGAGCGCACCGACGTAATTAAGCTCTCGTAAATCTTCGGGGTAACCTCGTCACGGAAGGTCGAAGCCGCAAGCGACGACTCATAGCCCTTTAGCCTTGCAAGCGTCGTTCTCTCCTTGACGTAGGACGAATAGGTCGTCGCAAGGGTATTGCCGAACTGCTTGTAGGTCTTGTAGAGGGTCGAGAATGCCGCGCGGCGAACGCGCCTTAACGGGCTCATAAGCCGCATAACGTAGGTGCGGTCGTCAAGCTGAACCTTTTTGCCGTCCTCCGCCTTGATTTTGCCAAATTGTAAATCAGAGTTTGCAAAAATGCTTCTGATGTTCTCGTGGCTGTCAAGGCATTCGCCCATAGCGGTGAGCAGTTTCTCACATTCGTCGGAGAGGGTGTAGGGCTTCTCGGCAAGTGCCTTGTCTATTGTTCTCTTGTAGCTCTTGAGGCTCGGGCAAGCGGTGTACCACTCCTCGACGGTAGCTTTGTCGAGCTTTATGAGGTACGGGCCAACGAACCAGCTCGCCTCGTCAGCACGGCAGGCAAGGCTTCTGACGCGCGCCATTCTTGCCTGTGCCGCGTTATCCGCGGTGTTGATAGCGAAGCCGAGGTAGGCATAGGTCCACATCTTCTCGATTTTCTTGCCAAGCTCCGTGCTTGCGACTAGTGCCGCGTAGAGCCCCTCGGCACTGCCGAGCATTGTTTTTTCGTGCCTTCCGTAGTCGGCAATTTCAGCCTCTGCCGCAGCAAAGTCCGAAAGGAACTTCTCCTCTGTTTCGTATATTTTAGATAAGTCCCACTTGTATTCCTTCGGGATGTCTTTTCTTAATTTAGCCATAGTAATCTCCATTCTGATTTCCTATATATTTTACCACATTAAGGAAAACAATTCAAGTGGAAATCTTAAATTAAGATAATATCCGAAGGATTTTTGCAGCGCGTCAGAGCAGGGCGTAAAAGACGAGCATAAGCGCGAGCCCTACGAGGAATGCGTAGGACGGAGCCTCGCCCGAGCCCTCGCCGTGAGAGGTGGGTATCATTTCTCTTACGATAACGTAAATCATAGTGCCGCCCGCGAGGCTTAGCATAAAGGGCAGAAGCGCAGTTGCGAGCCTTACGGCAAAGTAGCCGACAAACGTGCCTACAACCTCTATAAAGCCCGTCAGGGCGGCGTAAACAAACGTACGGCGCGGCTTTATCCCCGCTGAGAGCATAGGCCCGATAATTACCATTCCCTCGGGGATATTCTGTATCGCGATAGCGAGAGCGATAAACAGCCCCTCGCCGCCCTCGCCCGCGCCGAAGCCTACCCCTGCGGCAAGCCCCTCGGGAAAGTTGTGTATTGCAATGGCAAGCACGAAGAGAAGCACCCGCCCGACACTCCGTGAGTCTAGCTCGCCGCCTTCCTTTGCCGTGTAGATATGGGGCATAAGATAATCGAGGAGTGTGATAATCAAAGCACCCGAGAAAATTCCAAGCACAGTGACGGCGAGCGCCCATTTGCCGTAGTCGAGCGCAGGGAGTATCAGCCCAGTGAAGGAAGCCGAGAGCATAACCCCTGCGGCGAAGGATAGGGTCACGTCGGAGTATTTCCTAGCCGCGCCCTTGAATATAAATCCCATAACCGCCCCAAGCACCGTTGACAGACCGACACCGAGGGCGGCAAGTATAACCGTTTCCATTTTATTTCCTTTTATTAAAATGTCTTTGCGGAATTGTCCGCTGATATTATTTTATGAAGGAAAATGGATAGAGTTAATAAGCCTTCCCCAACAGGGAAGCCAAAAATATTTCAGGGCTAAAAGAAAAAGGCGAGATGCACGGGGGCATCTCGCCTTAAGTGGCTCATAGGCTTGATACTCTTAATTGAGCATCAAAGCCGAGAGTTAGATTGTCTAGCCTTGAAGGATAGGCTGTTTTTGATTAGTTAGCTGCCTCTACGTGGAGAGTGTAAGAATCAACGTAAGCGTCCCAGTCCTTAACGCCTATGATATACTCGCCTGCCTCAAGGGTAAGCGAAAGGTAGCAGTGACCGTTTTCTCCGCCGTAATCCTCATAATCAACTTCGTTCACAGTGTCTGCGTCTACAACCTTCCAAATTTTTACCGCAGTGTCGCAGTGGTCATCGGATTCGGAATCGGTATAGAATACGTAGGTGCCTGCCTGTGCTACAGTAATCTTGAAGTCTGCGTAGGTTGCGTTGTATTCATAGTAGGTAGCGGGAAGCTCGGAGTCAACGTAGATGGTGTAATCTTCCGTGTGTATTTCGCCACAACCGGCTTTGAAGCAAATCTGTACCTTCTTGAAGCCGTCTGCAAGACTTCCGGTAGTGTTGGGCGTGTAGGTTGCATCTCCCCAGAAGGAGTGACCGTTTATATAGTAGTAGTCGTACTCGTAGTTACAGGTTGAGCACTTGTAGTGACGCTTACCCATATCAGTGCAGTAGTCGTCGGGCTCTTCCGACTTTGCAGTGTCAAGAACGAAGTGGTGACCGTTGTAGTCGATTTCCGTATCGTTGGACATATAACCCTCGTTATTGAAGTAGGGGGTGATTGTCTTGGTATTGGTGTCGAAGAGGAAGCTGAAGTTACCGTAGTCTTCACTCCAAGCATCGTTCTTATAAGCGCTGTCAATCAAGTTCTCAACGTTTGCGGCAGCGTTGCCTGCATTGAGATAGTAGGTGTGAATGAAGTCAAAGTCACAGTTCTCATAGCCCGGGAACTGATTAATGCCGTATGCGGTGAACTGGCCGCTTGCCTTCTCGACGGCTGCCTCGAGGGTTAAGTAGAGCTTGTTTGTACAGCCCTTCACAGCGGTCATAGTGCTGTATACGTTAGAGGTCTTAAGGATATTAACGCCGACTGTTGCATCGGTGCCGTTGTCACTAATATGGTATACGTATATAACGTAAAGGGTGTCATCCTCAACATAGTAGAAGTAGTCGCTGTAGAATCTGTCATCAAAGTAATTCTTCGCGATATCGAAGAATTTCTGGTCGGTAATTTCGGGAATATCAGCGAATACTGCCTTGAGTGCAGCAGCCTTTGCAGCCTCTACGGTAACGGTCTTACCGGGAACAACCTTTACGGTGCATTCAGCTTCGTTCTCAACGTCGTCCATATTACCTGCGAACGCAATATCAAGGGTAACGTCAGCGGCGGTAACGGTAACTTTTGCGGTAAGGGTGAGAGAGGAGTCTTCTACCGTAACGTCAATAACGGTGCTTACGTAGTTGCCGTTCTTATCAACGTTGACAGTGATACCGGTCATCTCGGAAATCATATCTATCATAGCGTTGATTTCTGCAGCCATAGCTGCCATGGGGTCCTCGGTGTCGGTCGTGGGGATATCCGCGGAGCCTGCACCGGGGTTAGGAGCGGCCTGCCCGCCGTTGCTATCACCGTTCATCATCATAGCAAGAAGCTCGTAAACGGTGGTGGACTCTGCCTGGGTGAATACGCCTGCTATAGCCTGCTTAACGGTAGCTGCAGCCTCGTCAACGTCAGCGGTTGCCTCGTCATCTACTGCGCCAAAGGCGAGCTTAAGAGCTGCCATTACGGAGTAGTTAGCCATATCCTCGCTGCGAAGGAACTCTACAACGTTGAAGTTCTCGTCAATCATTCCGTCAAACTCGCCGCTCTGGATAAGGAACTTCTCGAAGGTCATTCCCTCGCTCTCGGTGAGGGTTGCAAGAAGAGAGTTAACAGCACCGAAGAATGCTGCAAGGTCAACGCCCTGCTCGGTCTCGATGTAGTCGATAACGTCTGCAACGGAGAGTGCGTAGAACTCGTCGGAGTTAATGAACGCCTTAACGTCTGCGTAGGTGCCCTCGCCAAGGAGTACGTCAACAATCTCGGAAATCTTCTTGGTAGCAAGGTCGTTGTTGAATGCCTTGATAGCCTCGAAGTCGATAGTAAGAGTATAGGAGCCGTCGTCTGCTACGGTCTTCTTAAGAAGAGAGTTTGCAAGCTTTGCTGCGTACTTCTTTGCGCCGTCGGTGTTAATCTCAACGTTTGCGAAGATGGGTGCAAGCTCCTCGTTGTACCACTCCTCGATTACGGGAACGAGAGCCTCAACCTGTGCAAGAACCTCTTCCATCTCTGCAAGCTCGGGGGTGGTTTCTGCGGTAAGGTCAATCTTAACGTACTGGTGGTCGTCAAGGGTAGTGTTTACCTCAAAGTTGTTACCCTCCATACCGCCGTAAAGCACGCCGTCCTCCAGAACGAAGGTGAACTCGATATTGCTGGTGATGTTGGTGGTTGCGCCAACGTTCTTGACGGTACCCTTACCTGCGCCAACAAGCTCGTTGTTCTCGTCAAGTCCAACGTAGCCCTCGATAACGTCGATGGTCATGGTCGAGTTGTGTACTCTGTTATTATCTTCTGCGTATACGAGAGTGAGGGTGTAGTCCTTGAGCTCAAGTCCTACAGACTTGTACTCGGAGAAGTCAACCTCGGGAAGGTTGAACACGGTCGCGTAGCAAACCTCACAAACAAGGTCGCCGTCGTGTCCGAGCGCCGCTACGGTACGGGTTTCGGGGGCGCTGCACTTCGAGCAGGTGCGACTTTCAACGCCTGCGGTAGTACAGGTGGGTGCGGTCGTTACCGCCCATGCGCCATAGGTGTGCTGGCACGCACTGCCGCCGTTGCCTGCGCCGCTATCGCCGCTGCCGCCGGTGCTGGAAGAGCCGCCGTCGCCGCCCTCATCGCCGTCATCACCGCAGGACGTAAGAGCGAAGCTCATTACGAGCATAGTGAGTGCAAGGATTAAAAGCAAAAATCTTTTAATACTTTTCATTGTTTTTTCCTCCATATTTTAATATGTATTTCAAGGGCTATGCCCTTTGTTAATTAAATTATATCACTATCGTTTACTTATGTCAATAAAGTTTAAAGTAAAAACTCGGTAAAAATTTATTAAAAATTATGAAAGCGCGCCCACGCAATGCGTGCATAAGCCGTTTTTTCTATTGACAAGAGGGGAAAATCTTGTTATACTTTTTACATAGTAAATTTAAACTTGAGGAAAGTTATTTTCACACCGAAGGAAAGGGGGAGAGCCGAAATGACAGCCGATATTCGTTCGAGGGCAAGGGCGCTGAGGGTAGCTTTGATTGCCGTGCTTTTCGTGCTTGTATTCTCGCTTTTCTCCTGCTCTGAGGAGAGGGAGAGCCCCTACGAGGGCATTGAAATCACCCCCTCGGCGACGGTTACGCACACCTATTCCGACGAGGCTAAATCAAGCGGCGAGGAGTATATATACGGCACACTTTATTCCTATGAGTCGGAGTGCGGAAGGGTAAAGGTCAGCACCGCCGAGGCGGCAAGGCTGCGCGCGAGGGCTGCCGATATGTCAAGGATATGCGCCGACGGCAAAATTAGTGAAGAAAAATATCTGTCGCTCCTTCGGACGGTATACGACGGAAGGGAAGGACTTGCTCGGCTTCTTCTCGGCGAGGGGGATATTTCCTCGGTTAAGGGACTGTATCTTACCGCAACGGACCTTTCGGGCAAGGACTATTTTGGCAGTATACTCTACGAGCTTATGCTATACGGCTACGAAAAAGAACGCGACAGGGCGCTCTCGCTCTACGAGCAAAGCGGGGCGGGCTATCAGCTCGTTATAGCTAACAATAATCAGAAGAAAATAGATGCACTCGTCGGGTCGGTAGGCAGAGAAAACGTTTCGCGCGTGCTTGATTTGGTATTCCTTCTATCAGAGCTTTGGGCGGGGGGAGAGCTTGAGGCGGGCGGCGCTTCGCTCTCTGACGGCGAGGTGCTGATGCTTCTTACCTACCGCTCGCCCGAGGAGCTGACCGTCGGGGCTTCGGGGTGGGAGCTAATCCTTACAGAGCTTTCGGGTACGGCGCTTATTAAGGACTCGCCAAGCTTTCTTGAAAAGCTTGCCTTTGCCGCCTCGAAGAACGGCGATATCGCTGAGCTTTCAGAGAAAATGCCGAGGCTCATTTCCTTACTTGCAAAAATTCAGTCGAGGCTCGATACCGCCGATGCAGGATACCTTAAGTCGGGGGACGGTGAGGCGCTTGTTGTGTCGGTGCTTTCGGATTTTGACAGTGAGGATTTTTCGGAGCTTGATTACCTTTTCTCGATATCCTATGAAAACCTTGAGTATTCAAGCCTTGCGACTGATTTTTACGGAAGCGGCTATTCGGAATATTTCAGGACCCTTACCACCGCCGATATTGACGAGCTTCGCGCCTCGGTCGGCACTGACGCGCTTTTTGAAACTCTGAAAGGATATATTGCAGGCAAGTGTCCCGCACTCGCGTATGCAATCTTCAGCCAAAATGATTAACTGTGAAAATCTTAAAAAAAGCTATAACGGCGAAGAGGTGCTCCGAAAAGTTTCGCTTGAAATTCGGGACGGCGAGTTCGTATCGGTTATGGGAAAGAGCGGCAGCGGAAAGAGCACGCTGATATCAATTATGGGAGCGCATCTTGCCCCGGACTCGGGCAGAGTTCTTCACGATGGGGTGGATATTTTCTCGCTCGGCGAGAGGGAAATCGCAAAGATGCGCTGCACATCTCTCGGGTTCGTCTTTCAGAATTTTCGTCTGATACCTACCTTAAATGTAAAGGATAATTTACTTTTGCCCTCTGTTTTGGCTAAATCTGCCGACAAAGCTCGAGAAGAGTATATTGAAATGCTCGCAGAGCGGCTCGAGATTTCCGCAATGCTCGGAAAGCTTCCGACCGAGCTGTCGGGCGGTCAGTGCCAGAGGGCGGCTATAGTGCGCGCGCTTTCTATCAAGCCGAAAACTCTTATTCTCGACGAGCCGACGGGCGCGCTTGATACCGCTATGGAGAGGCGGGTTATGGAGCTTCTCACCGAGATAAACCGAGAGTGCGGAGCTACCGTAATTCAGGTAACTCACAGTGAGGCGGTTGCCGCCTACGGAAGCCGCATAATAAGGATACGCGACGGAGAGATTGTGGAATGAGGCTTCTTTTTAAACATCTTTTCCGCAGTATCGGGCGGCATCCGTTGCAGCCACTGATACTTGTTCTCACGGTTATGCTTTCGGTGACCTTCACCGCCTCGGCGCTGACGCTACGCGATGCTATAACCGAGGAGAGCGAGGCACATATTGCGGCACAGTACGGAAGCGCCGACCTCGTCGTGACACAGGGCTCGGGCTCCGACTCGAGGTTTATGCTCGCGGAGCGTATAGATGCGCTTCTTGGCGAGAGCTGTGCGACTGTCGGAATATTCAACACTGTCTTGTCGCTTTCGGACGGGGGCGAGTCGGTGTTTGCCGTAGCCTCTGACCTATATACTGTCGGCGACGTTTTTGATATTAGATTTAGCGAGTACCTCGGTATAAGCGAGGATAGCCTTTCGCGCTCGGTGCTTATCAGCCGAGGTCTTGCCGAGAGGCTCGGTTTATCTCTTGGTGACGGGCTTTCTGTTGAAATTCTCGGGGTGTCACGGAGCTTTACAGTCTGCGGAATTTCCGAGGCTCGGTATCTTGGAAAATACGACGTGATGCTCGATACCCGTGCGGTGATGCGAGCGCTTTCGCAGAGCTCGGCGTTTATTTCGGCTATGGGCGAGGACTTTTTGCCCTCGACAACCCTTTATATTGACCTCTCTGACACGGTGACGGCGGGGGAATGCATCTCAATTCTTTCCTCTGACAGCGATTTTTCGGGCAAGAGCTTTACCGACGTTGACGGAATCAGAAATTCAAGCCTTATTACCGATACTCTCGATTTCGTCATAAGCGTTTCGGTTGCCTTGATTATTCTTGTTTCGGCGGCGGTGACCTTTGCTTGCTTCTACATTCTGTCGCTGAAGCGCACCGACGAAAACGAAAGCCTCACTCTCGCGGGAGCGCGGCCTCTGGTTATGAATTCTATGCAGTACGGCGAGATTTTGTTATACTGGCTCGTCGGTACGCCGCTCGGTATTCTTCTGTCTGTTCCTGCTTCGCGCCTCTTCGGCATTGCGGTGGGACTTTCCTACGCTACTCCTACGCTCACGGTGGCGGGCTCTGTGATTGCGGCTTTCGTGATGTTACTTTCGGTGCTTCTTACCGCGACTGTGTTTATTCTCACAAGAGGCAGAAGGCGTCGCGAGTTGCCGCTTGGCAAAATGTCGCTTTCGGCACTTGTTCTATCGGCGGTCCTCTTTGTTCTCACCTTTGCTCTTGATGGCAAGGCAAGACTTACCGTCGGAATTTTGTCGGTGCTGTCGCTCATACTTCTTCTTTTACTCTCCTCGCCGATAATTACAAGGAAAATATCCGCGCTTGCCTCGGCGGCACTTTCAAAAGGCGGAAAGACTGACGGCAGAGGCGTGAGGAGCGCTCCTATATACTACGGACTTAAAAATTACCTTTCTGTTAAGGTGCTTCACAACACAACGAGGCTTGTGGCTCTGCTTGTCGCCGCGCTGATTTCGACAGGGGCGCTCGTTCTTGCCTCTGAGGGCTTTATGCAGCTCGGTGAGGAAATGCTCGACGGAGATTATGCCGTTCTGTCGCCAACCGAGCGCGCATACGGAAAGCTCTCGGAGAGCGAAAACGGCAGCGTTATGAGAGTTTATCAGCAGTCGGCGACCTACGGAGAAGGCAAAACACTGACGGTGCTTGCGGCTGACTCGCCTCGGGCGTTCAATCCTGTGCTTGAAATTGAGGGTATGCCAAGCGGCGGCGGTGCCGTGATTTCCTCGACCTGTAGGGAGCAGCTATCACTTGATGTAGGTGATGAGATGACCGTGATGCTTGGCGGCGCGCCGCTTATTCTTACCGTCGGGGCGGTTGCCGATATGGGACTGCCCGCCGTTATAATCGACAGCGAGCATTTCGGAATAGGATACAATATGCTACTCGTCAAGGCAGACGGGGGCAGAGAAGAGGCGATGCTCTCGGAGCTATCCGCCGTGGCGGCGGGAGAGATGAGCGCTGTCGTCGAGGTATCGGAGCTTATTAAATCGCATACCGAGCTTCTCGAAATATATATTTCGGCAGCCTACGTGCTTCTTTTCGCGCTGATTTTGTTTGCGACAGTCGGACTTGCCGACAACCTCTCGGAGAGCTACCGACAGAGAAGGGAAGATTTTGAGCTGTTCAGGCTTGTGGGTGCCTCTCGCCGCGCGATAGCCGGAGTGAAGCTTACCGAGGTGCTTCTTTCCTTGCTTCTCGGCGCGTTTGTCGGCATACTCTTCTCTCTGCCCACGCTCTTCTCGCTCAACGAGGCGGCGCACTCACTGAACTTTGACCTCTTCCTCGCAATAGAGAAGCTGTTTTTGCTTTAATGCCTTTGTTGGCGGACTTTACAAGGTAAGCTACGGAGAAAGACACGGAATTTTGCTGTCGTAGGGCTTATGTGTTTGGCTCTGCTACGGGTAAATTTGCTGAACAGTGCTTATTTTGCAAAGTATAGTTTGCAAAAAGCCCCCGAGCGCACTTGCGCTCGGGGGCTTTCTTTATGCCATTTGTTTTTGTTAATTTTTCGGCTCGTTAATATCGCAGGTCGAGGTGTACGTGAAATCATCGTACCGCGTTCCGTAATAAATCTTGGCGGTTACGTTGTACTCATACGTCGAGAGCCTGCCGTCCTTTACGGTTATCTTGACCTCTGCCACACAGTCGGAGAGACTGTGCTTACCGTAGGCATCCTTGTGAGAATTTCTGTGCGCGGGTGTATCGTTAAATGCGAGCGTAAGCTCGTAAACCGTTTCATTCTGGTTGACGGTTTTCTTGATTGAGGTTACCTTCTCAACCGATAGCTCTGCCGCGTCGATTAGCGAGCCGAGCCTTTCCCTTTCAATTCTGTCGGTGCTTGGAGCGTAGGCTGCTTCGCCGTTTTGCTTCAGGGTGATAACGCCATCCTTATAGGTTTGTACGAGGCCTGTCACCCCTATTTTATATACGAGGCGTCCCTTGCGGTTGGTGTAGTATTCGGTGGTGTGGTATTCGCTTGACTTCTGAATTCCTTTTGTCTGATTTGCGGAATAGGTAAAGCTTCCGCTTTCGGATTGCTTCTCGGCGTTGAGAATATCGATGAGCTTATAGACCTCGTTAAGGTCACCGATGTCGGTAAAGTCCGCGTGGTTCAGCTCAATCTCAACGTCCTCGTTGAAGCTTGAGAATTTTATTTTAAGACTTAACTTCGGCAGGTCCTCATCGTCTACCCATTTTACCCCGCCGAATTCAATGGACATCTCTATTTCCTTGATTTTCGCATCAGAGGTATAAAGCACGTTGAGCTTGACGTCCTTAATCAAAATATCGTCGTACGTTTCGTCTAAAATCTCGGTTGTTCCTTTAAAGGCGTCCTTCGTTTTTTGTCCGAAGCCGCTGTAGCTTGCCCTGATGTCGCCGCCTTCAAGACGCTCGGCAGAAGCCGCGGTGTAATCGTCGGTAACGGCTCCGGCGGATATATCGGATTCGGCGGAATCTGAGCTAAGCACAACACGGTTCACGTAATCCTCGAGTGAGAGTGTGCCGCAGATTTCGGAATAGACTCCGTCAACAAGAGTGACGAAATAGGCTTTGCCGTTCTGATATCCGTGCTTGTTGAAAACAGAGTCCTGCTTCTTACCGTCTATAAAGTTTACCGTTTCCGTCATGGTCGTAGTTCTGTAGTCATCGGTTCCTATACCCGTTTCCTTTGTCGTGTAGGTAGAGGTGGTAAGATAAGTAAGATTATCAACAGTCATTGAGAGAGAGGTTTCGCCCTCTGTTACGTATGAACCAAGCGAGTCCATTGCGCGGTCGCTTTCGCGGAGAAGAGCATCGGCAAGCTTACGTCCCTCAAGCTTGCTTAAATCCACTGGGCCGTCACCGCCGAACCAGCCGCAGGAGGCAAATGAGAGGAGTGTCAAAGCGGTGAGTATAAGAAGAAGTGAGTGTTTTAAGATTTTTTTCATAGCGCGTGCTCCTTTGGTATGTCTGCAAGGAAAATATATGTTCCTCACACTTATATGATAACATATTGAAGAGCTTTTTTCAATAACGAAGTGACGTATATCAAAATAATGAAAAAATCCCCCGTAAATGTAACCTAAGGTTTACATATACAGGGGATTTTATGTTTTTGAGTTCAAGCGGGTGATGTGACCTTGAAAATTACGCGAGGTATTTTTCTCTGTATTGCTCGTAAAGAGAGGTGAAGGTGTCGGCGCTCTCCTTCTTTGCGCGAAGGACTCTGTGGATATCCATATTGCCCGATGCCGCATCAAGAATACCGCCGGCGATATTCGAGCAGTGGTCGGCTGTGCGCTCAAAGTTTGTGAGAAGGTCGGACCATACGAAGCCTGCCTCTATGCTGCACTTGCCGTCAACGAGTCTTGTAATATGAGCGGTACGCATATTTTCCTTCATTCTGTCTATGACGGTTTCGAGCGGCTCAACACTGTCGGCAAGCTCGGTGTCGTTGTTCCTGAATACGTCCATAGAAAGCTCGAGTATTTCGGTGACAGCCTCGCGCATACGGAGAAGCTCCGCCTTTGCTCCCTCGGTAAAGTCTATCTTCTTCTCGCGAAGCTCCTCTGCCGACTCGAGCACGTTTACTGCGTGGTCGGAAATTCTCTCGAAGTCGCCGATAGCCTTAAGATAGAGGGTTGCCTCGGCTCCCGATTTACTGTCAAGCTGCTTTTCCGAGAGCTTCAGAAGATAGGTCGCGATTATGTCCTCGTAGTGGTCGCTGTGCTCCTCTATTGCGCGGATTTTTCTTGCTCGCTCGTCGGTATATTCGTCAAGCGACAGAGTTGCCTCCTTCATAGCGAGGACTGCCTCGTTGCCCATCTCGCAAATTAGCTCGCGGCAACGCTCGAGGGCTATCTGGGGAGTGAGAAGCAGACGCTCGTCGAGCTCCTCGTTCTTGTCGGGGGACTCGGTGTCGCGGATAAGCCTGTAGGCAAGCTTCTCAAGAAGCGACGAGGCGGGGAAGAGTATTAGCGTGCAGAATACGTTAAAGAGCGAGTGGCAGATTGCAATGCTGAGCGCTGTGGCGGGTCCTGCGAGGAAGCCTGCGATAAACGGGCTCACAATCATATATAATGCTACGAAAATAACCGTACCGATAATGTTGAAGAACAGGTGTACGAGAGCCGCACGGCGCGCATTTTTGTTCGTGCCCACCGAGGAGAGCATAGCGGTAACGCAGGTGCCTATGTTCTGTCCCATTATAATTGGAATGGACGAGCCGAGCGTTACTCTGCCTGTTGCGGCAAGAGCCTGGAGAATACCTACAGATGCCGACGAGGACTGAATAACAGCCGTGACCAGCGCTCCTACGAGAACGCCGAGCAGGGGATTTGAGAACATAACGAACATCTCGGTAAACCATTCTACGTCCTTAAGCCCCGCAACGGCGGCGCTCATTGCGTCCATACCGAACATCAGGGTAGCGAAGCCGAGAAGGATTGTGCCGGTGTCCTTTTTCTTAGTGCTTTTTGTGAACATCAGAAGCACAACACCGATAAGAGCGAGTATCGGAGAGAAGTTTGAGGGCTTGAGCATTGCTAAGAAGGGGTTATCGCTGCTTATGCCCGAGAGGCTGAGTATCCAAGCGGTGACGGTAGTACCGATGTTTGCACCCATAATGACGTTTATAGCCTGCCCGAGGCTCATAAGTCCCGAGTTAACGAAGCCGACGACCATAACCGTCGTAGCAGAGGATGACTGAATGATTGCGGTGACACCAAGTCCTGTGAGCAGACCTCTTATTTTTCCCGAGGTGAGCTTTGAGAGCATAATCTCAAGACCGCCGCCTGCACGGCGCTCAAGCGCCTGTCCCATAACGGTCATTCCGAACAGGAATAGCGAAAGACCGCCGATAAGTCCAAGTAAATCCATAAAAACCTCCGTTTTGCCGCCTTTGGCGAGCTGATGTATAAATATTATTTGACGACAAATGTGTCGAGAATAAACCCGAAAGCCTCTATTATTTTACATTCCCTCTGTTAACTTTGCAATCGGCTGTAGGTTAAATCTCTGTTAAAGACGGTAAAGAATTGGTAAATAAAGTCTTGAGCAGCAGAATAAGGTCGGCATTGACTACGGCTAAAAAAATCTTGCGAAAATCTCGTTTTTATGGTAAACTGTTAACGAGGGACTTTACAAATTAAAATTAAAAAAACCAATTAAAGTCTATCGGGGGAAAGATTGATATGAAATATACTGTAAAAAGAATTGAGGGCGACTATGCGTATCTGTCGCCCGAAACAGATGAGAGCGAGGAGCTGTTTATTGCGCTTGCGCTTTTGCCGCTCGGGGTGGATATCGGCACTGTGCTTTCGTATGAAAATCTTGAATTTACCGTAGAGGGATAATTCCTACCTTTTTATCCATACTAAAATAAAGGGCCAACGGAGCTTCTCGGAGCTTCTAATGCTTCTAAGAAAGGATTTGGTATGGAAAACAACGATACGGTAAAATTGCTGATAGAGTGCAACTCCGGTATAAAAATGGGAGAGGACGCGATAAAGAAGGTTCTACCAAGAACGAAATCGCGTGATATGCGCGAGGCGCTCGAATCGACGAAGAACACACACGCATCTCTTGCCGACGAGGCGCACGCGGAGCTGAAAAATGCGGGTGCTGCCACAAAGGACCCGCACCCTATAGCCAGAATGATGAGCGGAATGAAAATACGGACGAAGATGATGATGAACCCTAGCGACAAGACGGTCGCACATCTTATGACCGACGGCTGCGATATGGGAATAAAGTCGATTTACTCATATCTTAACGAGTACCCGAAGGCGAGCCGCGCATCTGTAGATATTGCAAAACGGCTTATAGCCTCAGAGGAATATCTCGAGGCAAAAATGAGAAAACATTTGTAATAATAACAAAAAGAGCGATATTTGTAAATTAAAGTTTGCAAAATCCGCTCTTTTTGCTTTCTCGCGTTCTTTTTGTCGGACGGATTGGATTTTCACAAATGAACTCCGCCGTTTTGCGTCGGAGCTGCCCTCGGCATAGGGCGTGCTTGTCCTGCGGTGCTTTGGCAGGCTTGTCCCACGGTGCTTTGGCTGGCTTGTCCCGCGGTGCTTTGGCAGTCTTGGTCCTCGGTGCCTTACCAAGCCCTGTAGCACTTCACGCGGGGCAGAGGTTTCCACTCGCAAAAAGATTTTCACAAGACCATATATTGACACTTGCAAAATTATTTGCATTATGGTAAAATATAAATAGCAGTCTATCGCAGTGCGTGATTATTTGATTATTCTGCGATTGTATATCAACAAGGTTTTCGAATGCTTTTTAGTGAGGTGCTATGAAATACGACGTATCAAAAAAGCTGACAAAGGGTGCTGCGCGCGTTCTTGACGCGCACTCAAAGGCTATGTTCGAGCTTCTTGCCTCGATACCCTTTGAGGACATAACGGTGGGAAAAATTTGCGAGCTTAGCGGATATCCCCGTGCTACCTTCTATAATTACTTCGACGATAAATACGACCTTCTTGATTTTTGTATGCAGGCTATCTCCAAGTACGTCAATATTGACGATTACTCAGGGCTGCCTATCGGGGCTATGATTGAAATATACCTCGGAAGGCTATACGATATTCTTGCCGAGAACGAGCGTGCTGTTGTTGGGATTTTTGCTCACAATATGCGCGACGGATATTTTATTGCCAGCACTAAAAACCATCTGATTGCTGAGATACGCAAAATGCTTCTGCGCTCGGGGCTTCCGAAGAGCTGTCCCGTTCCGCGCGAGATAATGGCAGAGCACTACGCGAATATTATTCTTCTCGTGTGCGGAAAGCGCTATGATAACGGTAACCGACTTGCAAGATACGAGGCGCTCGCGTACGTTAAGTACCTTATTGAGGGACCTGCCGGTGGGGGAAGGTTTTAATAATGAAGCTTTTTGCACCGAAATATTATAAGTCCTTTTCCTGCATTGCGGACAGATGTTCTCATAGCTGCTGCGTTGGCTGGGAAATTGATATTGACCGCGATACGCTTGAAAAATACTCCTCACTTGCGGGCGAATACTCCGACGCGGTACGGGCGAGCATAGACCTTGATGGCACACCTCATTTTCGTCTGTGCGAGGGGGAGAGATGTCCTCACCTCGACGGGCGCGGTCTGTGTAACATTATAAAGGAGTACGGCGAGGGTTATCTTTCGGAAATCTGCCGCGAGCACCCGCGCTTTTATAGCGAAACCCCCGAGGGAGTTGAGGTCGGTATAGGTATGGCGTGCGAGGAAGCTGCAAGAATAATACTTTCCTCTGACGGTTACGCTGAATTTGACGTGATTGACGGCGACTTTGGCGAGGAGCCTGTGCGCGGGAGAAATGAGGCGGACTTTGACGTTCTTTCCGAGAGAGGGAAAATATACCGCATTCTATCGGACAGAGCTCGTCCCTATGCCGAAAGACTTGCGCTTCTTTCGGAAAAATACGGAGTAAGCCCCGCCTCTGTATCCGACGGCGATTGGCGCGAGCTTCTTGGCTCGCTTGAATACCTTAATCAGGAGCATAAGGAGCTTTTTTCTTGCTATTCGGGAGAGTGTCGGGCGAGGGTGTTTGAGCCGGAGCTTGAGCGTGCGCTAGCTTACTTTGTTTTCAGACACGTGACGGCGTCCCGTACGCAAGAGGAGCTTTCGGCAAAGCTTGGGCTTGCTATGTTTCTTGAGAGTCTAATATCCTCGGTTGCGTATTTACAAGGGATAGAGAGTCGCGAGGAGCTTACAGAGCTATGCCGCGCGGTGTCCGAGGAGCTTGAATATTCAGAGGACAATACCGAGGCAATTCTCTGGGAATTTCTCTTTTGAGTTGATAAAAATACATAAATAAATCTAAAAGCAGGAATAGAAGGATTTTTCCTTTTACTCTTGCTTTTTTATATTATTAATACATATCTAAACTGTAATTATAAATTTACTATATTTACACTTTTAAACCGCTTTAAATATAGATAATGAATATAGAATAAAAATGATATTCAGTCAAGTATTTTTAAAAAAACAAAAGAAAAAATGGAAATGTTTCCAAAAGTACTTGCATTTTTCGTTTTGTTGGTGTATAATGTAAATGGAAACATTTCCAAAAACGAATTATTTGTCGTTTTTGTCTAAAATTTAACAATGAGAAGGTTTGGCGGACAAACACAAAACCGTTCTCATTTGCTTAAAGAAAAGGGGAGCTTATCTATGGCGAATTTGTTATTAAGACACGTTTACAAAATTTATCCCGGTGTCGGCAAGGCTAAAAAGGGTGCTGCTGCCGAGGCTAAAAAGAGAAGCGGAGATTTTGTAGCTGTCAAGGATTTCAATATGGAAATTGAGGACGGCGAATTTATCGTGTTCGTCGGACCCTCGGGCTGCGGTAAATCCACAACCCTCAGAATGATTGCAGGTCTTGAGGAGATTAGCGGCGGAGAGCTTTACATCGACGATAAGCTCGTTAATGACGTAGACGCGAAGGATAGAGATATAGCAATGGTGTTCCAGAGTTATGCGCTTTATCCTCATCTTAACGCTTATGACAATATTGCCTTCGGTCTTAAGATGCGTAAAATTCCCGCACCGAGGCTCGATAAAGAGGGCAATCAGGTTGTCGCGATAGACAAAAGGAAGATTTTCGGAATAACGAGAAGGCTCAAAAAGCTTTATAAGGAAAACGAAATCCTTTCGAAGGAAATCGCCGAATATTCAGAGTCTGTAGCCTCGGATTCTGCCGAAAGGGAGCAAATCGAAAAGGACAGCCTTTACGCTACCGAGAAGAAGGCGCTTCTCGAGCGCCGTATTGCGGACAGCGAGAGGGAGCTTGAATACTACAAGAGCACGCCCGTTCCGATGTTCAAATACGTTCATATGAAAAAAGAGGACATCGACGAGAAGGTGAGATGGGCGGCAGAGATACTCGGAATCGAGGAGCTGCTTGACTCAAAGCCTGCCGAAATGTCGGGCGGTCAGCGTCAGCGTATAGCACTCGGCCGTGCGATGGTACGCGGCCCGAAGGTATTCCTGCTTGACGAGCCTCTCTCGAACCTCGACGCAAAGCTCAGAACGGCAATGAGAGCCGAGATTGTCAAATTACATAATCAGCTTAAGACCACCTTCATTTACGTTACCCACGACCAGATAGAGGCTATGACAATGGGAACGCGTATTGTGGTTATGAAGCTTGGCGTTATTCAGCAGATTGACACGCCT
This sequence comes from Clostridia bacterium, assembly GCA_017472305.1. GTDB lineage: Bacteria > Bacillota > Clostridia > Oscillospirales > CAG-272 > UBA1740. The sequence goes on along the minus strand of JAFUQP010000041.1, from coordinate 30,228 downwards.
ACAAACCTCTTTGACTATCCCGAGAACAAGTTCGTTGCAGGCTTTATCGGAACTCCGCAGATGAATTTCTTTGACGCAGAGATAAAGCGTGAGGGCGATAAGCTTAACGTTGTATTCAAGGACGGTCAGAGCATCGCTCTCGAGCTTTCGAAGCTTCGTACGGTTGAGAAAGAATACCTTGACGGTAATTCTCATTCTGTCTATCTCGGAATAAGAGGCGAAAACCTAAAGGTTGCGGACGGCGGCATCAAGGCGACCCTCACTATCAAAGAGGTTCTCGGAAACACGACACAGCTCTTCCTTCGACTGACCGAAAAGGACAGCGACTTTATCGTAAGCGTTCCCGAACGAAACTCCTTGGCACCCGGGGATGCGGTGAGCATCGGCTTCGACGAGAAGCACGTTCATCTCTTTGATAAGGAAACCGAGCTTTCGATTATGTCGAGAGAGTACGGCAATTAATTTATGAAAAAAAGGATTAAATTTTTCGGTCTCAGCTTCTTTTCTCACAGTCTTTCGCGCGAGGGTGTAAAGCGAGGATATACGGGCGCGTTTGTTGGATTTGTTCTCGCGCTGGCATTTATGTGGGCGGCTTTCGTTGGCGGAGAAATGCTTCCGTTCAGCACTCACTATAACGGCAGTGACGGATTCAGAGAAACGGTACATCTTCTGCTCGCATCCGACGGCGACAGCCGTATTGAGGCTAAAATAGAGGACGGCAGACTGAAGGTGAGGCGGCACGGCGGCGAATATGCCGAGGGGCTTATTGTAAATACTCTCGAGAGCGCCGAGGATAAATCAAAGTATTCGTCAGGCGACTGCAACGCGGTTATCGATTCCCGTCCTGCGAATACGCTTGCCGAGGTAGAGGCGTACTGCGTATCAAACGACGGAAAAAACACCGAGATTTCCTACGCGGACTACCTTACCTTAAGCAGCGTAGCAAGGCTTAACTTTGATTTCAGATTAAGATACACCGGCAACGCGCTCACTCTTGACGACGCAACCGTCGCAGGCTACAGAGCCTATCTTGACGGTCTGAGCGCCGAGGCGGTGGGCAAAGCCGCAAAGCTTGACACGGAGCTTTCGAACGGCGAAATCACAAAGGACGAGTATAACAGAAAAATTTACGAGGCTTACTTCGAAAATTACTATCCTGAGATTAGCGCTTACGAGAGCAGCTCAAAGGTACCGCTTCTTCGAAATTATTACTACCATAATTATATAAGTCAGGGCATTGATAATTACATCTTTATCTTTGACGATTACCTGACGGGCTCTTATAAGACGGGGCTCGGCGGCGCGACTGCCTTCTATGGCTTCTACTCCTCTATGGAGGACGGGGAGCTTGTCAGCGAAGGTATGACGGCAACAGAAGCTGTGGCGGCGGCTGACAGCTTCATTAAGGAGTCCTTCGGCGCGACATTTTCCTTCAACGCATACGCCTACTTTATGAACACGGTAACGATTGCGCCGTTTATAGCTCTTATGCTTATGGTCGCGACGCTTCTCGGTTACTCTCTGCTCAGGCTTAAGGGTGTGGAAAGCGTTTCGTCGCTTGGAGCAATGCTAAAGGTGATTGGCTCCTATCTTTGGTTCTCGGGTGCGGTCTCGGCGCTCCTTACGGTTGCGACATCATTCCTTTTAAGGCACAGCATTATCAGCGCGCTGCCACCCGTTATATTCTTTATAACGCTTGTGACAAGGTCTGTAATATTCGTGATAATGGAAGGTAAAGTTTACAAAAACGAGCATTCCGAGCCTAAAGAGGCTGAATAATTGCCCTAGCCATTTGATTGCACAATATACTGAATAAGTTCTGTCGCTTATGCGACAAAGGAGAAAATATGTTAGTTTGTATTGGTGAAATCCTTGCCGATATGATTGGTGAGGAGAAGAACGGAATAACTACCTATGAAAGAAAAGCCGGGGGCGCGCCCTTCAACGTTGCCTGCGCGCTCAAGAGGTTCGGCAGGGACGTAAAATTTGTCGGAAGCGTCGGTGACGACCTGATAGGACAGTTTTTAATCAGGTTTGCGGGTGACTTCGGTATGGATACGGCGTATATTCATAAAAATGCCGAGCGCAATACCACCCTTGCCTTCGTTGAGCTTAATGAGGAAGGCGAGCGTTCCTTCTGCTTTTACCGCAAGAACACGGCGGATTACCTTATGCCGAGTGTCGGCGACGGGCTGCTGATGTCGGCTGACATCGTGTGCATAGGCTCGCTTATGCTCGCAGACCCCGACTGTGTTGAATACGCTCTTGACGTTATAGAGCGCGCACACGCTCTCGGTAAGACGGTAGCCTTTGACGTGAACTACCGTACCGACATTTACAGAGATAAGGAAAGCGCTGTTAAAACCTACAAAAGAATTCTTCAGGCTGCGGATATAGTTAAGTTCTCCGAGGACGAGGTCGAAACCTTTACCGAGGATTACGTAAATTCACTGTCCGACAAGCTCGTTCTGATTACCCTCGGCAAGGAGGGAAGCGAGTGGAGATACAAGGGAAAGAAAAACAGAGTTCCCACCATCTCCGTCAAGCCTGTCGATACCACCGGCGCGGGAGATGCCTTCTTTGCCGGTGCGCTCTCGGTGCTCGACAGGAGCATCGGAAGCCCCATAACAGAGAAGCTGCTTGACGAGGCTTTAAGGTTCGGTAACGTAGCGGGTGCGCTTAACACAACCGGACGCGGCGCGATTGACAACCTGCCTGATTTAGACACTGTAAATAAGTACATTAACAAATAAGGAAGGAATAATAATGAAAAACCGTTTGAAATATTCAATTGTAGCATTAATTATCCTTGTGTGCTACCTGTTCGTGTCCTGCGGCTCTGTAGCTGACACGGCAGGCGGCGAGGATAAGGGAAGCGTTACGGGCGGCACCGATACTGTACTCGGCGGCACGGCAGCCGGCGGCGCAGGTAATACCGGCAAAGCCCCCTCGGGCGGCTCGTCTGACGTTGCGGTATCCGACGGGGACGGAGATGAAGTAACCTTCACAGACGTTACCGACTACGAAACGGTAGCTCCCGACGTAAATATGGATAGCGACACCGACAGCTTTACGCTCTCGGAAATCAGCTACGGAAAAAGCGAGAGCTTCGTATACACAGCGACAGCGTCCTTTGAGAGAGGCGTGGCGGCGGCGCTTGCCTTCGGTGCAGAGGACGGCTCGCACTACTGGGTATTTAACGTAGACAGAGCGGCAAACCTTGTAAAGCTTCTTTACTTTACGGTAGACGGAGAGGGAAAAACCTCTGCGGTTGAGCTTATTACCGATTACTTCATCGGTAACGATAAGATGACCGACAGCGAAAGGCGTCTTGTCGGCGAGAAGGTCGCGGGAATTGACAAGGTACAGCTTAAGGTTGTAATTACTCCCGAGGACGACGGCGTTTACGCAGAGTTCTATGCAGACAATATCCGCAGGTTCGGCATTGACAGAGAGATTGAGCTTAACTCCCTCTCGCGACTTCCCGAGGACGTAACCTACGAGGGCGGTAATATCGGATTTAACTGCTACAACGCAAAGGTAAAATTCTCGGATATCTATTACGGAAAGAGCGACTATTCCTACTATACCGAGCTTTACCGTAACCAGTACCACTTCTCGCAGTACGCGCACTGGAACAACGACCCTAACGGCTTGGTTTATTACGACGGATATTATCATTTGTATTATCAGCATCACCCCTACAACAATTATTGGGGCGATATGTATTGGGGACACGCAAGAAGCCGTGACCTCGCGCACTGGGAGCTTCTTCCCATCTGTCTTTTCCCCGATGCGGATTGGGGCGACCGTGCAAACGGCTATATGTGGTCGGGCTCGGCTTACGAGTACAGACTCGGCGACAGCGCAACAATAGACGGATTTAACTGGTTCCCGAATGGAGGAGGCAACGGAATTATCGCCTTCTATACCCGTGACGGCGGCAGACAGGACCAGATGATTATGTCCTCGGACGACGGCGGTATGACCTGGACGAAGCGCAAGCTTATTCCGCAGGACGTTGCAACCGGCGCTGACGGCGTTACCGACAAGATCGCCTGCCGCGACCCGAAGATATTCCCCGTAGAGATAGTTGACGGCAAGACCACCGCGTGGGGTATGGCTCTTACAGGTCAGCAGGCAAACAAGGTCTGGTTCCTCAAATCGACAAACCTTTGGGATTGGTCCTATGCAGGTCAGTTCAGCGCTAACGTTCCCGAGTGTCCCGACGTAGTTACGCTTACCGCTGACGACGGAGAGATTTACACCGTCCTTACCCTTACCGCAAGAGAGTACATAGTCGGTAAAATGAATTACGACGGCAACAGCATCGTATTTACCGATAAGGACGGCGGAGCGATAGACCAGGGTGACATTCAGAAAATGGACTTCGGCCCCGACTCCTACGCCGCGCAGACCTTCAGTATAAGAGATACCGAGAGCGACTATTTCGGCAAGACCGTGTCTATAAGCTGGTTTGCAGGAGTGCCCGCGGATACCGATAGCGGAATATACGCAAACGCAAGAAAGGTCTGGAACGGAAGCGGTATGACAATCCCCGTTGTATGGGGCTTGGCTGCCGAGGGCGACGGATATATTTTAACACAGACTCCTATCGTAAAGGACAGCACGGTCTTTACGAAGGAAAACCTTCTTAACGTTCAGAATAAGACCGTAGGCGCTGCAAGCGAGAATATTCTTGCAGACGTAAATACGCATATATTCGAGATGCTTCTCGATATCGACAACCCAAGCAATGAGGCGATTTCCATAAAAATCAACGTTTCTGCCGACGAGTATACCGAAATCGGCTGGAACAAGGACGAGGGCTACTTCGTAGACCGCAGATTTACCTCAGACGCGGGACTTTCCATTAAGGATTATCACTTCAGATTTACCTCCGGCCCGAGAAGCTTTGGCTCGCAGAGCTTCTATATTCTCTCGGACAACGGCGGCGTTGAGGTATTCTGCGACGACTTCAAGATTCCCTTCTACGTCTTGACGCTCGCTTCTCCTTACTCGGTGAAGGCGGAATTCGCGTCAAGCGGTGAGGTAACTGTCGAGAGCCTCGTGCTGAACGAGATAGCCTCGGTATGGCGCACCGGTGAGAGCGTGGACGGAGAAACGGTTCTCTACGTCAGCGATAGCTCGGTTGAGCTTGATACCTCTCTTACAAAGAAAGGAGAGGTTACCGCATATTCCACCTCGGGCGAGGAGATTTCCTGGGAGCTTATCAGCGGAAAGGATACCGTTTCGCTTGAGAGGGTCACCGGAGGCGTTAACGTAAGGGCAATCGGAGTAGGCAAGGCTGCTATTCTTGTCAGCTGCGGCAACCAGAAGAGAGTGGTTGAGGTTACAGTTTACGAGAGCGCACCCGATACCGACGTTCCCTTCGACTCCGACGGAATTATTTCGGGCAGCTGGATTGCCAAGGGCTCTGAAATAATTGCCGAAACTCCCGCGGGCGACGGATATATCCTTTCGAGCCAGAGCGTATCCGACTTCAACTGCTCGGTAGCCTTCTCGCTTGAGGCGATTGCGGCTGCGGTTATCTTCAGAGCAAGCGAGGATATGAGCGACTATATAATCTTTAACTACGACAACAACGAGAAGATAGTTAAGATGTGGTCGCCTCGCGGTGAAATCGGCAGAGCGGCGGCTCCCGACGTGAACACCTCTAACGTAGTTTTGAGAGTAGAGGCAAGCGGCACCTCGGTCAAGGCTTATATCAACGGCCGTCTTGCAATCAATACAGTTCTTGACGCTGATGAGCCCACTGAGGGTCTCTTCGGACTTAACGTTTATTCGGGTAAGGCGACCTTCAAGTCGGTGGTCAACTTCAACGACCGTTATTCCTACGGCGGCACAGGCAGTCTGACCGTTACAGGGGATTCCGCGCAGGTAGTAACCTCGCTCTACAACAAGACCCTTTCCAATACCAAGGTGGACGGAGCGTTCTATAAGAACGACGGAAGAAAGCTTATCATCGACGCTGCGTACTTTGAGCTTTTGCCTGTAGGAGAATACACCTTCAAGGCATACGGAGCTGCCGGCGCGTACGAGTTCACCGTAAACGTCACCGCTACAGTCGAAACGGTGCTTAAGGATATGACACTTCAAAAGGGCTGCAACGCGGTTATCTATCTTGGAAACGTTGAGATAGAATCGGTAAGGCTTAACGGTACGGAGCTTACCGAGTCGCAGTACACCGTAGAGAATTATATGCTGACCTTAAGCGCATCTCTTCTTACACAGGAGCGTAACGAAATCGTTATAAACGGCAGCAAAACCGTTGTCGTAACGCTTGAGGATTAACCCATGTTCTTGCCGATTGCCGTTTGAACGGCTGAGGCGCTATTATGAGAGGTAGATATTTGGATACAACAATTAAAGACGTAGCGAAATACGCCGGAGTAGGCGTCGGTACGGTTTCAAGAGTAATAAACAACGAAAAGGCGGTAGGAAAAAAGACCCGTGAAAAGGTTCTTGAGGCAATGAAGGCTCTTAACTATTCGCGTAACAATATGGCCTTCAGGTTAAGAAAGAACGAAACGCGCATTATTGCTCTTTTGGTACCCGTCATAAACCACCCCTTCTTTGCAAAGCTTGCATATTACGTCGAGGACGAGGCGTGCAGGTTCGGATATTCGGTGCTTTTGGTTTCCTCACAGCAAAAGGTTGATAAGGAAGCCGAGATAATTACGAAAATCAAGCACAGAGAGGTAGACGGAGCTGTTTTCGTTACTCACTATATGCACGAGGAGGATGAGCTTCAGGACTGTCCTATCGTTTCTATTGACAGATCGTTTGGAAAGGATATACCCTACGTCACAAGCGACAACTACGACGCAACGAAAAAGGCAATAAGATATATGATTGAGCGAGGCGCAGAGAGGGTTGGCTTCATAGGCTCAAAGCCCCTGGTCGCCTCCGAGGTCCTCGAAAGAGAGCGTGCATACCTTGACGTTATGGCGGAATACGGTATGCCGCCTAGGCTTGTAAACGAGGTCATTCAGCACGGCGAGGAGGCCGTTGTTGTTGCAGACTTTTTGGAAAAGTATGCGGACGTTGACGGAGTTTTCGTTTCGGGCTATACTATATCGCAGGTCTTTTACGAGGCTGCACTGGAGCTTGGAAAAAGAGTTCCCGAGGACCTGCAGATAGTTTCCTACGACGGCATCTTCAAGCAGTGGGGAATAAGCAACATAACAAGCGTTGAGCAGCCTATTGAGGAGATGGCAAGGCAGGTTGTCAGACTGCTCATTAAGAAAATTCACAGCGAAGAAACCTGCACTAGAACCGTTCTTAAGACAAAATTTGTACTTGGCGCAACCACAAAATAAAAAAACAACCCACGGGTTGTAAAAAGGAGAAAAGATATGAAAAGGCTTTTTGCTTCAATCACCTTAATTATGCTTGTGTTCACGATGTTACTTGGTATGGTATCCTGCTTCGGCGGCGGCGGAAATGGCGGTGACGGCGGCGGAAATGGCGGTGACGGCGGCTCGTCATCCACCGATTCCGAGGGTAATACCATAGTAAAGATTATGTTCCACGTTGATAAGTCCTCGACCGAGGGTCAGGCATATCAGAAGAGAATCAACGCCTTCAACACTGCCTATAAGGATCAGAAAATCAAGGCTCAGGCTATATTCAAGGCTCGCTCCGCAGGTGCATCGGGCTATGAGACCGAGCTTATGAATAACCAGCTTGAGGGTACTCTTGCAGACATAATCACCTTCGACGCGCCCAACACGGCGGCATACGCGAACTCCGAGCTTCTCTACGACATAACCGACCTTATTTCCGAGGAGGAGCAGAACAAGTTCTTCTCGCTCAACATGTACGAGGGCAAGCTCTACGGTCTTCCCATTCAGGAGTCTAGCGCAGGCTTCTTCTATAACAAGAAAATCTTCCGTGACGCAGGCATTGACGTATCGGCCTACACTGCTGAGAACCCCTGGACCTTCGAAGAGTTCAAGGCCGTTTGCGCAAGGCTTAAGTCGCACGGCGTCACCGCGGTTGATATGCGTATCGACGCTACCAAGGACGAGACCGCGCCCTACCTTCTCTATCCCTTCATTTACGCGGCGGGCGGCAGCTTCGTTTCTGCTGACGGCCTTACTGCCGGCGGCTATTACAACTCTGCGGCAACCGCGAAGGGCTTCCAGTTTATAAAAGACCTCATTTCCGCGGAATATACCTCTTACGCAATCGGTGCTACCGATTTCTTCACCGGTAAGGTGGGAATGTATCTCTCCTCGGGCTGGACTATTCCCGACCTTGACAACAAGTACAGAGAGAATTTCGCTTCGCGTGACGACTGGGGACTTCTTCCTTATCCCAAGGACGTAGTAGCAGCAAGCGCAACAGGCAGCTGGTCCTACGCAATCACCAACAACCACCACACCGACAAAACCGCAGCTCTCGAGCTTCTTAAGTGGATGACCTCCCCAGAGAGCTCCGAGGCTATCACTAACGCAACCGGTATGATTCCCGCCCGTAAGGACGTAGTAAAGAACTACGAGGCAGGCTCTCCCGAGTACACCCTTCTCAAGCAGCTTGAGATAAGCGGCAAGGAGCGTCCCGTAACCGTTGCGTACCCCACCTTCTCCACAACCTTCAACCAGGTTATCTTCGGTCTTGGCAAAGGAAACGTATCCGACCTTCTCAACTCAGCGAAGAACACCCTTCAGGATGCAATTGACGAAGTAAAAGACCGCTGATAAACAAACTAAAGAGAAAATGATTGATACGTCAATATTAATTTTAGGATTGTTTTTACTCGCCTTCGGTGGCTTCGCCGTTTACGACCTTGCCACCGCAAAGAGGCGCAGAGAGGTTTACAGAGTTAAATCCACGGTGACGGCATATCTTATGCTTTTGCCTGCGGTGCTGCTTGCCTTCCTGTTCGTATTATTGCCGATTTTATACTCACTCGGCTATGCGTTCACAGATTACTACCTTCTGAAGCCGAACGATATAAGCTTCGTAAAGCTTGAGAACTTTGTCGAGATTATTGAGGAGATATCCGAAAAGGGTATGCTCTATAACGCGATAAAGAATACTCTTACATTCGTTATCGGAGTAGTTCCGCTTCAGATTGGACTTGCGCTTTTGCTCGCGCTCTTTGTAAACCGTCCCTGCTTCGGAAGTAAAATCTTCAAGGTTTGCTTCTTTGCTCCGGTTGTTATTTCGCTTTCGGTTACCTCGTTTTTGTGGCTTCAGATTCTGGCACCCGGTGAGGGGGGACTTCTGAACTCGCTGCTTGGTATGTTCGGCATTCCGCCGCACGACTGGCTTCGTGACCCCGAAACCGCTATGCCCTGCATTATAGTGCTCAGCGCATGGCAGGGCTGTGGCTATCAGATGCTGATTTTCCTTTCGGGTCTTTCGAATATCAGAAAGGACCTTTACGAGGCGGCGTCCCTCGACGGCGCAAGCCGTTGGCATCAGTTCTGGAACGTGACCTGGGTCGGGCTTCGCTCCACCTTCGTTTACATACTTATCACCGTATTTATCGGTGCTTGCAGAATTCTGACTCAGCCAATGCTTATGACGGGATATATGAGCCATACGGTAACCCTATCCTATTATATGTATAACAGCGGTTATACCAAGCGCCTTGTAGGAGAATCCTCGGCTGTGGCGCTGCTTATGACTATCTTTATCGGCGGTATAACGCTTATACAACGCAGACTGTTCAGGGAGAAGTGATATGGATAAATTTACACAGGATTTACCTAACTTTAGGCCCAATAAAGCGCCGGTCAGGAAAAACGTAAAGGAGATAGTTTATTACGTTGTCGGAATAATTCTATCCCTGATATTCATACTTCCCATACTGTATATGCTGGCAACATCCACGAAGGGCGAGGTCGCTTACGCTGAAAGCGTGGGAACCTTGAATATGTTCCTTCCCGACCTTGCCCATTTGGGAATTGCTTTTGAAAACTATAAAAACGTTCTCCTCGGTTACGATATCTGGAAATATGCCCTCAACAGCTTTTTATACGCGGGCATAGTTATAGTAATCAATATACTCGTCAACGGGCTTGCGGGCTACGTTATGGCAAAGCTCGTATTTCCCGGCAAAAGGCTTCTGTCCTTCCTGATTATTTTCTTAATCGTCGTACCTGTGGAAACATCAATTATTCCGCTTTACTCGATAGTTAAGATAATGCTCGGACTGAAGCAACAGATGTCGGTCTTAGGCGTAATACTTCCGGCATCCATCAGTATATTCAACATATTCCTCTTTACACAGTTCTTCCAGAACATTCCAAAGGAATATGAGGAGGCGGCAAGAATAGACGGAGCAAATACTCTCGGAGTATTCTTCAAGGTAATAATGCCGCTCTCCAAGCCCATACTCGCAACGGTGGCAGTGTTCTGCTTCATCGGTGTCTGGAACGATTATCTCTGGCCGTCGATGATATTACCCTCTGCCAGCGACGGAACGTGGCCCCTGCTTCCGATACAGACGGCGTTGACCACAATCCAGAGTATAGAAGGCATTACGACGGGCGAGATTATGGCGTCTCTCGTAATTACCAGCATACCTATCTTCGTGACTTACGTTGCGGCACAAAAATACATTGTTCAAGGCTTTGGTACGTCCGGGCTTAAAATGTGAGGTTTTATGAAACTTAAAAGACTTATAGCATTAATACTCGTATCGGTTATGCTTGTGGGCACGCTGACAAGCTGCTTTGAGCTGCCCTGGGGTAATCAGGATACGGATAACGGCGGCTCGGGCGGCTCAGGCGATGGCTCGGGCGGCGGTACGGGTGGCAGCGGCAGCGGCTCTGGCGGTAGCACCGACACGGACGGTAAGAGCTCGCTCGTTCTGAATTATTCTCTTGACGAAACGACAGGCAGCCTTACGAAGGAGACGGTCAGCGGCAAGGATTATACTATTAACTACGTATTTAACGATCAGAATGCCGATAGCCTTTTCAAGGAGCCGAACGACCCCTTAAGAAGACCCGGTGTAAAGGGCAACGCCCTGTATATGGACGGCTTCTCAAACAATATAGTTAACAGGGACTTTAACGCTCCATCCTCGGCAATCACTATGTCTGCCTGGGTAGCTCCGAGAGTTTTCGAGAACATAGTTCACTACGACGGCGCCTCCGACGCGGCAGGTCATACCCGTATGACCTCGATAATCAACAAGGGAGATATCGAGATGTGCGAGGGCTTCCTTCTCGGCTACGGCAGACTCGGACTTTGGGGAGTGCAGCTTGCTCTGCATAACGAGGAAACCGAGGAGGACTTCGTTGTAGGCTTCTACGACCCGATTAACGCGCTTCCTCTCTACGAGTGGTCGCACGTTGCGGTTACCTTCGACGGTAACACGGGATATATCGGACTCTTCTATAACGGCGAGATGGCTTACGAGGCGATTATACCCGAGCTTGTTGCAACGAGCATAATCTACACCGAGGAGCCCCTTCGCGTAGGCTGCTACGTCAGCCCTCAGATTGAATTCGGTATTAAAAGACAGATGGTGTCGGGACTTCTTGACGAGGTTCGTATTTATTCCTCCGCTCTGACACCCAAGGCAATAGGCGAAATATACGGCGATACCGATTCCACCGACGCGCACCCCGCGCTTGACTTCAAGGATATCGCGCTCGATTCCTCTGTTTACGAGGGCGACCGCTACCGTCCCCAGTATCACGCAATACCCCCGGCGGTATGGATGAATGAGCCTCATTCTCCCTTCTACTACAAGGGTATGTATCACGTATTCTATCAGCATAATCCCGCAGGACCCTATTGGTCGCAGATTCGTTGGGCTCATATAGCCAGCGAGGATATGATTCACTGGAAGTACGTCAAGGACGCGGTCGTTCCCACAGCGGGAATCTGTCCCGAGGGAATCTGGACCGGCGGCGCCTGCATAGGCCCTGACGGCACGCCCTGGCTTGCTATCACGGCAGGAACGAATTTGTACGGCAATCCTAACCACGGCGGACAGAACGTTGCGTTTGCACACGCGGCAGACCCTAATGACCCCTATCTTACCGAGTGGATTGTTGAGGATAAGCTGGTTATTACCCAGCCTAACGACAACTCGCAGGGCGAGCGCGAGCAGTTCCGCGACCCCTTCGTCTGGTATGACGACGGCACCTATTATATGATGGTTTCCACCTCTATTCCCGGCGCGGGCGGCTCGGCGGTTATCTATACCTCTGAGAATATGAGAGAGTGGGAGCACCGCGGATATCTCTATCAGTGCGATTATAACAGATATCCCGAGCAGGGCGCGCACTGGGAGTGCGTGGTAATGCTTCCCATCAGCACCAAGGACGGCTCTAAAACAAAGTACATTCTCTTCGACTGTCCTCAGTACACTGTTGACGGCTACACCGTTGAGTGCTACTACTGGATAGGCGAGTTTGATAAGAACACCTGCAGATTTATTGCGGATAACGACCAGCCGAGACTCTTTGACCTCGGAAGAGGCGTTTACACAGGTCAGAACGGCTTCTGCTTCCTTACCGAGGAGGATATCGCAAGCGGCAAGACGAGCTACGAGGACGGCAGAACCATACTTTACGCAATTGCACAGGGCAAGGACGCAGGCACTGCACAGAACTACACCGCAGGCTGGGCGCACAACTTCGCAATTCCGCTTGAGCTTTGGCTCACCGACGACGGAACAGACGTTATTCGCGAGCCTATCAAGGAGGTTGAGCTTCTTAGAAAGGAAACGCTCTATTCCTACAGCGGAGAGGGAGTGACGGTTGACGAGGTCAACAGCGAGATTTCCGAGCTTCGCGGCGATATGCTCGAAATCAGGGCAAAGCTCGTGCTTGACCCCACAAGCCCCGAATACGCAGGCGGCTTCCTTCTCAGATACAATCCGAACACCGTTGACGGAAAGACCGAGAAGACCGAAATTATATTCTCGGAGCGCGGCGTTTACGTTGAGAGAATTCAGTCCTCGCTGCTCGATTACGTTAACCGTCAGCCGAGCCACACATGGGCTAAAGTCAAAAACGAGTACGAGATAACGATACTTCTCGACCGTTCTATGCTCGAGGTTTATGTTGACGGAGTAATCAGCTTCACGACGAGAATATATCCGAGATACGGCGACTCCGACTATCTGAAGGTCTTTGACAACAATGCGAACATTAAGTTCACCGAGCTTAGCATTTACCGTATGGGCAGCGCTTACAGCGACACCGTAACGCCTCCTTACTACGGCAATATGGGTAACCTCGGCGACTAAAGGGGGATATATGCGTAAAATAAAGATTGTAATTTCAAGTATTTTATGTATAATACTTTTGTGCGTCGGGCTTGTCGGCTGCGACTGGTTCAATAAGGACGACGGCACAGGCGGCGGCTCGGGCAGCGGCACAGGCGGCTCCGGCAGCGGCACAGGCGGCTCGGGCTCTATCTCCGGTTCCGGCGACGCCGAGCAAATAGTTAACGGAGGCTTTGAGTCGGCAGACCTTTCGGGCTGGACTGTTGAATACGGAAATGCCTTTGACGACGATTGCGTATCGTCACAAAAGACCTTTAGCTTTGAGGGCGATGCGAACAATAACGTTCTGGCAATCAATCAGACGGGTAACTGGTATCTTACCGGTAAGGGCTTCCACGGCAAGTATTCCGGCGCAAGAGTCGGAGCTATCCGCTCGGCAAGCTTCACAGTTCCGAGTGACGGCACTGTCAGCCTGAAGCTTGCAGGCGGCGCGCTTACCGTAGGTAAGGGTACGGGCGCTCCCGCGAAGGCAAGGGAGAAGCTTTGCTTCGTTGGCTTCTATCTTAAGGAAAACGATAAGCTTATCGCAATGCAGACCAACGAGTATTTCCACGAGCATACCGAGGAATACGTAATGCCCGACAGATACGCCTCGGGTGTATATAACACCGATAACTTCTACGAGTATTACGTAGACCTTTCGGAATATGCAGGAAAAGAGGTCTACATCAGAGTAGTAGATAACGACGAGAGCCACTACTACGGCTATATAGCTGTGGACGATATCAGAATCGGCGACAGCCAGGACCCCCAGACCGAGGGAAACTTCTTTACAAAGGTAATTGATTATGAGGACGAGGCAGAGGCTCCGTCGGAATATGAAATCAAGAACGGCGGCTTCGAGCTTGGCTCGCTTGCAGGCTGGACTGTAGTTGAGGGTGATGCATTCTCCAACGAGGGTGTAAACACCGAGAGTGTTTGGTGGAATGAAAATATCCCCTATTCGCGCGACGGAGATTACCATTACGGAAAGTATATGCCCTCTGCAACAGGCGTTATGCGCTCCTCGGAGTTCGTGCTTGGCGGCTCGGGCTACATAACCTACAAGCTCGGCGGCTGCTCGGATAACAGCAAGACCTACTTAAGATTTATGGTTGTGCGCGACGGCGAGGCGACCGAGGTTGCAAGATACTCCAACTTCAAGTTCTGGAACTATCAGTTCCCCTACGTTCAGAACGGTATGCGCCTTCTGAATATGGTTCAGTATTACGCAGACTTCTCGGCATATCTTGGCGAAACGATGTATATCGAGGTAGTAGACGCTAACGCATCGGGCGACGAGCTTGGCTGTATTACTCTTGACAGCGTCAAGACCTATTGGGAGGAAAAGCCCCTGTGGATTGACAGCGAGTCCTTCTTCGTTAAGTACGAGTCTGATATGATGCCCGAGAGCGAGTATCAGATACCTAACGGCGGCTTTGAGTCGGGCGACCTTACCGGTTGGACGCTTGAGGGCGACAAGATAGGCGTAGTAACCAACGCATCGGGCTGGTGGGCAGAAAATCTTCCCTACAACAAGAAGGGTGCATACCTGTTCTCGGGTATCGTTAACGAGGGTGCAGGCGTGCTTGAGTATCATAAGGGTACTCTTACCAGCTCCGCGTTCACCGTTGGCGGCTCGGGATATATCACCTATATGCTCGGCGGCGGCGGAAATCCCCTCGAGTGCTACATCTCCATAATTGACGCAGAGAGCGGGGAAGAGCTTCTTCGCTTCGCAAACAGGCTCTTCAGCGACAAGGGCATTGGCATAATCAACAACGGAAGTAACCTTGCTAACATGGTTTGGTACAAGGCAGACCTCTCCTCGCTTATGGGCAGGAGCGTTAAAATCCGCATAGTTGACAATTCCGTAAGCAACTGGGGACTTATCACCGCAGACAGCTTCGTAACCTATTACAAGGAAGCGGCAGGCGTACCCGAGAAGGCAAATCTCGCAGTTGACATCAAGCCCTCCGATACTGTTCTCGGCGAGAATGACCCCTACCAGGTAACCAACGGCGACTTTGAGACCGGCGACCTTACAGGCTGGACGCTCGATAAGACCTTCGGCGATACCGAAATCGGCTACGTATCGGGACAGGACCACTTCTGGGGGCAGGCAAATAAGCTCTACAACAAGGACGGAAACTATCTCTTCACGGGCGTTGAGGACGCTATAGGCTCGATGGAAGCCGCACACGGTACTCTTACAAGCTCCGCCTTCACAGTCGGCGGCACGGGCTTCATTACCTTCAAGCTTGGCGGCGGCTACAACGAGAACTGCTATATCGAGATAGTAGACGCATCTACAAACCAGGCTATAGCAAAATACCACAACGATAACGCAGACACAAACGAGGGAACTATGTTCCTCTTCAAGGCTGATTTGAGCGCGTTTATGGGAACAAATGTTTACATCAGAGTGGTAGATAACGCATCTGAGGCTTGGGGCTGCCTTGCTGTAGACAGCTTCATAACCTATTATGAAAATGCCGAGGATATTCCCGAGGCAACTCTTATCGAGAGCAAAATTTAAGTAATTTCTTTAGCAAGACTATATAAATCTTTCAAGAAAGGAGAAGGCATGAAAAACGGAAAAACAACCCACTACATACCTCCGGCGTTGGATATTATCACGTTTGAATGCAACGACATTGTGACTGCCTCCGACTACGTATCGGACGAGAACGTAGATGATAGCTGGTAAACTATTCTTGACAAAAATTATTGAAAGGAAAAAAAGAAATGAAAAAGTTTAATCTTACAAGAATTCTTGTTCTTGTACTTTCTCTCGCACTTCTCATTGGCTCTGTTATGGCAATCTCGGTAGCAGCAGACGGTGCCTCCGCCAAGGGTGAGTTTGGCGGCATCTCGGTAGCTTACGGCGAAAAGGTTGCAATTCGCGTTGCGGTTAATGCAACAGAAGAAGAAATCAGAAACGGCGACGTTGTCGTTTCCTACACTGTAGGCGGCAACACCGAAAACGCTACCTATTACGAAACCAAGGACGGTTTTGCTTGGGTAATCACCGAGGGCTTTGCAGCCTACGAGCTTGCAGAAGAGGTTACCTTCAGCTCTTCTGCAAACGGCGAGCCCGTTGAGTCGGGACGCAAGTACAGCGTTGCGCAGTTCCTCTACGCAATGCTCTATACAAACAGCGGTATCAGCGAAGAGTACAGAGCTCTTTACAACAATCTCCTTGCATACGGCGAGTCGGCACAGATTGCCCTCAATATAAACGCAAGCAGTCTTGTAACAGACTCCTCTATCGCCTTCACCAATAACGACCAAATCACACTTAACGGCAGCGATTACGCATTCGCTCCCGCAAAGGACCTTGAAATTACTCCCGCACTTAAGAATGGCGTTTCCGCAGGATACGAGCTTATTGGCTGGAACGTTATTGTTGACGGTGAGGAAGAAACAAAGGGACCTAGCTTCACCGTATCGGGTGTTGTCGAGGTTGTCAGCCCCATAATCGAGGCTTCCTTTGACCCCACTCCCTACACTCTTGCGAACGGCGGCTTCGAGAACGGCCTTGAGGGCTGGACTCTCGTCGGTAATATCGGTAGCGTAAGCTCCGCTACTCACTATTGGGTAGGAGATGCTGACAGAGCCGAGGGCTATCTCTTCGGTATGGACGGCGAGAAGATGTTCTCCGCTTACGAAGGCGGCGACGAGGCTGCTGTAGGTACGCTTACCTCCTCGAGCTTCAAGGTAGGCGGCTCTGGCTTTGTAACCTTCAAGGTTGGCGCAATGAAGGACGGCAACTACGTTTACGTTGACGTTGTTGACGCACAGACAAAGGAAATTCTTGCCCGCTACTACAACGGCAATTGGGCAGACACCACCGACGGTGCCAAGAGCGGCTGCACTCTCGTTCCTTACAAGGCAGACCTCTCCATGTTTATGGGCAGGGAAGTATTCTTCCGCCTCAGCGATAACGCAGACAGCGGCTACGGTCTGTTCTTCGCGGATAGCTTCAACACCTATTACCCGATTGAGCCCGACGGCAACAGCTTCAACCCTGCAACTCCCGTTAACTACGAAGTTTCGGGTACCGTTTACGACGTATTCAACGGTGGCTTTGAGTACGGCGACAACAGAGGCTGGTGGAACAACGGCGAGCCCGGCGCAGTAACCGGCGCTGACGCATTCTTCAGCGGAGTAGCGTACGGTAAGGACGGCGACTACCTTTACAGCGGTGTTGAGGACCACGGTGCAGGAAACGGCAGAGAAGGCAATACAGGTACGCTTACCAGCTCTGCGTTCCTTCTTGGCGGCTCGGGATATATCACCTATATGCTCGGCGGCGGTAATGAACTCTGCTACGTTCAGGTAATCGATTCTACCACGGGTGAGGTTCTTGCAAGATTCCGTCAGCAGGCAAGAGAGGACGCGGTTCTTAAGAGCTACGTTGCAGACCTCTCGGCTTACGTTGGCAAAACAGTCAGAATTCAGGTTGTAGACAACGCAACGAACAGCTGGGGCTGTGTATCCTTCGATAACGTTAAGACCTATTACGCAAGCAAGCCCGATGGCTATATCGATGCCGTTGACGTTAAGGAAGCGGATAAATACAGCATTGTAAACGGTAGTTTTGAATACGGTATGGACGGCTGGAAGATGAATGTAACCGAGGCGAGCGAATTTAACACGCTTGGTTGGGTATTGGACAAAGAGGTTGAGTCGGTGCATTATTCGAAAAATGATGACAGAAAGCAAGGAAATTATCTTTTCACATTCTGGCACAACGATGGTAGAAACTGCGAAGGTAGCAAAGGCAACCTCGAGAGTTCCGCATTCACCTTAAAGAAAGACTCTTACGTATCCTTCAGATTCGGTGGCGCGGGTAATGCTCAGAACCATGACGTATACATTCAGCTTTGCAGAGCAGACGGCACCGCAATCGCCACCTTCTATAACGATGCCGAGGGCAAGGTTAATACCCAAATGAACGCTTACTTCTATCAGTACACCGGCGAGGAGACAGAGTGCTTCTTCAGAGTAGTAGATAATTCTGCGGGTGATTACGGTTGCTTCGTAGTGGACGATTTCAGAGTAAACCTTGAGTCCGCACCCGAAGGCTTCATTGAAGCTATTCAGTAAGAGGTCCCGTTTCGGTCAACTAATTTAACTAAACCAGTTATCCCCCGCCTTCGGGGCGGGGGATACAAAAAGCGAGAAACTAATATGGCTATTACCAAAACTAAAGCGCCGGCTTTTCATATTACGGGAGAGGTAGGCTGGATAAACGACCCCAACGGTCTTATATACTATAACGGTCAGTATCACGCCTTCTTCCAGCACCATCCTTACGATACCAAGTGGGGCCCTATGCATTGGGGACACGTTGTAAGCGAGGATTTGACTAACTGGAAATATCTTCCCAACGCACTTACACCCGGCGGTGACGGTGATAAGAACGGCTGCTTTTCCGGTAGCGCAATTGTATACGACGGAAGGCTCTGGCTCTTGTATACCGGCTTTACGGAAAATCAGGGCGGCGATTCTATAAGGCAGCTTCAGTGCCTTGCGGAAAGCTCTGACGGCATAACCTTCAAAAAGCACGGTATAGTCATCGGAGAGGACGATTTGCCCGAGGGCTACTCACCCTCTGATTTCCGCGACCCCAAGGTATGGCGTCACGGCGGGCTGTTCTGGTGCATCGTTGCGGCGAGGAAGCTAGATGGCAGGGGAAGAATTCTTCTCTACAAATCGGCTGATTTATTCAAATGGGAGTTCGTCGGCGACCTCTTAGGTAAGGACTCTGCGGGAATTATGATAGAATGTCCCGACTATAGCGAGGAGGACGGCTATCTTCTGTTCTGCGAGCAGTTCCAGCCGAGCGAAAACGGACTTCACCTCAACGTACATACGTGCAGATTCGCTATCGGAAAAATCGATTATTCCCGAGGTGTCTTCAAGGAGGAGAGCCGCGGAATAGTTGACTACGGCTTCGACGTATATGCTCCGCAGACCTTCGCGGGCAAGCCTGTAATGATGGGCTGGCTCAATATGTGGGACAGAAACATACCGTCGGAGAAATACGGCTTCGCGGGTATGCTCACAGTGCCGAGGGCAGTATCTGTAAGGGACGGCAGACTTTACCAGGAGCCGATTGTCAACTCTACCGAGGTATACAAAACCGAGGTGTCAGAAAGACTTGAGGATAGGGTCAAGGTCGGTGTCATCACCGTAGTGGCGACGAGCCTTGAGGCTCTTACGCTTAAGCTGCGCTCGGGCGGTGACAGCTTTACATCTCTTACCCTTTGCGGCAATGAGTGGGTACTTGACCGCTCCAAATCCGGCGAGGCTATCGTCGGCGTTGAGAAGGACGAGGACTCCTTAAAGGGAATTCGCCGTATGCCCTTCTCGGGCAAGAGCGCTGTAACCTTGACTGTCGTTATGGACGAGTTTTCGGTTGAGATTTTTGAGGACGGCAACTCGCTCACCTCAACTATCTATCCCCCCGAGGGCGCGGATAGCCTTGAGCTTACCGTTAAAGCCGAGGGCTGCGTATACAGGAGAGCCGACGTTACATTAAAGGCTTAAAACCAAATAAAAAACCTTGCAAGCAAGCTACAAAAGCGTAGTCTGTCTGCAAGGTTTTTCTTTTATGCGGATTATTAATGCCGTGACAAATAATCAGGCAAGCTTCTTTTCAAGTCTTTCTCTTATAGCTCTGATGAACTCTAGGGTGTTTACGGCACGTGCGTTTACACCCTTTTCAACGAGGCCGACAAGGTCCTTTGTCATAATGCCGTCGTTGAGAGTATCAATGCAGGACTCCTCGAGCTTATCGGCGAATGCAACGAGGTCGGAAAGACCGTCAAGCTCGCCGCGCTTTCTGAGAGCGCCCGACCAGGCGTATATTGTCGCCATGGGGTTTGTCGAGGTTTCCTCGCCCTTGAGGAAGCGGTAGTAGTGTCTTGTTACAGTGCCGTGTGCCGCCTCGTACTCGTACTTTCCGTCGGGGGAAACGAGAACGGACGTCATCATAGCAAGCGAGCCGAAGGCTGTAGAAACCATATCGCTCATTACGTCGCCGTCGTAGTTCTTGCACGCCCAGATGTAGCCGCCCTCGGAGCGGATAACGCGGGCTACGGCGTCGTCGATAAGGGTGTAGAAATAGGTTATGCCAAGCTCCTCAAACTTTTCCTTATAGTCCTTGTTGTATATGTCCTGGAAGGTGAGCTTGAAGGTCTGGTCATACTTTTTGGAAATTGTGTCCTTGGTTGAAAACCAAAGGTCTTGCTTTGTATCTATGGCATACTGGAAGCAGGAATGAGCAAAGGATACGATTGAGGAATCCTTGTTATACTGTCCCTGAAGAACGCCTCCGCACTCAAAGTCGTAGACAGTTTCACGGAAGGTTTCCTTGCCGTCCTTGTTCGTGTAAACAAGCTCTGCCTTTCCTTCCTCCTCTACGCGGTACTCGGTAGCCTTGTAAACGTCGCCGTATGCGTGACGCGCGATGGTAATGGGCTTTTTCCAGTTGCGTACTGCGGGCTTGATGGAGTCGATGAGAATAGGCGCTCTGAATACCGTGCCGTCAAGGATAGCGCGGATTGTGCCGTTGGGGCTCTTCCACATCTCGGTGAGGTTGTACTCCTCAACTCTCTGCTTGTTGGGGGTGATGGTCGCGCACTTTACGCTGACGCCGTACTTCTGGTTAGCGTATGCCGCGTCGAAGGTTACCTTGTCCTTTGTGCGCTCTCTTTCGGCAAGACCGAGGTCGTAGTACTCGGTGTTAAGGTCGATGAAGGGAAGAAGAAGCTCGTCCTTTATCATCTTCCAGATGATTCTTGTCATCTCGTCGCCGTCCATCTCTACAAGAGGGGTTGTCATTTTAATCTTTTCCACGTTCAATACCTCCGAACTATAAATTTCGATAAAACAACAGGCTTACTGAAAGCCGCATATATTTTAGCACAAAACCCCACTGATTTCAATAGATTTTGATTAAAAACACGCGCCTTAGATAATTTTTGTAAACACTGCCCCCAAGCTTTGCACGCACAGGGGTAATACTGTGAAGAACGACGGTTGCCCGAGGTAACGAAGCCGTGGCGGTCTGAATTCTTGAATAGCAACAGTGCATAGAAGGTTGAAAAGCTCGCGGGAATATGGTATAATATACTCAGCTCGCATCTGTCGGCTTGCCTGAAGGTGCGAACGGGTGTATTTCAAGAAACGTGCGAAAATCCTTGCTATCGCAAGTCCTTGGCGCTGTGTCATTTTTTAGATTAATAATTGATTATTATAAAAATCGGAGGTATGCATGAGGTATTCAGAAGAGCTTATTTGGATTCTGGATGAACCAAAAGGATGGCCGAAAACTCTGGAGGAACAGGATAAAGCAATTCAAATTCGCAAAGCCTTTGTTCATAGCTTGGGTTTGAAGTGCGATTTTGTCGGTTGGTGCAAAATGGATTTGTCAAATCCCCGTGCATCGGAGATTCTTAACAGTATATCCGAGTTTTGCAAAGAGAACGGATGGCGCGCACGGGGTCTGTATACGAGGAAATATTTAGACGTTGAAAGTGATTGGTACGAGCTGGTACCGACTTGTTTCAAGGATAACACACTTATTGACAGAATCGAAATTGTATCCGCCAACGGAAATAAGGTGTATACTTGGGTTATCAGTGCTTATCATGAATTGAGCCCCATGCCTAAAATGCGGGGTGGAGATATCTATGTTCCGGAACGGTTTCGTAAATTCTGTATACAAAACTATCCTGATGAATTGGATTTTTGCTGGGTAAGGGACAAAGGCAAATATGAAGCGGAGCAATATTTTCATGTATATGGAAAGCATTTAGTTCCGCAAATTGCCGTTGACTATTGCCACAAAACAACAAATGCCAAGCTGATTGCTGACACAGGTGGATGGCTACCGAAAATCTCAAATATTCTCCACGAACTTCAGCAGGTCAATTTGCAGGATTGCTATTTGTCGGCCGATATGCCTGATGGCGGAATTGCCTACGCGTATATTCCGTCCACGTTTCACCACCTTGGCCGTTATACTATTCTGCTTCACAAGGATATAGCGCAATCTTTACTGCAGCAAAAAATTCTACCTTCAAGTGCCTTGCGGCCTGCTCCGGTGTTCGAATCGCTGCCCGGAGGTTACTCTTTGCACAAGACAGAAGCGATTGAACGTCCCGAAGGTCAGTATATGAGCATGATGCTTTCGGAGTATGAAAAATTGAAAAACAAAGCCCGCCCTGTTCGAACGGTGTCCGAAAAGGACGCCTTGAAAATTCTTCGAATCAACAAAAGGGAGCGCAAAGAGGATTTCGCAAAGGCACTGCCAAAATCCAAGAGCGAAGCTCTGTTAAATACAGGCTACAGTGCTTTGATTCCGTATTATAGTATTGCTGACGGTTGTTTCCTTTCAGATGAGTATGAGTTCCTTTCCTCGGTAGAGGCGATAAAAGAGAATGAAGCATTTCAGGAGCGTTTGTCAGAAGAGGAATTATTGGAAATGAAGCCCGAAGGCGTTGTCTTTGGCCGATGCAGTGACGGAGATGTTATTTTGCTGTGTAATGACGGAAAGGTCGTTCGAATAAGTCATGAAGAACCCGTAGCTATTGAACAATGGCCAACCCCGGCGCAATTCTTCGCAGATACCGTCAATGAGTAGCAGGTGTTTTTTACAGATATAATCCGGTTTATTCGAAAAACAGCAACAGACGGTTGCTTGTCAATGCCGACTGTACGTGATATAATATAACCACAAAATTCAGGCGGTGTTTTTATGGAAACGAAAGATGTTATCTACGAATTAAGAACGAAAAAGGGGCTTTCGCAAGAGGAGCTTGCAGAAAAGATATTTGTAACAAGGCAGGCGGTTTCCCGCTGGGAGAATGGCGAAACGGTACCGAGCACGGAAACGCTGAAGCTCCTCTCAAAGGAATTTGACGTGTCGATAAACACACTTCTCGGCTCACCGAGAAATCTCATCTGCCAATGCTGCGGTATGCCGCTGGAGGATTGTAACACGAGTCGTGAGGTCGATGGCAATTTCAATGAGGAATACTGCAAATGGTGCTATGCTGACGGCGAGTACACCCTTGATATCTGGAAGAGATATGCTGAAATCGGCGGAAAAGAAAAGCTCGAAGAATTCAAGGCACAGCTGATTCACGAATTCAACACGCTTTTACATATCGAAGGATTACCTAAGGTAGAGAATTTAAACGTGCTGTCAGGTGAATTTATCAATATGGAATACACTCTGCCAAACGGAGAAAAAGTGAAATTCCTTGACGATAAGCAGACCTACCTCGGCAGTCAGCTCGAAAGTGAATTCGGTGGCAGATGCTTTGGCATTGCTGCAAATATGGATTTCCTTCTCGTCTGCACTTATGAAGAAAACGGAGGAAATCCCGAGCTTGTGATTTATAAGAAAAGATAATGCAAAGGGGCTGACGCAAGTTTTTGGCGATGCGCGCCGATGCATACCTGTTACGCGCGCCTTGAATCAAGGTAAAAAATGCCCTTGAGTGAAATACACTCACAGACAATACGGAATCGCGGGTGATAGAAACGGAGGCTTACGTGAAGAAAATAAAAGGTTGCGTCCCTCTCTTTTTGACAATGCTGAAAATCGGTGTGTTCACCTTTGGCGGCGGATACGCTATGATAGCTCTGCTTGAAAATGAGTTCGTATCGAAAAAGAGATGGCTTGAAAAGGATGAATTTTTGGATGTTGCGGCGATTGCCGAATCTACTCCGGGCCCCATTGCCATCAATGCGGCTACTTATATAGGATACAAAAACGCCGGAATTATCGGCTCGATTATTGCTACACTCGGCATTTGTATTCCGTCGTTTGCAATTATTTACGCTATATCGCTGTTCTTTGATGCGTTTCTTTCGTTGACACCGGTTGCGTACGCTTTTAAGGGCATTCAGATATGCGTGGTGTATCTGATACTCACAGCAGGGTTGAGGATGCTGAAGCAGATGAAGAAAACCGCGTTCAACATTACCGTTATTTCAATGACACTCGTTTGTACGGTCGCCTTTTCGCTGCTCGCAGTGAATTTTTCAACTATATTTTACATACTGATAAGCGGAGTCCTCGGTGTTTCGGTTTATCTTCTCGGTAAAATCAGGAGGGAGGAAAAGCAATGATTTATCTCAAATTGTTCTTTGTCTTTCTTCAAGTCGGAGCATTCTCCTTTGGCGGCGGCTACGGAATGATATCGCTGATAAGAGAAAAGGTCTTGGCGTACGGTTGGCTTACCGAGGAAGAACTGCTTAGTATGATTGCCGTAGCTGAATCCACCCCGGGACCGATAGCGGTTAATATGGCAACCTTCGTCGGCTCTGCTCAAGGCGGTTTTCTCGGAGCGCTCCTTGCCACGCTTGGCGTGGTATTGCCGTCGTTTATTCTCATTCTCATAATCGCAGCTCTGATACGCAATCTGCTGAAATACGCAGGCGTAAAGGCGTTCCTCGGCGGTATCCGTCCCTGCGTTGTAGGCTTGATACTCGCGACGGCAATCACGTTGTTTCTGAGCACGGCGATAGGTCTTGGTAGCATAGGCGATACACCTGCCGTAGACTTCAGGGGCGTTATCATATTTGCCGTATTGATAGTAATCGCTGTCGTAGCAAAGCTTGCGTTTAAGAAAAAACCGACACCGATAATGATGATACTGATATCGGCGGGGCTTGGTATGCTGATGTATTCATTATAAGGTTCTGATAATCAAAATCCAATTTGCGGAGGAAACGGAATGAATAAAGTGTTTTTGTGTAGTTTATGCCATAACGGAATATTGGGCGGCGCGTTATATCTAGATGAATCTTCGCTTACTTACAAAACAAACAAGCTTACGGTAGATAAAGCGTACAGAAATCTTATACTACCACTTAATGAAATCGCAGAGCTTAGGTGGAAATGGGTTGTTTTCCCGATAGCAACGTTCCATATGAAGAACGGAGCGGAGCATAAGTTCATAATCTTCAATAAACGGCGCTTTAACAAGTATTATGGACTCAAGGAAAATCCTGAATTATAAAATGCAACCGATAGTTGCCGTATAGTTGGTAGAAAGTAGCTGAAAGATTTGCTACAATAATGGCAGGAGGTGATAAAATGACACTTGGTGAAAGACTTAAAATGTACCGCACTCAAAAAGGTTTATCTCAAGAAAAGATTGCTGAGATGCTTGATGTTTCAAGACAAGCGGTTACAAAGTGGGAAGCCGGACAAACAACGCCAAGCTCTGACAATTTAATCGCACTTGCCAATCTGTATGACGTTTCGCTTGGCGAACTGATAGGCGAAAAAGAAACGGTTTCGACAGGGGAAAAAGGAAAGCGGTTTAGCCCAAAGCACAATCCGATTTTACGAAATAATTTTATCATAATAGCAATAATTGCACAGGCGGCATCTTTGAATATTGCGATTCAGCCATTATATACCGAAGGAACTCCGTACCATATCCTCTTCCTTCTTTTCAAGTATCTGCCGTTACTTGCAGCTTCGGTTTGGATGGCATTTAATTTGCACTATGAAAAAGACGAAAAGCAACGCAAAAAGAACGCACTAATCGAGTTAGCATATTGCGTTGTTATGGCAATTGTTGCCCTTGTCGGCTATTACTCGAAGTGGTATTTCATTGCTGCAGTAGCACTCATAACCGTGGCTCTTATTTATATCTTCGTGATCAATCCAAAATATATGAATAGGCAACTTGTGAAAAGAAAATAGCAACTTGAAATATGCAGAGGTGTTATATGAGAGAAATTAGTTTGCAAATGATAGATCGTCGCATATCTTCAGATTGGTGGAAAAAGCTTGTCAAATACTTCGTAAAAGTAGGTGATAGCTTGGAAATCAGATGCTGGAAGGAAGAGTCTGCTGAAATTCAGCGAGCAGCAATACATGGAAATCCAACAAACGAAAATTACGAGGTATCTATCAAAGGCGTAGTATCCGAGAGGTTTGTTTCAGAACTTTTGTCAGAAAATCCATCAGATAAGAGTATCTACAATAAGATGACAAAATATTTCACAATCAATACTGAACGCGAAGGGCGCAAATTCTGTAGTGCGCATTATGGCACAGAAATATACTTAACAGGTGCGTCTGACGGTGATATTACATTTTTCCAAGATGTAATGAAGGAATATACGGAAGAAGATTTTAGTATAGAGATAGACAAATAAATTCCAATTTGTCGTGACGATACCGATTGAAGGCTGACGGTAACAAACCGTCAGCCTTCAAAATTTTGAGTCATATTAAGCAAAAAACAATTTGCAACGGATAATTGTTTGCGGAGTTTATGCCTTGAGCCCTTTTCTCAGACTTCGTCTGACACGGTTAATATGTCTTTCAAAATCTCCGCTGTTGATAAGCTCCGCAAGCACGAACTGCTCGAAGGTGGGGACTGTGCAGGAGTAGAAGCCGAGCCTGCTCTCAAAATCACTAACAAGGCGCTTTGGCAAGACCATATATCCTACGCGCAATGCAGGCGATACTGTCCTTGAAAAGGTATTCATATAGATAACGTTATCATACTCGGAAAGCGAATACAGAGTGTCTTCGGGCTTTGAGGAAACCGAAAATTCCGACTCAAAATCGTCCTCGATAATGATTCGCCCGTTTTTTCCTGACCAACAGATATATTCGTGCCTCTTATTCGCAGATGCGGTGATGCCCGTAGGAAAGCTTCTGTACGGTGTGGTGTGAATGACGCTTGCTTTTGTGTTGGTAAGAGCCAAGCTGTCAATGCCGTCGTGAGATAGGGCCAGCAGCTCGTATTTAACGTCGGTTGCTTTGTAAACCTGTTCGATTTTTTGATAGGATGGGGATTCTATGCCGTACACGCGCTGTCTTCCGAGCATGGCGATAATGAGTCCGTACAGATATTCCGCACCCGAGCCGATGATGATTTGTTCGCTTTCCACACTCATGCCTCTGTTGCGTATGAGATAGCTTTTGATCGCTTCACGAAGCTCGGGGCAGCCGGCGTTTGGAGATTTTTCGCAAAGAACGTCGGAGTAATCGGAAAGCACCTTCCGCATAGTCCTGCTTAGGACCGAAAAAGGGAAGGCGGGATAGGTATGAAACGTTTGCGGTACTATGCTGTGTGCAGTATGTACTTCAGCAGGCGCGGCAAACCCATCGGATTTTTTGAAGATAACGAAAAAGCCGCTGCGTTCTCTCGACTCCGCATATCCCTCGTCACAAAGAAGGGAGTAGGCATGATCTACAGTAACCGTGCTGACAGACAGCTCATCGCAAAGCAATCTCATTGAGGGAAGCTTTGAATTAAGGGGATATACACCCTCTATGATATCCTGCCGTATCTGCCTGTATATTTGCAAATATACAGGACGGCTGCTTTTGTCTATTACATACTTCATCTGTATATATAAAATTCTCCCGTTCTGACTATTTTAATATTAACAGAGCTATTATATAATATTTTCAACGAAAATGCAAGGAGAAAATAAAAATGGCATACAAAAAAATTCTTACGATCCAAGATATATCCTGCGTCGGTCAGTGCTCTCTGACGGTTGCGCTCCCAATTCTATCCGCTTGCGGACTTGAAACCTGTATTCTACCGTCCGCGGTGCTTTCTACGCATACCGCGGGCTTTAGCGGCTTTACCTTCCGTGACCTTACCGATGATATGCCGGATATTCAAAAGCATTGGCAAAAGGAAAATATCAAATTCAAGGCGATTTATACAGGCTATCTCGGAAGCATAAAGCAGGTCGGATACGTCAGGGATATTCTGAAAACGATGGGAACAGATGACTGTGTTCGCGTTGTCGATCCTGCTATGGCAGACAACGGACAGCTTTACTCGATATTCAATCAGGATTATGTAGAGGCTATGAAGGTTCTGTGCGGCGAGGCGGATATCTTAGTGCCTAATATCACCGAAGCTTGCTTCCTTACCGATGAGGAATATAAGGAAACCTATGACGAGTCTTACATTAGTACTCTTCTGGCAAAGCTTGCAGCACTCGGTGCTAAAACCGTTGTACTCACCGGTGTCAGCTATGAGCCCGGAAAGACCGGAGTTGTCGTTTATGAGAATGGCAAAATGGAATACTACGAGCACGTAAAAATTGCAAAAGGCTGCCACGGAACCGGCGATATATATGCTTCTGCTTTCGTCGGTGCTTTGATGAATGACAAGAGCGTTTATGAAGCTGCAAGAATAGCCGCGGATTATACGGTTAAGTGCATCATCAATACGCAGGGCGATAAAGACCACTGGTACGGAGCGAAGTTTGAAACGGCTCTCGGCGACCTGATGGCTATGATCGTGAAATAAAATCAGCACAGTTCTGAATAACCACTGCTTTTTTGAGAGAGGTGTGCGGTAGATATTTTGTAACGCGACTTCATTTGTTGAGGGCGCATTCAATCACGATAAATAAGAAAAGGGGCTGTCGCATTTAGGCGGAACCAATAAAAAACGGCAGAAGCATTGTAAAAACAGTGTTTCTGTCGTTTCTTTATATGAAAATCTATCATGCCCCAAACAAGGAGTTGAAGGAGAGAGAAACGAGCGACGCCGGGCGGCTATGCTTGCGAGCCGTCGGAGAACCTTGGTTCGAGTCCCGAGAAATAAAAAAGGCTACCCTAGAGAGATAGCCTTATCATTTTGGTCGAAGCGGCGGGATTTTCACTAAAGATGAATATTCTCACGCTTGTCGCTTACAAGCGAGCTTGACGCGCTCTACGCGGAGAATGCGAACCCACGGTCTCCAGTTTCCGAAGAGATATTTGTATGTTTTTGCGCACAATTATTTACATATAGTCGGTATATTCCGCCGAAACGACCCATATTTGACCAATGTTTCCGTTATCTCCGTACAGAAAAATTCTGTAGATGGTCAAAGATGTGGTCGTTCCCTATTTTGCCCCTAAAACCTCAAGATGAGAAACACACCCTTTTAATTAAATCGGTAGTTCTATTTTGGCGGTTTTGTTGTAGCATAGCGCTCTAAGAAAGTCAAGTCTTGGTTTCGCATTCCTCGAAAATGATGAGACAAAAATTTATACCAGTGTAAACAAAGAAAGCGATCACGGCTTCATCACCTTGATAAAACGGAACATTTCATCTGGTCCCTCGTCGGGATCGTGCTTCTCATCCTCGAACATTACGTGTTCGGGCTGAAAATATTCACACAAAAATTGGTCGATCTGGAAACCGCACTTGTTTACGTAAAAATGGATATTGCGCTTTTCAAAATAAGGCGTGCAAGTTTCCCATATTACCGTTTCGGGGTGCAGAGCCTCAACCGCTTGCCACGCGCCGTAGCCGATGCCTTTGCTATGCGCTTCGGGCAGTACAAACAGAATATCCAAGTGGTTATGATGCGTTTCCTTGTCAATCGTGAGTATCAAACCACCGACCTTCTCGCCGTCAAGCATAATACGGTAGGTTTCGCTTTTTGAATTGTCGATGGACTTCTCAATAGTTGCGCGAGAAATGATCTCACCGTCATCGAGGGTATGGTCGTCACGTACACCGAACTCCATCATTGCGCCATGCTTAAACGCCCATTGATTGTCAAGGATAAATTGCTCACGGTCATCTGCCGTAAGCGGAACAAGAGTAACCTTTGTGTTTTTCATAAAATACCTCCAAAATAAAAATAGAGCTCAGGCTATTGCTATACAATAACCCAAGCTCACTTGGACACCTAATCCGGCATTACGGTACTACGGTACACAGCCTCCGGTGACAAATATTCAACGCAAATATTATACCATAAATATAGATATGTGTCAAGCAAACGATTGAAATATTTATAAGAATGTGATATAATAAACTCATCGAAAATCCGGAATTTGACTGCCGCTTTTAAGATGATTAACAAATTAGGAGGGGATCTTTATGACTAAAAAGAGGAAGATTATTCTTGCAACGGTAGCGTTCTCTATTTTATTGGCTATAGGG
>JAFUQP010000004.1 GCA_017472305.1 Clostridia bacterium | reverse complement strand
TACGGTGTCTTATATACCTCCGTCATCAACAGGGCACGAGCTACCGATTTCACTTGCTCTATATCTGTTGTAGGCTTCATTGTATCTCCTTATTTTTGGCATAAAAAAAGCACAGAGCTTTTCTTTCTCTGTGCTGTGTGTTGTGGGCGATTTTTGTTCTCACGTGAGTTCAAATCTATTCAGTATCGGAAAATACCCATTTTTCATCTACGAAATCAAACATAAAAATTTCGCCCCGAAAAAGGAAAAAAGCCTTGAAAAATCAAGGCTTTTCCGGGCGATATCTTTTTTATCGCCCTTTTATGGTGGAGCCGACGGGAGTCGAACCCGTGTCCGAAAGCCTCTTGACATAACCTTCTCCGTGGGCAGTCGTTCTTTTAAGCTTCCCCGTCGGGAGCGCCGAATGACAGGCTCTCCGTAGGGTAGTCCTTTTGTGCATGACCGATATAAGGACGAATTCTCGGTGCATGTTCACTACTGATTTGACGCACGGCGGGAGCCGTAGTCCTCACCCGCGGTACGGGCGGCTTAATGCCGCATCACAGCTTACGCTGCAAGAGCAACTTTATTGTTGTCGTTTATTTTTTAAGTTGGACAGTATTACGGGATTATCCGGCCCGCCACGCTTATCATGCCTCAAAACCCCCGTCGAAACCTTTACGGCCCCATAGGTTTTTAGCGTTAATATTATAATGGATTTTTTGCCGTTTGTCAATAGGTATTTTGTCGCTTCTATTGACTTTTCTCTTCCTCTGGTGTAAAATGTTTCTAGGAAAATAAGGAGAGAGTAAAAATGCAGATACCAAACGAATTCAAATGCACTCCTGTAATATACGCGGTTTCCGGCGAGTATCAGATTTTCGTACCGGTGAGCAAGCCGACCGTTATGTGGGTCGAAATAGACGGCAAGGCATATTACGATGACTCGAACGGAATACTCCGCTCTGACGTTGCGGTCCATAAAATGCACGTTCCCTGCGAGGTCCTTGACAGAGCGAAGAAATACACGGTTTGCTACCGCGTAATCATAGAAAGGAAGCCATATTATTCCGAGGCAACCGATGTTCTCAGGTACGAGTCGGAATTCCGTCCTGTTTCGGGTGATAAAATAAGGCTTTACCAGATTGCAGATGCACATAACAGAGTAGAAGAGCCGATTGCCTGCGCGCAAAAGTCGGGCGACGGACTCGACCTTCTGATACTTAACGGCGATATACCCAACCATTCGGGCGACGTCAAATATTTTGATGCTATTCACGAAATTGCGGCAGGAATAACGCGCGGCGAGATACCGGTAGTATTCTCTCGCGGAAACCACGATATGCGCGGTGTCGCTGCCGAAAAGCTCGAATACTACACCCCGACGGACTGCGGCAGGTCCTATTTCACATTCCGTCTTGGAAGACTGTGGGGAATAGTCCTCGATGCCGCCGAGGATAAGCCCGACTCTCATATAGCTTACGGCAATATGAATTGCTGCCACGATTTCAGACTGCGCGAAACCGAGTTTATCCGTGACGTAATAAGAAGAGCCGACACGGAGTATCTTGCCGACGGCGTAGAGTGGCGCATTGTTATAAGCCACAATCCATTCGCGCACACGCCGCCCGAGCCCTTTAACATAGAAGTCGAGCTGTTCGGTGAGTGGGCAGAGCTTCTTCGTAAGAACGTGAAGCCCCACCTTATGCTCTCGGGGCACGTTCACGATTGCTACGTCACAAGGAGAGGCGAGGTGTGCGACGACAAGGGTATACCCTGTCCCGTAGTTGTAGGCTCGCGCGTTACCGAAGAGGAGTATATCTGTACCCGTGTCGAGATTTCAGAAGAAAAGGCGGATATCTTCTTCACCGACCCCGAGGGTGAAATACACTCGAGGGACTGCGTGATTTTTTCAGAGGAGCATTATGACACTTAACCAAAGCCCAACCGCAGAAAGCCTATCGAGACTCCGCTCACTTTACGAGCGCGCGTTTCCGCCCTCAGAGAAGAAGCCGTGGCGAATGATTGAAGAAAGAGTAAAGCTCGGCACTATGAGGGTTGTATCAATCGAGGAGGACGGAGTCTTTCTCGGCCTTATGATTTTTATTATTCACCGCGACATAGTCTTGCTCGATTATTTTGCCGTCGAGGAGTCGGCGCGCGGCAGGGGAATAGGCGGCAGAGCCCTCGAAATTCTCTTCTCGCATCTCGGTGACTTCAGACTGCTTCTTGAGATAGAGGACACAGACGATAAAAGCGCCGAAAACCTCTCGGAAAGACTTCGCCGCCGCGACTTCTATCTCCGTCACGGAATGAAGCCTATGAGCTACAAAGTTGACCTTTTCGGTGTTCGGATGAACCTTCTCACCTACGAGGGTAGAGGCGTCACGTTTGAAGAGTACCACGAAATTTTCAGAAGCGTATTTTCACCGAAAATAGCGGAAAATGTCAAGCTTTGTTAGCAAATCAAGCGTTTTTCTGCTGTATAAGTATATTTTTACACAATCGTTTTAATTGCCGTCAGAGAGCTGCTCGCTCTTTGACGGCTTTTTTTTAGAACAGGACAGATGCCTAAATTTAATAAAATTTAACCGCTTCTTATATTGACAATACAGTCTGAGTGTGTTACAATCAAGCCAAGAGGAGTTAATATTCCTTGATGGCTAAATTCATAATAAAAATAAGAAAGGAAGAATGAAAATGAAAAAGATTTTATCTATGCTTTTAGCTTTATCGATGCTTCTTACATCACTGTTTATTTGCACGTCCTGCTTAGGCGGCGACGGCTCGGGCGACGGCTCGGGTGCGGGTGGCTCGGGCGTGGGCGAGGCTTCAAGCTTTGTTTCGCTTGACATAAACCCCGAAATAATACTTACAGTTGACGAAAACAACCTTGTTGTAACCGCAACGGGCGAGAACGAGGACGCTCTCGTTCTTCTCTACGGCGAGGATACCCTCGTCGGCAAGGACGCTGAGGTAGCGGTTGATAAGATTATCTCTCTTGCAGTTGAGCTTGGATATCTTACCGAGGACAACAAGGCAGTAGAGCTTATCGTTGACAATGCGAACAGCGAAAAGGCAACCGAGCTTCTCGGTAAGCTTAAGTCGAAGATAACCGCAACCTCGGAGTCCACAGGCCTCTCCGTCACGGTCGGTACAGAGGGCGCCTACTCGCTTCTCCGTGAGTACGAGGCATTCAAGGCGGCAAATCCGAGCTTTGCAGAGATATCTCTCTCGAAGTATAAGATGGCACTTACCGCAAGCGAGGACGGCGAGCTTACCCTTGATGCGGCGCTTGAACTTGACGATTCCGCGCTTATAAAGAACATCTCAAAGGCTAAAGCAGAGGTCGAGGCATATTACACCGACGCCTATAAGGAAAGACACGACGAGGCTATGCGCGTATACAACTACGCACTCGATGCAGAGCTTGACCTTGTCTATGCCGAGTACTTCTCGCAGAACGGACAGATGAGCGCAGGAATGTTCTATTCCTACATATATCAGATTTACGCACTCACCGCACGCGGCCTTTACGCGGCGGCTGATACCATCGAGTTCTTCGATACCACGAAGAATTACGAGCTTGACGAAACTCGCGTAAATGCAATTCTTGAGTCCCTCGGACTCTCTGCGGCCGAAACCGATAAGCTCAAGAACGAGGACGGCAAGATTACGCTTGACAGCGTTCTTGACTATGCGGATATCTATATGAAAAACCTTGATACGGGTGTAGATAAAGCAGCGATTAAGGCAGCTCTTGACAGTGCTATCGCAAACGCGGAGATTGACGTCAAGGCAGAGGCAGACAGACTCGCTCGCGAGTACGCTCCCCAGCTTGAAAGCATAATCACAAGCTCCGAGGCTATAAAGCAGGTGATGGAAGTCGCCTCTATGCTCGCTCCTGCAAATCTCAAGGCAGAGATAACAACAATGCTTGCCGATTACGAAACCGCAGCGACACTTCTCCGTGAGCTCGTTGAGGGCGGAACACCCACAACCGAGGCGCTTCGTGAGGTAGCCGACGGCCTTGATAAGAAGGCAAAGCAGATACTCGTTAAAATTGAAGGACTTCTTGATGCCGATGCAAAGGCTGATATAGAAGCTAGAAAAAAGTCAAAGCGCGACGCAAAGGCAAGCGAGCGCGAGGCGTTTGAGGAAGCTATAGCATCAGCAAGACGCGATGCGGAGGAGCGCCTTAACAACCTTAAAAATAGCAGAAAGAATAAGCAATAAACAAAGCTAAGGGCGCGGCAATTTGCCGCGCCCCTTTTTTATATCTATGATATAACGCTCAAAGTAAAATGCAAATAAGTCCGCCGGCTCCCTCGTTAATAATCTTTCCGAGAGTCTGCCCGAGCTTCTCGC
>JAFUQP010000040.1 GCA_017472305.1 Clostridia bacterium | reverse complement strand
CAGCTTGCAAGTCCCGATGAAAAGCAGTCTATGATGAAACGACTTGTAGAAAGCTACGATATTGATGAGGTAAAGGTGTTTGAGCCTTCTCTCAACGATATTTTCGTAGAATACGCAGGCGCGCAGGTGTAAGGAGGCAGAGCAATGAAGCAGTTTGGAAAAATACTTAAATTTGAACTCAAAGGTTATCTCAGGAACAAGGTGTTTGTGGGAATTACGATATTTCTT
This sequence comes from Clostridia bacterium, assembly GCA_017472305.1. Lineage (GTDB taxonomy): Bacteria > Bacillota > Clostridia > Oscillospirales > CAG-272 > UBA1740. Next base: position 7,045 of record JAFUQP010000040.1, on the reverse strand, counting down.
GTAGTCGCTATAGCCGTTGTAATGTTCATTCCGAATATTATAGCAGCATTTGAGTCGGACGACGGAGTGGACGCGACTCCAACAGACCTCCCGACAATGCTTGTTTATGCCGAGGATGAAAACCTATCTGCCATTGTAAAGGAATGTTTCGGTGCGGCCTTCGTCGATTATAACGTAAAGTCCTTTGAAGGCAGCATTGACGGTATTAAGGATAAAATTATATCAGGCGACGCGGAGTGTGCCTTTGTAATGAACAGCGCATCGTCCTATACATACTACGTAAACAACCTTTCGATGTACGATAGTAATACCGCTATTGCAGACACCGTTCTTCAAGAGGTATACCGTGTTGGTGCTATGGTACAAAACGGACTTACGCCCGAGCAGGCAGGAGAGATTATGTCTGTCCAGATTGAAAGCAGCACAGAAATGCTCGGTAAGGACCAGATGCAGAATTTCTTCTACACATATATAATGATTTTCGCTCTGTATATGGTTATTCTTCTTTACGGACAGATGGTTGCCACCAACGTTGCAACCGAAAAGAGCTCGCGTGCGATGGAAGTCCTTGTTACGAGTGCAAAGCCCACGAGTATGATGTTCGGAAAGGTGCTTGCCTCTTGCATTGCAGGCTTCTCACAGCTCGTTCTCGTATTCGGTACGGCGATACTCCTTTACAACGTAAATAAAGAGGCTCTGTCCAACCCATTGACAGCTTCGATATTCGATATTCCGATTGAGCTATTTATCTATCTTATAGTGTTCTTTGTGCTCGGCTTCCTCATCTACGCCTTTATGTTCGGCGCGATAGGCTCGACTGCGTCAAAGCTTGAGGATATCAACACGTCGGTTATGCCGATTACATTCCTCTTTATAATCGCATTTATAGTGGTTATGTTCTCGATGAGCTCGGGCTCTGTGGATAACCCCGCAATGATTGTATGCTCATATATTCCGTTCACCTCGCCCATGGCTATGTTTACGAGAATTTGTATGAGTACTGTAGAGTGGTATGAGATTTTCGCATCAATTGCGCTTCTTATCGGCTCTACCGTCGGTATCGGAGTACTTTCCGCAAAGATTTATCGCGTAGGCGTTCTTCTTTACGGCATGCCCCCGAAATTCTCTACTATTATGAAAACTGTGTTTAAAAAGCAGTGATAAGGCTATTTAACTGTATCCGTTCCATGCGGCAACAGATGATATACCTTCGGTAGATATCTCTTTCTCGAATGATATACGTATAGCGTATAGTTGGTGCCCTCGTATAGCTTTAGCGTTGAGGACCACCAAGCAAAAGAGGTCAACTTTTTAGTTGACCTCTTTTGTTATTTCACTCCGTCAGAACAGGCCTGAGGAGAGGTATCTTTCGCCGGTGTCGGGGAGAAGGACGGCTATGCGCTTATGGCGCATTTCGGGGCGACGGGCGAGCTCGCTCGCCGCATAGAGTGCGGCACCGGAGGAAATTCCGACGAGAATTCCCTCGCTTTTAGCGAGAAGGCGCGCCATCTCGAAGGCGCACTCGGTGGGGACCTTGATTACCTCGTCGAGGATTTCCACGTTCAGGACGGCGGGGACGAAGCCTGCGCCGATGCCCTGTATGCCGTGCGGGCCTGCCTTACCGCCCGAAAGCACGGGCGAGTCCTCGGGCTCGGCACCGATAATTTTGATATCGGGTTTCTTTGATTTGAGGTATTCGCCAACACCCGTAACGGTGCCGCCGGTGCCGACTCCCGCGACGAATGCATCAAGCTCGCCGTCGGTATCCTCGAAGATTTCGGGACCCGTTGTAAGTCTGTGCGCCGCGGCGTTCTCGGGGTTTTCAAACTGCGAGGGGATAAAGGCACCGGGGATTTCCTTCGCAAGCTCCTCTGCGCGCTTAATCGAGCCCGACATACCGAGAGAGCCGTCGGTCAGAACCAGCTCCGCGCCGTAGGCGCGCATAAGGATTTTGCGCTCCTCGGACATTGTTTCGGGCATTACGATTACCGTGCGGTAGCCCCTCGCGGCGCAAACGGCGCAAAGTCCGATACCTGTATTTCCCGAGGTGGGCTCAATAATCACCGAGTCGGGCTTCAGTATTCCCGCCTTCTCGGCTGCATCAATCATTTGTCTTGCGACTCTGTCCTTTGCAGAGCCTGCGGGGTTGAAGTATTCAAGCTTCGCGTATATCTCGGCTTCAATTCCGAGCGCCTTCTCAAAGCGCGAAATGCGGATAAGCGGCGTTCTTCCTATCAGCTCGTCAACTGAACTGTATATTTTCATAACTCGTTCCTTTCGGTTGGGTTGCGTTGGTGATAGAATAATGATAGCACAAATAAAGATTAATGTCAATATGCGAATCCCTCTTGGGGATTATCCTGCGGCGGCAGGGGGGCGGTGTGTAACGGGGTATTGACAATAGCATTTACTGTATGATAAAATAAATTCGGCGAATACGCAGAACAGGAAGGTGAGTCTAAAATGAAATTTAAGCCGCTCGTAGATAAGCTGTATTGGATTTTGTTTATCCCAACGAACGTTGTCGTTGTTTTACTTACGGTGATACCGCCGTTCTTTGCACCGCAGACGCTACTTGTAACTCTGCCAATTCTGCTTTTTCTGAACTATTTCTTTATCTCGCCGCTCTTTGGCTACGTGGAGCTTCGGGAAGAGGACGTCCTGATAAAATACGGATTAATTATCAAAAGAATTATCCCATACTCGAAAATCCGCTCGGCAGAAAAGAAGCGGCGCTTCTACTCCGACTCTATACTCTCTCTGAAGAACTCCTTTGAGCACGTTGATATAAAATACAACAGCTTCGACGTGACCGCCGTTAGCGTTCGCGACAATGATAAGTTCATAGATGAGCTTGAAAAAAGACGAAAAGGATAATAAATGCCCACTATACTTTGCATTTCTCGCGGTATAGCGGGCGTTTTCCTTACTTCAGGAGCATACGGATTATCCACAGCTGCATTCTCTTTGGCAGGACACCAAGCAGGAGAAGCAGGGGATTTCTGTTTATTGAATAGATAAACCGCGGCCGCCTTTTGCCTATGATTTTATAGGACAGGGCGGCAATTTTCTCGGGCGGAATATTGCGAGCTTCAACTCGGTTTACAATGCCCTTGAACCTTTCGGCATTGCAGGAGTAGAGCCTCGTTGACTCGACAAAGCGGTCGAGCGCGTCGGTTGAAGCACCGAGCATTCCCGTGTTTACAGCACCCGCCCTTATTACCGAGACGCTGATGCCGAGCAGTTGCAATTCCATTGCGAGCGAGTAGGCATACTTCTCGAGCGCCGCCTTCGTTACCGCGTAAATGCCTGTGAAGGGCAGGGGGTCAAGCGGCGCAAGCTCGCTCGTCGTGATAATAATTTTTGAGCCCTTCGAGAGTAGAGGGAGAGCTTCCTTGTTCACAAGAAAGGCTATGCCGAGGTTTATTTTAAATATTTTTTCGAATTTTTCCTCGCTCATCTCGACAAGCGAGTCCATAGCATAGGCTCCCGCAAAGTGAATAATGCCGTCGAGCGTGTCGGTCAGCGCCTTTACTCTCTCTATCGCCGACTTGACACCCTCGCTTACCGATAGGTCGGCGGCTATGGGGATAATATTTTCGCTTTCTGCCTTCGACTCTATTCTGTCAAGTGCGAATACGCGATATCCTCTCTCGGCAAAAAGTCTTGCCGCGGCACCGCCCATTCCGCCGCCGGCACCCGTTATTAGTATATTTTTCATAAGCTCCTATAGCTTTCGAGGTTTTTGCGACTCGAAAGCAGCTCCTTGCATCGTAATAGCGCAGGCAGCCCGCCCTGCTGCTAAATATATTTTATCATATATTTTCGTTCTCTGCAAGGGGCTTATATTAAAAGAGCATCTTATTCAAAATCACTTTTTCTTCTACGCACGAGAAGTCTTAGCATATCTCGTCCGTTGAAGGGGATTAGAGGGTAGAGGTAGTGATGCTTGCCCGAGAGGGTTTTGTTCGTTGCGACGGCGAAGCAGAAGAATGCCACACCGACGGCAAAGCCCCAGATGCCAAACAGCCAGACAAGTAGCAGAATTATCATTCTCATAAACTTGAAGGCGTAGCCGAGCTCGTGGTTTTGCTGCGCGAAGTTCGCGATAGCGACGAATGCCATATAGAGAATTACGTCGCCGCATAGCCACCCTACCTCGACGGCGAAGTCGCCGAGTATCAGCGCGCCGACCACCGACAGCGAGTTCGAGAGGATATCGGGGGTGTTCATTGAGGCAATCTTCAAGCCGTCGATAGCGAATTCGACGAGGAATAGCTGAAAGATTATCGGAAGCGCCCCCGGCTCGTCGGGGACAAGAAAGGCGAGGGCTGTCGGCAGAATATCCGCGTATTCAATCGAGAGATACCATAGCGGAGTTATGACGACCGAGAGCAGAAGTATCACCGTTCTGACAAGACGAAGATAGGTGCCTGTGAGCGGCGGAAAATAAAAGTCGTCGGTTTCCTCAAGGTAATCGAAAATCGAGGTCGGCAGTATCATTGCCTGCGGCGAGGTGTCGCACAGGACGATTACGCTGCCCTCGAGCAGCTGCGCCGAGGCTGTGTCGGGGCGCTCTGTCGTTCGGATTTTCGGGAAGGGGTTAAACCAGCCCGAGCGTATAAGGCTTTCGGCAAGGCTCTGAAATCCGAGCGTCAGCGACTTCGGCTTAATCTCGGAGAGCCTTCGCCTTATATCCTTCACCGTCGAGTCCTTTGCCACGTCCTTCATATAACAGACGACAACGTCGGTTTCCGACGAGCCGCCCATAGAAAAATGCTCCATTGTCAGCCTCGGGTCGCGAATTCTGCGGCGAATAAGTGTCGTATTGACAACTAAAGTTTCCACAAAGCCATCTCTTGAGCCCTGCATAACCCTGTCGCTCTCGGGCTCTGAGGTTGGCCTTGCAGGGTAGGTGCGAAGGTCGAGGAGCATTGCAACTCCGCCGAAGCTCTCGGAAAACAGAACGCTCTGGCCTGAGAGTGTGGCGCGGATAATCTTCGATACCTCGCGCGTAAGCTCCACCTCGACGTAGGGCATTTGCCCCTCCAGCTCCTCTGCCGAAAGAGGCTCCTTCAGTGTCAGAAGATGCTGCATTATTCGTAGCATCTCCGAGTCCTTGACAAATCCGTCGATATAGAAAAAGCATAAATCTCCGCCCATAGCCGAAAGGTGCCTCTCGATAATGTCGAAGCTTTCGTTTACCCGAAGCCTCTCGCGCATAAGGACGACGTTGAGCTTATAATCGCCCGAAAGCTCCCTTTTGATATCTTTTTCGGTGCGGCTCTCGCCGCGCTCTTCCTTCATTAGCTCTCTCCCTCGCGGCGAGCCTTCAGTATTCTGACGTTCTCGTCAACCGCGTGCTTTTTCAAGGGATACCAGAAGAGCAGTATTAAGGCAAGAAGAAGGAAGCCCGCCGCAGGGACTACCGTCGATATCGTGTATATACCGCTCTTTACCGAGTCGGTGACGGGTACACCCGCCGTTTTTTCGTAGCCCACCAGAACGAGCAGCGCGCCCGTAATGCCTGCCGCTGCCGCCTGACCGAGCTTTCTTGCAAAGGAGTAGAGAGCGTATATTGAGCCGTCCTCGCGTATGCCGTTCTTAATCTCGGAGTAGTCTATAACGTCGGTGATAATCGCCCAGGAAACCATTGTGAATACGCCAAGAGCAAGCCACGCGAAGAAATTGAATGCAACGTACACCCACACGCTTTCGGGACGAATGAAGTAGAGAAGCAGGCAGACCGCCGCCGCAATAAAGCTGGAAACCACGCTGATTTCCGCCTTGCCGAATTTTCCAACGAGCGGCTTTGCGAGTGTTGCGGCGATAATCATACCGAAGAGCATAGCAAAGGTCGATGCTGACTGCGCTGCGGTGTTTGCGTAGTAGTCGGGGTAGACGTAGTTTGCCATCTGCTGGAGTGTGAACTGCGCGAGAAGCATTACTATTGAGGCGGCAATTATCGAGAGAAGCGCGCGGTTCTTCACAGCCGAGAGCAGCATATCCTTAACGCTCGTGCGTCGGTGACGCTCGGGGGACACGTCGGGTGTTACTCTCTCGGTCGTCAGGACGTAGCAAATCATATATGAGATTATTGCAAGAATAGAGAATATTCCCGCGATAAGAGTGAAGCGCGGGCCGTTCATTTCGGCAATCGCCACACCGCCTATTACCTTCGTTTCGTAGGCGATAAGCGGTACTCCCGCGCCGACTATAACGCCTGCCAGAGTGCTTCCCAGCGAACGGTAGGTCGAGAGCGACTGACGGTCGGACGGCTCGTTTGATATTGCCGATGCCATAGAGCCGTAGGGAATGTTGACGGCGGTATAGAATACCGAGCCCCACAGAATATAAGTTACGGCAAGCCAGCCTATACGGAAGGGCAGCGGCGTGTCGGCAAGCGAGGACTGGTAAATAAGGAACGAGGCTATCGCCACGGGGGCGGCGGCACGCAGAATCCAGGGCTTGAATTTTCCCGCTGCCCGCACCGGCGAGCGGTCGCAGAGCCTTCCCATCGTTACGTCGGTGAACGCATCGGCAAACCGTGCAAGCATCATAATAAGTCCGACGATTCCTGCGCTGATGTGCATAACGTCGGTGTAGAATTTCAAGAGAAAGCTCGACGAGAGAATAAAGGTAAAGTCATTTCCGAGGTCGCCGAGCAGATATCCGATTTTATCCCTTATACCAAAGGGTAAATAGCTTTTCTTTGTGTTCATTATAAAACCTTTCAGTAAGAATTTTGTCGGTTTTATAATAGTATACCTCGTCTTCTGAAAATTAAACAAAAATCTCTCAAAGAGCATAGTGCTTTGGCAAGCTATGATTTGCCGGCGTGTTATAATACGCTTTGTGCGGTTATGATTGGTTGCGTTAGACTGTGAGATAATGCGTAGCCGTAGCGGAGTCGAACACATAAGCCCTACGGCGATAAATTTTCGTGCCTTTTACCGCACCCCGCCTCGTAAAGTCCGCACTTGACTTCGGCAAGCTGCGGCAAAATTCTCTAAAAATTTCTTCGCCGTATGGTGCACAGCAGTTT
>JAFUQP010000039.1 GCA_017472305.1 Clostridia bacterium | reverse complement strand
CGGACTTATGCAGGACTTCGGGCTTGACGTGTCGGATGCCGAGAACACAGAGCTTGACGATATACTCTACATAGACTGTGACGAGTGCGGCGGCATCATTGCGGGCGACAACCCTCGCTCGGTGCTTCTTTCGGTATACGAGTACCTTCGTCAGAACGGCTGTCGCTGGCTGTACCCGGGTGTTGACGGCGAGTACATTCCTATGAAGGATATTGTACCTGTCAAGTACCGCCATAAGCCCTCCTGCCGCTATCGCGGTCAGTGCAACGAGGGTGCGGAGAGCCAGCAGTGTATGCTTGAAACGATTGAGTTCACACCCAAGGTCGGTATGAACGTCTATATGATGGAATTTCGAATTCCCACGCAGTATTATCAAGGCTATTACGAGCATAAATTCAACAGTGAGAACAGAGCTCCCGAGCCTATCACCGACGAACAGGTTTTGCAGTGGAAGAGGCAGTGCGAGGCAGAAATTGCAAAGCGCGGTTTACAATTTCACGATATTGGGCACGGTTGGGCGGTTGACCCGTTTGGAATTGATGCCGCAAGGTGCGGCGCAGTTATAGACGAGAGCGGCATAAGCGAGGAAAATCGCTCCTACCTTGCTATGATTGACGGCAAGCGTGGGCTCTTTCAGGGTAAGCCGCAGGGAACGAATTTCTGTATGTCCAACGGACGCGCAAGGGAGAAGTTTGTAGACTGCGTTCTCGACTATGCCGAGAAGCACTCTAACGTAGATTATCTTCACGTATGGCTCGCAGACGATTTCAACAATCACTGCGAATGCGAGGAGTGCAAAGCACGCACTGCCTCGGACTGGTATATGCTGCTTCTCAACGAGCTCGACAGAGGTCTGACAGCTAGGGGACTTCCCACGCGCATAGTGTATATAGCCTATGCTGATACGACCTGGGCACCGACGGAATTGCGCCTTGATAACCCCGAGAGATTTATGCTTATGCTCGCACCAATATCGCGTAAGTACACCGAAACTCTCCCTGAGGGCAGGGTGACGGCTTCTCCAACTCAGTACGTAAGAAACAACATAAGACGACCTCGAAATCTCGACGAGTTTCTTGCCGAGTTCTCGGCTTGGCGAGAGGTTTGGCACGGGCCAAGCGTGTGCTACGAATATCACTTCTGGCGTCCTCAGTGCTTTGACCTTACTGGTATAGCTATAGCAAGGCGCATTATAGAGGATATTGCCGTCTACAGAGAGAACGGCATCAGCGGAATTATTGAGGACGGCTCGCAGCGCTCGTTCTTCCCGACCGGCTTTGCCTTCTACACCTATGCAAGGGCGCTTTTTGACTCGAGCTATAGCTACGATATGATATGCGAGGACTACTTTTCCACGGCGTTTGGCGAGGATTGGCGAGAGTTTTATTCCTATTTCGAGAAAATTTCCGAGGCACTGCCTTACGGGTACGTGTGCGGCTCGGAGAGATACGGACATTACGCTCCCGAGAGGCTCGGGGCGATACGCTCTGTTAAAGAAATCACAAGAGATGGCAGGGAGCTTATAAGAAGGCATTACAATTCGAAATACAGAGTGCAGACTGCATCGGTAAGACTGCTTGAGCACCACGCAGATTTCTGCGACCTGCTTGCCTCAGCGCTTGCCGAGAAATGCCTCGGAAATGACTCCGAGGCAAAGGCACTGTTCGAGAAAATGCGTTTAGAATTCGGCAGTTGCGAGGTAGCGATAGAGAGAAACTACGACCATATGCTATGGATGAGCTTTTTGTTGGCAAATATCTTCGAGCGCCCGACGAGAAAGCCGGAGGGGAATGCGTAATGAGGATAGGCGTTGACATCGGCGGAACGAAATGCGCCGTTGTTCTCGGGGACGAAAACGGTGTTGCCGAGAAGATTAAATTCAATACCGAGGACTGCAAGACCACGCTTGAGAGAATATATGATGCCGTGGGGGCAATAGGTAAGGGCGATAGCATCGGCGTAAGCTCGGGGGGGCCGCTTGACGAGAGGAGAGGCGTGATAATGTCACCACCCAATCTTCCCGGGTGGGACAATATTCCGATTACAGAGATGCTCTCTGATAAATTCGGAGTACCTGCATACCTCTGTAATGATGCCAACGCATCAGCGCTTGCCGAGTGGCACTACGGCGCCGGGCAGGGCACTGACAATATGGTGTTTCTCACCTTCGGTACGGGGCTTGGTGCAGGAATTATTATGAACGGGGGGCTTATATCCGGCTTTTCGGGTATGGCGGGAGAGCTTGGCCACGTGCGGCTCTCTGACAGCGGACCTATCGGCTATGGCAAGGCAGGGTCTGTCGAGGGCTTTTGCAGCGGTTCGGGAATAAGACAGCTCGGTATACAAATGGCTAAAGAGGCGCTTCTTCTCGGCGAGATTATGCCATATTGCAAAAGCGAGGACGACCTCTCTTCTATCAATGCGAAAATCCTTGCCGATGCGGCAAGGCTCGGCGACAGAACGGCTCTTGAGGTTTACAGAATAAGCGGAGAGGCTCTCGGTCGCGCGCTGGCTATAGTCGTTGACCTTCTCAACCCCGAGAGAATAATTATCGGAAGTATATTTACAAGAGCAGAGGACCTCTTACGGCCTCATATGGAAAGAACGCTTTCCTGTGAGGCTCTGTCGCTCTCGCTTTCTGCCTGCAAAATTCTTCCTTCGGGGCTTGGAGAAGAAATCGGTGATTACGCTGCGCTTTCGGTGGCATATCTGGGAGATAAATAAAATGGAAAATTCACAACTATTATGCGAGCTTCTTACACGCTATCCTGCGCTGTCCTCCTGCAAAGAGGAGATACTTCGCGCAGCAGAGATGATGCTTGAAGTCTATAGGCATGGCGGCAAAATTCTCGTGCTTGGAAACGGTGGCTCGGCTTCCGACTCGGAGCACATAGTCGGTGAGCTGATGAAGGGCTTTATGAAAAAGCGCGAGATGAGCGAGCCTATGAAGGAGAAATTCCGCGCAAAGCTTGGCGAAAGAGCCGATAGACTGGTTGAGTCGTTGCAGTGCGCTATCCCTGCAATTTCGCTTCCGTCGCAGTGCGGTGTTCTTTCGGCGTTTGCAAACGACGTCGACCCCGAGCTTGTATATGCACAGCTTGTTATGGGATATGGACGCAAGGGGGATTTGCTTATAGCCATTTCCACCTCGGGCAACTCAAAAAATGCCGTCGCCGCAGTCGAGGTTGCCTCAGTTTTAGGTGTTAGAACGGTTGCCTTGACGGGTGGCTCTGACAGTGCGCTTTCGGCAATATGTGACCTTACGGTTAAGGTGCCCGAGAGTGAAACCTTCAAGGTTCAGGAGCTTCACCTTCCGGTCTATCACTATCTCTGCGCCTTCGTTGAGAACGAGGCATTTGAATATTAGACAATAGGCGAAGAACTGAAATATTCGGCTCGGGAGCAGTCGCTGTTATTCGCTCTCATAAAAGCACACGCTTGCATTAAAAAAGAACTGCACGGCTGATAAACCCACAGGGCTCTCTGCTTGGCAGTTCTTTTGTATTTTATTTACAGAATATTCGTGGCGGTTGAAAAGAGAGCAAGGTTTTCGCCGCAGGAGCTTATAGCACTCGGATTGATAGAGCGACGATTTTCGGCGGATAGCTCATCATAACCTGACCGTTATAGGTGATTTCGACCTCGTCGCCGACGGCGAGAGCTTCGCGCGAGATTTTTATCCCATGCGAGCTTTTAATTGTGGTTTGGTCGGACGTGATAACCCAGTGAGGTCCGGATGTGTACTCGCTCTCGAGCACCTCGACCTCAATATACTCGCTGACCTTCAGTATCTTCGCCTTCATTTTTACTCCGTCACCGTTGCCGGTGTCGCCGTCGTCGCCATCCTTGCAGGCTGAAAGCGGCAGAAAAAGCGCAATAGCCAAAGCAACAATAATTATTTTATATATAAGCTTCATCGGTTGTTCTCCCGTTAGTTTATGACAGTATTTTATCATATTAATTATTATATGTCAACATTATGCTTTTGATTTATTGATTGCGCGAGGAAAATGCCTACTAAAGTTTACGGAATTTTCTTGGTTAAAGATTGAGAAAAGCTTTTCTTGCAGAAAATATAATATTTTTATAAAAACGCTCTTGACAAATGAGAGATAGTCTGTTATAATAATATGGCGTTTGACGGAAGGTTAGCTCAGTTGGGAGAGCATCTGCCTTACAAGCAGAGGGTCACAGGTTCGAGCCCTGTACTTTCCACCACCTAAAAGTACACAGGATAGCGGTTTTAGCCGAGCATATCGGCTCGAACCTCTCGGCGTAAGCCGAGCACGTAATGTTTGCGTAAGCAAACTTGACGGAGATGCTTGCATCTCCAAAGCCCATGTACTTTCCACCACTTAAAGTGCACGGGATACTGGTTTTGGCCGAGCGTATAGGCTTTAACCGTTCCTGTATACGCTATGGCTTGGTAGCTCAGTTGGTTAGAGCGCTAGCCTGTCACGCTAGAGGTCGTGGGTTCGAGCCCCATCCGAGTCGCCATTTTAATATACCTGCGGATTTAGCTCATTTGGTAGAGCGCCACCTTGCCAAGGTGGAGGTGGCGGGTTCGAGCCCCGTAATCCGCTCCAATGTAAAAGGACACTCCTTGTGGGTGTCCTTTTACATTTGGCGGTAGGGGCATCTTCACCCGCCATGACCTCGTACCGAGGTCGGCGGCTTCTCTCCCGTCCGCTTTTGTGTCCAAAGACTTCGCCTGCGCCGGCTCGGCTTGCCTTTGTCGCAACGCGGGACATCGCTTCGGCAAAAACTGTTATCAACAGTTTTTGCCTTGCTCTCCCCGTAATCCGCTCCAAAACAAAAGGACACTCCCTGTGAGTGTCCTTTTGCTTTGGAGATGTGGCGCGGAGCTGCCTCGCAAAAAGCGAGGCTAGCCCTCGAGCAAAAGCGCAACAGAGCGATTTTGCGTCATGTTTTGCCGTCGGCAAAACTGCGGAAAGCTTTTCGCACTAAAGCGAAATGCTTTAGTAATCACGCTTCAGGGACACTCCTTGTGGGTGTCCTTTTGCTTTGGAGCGGTAGGGGCATCTTCCCCCGCCATGACCTCGTACCGAGGTCGGCGGCTTCTTTCCCGTCCTCTCTTGTTTTATTAGCTATTAAATATTAGAAAACGGCAAAGCCGAGAGGTATGCGCCCTCTTTGCTTTGCCGCGTTTCTATGGGGATTGTTGCTTTCTTAAATCTTATCGTGGAAGGTTCTCGAGATAACCTCGTCCTGCTGCTCCTTTGTGAGCTTGATGAAGTTAACCGCGTAGCCGCTTACTCTGACGGTAAGCTGGGGGTACTTCTCGGGGTGCGCCTGCGCGTCGAGAAGCGTTTCGCGGGTGAAAACGTTAACGTTAAGATGATGTCCGCCCTTCTTGACGTATCCGTCAAGGAGAGATACGAGGTTGTCTATCTGATTTTTTGTTGCTGCCATTTTCTCTGTTTCCTTTCCTTGCGTTTTTCATAGCAGACTAGTGTCTTTACTTCTTGCTTTGCTATGATTTTTATCTGTTTTGCGCGTTTTTGCAAAGTAATGTTTGCAAATACGGGTGATTTAGTCCTCGTCGGAATCGAGTGCCTCGAAGAGGGTGGGGGTGGAGCATGCGCCGGTAGAGCAGTCGAGGTCTACCTCAATATCTCCTGCGAATATTGTATCGTCCTTGCCGAGCGCACCGGGGATAATCGAGAAGGTATTGGAAATTCCGTCCTGCGCGTCCTTGAAGGGAAGCTTCGATACCGAGGCAAGAGAAGCTATTGCGCCGTGAGTGTCGCGTCTGTGCATGGGGTTTGCACCGGGAGCGAACGCCTCACCCTTCTTTCTTCCGTCGGGGGTTGCACCGGTGTTATTACCGTATACGACGTTCGAGGTGATGGTGAGAATAGACGTTGTGGGAATGCTATCGCGGTAGGTCTGCTTCTTTCTGATGTGATTCATAAACATCTGAACGACCTCGTATGCGAGAGAGTCAACTCTGTCGTCGTCGTTTCCGAACTTGGGGAAGTCGCCCTCAATCTCGAAGTCAACAGCGATTCCTCTTTCGTCGCGTATCGGCTTTACGCGCGCGTACTTAATAGCCGAAAGCGAGTCTGCAACGACCGAGAGTCCTGCAATTCCCGTAGCAAACCAACGGGTAACGTTCTTGTCGTGAAGAGCCATCTGAATCTTCTCGTAGCAGTACTTGTCGTGCATATAGTGAATAATATTAAGGGTATTGACGTATACCTCGGAGAGCCACTTGAGCATAAAGTCGTATTTTTTCATTACGTCATCAAACTCAAGATATTCGGTGGTGACGGGTCTGTATTCCGGACCTATCTGCTTTCCGGAAATTTCGTCAACGCCGCCGTTGATTGCGTAGAGAAGGCACTTTGCAAGGTTAGCTCTCGCTCCGAAGAACTGCATTTCCTTTCCGATTCTCATAGAGGATACGCAGCAGGCGATAGCATAGTCGTCGCCGTGGGTGAATCTCATAAGGTCGTCGTTCTCGTACTGAACAGAGCTTGTTTCGATAGAGATTCTCGCGCAGAAGCGCTTGAAGTTATCGGGAAGTCTTGTAGACCAGAGAACCGTGAGGTTGGGCTCGGGCGCCGCGCCGAGGTTCTCGAGGGTGTGAAGGTAACGGTAGGACATCTTGGTAACCATGTGTCTGCCGTCGGTCGACATACCTGCGATAGACTCGGTAACCCACTGGGGGTCGCCTGAGAAGAGCGCGTTGTACTCGGGTGTGCGCGCAAACTTTACAAGGCGAAGCTTCATAATGAAGTGGTCAACGAGCTCCTGAAGCTCACGCTCTGTATAGGTGCCGCGCTTAAGGTCACGCTCTGCGTAGATATCGAGGAAGGTCGAGGTTCTTCCGAGCGACATCGCCGCACCGTTCTGCTCCTTGACCGCAGCAAGATATCCGAAGTAGAGCCACTGAATAGCTTCCTTTGTGTCGCGTGCGGGCAGCGAGATGTCGTAGCCATAGGACGCCGCCATTTTCTTAAGCTCCTCGAGAGCTCTTATCTGCTCGGAAAGCTCCTCTCTGTCGCGGATATTGTCGGCAAGCATCGTGGTTCTTGAGGTGTCCTTCTGCATCTGCTTGTCCTCAATGAGGCGGTCAACGCCGTAGAGCGCAACTCGGCGGTAGTCGCCGATAATTCTGCCTCTGCCGTATGCGTCGGGAAGACCTGTGATAATGTGGCTCGAGCGGCAGGCTCTCATCTCGGGGGTGTATGCGTCGAAAACGCCTGCGTTGTGGGTTTTTCTGTGAATGGTGAAGAACTCCTTGACCGAGGGGTCGAGCTCATAGCCGTTGTCCTTGCACGCCTTCTCCGCCATACGGATACCGCCGTAGGGCATAAGCGCGCGTTTTAAGGGCTTGTCGGTCTGGAAGCCGACTATCTTTTCCTTATCCTTGTCGAGATAGCCGGGACCGTGAGAGGTTATGGTAGAGATAACCTTGGTGTCCATATCGAGGACACCGCCTGCCTCGCGCTCCTTTTTTGTAAGCTCGAGTACCTGGTCCCAGAGAGACTTTGTATCGTCTGTTGCTCCCTCAAGGAAGCTCTCGTCTCCGTCGTAGGGGGTGTAGTTATGGGTGATAAAGCTTCTTACGTTAATTTCTTTGGTCCATTTGCCTGTCTCGAAGCCTTCCCAGCCCTCGTATTTGTAATCCATATATGTCCTTGCCTTTCTGCTTTTTTTACTAGTATTGATTGACGGCGAGCGCTTTATACCAAGGTTTTTCGGAGTGCCGCCGACTGACGTCGGGCTGCTTATATGCCGCACTACCATCGCTCGCACATCAAAATATTATACAATATCCGACACGTAATGTCAAGTAAAAAAAGCTTGGTTTCTTGGGTAAAATCTGTTAAAAAATTGCGAAATCCGTTATAAATTTGACAAGCGAACAAGCACTCCTACGCCTTCTCGGGAGATATTACCGTAAAGCCGCGTGCCCGAAGCTCGCGTGCGGTCCTCTCGCCTGTGACGACTGCCTCGGAGCTTGATTTCTCTGCCTGCTCTATGATGTCCGCAGCCAGAAGAAGCGAGTCCTTATTTGCCGTGAGAATTTTTTCTCTCTCGGCGGCATCTCTTTCGGCAGTCCAGCCGTTTAGCGCGTCGGCGGTAGCCTGCGCTGCCTCGAGTCTTGGGGATTTAGGCTGGTCAAGGTCGCCGATAACGCCTATAATATACCTTGAAAGGTCGGTATCGCTCGCCAGCGCGCGAAGCGCCTCGGGCGCACTCCTGTACGTTGCGAGAGATTGCTCGGGCGAGGGGTCGCGGTATGAATGGAAGGACATAGCGCCCATTCTTCTCGCCGAAAAGCCTGTGCCGTAGGCACCGCCCTTGACTCTGACGTTCTCCCAAAGGTATCCGTAGGAGAGAGCTGTGCGGGCTATGCGGAGAATTCCGTAGTTTCTCTTCGCCTCCTCTGAATAGAGCGCGAGGGCGGTGTAGGACGTGTCGGTCGGAATTTCTATAACCTCTCGCCCGCGTTCAAGGGGCTTATAATCTATCGGGACCACTTCTGTATTCGAGCAGGGGAATAGCTCCGTAAGACGCCTTGCAAGCGACCTCGCGCACTCGCCCTCTCTTTCACTCGAGGCGACTGACACGGTTATTCGCTCGCGCACGAAGACCTTTTTTGAAAGTGCCGCAAGTGCCTCGGAGAGAGCCTCGGGGTGCTCGCTGTGAGTCTTGATATATTGCTTTATTCGCAGGTAGGCATCAAGACCGACGAGCGACTCCATAATTTTTCCGTATGGGGTGGTGTGCGCCTCGGCTCTGCCGAGTGCTAATGAGTCGCCGCTCTCACGCATAGAGTCCTCGGTGACAGAGCGGATTTGCAGCAGCAGCTTTTCAAGCATATCTCTGTCGGTATAGCGGGTTCTGAGCAATGCTTCCTCGGTTAGCTTCACAAGCTCGTTTGCGTTTTTTGCAAGCGCCGAGCCGATAAGCTTGATATACGGCATAGCTCTTCCGTCTATTGGCGAGGTGGAGCCTGTAACGGTGGCAAAGGAGCCGAGAGTTGCCTTTATTTTACTGGATAGCTCCAGCGGCGAGTAATTCTCGGTTTCCAGATTGGTTATCGCCGCAGAGAGCAGGGTGAGAAGCGTCAGGGATTCCTCGTCGAGGTCGGAGCAATTGAAGAAGAGCGAGGTGTAGAGAATAGACTCCGACTTAACGGTGGGAAGAATAATTCTTCTTCCGAGGTGGCTGTCCTCTTTGGGAGTGTTGAATTCACCTATTCTGTCGAGGTCGGAAATTTCAAGGGTAGGGATTGTCTTGAGTGCCTCGGGCGAGTCCTGCTCCGACTGGGCGGTGAGAAGCGCGACCTCTTTTTCCATAAGTGCCGTTATTTGGTCCTCGGTCAGTCCTGAGAGGTCGGGTGACGGCGCTGATTTTAGTTCGGGGTCGGGAATAAGGAGTACCGTCGCCGCGTGGGTGGGCTTCAAGAGAATTCTCTCAAGCAGCTCTTCAAAATAGCCTGTGGGAATGAGTGCGGATAGCTCTGCAAGCTTGCCCTCGTCCTCAAAGACCGAGCCGATATCCTCACCGTAATAGAGTGCGTCGATAATTGCCAGCGCGTGGCTGACGCCCTTCGGCATACTGCCGCTCTCTCCCTCTGTAAGCTTGAACTCCAGGTGTGAGAGAGTTGCGGAAAGCTCGTTTTTGGAGATGCCCTCTGTAATAAGCCTTTGGGCAGCAATTTGAAGCTCGCTTATGGCTTCGTCGGCTTTTTCCTCTTTAACACCTATGATTTCGACAATAAAAGTTTGCATTTCGCCGCGATTGACGTACATATAGACGTCGTCGCAGAGCCTCTTGTCTAGCAGAGCCTTCTTAATGGGTGACTCGTTTGAGCCTGCGAGAGTACTGATTAGCACGGTTGCCGCAAGATTTTCAAGACGGTTCTTGTAATCGGCGAAAACAGAGCCTATGCTTATTCTTACGCGTCCTCTGCCGTCGCCGTCGTCAGCGCGATAGAATACTCGTCTTGGCTCGGAAATCGTGGGGGTTATTTCGTAGTCGGGAAGGGCAGGGGTATGCCTTTCGTAGCGTGAGAAATATGAGTCGATAAGTGGCAGTATACCGTCAAGGTCAACGCTGCCGTCAAGGATTACCGTCGAGTTTGACGGGTGGTAGTGCTTCTTATGTGCCGAACGGAAATCATCGTAGGTGAGTGTCGGTATACTCTCGGGATTTCCGCCCGAGTCAAAGGCATAGGGCGTTCCCTCAAAGAGCGAGCGAGATAGCTCGAGCGCAGAAAGCTCCTCGGGCGAGGAATACGCGCCTGTCATTTCGTTGTAAACAACGCCGTTGTAGCCTGCCTTGCCCTCTCCGTCAAAGGAGTAGTGCCAACCCTCTTGGAGAAAAATGTTTTCGTTTTCAATCATAAGAGGACTGAAAACTGCATCAAGATAGACCGAAACAAGGTTGTAGAAGTCCTTATCGTTCTGTGAAGAAACGGGATAAACGGTTTTATCCTCGCAGGTGAATGCGTTGAGGAAGGTGTTAAGCGAGCATTTGAGAAGCTCAACGAAGGGCTCCTTTGTCGGGAATTTCTTCGAGCCGCAGAGGGTTGAATGCTCAATTATATGGAATACACCCGTGTCGTCGGTGGGCAGGGTTCTGAAGCCTATTGCAAAGGTCTTGTTTCTGTCCTCGCGCTCAAAGTAAACTACTCTCGCACCGGTGTTTTTATGCTCGAGGATATAAATATTTCCCTCGGGTGAGGCGATTTTTTTCTTTTCCGCCACGGTAAAGCCGTGGATTATCTCGTTAATTTCCATTTTGCACCTGTTTTTATGATTATCAGTTATATTTTATCACGCGCGCACGCGAAAGTCAATAGCCGACTGCAGAACTTATGTAGCCGAAAGATGTGAGTATAGGTGTAACGGTTGGGCGCAGGCAGTAACAGACCCGTCGGCTAAGACGTGTTCTGACAGGGTATGATCGGTTTTAAATAGAAAAATATGATTGATTTTGATTGCTTCTCAACTTTTTAGCCGTATATTGACACAAATAATGTTTTGTTATACAATAGTAGCGTAAACAACTACCGCACGGGAAATCTTGTGCGGTTAATTTGACGGAGGTGGCAGATAATGTTTGACGCTTGTATAATCGGCGCGGGTGTCGTCGGCGGTTTCGTTGCAAGAGAGCTGACGAGGTACGGGCTATCGGTCGTGATTGTTGAAAAGGAATCCGACGTGGCAATGGGTGCGACGCGCGCAAACAGTGCAATTGTTCACGCAGGATTTGATGCAAAGGTGGGCTCTCTCAAGGCAAGGCTCAACGTACGCGGCTCTGAAATGATGGAGTCGGTTTGCCGTGAGCTTGGTGTGAAGTACAGAAGGAACGGCTCGCTTGTCGTGGGCTTTGACGGCGATGACGAGGCAACACTCTCGGAGCTTCTCTCCCGAGGAGAGAAAAACGGTGTCCGTGGGCTTAAGCTTCTCTCTCGCGACGAGGTCGTAGCACTTGAGCCGAATATCGGTGACGAGGTTACCGCGGCACTCTATGCGCCGACGGGTGCTATAGTTTGCCCCTATGAGCTTTGTATGGCGGCAATAGGCAATGCAATGGATAACGGAGCTATGCTTAAGTGCTCGTTTGAGGTTACGGAAATTACCGATATGGGCGATTTTTGTAAAGTTAAGTCGTCAAACGAGGAGATTTCAGCCAGATTTGTGATTAACTGCGCGGGACTTTATTCCGACAAAATTGCCGAGATGTGCGGTGTAGGCGGCTTCAGTATAACCCCGAGAAGAGGCGAGTATCTTCTTCTTGACAGAGAGGTTGGCGACCTTATCAGCCACACTGTATTCCGTTGCCCCTCCGCTATGGGTAAGGGAATGCTCGTAACTCCCACGGTTGACGGTAACCTTCTTCTTGGACCTACTGCCGAGAATATTCTCGACAAGGAGGATAAGTCCACGACCAGAGAGGGGCTTGCAAAAATCCGCTCTTCGGTCACAAAGCAGGTGCGCGGAATAGATATGCGTAAGGTAATAACCTCGTTTACAGGACTTCGCGCGGTTGGAAGCACGGGTGACTTTATTATTAACGCAAAGGACAAATTTATTAACGTTGCTGCGATAGAGAGCCCCGGCCTTTCGGCTTCTCCCGCAATCGCGGAATACGTAAGAGAGATGCTTGGTGAAATGGGAGTCGAGATGCGTGAGCGTGAGGACTTCGTAAAAACAAGACGTCCGATGCACTATTTCCGTGAGCTTTCGATTGACGAAAAGAATGAGATTATCAAGGAAAATCCCTCGTTTGCTCAGGTGATTTGCCGTTGTGAAACGGTTACCGAGGGCGAAATTCTCGAGGCGATAAGAACCAATCCCCGCCCTACAGACCTTGACGGTGTCAAGAGGCGTACGAGGGCATCTATGGGAAGATGCCAGGGCGGCTTCTGCACGCCTTATATTACCGAGCTTCTTGCTCGCGAGCTTTCGGTTGACTGTACCGAGGTGACGAAATTCGGCGGCGGCTCGAGGCTTATCGTAGGAAAAACGAAGGAGGCGCACTGATATGACCTTACACAGGAAATGCGAGCTGGTAGTCATAGGCGGCGGCCCCGCGGGAATGGCGGCGGCTATCGCGGCACGCGAGGCGGGAATAGAAGACATACTTATTCTCGAGAGAGAGGAAGCGCTTGGCGGTATTCTCCGTCAGTGCATACACAACGGCTTCGGACTTCACCGCTTCGGTGAGGAGCTGACCGGCCCGGAGTATGCATACAGATATGAAAAAGAGGTTAAGAGGCTCGGTATCCCTTATTGCCTCGAAACCACCGTCGTAGGACTCTCGCCCGACAGAACGGTGACTGCTATGAACAAGAAGGACGGCATTTTTACCGTCGAGGCGGGCGCTGTTGTTCTTGCTATGGGCTGCCGCGAGCGTCCGAAGGGCGCTCTGAATATCGCGGGTCGCAGGCCCTCGGGAATTTATACTGCGGGAACAGCACAGAAGTTTGTTAATATGAAGGGCTATATGCCGGGTCGCGAGGTCGTAATTCTCGGCTCGGGTGATATCGGTCTTATTATGGCGAGAAGAATGACACTCGAGGGAGCGAAGGTGCACGCGGTTTGCGAGCTTATGCCTTATTCGGGCGGTCTTGCAAGAAACATTGAGCAGTGCCTTAACGACTTTAATATTCCCTTGAAGCTCTCGCACACAGTTACCGAGATACACGGAAAGGAAAGGCTTGAGGGCGTAACGGTTTGTCAGGTTGACGGAAGGCTTCAGCCTATTGCCGAAACTGCCGAATATATTCCCTGCGACACGCTTCTGCTCTCCTGCGGGCTTATTCCCGAGAACGAGCTGACAAAGGAAGCGGGAATTGCACTTGACAGAGTGACGGGCGGAGCCGTTGTTGACGGCGGTAGAGAAACCGAAATTCCCGGAGTGTTTGCCTGCGGAAACGTTCTTCACGTACACGACCTTGTTGACTACGTTTCAGAGGAAGCGGTTATTGCCGGACGGAGTGCTGCGGAGTTTATCCGCGGTGAGAGAAGGAAGGAGTGCGATATCGGAATTTCTGTTGACGGACGCGTAAGATATACTGTTCCCGAGAAAATCACCGAGTACAAGGATACCTCGGTTTACTTCAGAGTCAGCGAGGTGTTCAGAGATAAGAAGGTAGTCGTGCGCTCGGGAGAGTCGGTTCTTCTCTCGAAGAAGGCTAATAAGCTTGCGCCCGGCGAGATGGAAACAGTGAAGCTGACCGAGAAGATGCTCCGTGAGTGCGACGGAAAAATCAGTGTTTCGATAGAGGAGTGACGGTATGAAGGAAAATAGAATTTTAACCTGTATTGTATGCCCTCGCGGCTGTACTCTCGAGGTTTCGTTTGACTCTGAGGGGAAGGTTGCCTCGGTTGTCGGCAATGCCTGCAAAAGGGGTGTGACATACGCGACCGACGAATGCACTCACCCGAGAAGAACGGTTACAAGCACCGTTAGAGCTACCGACGGCTCGGTGGTTGCGGTAAAGACACTCGGCACTGTTCCAAAGGAGAAAATATTCGAGGTTATGAAGGAGATTAACTCCGTCACAGCCGCTCTTCCCTTAAGTATTGGTGACGTGATTATTGCAGACGTTGCAGGCACGGGAGTATCGGTTGTTGCTACTGCTAATAAGGAGTAGGACAAAGCCGCCTTTTTCTGTGCGGAGATACAAGCGTGCCTCGGCTGATTAAATAAAAAAGCCGCGGAAGTCGGAAGAGTAGGAAAAACAAAAAAACAAGAGGAGCAGACGCTATGTCTGCTCCTCTTTGCCGTACAGGCTATATAATTATTATGTAGAAATTCGGGTTATGCAGCAGGCTCTGCCGCGGGCATATCCTCGCCGCAAACGTCACACTTGCCGTCAACAGCACCTGCGGGCTCTGCGTCAACGTGACCCATGCATTCGCCGCAAGCATCGCAGAAGCCGTCCTCGTCCTCGTCAACACAGTCGAGCGCGGGAATTTCTTCTTTCTTGTTGTCGGTTCCGCCTTCAGCAAGGATAAAGGCACCGCACTCGGAGCACTTGAACTGCTTTTCTCCGGCAACGCCGCAAGCAGCCTCCTTGATGATAACCTCAACCTCGGTATGGCCGGCGGTGTGGTTTGTGCCGTAATCGCCGTAGACGGGCTCTTTAGTTACCTCGCCGCAATCCTTGCACTTCTCACCCAGTGTCGTGCAAACGCGGTGAGTGCAGTCTACGTTGGCTGCATCGACTCCTGTGCCGGAGTACTCCTCTTTTTCACCGTGAGCCGTGGGGTCAACAGGAATAACCTCGCATCCGATCTTGATATCACCGCACACGGTACACTTCTCGCCCGCTTTATGACCCTCTGCTACACAGGTGGCAGCCTGTTCTTCTACAGTGCCGTAGTTGTGAGCTATCATATCGGTTTCGGTAAACTCTTCGGCGCCGCAAAGCGAGCATACATATCTCTCGGACTTGCCCTTCTCGGTGCAGGTCGCGTCTACTGCTACGAAAGCGTCGTCTTTAACGAGCTTGCTTACGCCGTCTTCCATGTGGTTTTTAGCAGGAGTGTATTCAAATACGTCCTCGTCACAAAGAGAGCAGTGATATTTCTTGGAGATACCCTGTTCGGTACAGGTAGCGGAGACCGCTTCAAAAGTAGTGTCCTCGGTGAGCTTCGACTCTTCGCCTACCTTGTGATTGAGGGCGGGAACAACGGTAGCCCTATTCTCGGGGTTCTCAATGAAGCAGACAGAGCAGTGCTGACCGCCGGTGGAGCCGGGGCGGGTACAGGTTGCCGGAACCTCTGCGTTTGCTACCCAATCGTGTCCGAGCGCGTCAATTGCTACGCCCATATCAAGTATTTTGTTACAATGTTTGCACTGAACCTTGGGGCCGTTGCCTTTCTCGGTACAGGTGGGGCTTACAGCAGCAGTAAAGGTGAAGTTGCCTTCAGGGTATTTGCAGTGATTATCGTAATCTCTCTTACCCTCCTCCTGTGCCTGAATTACCTTGTTACAGTCATTACAGGTAATCTCTGCAGTCAGCTCTCTGTCGGTACAAGTACCCGGAACTCTGGGCTTGGTAACGGTGGTGTTGGTGTGCTGGCAAGCAGTGCTGTCACCGCTTCCGGTGTCACCTGCTCCGCTGCCGTTGCCGGTATCGCTGGAGCCGCCGCTTCCGCCGTCTCCGCCGCCGTTGTCGTCGTCATCTCCGCAGGCTGTAAATGAAAGCATCACGAGCATTAAAGCCATGAGCATTATCAAAAGCTTCTTCATAAGTTAAAATCCTTTCCTCATGGTAAGTTATATACATTTTAACCTAAAAAAAGTTCAAAGTCAATAGAAAAATAATAATTAAAATTAAAAGAAAAGAAAATTGTTTTTCAGTAATAAAAAAGGGAGTGAAATTTTGTGCAAATTACCCAAAGAAAAAAAGGCAAAAACCGATACACTATCGGAACGCAGCTGTATTCCGTTTTGTATGGGCTATGTGCCGAATTGCTCTGCGGCTTGCCTCTTTGGATAGGAGCTGCTCCGAATACGTCTGAAGGCGAGAAAGCATTTCGGTATTCCGTCTGCCTTCAAGGCGACGTAGAGAAGCGTTGGAGTTACCGAGAGCGCCGAGCCGAGGAGGGAGAGAGGAATGATGATGAGAAAGACCGACACACTCTCCGAGAAAAGGACGAAGCCTACGTCACCGCCGCTCTTTATAATCCCCAGCATAGCAGCGGATTGATATCCTGTTATCGGTGCCAGAAGCGAGAGAAAGAGGAGAAGCGACAATGCCGTCGCACGTACCTCGCCACTCACCGAGTAAAGCGAGACAAAGGGCTTGTGAAGAATGAAAATTACCGCCCCGACGGCAATGCCGAGAAGAAGAAAGGTGATTTCCGCTGAGCGTGTATGAAGTCTGACGGTATCGGTTTTTCCGTTGCCAATCTCACGTGATAGAAGTATAGCCGCGCCGCCTGCAATACCCGACGTGACAACGGCGGAGAGCGTATTAAGCGTGTTTGCAATCCCGATCGCGGAAATCAGCCCCTCGCCGTATCTGCCCATAACAGAGGTCGAGTAGAAGAGATTTGCCGCCCATACAAGCTGTGAGAGAAGTAGAGGAGTGCCGTATCGCACAAACGCCCGTGCGGCAGAGCTTGTCGGCAAAAAGCGGCGAAGCTTATCCTTTACCGATAAGAGAAAGCATACGGCAAGAAAGGCAAGCTCTGCTCCTCTTGCAAGGACGGTGGAAAGCGCCGCCCCGCGCGCGCCGAGCCCGAGCGAGTAGTCCGGGATAAGGAGAAAATTCAATGCTACCTTGACCCCCAGCGAAATAAGCGAAGCAGAGAACACCGCGCCAACCTGCTTTCTTGATTTTAGAATTGCGGCAAGCGCACCCGAGGCGCAGAAAAGGGGGAAGGAAAGCGAAAGCGTGCGAAGATATTCTCCGCCAAGAGAAATAACCTTCTCTTCGCGGGATAGAAGCGATACGAAAAGGTCGGGAAAGAAGAAAAAGGCGGCGAAGCACAGAAGACCGAAGCCGAGCGAGAGAAGCGTTCCGAGCGAGCCGCAGGAGAGCGCCTCGCGCTCCTTGCCACCGCCAAGATAACGGGCACAGAGCAGGAGAATTGCAGCATCGAATCCAAGCGTGACGGTTGTTACCAGATTTTGTATCTGAACTCCTGCACTGATAGCGCCGACCTCGCCCTCTCCCGCCGCGGCAAGCATCAGACTGTCGGAAAGTCCTATTCCGTAGGACAGAGCTGAGGCGAGCATAAGCGGCAGTGAGGTCAAAAGCAATAATTTTATGAATTTGAAATCTATTAAAGTCCTTCGTTCCGGTTTTGTTGTTTCTGTTGCGTTCACGAGCCTACCTACCTTTCGTTTGCCTTATTCTTTGTAGGTTCGATGAATTTAATTCAGGCAGTTGGATTTGAGGGAGAGAATATTCATTTCGCCGGAGTGAAAAGAAAAAACCGCAAATTCTTATGGCAAAATACTCGCCAAAAAATCTGCGGCTTTTGAAAAACGGATTATACTTATTTTTGCAGTGATTGCTCCTAAAATGCAAAGCAAAGTGTGCAAAATACTGCGTTTTTGGGGTGGCTTTGAGCTACGTTATGCATTGAGCCTGTGGTCGCGACCCACGAATACGAGCACTCTGGAGTCGGTGCCGACGATACGTGAGTAAATTCTGTCCTCGTATTTTCTTGCAAGCTCGTCAGCGGAGAGGTTGGTCGAAATTATGGTTGCGAGTCCGCGGTTAAGTCTAGTGTTGAGGAGATTGTAGAGGCAGGATACGGTAAACTGGCTGGAGAATTCCGTGCCCAGGTCGTCTATAATCAAAAGGTCGCATTCAAGATACTTTTCGCTCTTTGGCTGATATCCTGCGCCGTATCCGCTTCTGAATTTATCTGCCTCAAAGTCGGTGATAATGTTATGCGTGCTATCGTAAACCACGTCGTAGCCCATAGAGATAATCTCTCTTGCGATAGCCGTGGAAACGTGGGTTTTTCCCGTGCCTGTCTTACCTATAAGAAGAAGATTGTCCTTTTTCTTCGGGAAATTCTTCACGTAGCTCTTGGCTACAGAGAGGTTTGCCGCCATTCTCGCATAGGCGTCGGGGTTGTCCTTATACCAGTTAAGGTCAAAGTTTTCAAACGACTGTCTCTCGATAAGCTTTCCTATACCCGAGGATACGATAGTAGCGCGAATTAGCTCCTCGCGCAGGCAGTGGCAGACCGCCCCCTTTTCATTATAGCCTGTGTCCGAGCAGTCGGGGCAGTGGTACTTAACCTCGGCAAAGTCCTCGGGGTAGCCGAGCGCCACGATTGCCGCCCTTTTCTTTTTTACCAGCTCCTGGTTTCGCTTCTTGATAGGCGCTATATCGCCTCCCGAGCAGGCAGTCTTGAACAGTAAGAGTCCCGTTCCCGAGAGCTCCTTGTCTATCTCTGCAATCTCCTCAGACTGCGAGCGAAGAAGCTCGGCTCTCGCATCTGCCGCCTCTATAGAGTCAAGTCGCCTTCTTTCAAGCTCTTCCTTTACCTTGGTGTAATTTTCGTAATTATACATAAGGCTTACTTCCTTCGCATTATTTTTTATCCTCTGTGCTGTAGCTCCGCTCAAGAGCCTTCATAAACGCATCCTCGACGTCAAAGTCGCCGTAGCGAGGGGGTTCGGGCTGGGTTTTCGAGCCCTTTTTCGGAGAGGTTCTGGCAAGCTTTTGTCCCTTTTCGCTCTCTCTTTTGCAGTCCTCGACGGTTTTGCAGCCTGCCGCGTGCCAGGCGGTTAGCACCTTGTCCATATAAGGGATAGAAACCTTCGAGGTGTTTATTGTCGCGATATTGAATGCCTCCTTGACAATCTCAACCGAATATCCAAGCTCCTTGTCCCAGCGCTCAAAATAAGCGATTTCGCTGTCGGAGAGCTTTCTGTGCAGCCCGATAACGCGGCAGTATTCGTAGGTTGCCGCCGACATTTTCTCGGAGCTCTTAAGATACTCCTCGAGCCTTTCGGTCGAGTCAATACCCTTGCCCGAGAGGTGGATTGCTTTGTTTACAAGAAGGTTTACCGTAAGCGAGCGGCTCTTGTCTTTCATATGCGTCGCGAGAGTTGCGATATAATCGGGTGAGAGCGAATACTGGGTTACAAGGGCGGTGATTGCCTTGCTTTCGGGGGTTGAGAACGACGGAGTTCCCATGAGCCTGCAGAGCTCCTCAAAAAGCTCGGCTAAAGCCTCGCATCTGATGCTTTTTGCTACCTCTGCCGTGGGCTCCTCGAGAATCATTCCCTTGGTGATTCTCTCCTCGAACTCCTCGATTATTTCGGTAGCCGCGCTGCCCAAAGTTCCGCTGTCAGCCTTGATGATGCCCTCTTCCTCAAAGAGCGTGAGCGCAGAGAGAGCTCTCGCCTTCGTCGTCTGTGCAAGATTTGCAAGCTCCTCGGTGCTCTCAAATACGCCGTCCTTCGCCATAAGTGCGAGCAGAACGCGAAGCTCCTCCCTAGATGCCTCGAGAAAAACCGACGAGCCCGTGAGAGCCTTGCCGTCTATTATGTATTTTCTCATTTACTGCTCGACCTCGGCACTTTCATCGGAGTCCTCGGCATTCTCTTTATCGTTTTTCGATTTAATTTCATAGCAGAGAGTCATAAGCGAGTCACCGAGGTGAATGTTTTCAACCGTAACGCACTCGTCCTCGAAGGAAAGCTCGGTGTTGGCAAAGTTCCATATACCCTTGACGCCCGCATAAATCAGCGTTTTTGCGACACTGTACGCCGCATCCTTCGGTACGGTAAGAACGCCGATATCTACCTTCTCACTTCGGCAGAAGTCATATAGCGAGTCAACCGAGTGAACGGGAATTCCGTAAATTTCGGTACCGATTATTTTCTCGTCAACATCGAAGAGCGCAAGCCTCGTTACTCCGCGTCTGCCGAACATTCTCGTTGCGGCGAGCGCCTTTCCGAGGTTGCCCGCGCCTACGATAACGGCGGTGAAGCCCTGCGTTACTCCGAGCAGCTCGCTGATTTTGCCGTAGAGATACTTAATGTTATAGCCGTATCCCTGCTGACCGAAGCCGCCGAAGCAGTTAAGGTCCTGCCTTATCTGAGATGCGGTAACGTTCATAATTTTTGAAAGCTCTGCGCTTGATATACGGAGCCTTCCGTCGGCGAGCAGGTCGCCAAGATATCTGTGATAGCGGGGAAGCCTCTTGATTACCGCGGTGGGGACCGTCGGCTTCTGTGTGTCCGCAATTCTTCTTTCAAAGGTTCCGTGAAGCTTGTCTATATGTTCCATTTTTCCGTCCTTCTCGGTTAGAGATTACCGAATAATTTAGATAACTGCCGTTCAGCAGGTTTTTATACAATACTGTCGAGCGCCGAGGCGTTAAGAGAGGAGTCGGAAAGGTTGCCCTTTATGTACTCATAGTAGCCCTCGGCGGCAATCATTGCCGCGTTGTCGCCGCAGTAGACAAGCGGCGGTATGAAAATCCGTCTGCCCTTTGCCTCTGCGACCTCTGTAAGCCTTTTTCGCAGGTGTGAGTTTGCCGCAACGCCGCCCGCGACCGCAACGTCACAGTCGGGGTATTTGTCAAGCGCCATCGAAAGCTTCTTCGCCACAGCCTCGGTTGCCTCGTAGGTGTATCTTGCCGCAAAGAGGGCAGAGTCGAGCTCTCGCCCTGACTGCTCGTAGCGGTGAAGCAGATTTATAGCTGCCGTCTTGAGTCCAGAGAAGGAGAAGTCAAGAGAGCCGTCGGATAGCGCGGGAGAGGGAAGGGATAGCTCCCTATCCTTGTAGCTATCGCTCTTTTTGTATTTTCCGTAGAAGTCCGTGGGGTCGCCCGTCGCTTTAATGAAGCCCTCGCGCGAGAGCTCGTCAAAGCCTCGCCCTGCGGGGTAGGGAATTCCTATCAGCCTGCCGATTTTATCAAATGACTCGCCGATAGCATCGTCGCGAGTGGTGCCGATAATCTCATATTCGGTATAGTCAGAAACTCTGTATATCGCCGTGTGACCGCCTGAGAGCGCAAGCGCGATAAACGGCGGCTTTGGGCTCGGAGCTGTGAGGTACGCCGCCGCGACGTGCCCCTTGATATGGTCAACTGCGACAAGCGGAATTTTGTTCTGCGCGGCGAGGGCCTTTGCAAAGTTCACACCCACAAGAAGCGCGCCGATAAGCCCGGGATTTGCCGTGACTGCAATGAGGTCAACCTCGGAAAGCGACACTCCCGCCGCCTCGAGCGCCTCATAGGTTATTCTTGATATTGCCTCGGTGTGCGCGCGGCTTGCAATCTCGGGAACTACACCGCCGTATAGCCTGTGAGTTTCTATCTGCGAGGCTACGATATTCGATTTTACACTGAATCCCTCACTGCTATGGAAAACCACCGCAGCGGCGGTTTCGTCGCAGGAGCTCTCAAATGCAAGAATTATCATTTTTATCTCCAAATATGTAGATTATGTAATGTTTTGTTGACTTTTTGCAGGCTGTTTACCTGCCGTGACGGAAAAGCACGCGGCGTCGGACGGTCGAGAACACTATGTCGTGAGCGCGCAGTATTATCGGAGCTTCTAAGCGCTACTCTCCAAGCTTTCCGTAAATCATTACTATCGCGTCGTCGTCGGGATTCTTATAGTATCCACGGCGCACACCCATTTTGCGAAAGCCGTATGACGAGTAGAGGGCTATTGCCGCGGCATTTTTGCTCCTCACCTCAAGAAAGACGGTTTCAAGTCCGCGGCCTCTCTCGCTCTTTAAGGCGTAGGAGAGCAGGCGGTATCCGATACCGCGCCCCCTGTATTTTTCGTCAACCGCTATCCTGTATATTTCTCCCTCGGGTGCTATAAGTCTGCCGATAACATAGGCAATCGGCACGTCGCCATCGAGCGCTGTAAAGCACATTCCGTCCTCGGAGCAGATATATGAGAAGATGTCCTTTTTCTGCCACGGGTCGGAGAATATTTCGCCCTCCAGCTCGGATATTCTCGTTGCGTCGTCGGGGCGCGAGCGTCTTATTTCCATCTTAAGAATTAAAGGGTTTCGGAAAGCGACTTAAGGTATTCGCGGAAGGCATCGGCGGTTTCGGGATGCTCAAGGCCGCGTCTTACGTTAGCCATAAGGAATCCGAGCTTCGAGCCCATATCGTATCTGTCACCCTCGAATTCAAGAGCGTAGATACCGGACTCGCGAGCAACCTTCTTCATAGCGTCGGTGAGCTGATACTCTCCGCCTGCACCCGGCTCAAGGTTATCGATAACGTCGAAGATGTCGGGGGTAAGAAGCACTCTGCCGAGTATCGAGAGGTTCGAGAACTCCTCGCCGGGCTTCGGCTTTTCTATCATATCGGTGCAGTAGGTGACAGAATCCTCGCCCTCGATTTTCTCAACCTTAAGAGAGGAATATTTTCTTACGTCCTCCATAGGTACGGGCTTAACTCCGACAACCGACTTGCCGTACTTCTCGTACACGTCGATAAGCTGACGGCATACGGGTGTTTTTGAAAATACTATATCGTCGCCGTATAGAACAACGAAGGGCTCGTCACCGACAAACTTTCTCGCTCTGCCAACCGCATGACCGAGGCCCTTTGTTTCCTTTTGACGAAGGAAGTATACGTTTGCCATGTCGGCAATCTCGTGAAGCCTTTTAACCTCCTCGGTCTTGCCCTTTGCGGTCAGTGCCTTCTCGTATTCGATAGAGAGGTCGAAGAAGCTCTCCATTGCATCCTTGTCGCGATTGGTGATAATGAGAACGTCTGTGATTCCGCTCTTTGCCGCTTCCTCCACGAGATGGTAAACTGCGGGAAGGTCAACTATAGGAAGCATCTCCTTGCAAACTGCGTGGGAAATCGGAAGCATTCTTGTGCCAAGACCTGCCGCGGGGATTATTGCCTTTGTGATTTTCTTCATTTTAATGTCCTCTCTTTTTTTGTTTTGTCAGTCCGAGCGAATGAAAAACTTCGCCCGAGTGCTTTGATTATATAATTGAAGTTAGCTCGTCTATAAGAATTGCAGCCGCTTCCTCGGCAGAGCCTGCCATAACGGTACAGCCTGCCGCGCGGATATGACCGCCGCCCGAGTGGCGCGAGGCTATCTCGGATACGTCGCGCTCAACAGAGCGAAGCGAAGCCTTGAACTCACCCTTGTCGGTTTCCTTGACAATGAAGGAGAGGCTGCTGCCGCGGAGCTGTCTTACTATATCAATCGCCGTTTCAAATGCGGGGAAGGGAATGCCTGCCGCATCTCTTTCGGCTTTAGAGATAACCGCGTAGGCAATTGAGCCGTCCCCGGCGCTTCTTACGCGTTCGCCAACAAACCCCTCTGCGCGTATCTCATCAAGCGACTTGCTTGCAAAGAGGCGGCGGTTAATCTCGGCGTGGTCTATTCCCACCGAGATAAGGCTTGCGGCAATTCTGTAGGTTTCGGCTGTTGCCGAGGTATAGGCGAATCTGCCCGTGTCCGAGCTTATCGCGGCATAGAGTCTCTCGGCTATTCTCTTTGTCATCTTGAGTACACCGCGCCGCACAAGCTCCTCTGCCACAAGGTACATAACCTCGCCCGCGCTTGAAATATCGCCGAGGGTGTAGTGTGGAGCGAAGGGCGTGCTTCTTTTGTGATGGTCGATGCTGCAAATAACGTTCAGCCTATCGAGAAGCTCCCCGACCTGCATAGGAGAGGGGACGTCAACCGTCACCGCTTCGTAGCTCTCGGGGTGCTCTGCGGGCTCAATGCCCTCGACCAGGAACCGAAGCCTTTCGGGAATTTCGTCGGCACAGGCGTAGGGAGCGTTTTTTCCCAGCCCCTTGAAGATTTCCGCGAGAGCCGCGGCAGAGCCTACCGTGTCGCCGTCGGGACGGATATGCATTACAACCAGCGGATTTTCAATTGACAAAAGCAGGTCGCAAAGCTCCGAAAGACCAATAGGACGAACCTTAGACATCGGAGTCCTCCCCCTTCTTTTCCTGAGCCTTGATTTCCTCTAGGAACTTCGCAATCTTCGCGCCGTGCTCGATAGAGCCGTCCTTGACGAAGCGAAGCTCGGGAGTGATTCGGAGATTAAGTGTCACAGCGAGGTGGTGACGGAGCATACCCGTGCACTTCTTCAGACCCTCGCCCGCTTCCTTTGTATCTCCTATACATGAGAAGTAAACGGTAGCATATTTAAGGTCGGGAGCAACCTCTGCTCTCGTTATGCTGATAAAGTTATTGATTACCTTCGGCTCTCTTACCTCGCCGAGCGCGATTGCCAGCTCCTCGGCGACGGCGTCGTTAATTCTGCCGCGTCTGTATTTTGCCATTTTTTCGTCCTTTCCTTTGCTCTTGACCGTCGCCTTCGGCGAACGGCCGCCGTTTATATTTTAGCCCTCTGGGTTTTTTATTCTGTATAAATCCGTTTTCCGCGTCCCATGCCGACAAGCGGTAGCGAGGCGAGCGCCGCCGCACCGATTCTCGAGGGGTGGAGCGTGGAAATATGGGGAAGCCTCGACTTAAGCTCGCCCTCGACGTGGGTAAAGTGCGTGCAGCCGAAAATCAGAGTATCGGCTCCGGTTTTAGCGATTTTTTCAGCAAGCGCGTCAAGGTATTCTTCGGCTGCCCTGTCAAGCCTTCCGTCGCGAGCACCGCTCTCAACGAGCGATACGAGTCTTCCTGCCTCAATTTCGGTAACAGTGGCCCTTTCGTTGAGGCTTCTGATTTGCTTGGTGAACTCTTGTGAGTTGACCGTGTATTTCGTTGCTATAACTGCTATTTTCTCCGACCTTGCCGCCGCTATGCGCGCAGTCGGCAGAATAATCGGAATAACTCCCGTAGCTTCCTCTCTCGGAATAAAGGAACAGACCGTCGAGGCGGTGCAGCAGGCAACGAGGATTTTCTCCGCGCCGAGCGCGCGAAGCCTTTGAATGTCCCGTCTTACAAGGCTTATCAGCTCATCCTTTTCTTTTGTGCCGTAGGGCGCGTTTTTTCTGTCCGCAAGATAGAGAATATCGGCTCGCGGAAGAAGCCTCGCCAGCTCGCTGTAGGCGGTAAGCCCACCGACACCGCTGTCGAAAATTCCAATCAAGCCCTTCTCATTGCCTCGGACAGAAGAAGCGAGATAAGCTCCGAGGGCTCTATTCCGTGCTTTGAAAGAAGCCTCGGATAGAGGCTTGAATCGGTGAAGCCCGGTATTGTGTTAATTTCGTTAAAATAGATATTTCCGTCCCGAGTAAGGAAGAAATCAATTCGCGAGAGGTCGCGCAGTCCGATAAGCCTTGCAAGCGATTTTGAATATTCGATTAGAGTATTCTCTGTGTCGGGTGACAGCTCGGAATTTTCCGAAACGCTTGCATCTGACTCTGAGGAATATTTGCTGTCGTAGTCGTAAAATCCTCCGCCGTAGCAGATTTTGCCGGGAGATGTAAACAGTTCTTTACCAAAAGCCGAAAGATAAGCTACCTCAAGCTCGCATAGGATATCCAGTTTTTCCTCTATCAGAACGCGACTGTCGAGCGAGCGGGCAATTCCATACCTGCACATAAGCTCGTCGCGCGTTGCCGCCGCCCCTGCCCCATAGGAGCTTCCGAGTCTCGCGGGCTTAACGAACATAGGGTAGGATAGCGCACCCTCTGCCTCGAGGACTGCCTCCTCCTTCTTGCCCGACGAAACCGTAAAGCGGGCGGTTGGTATTCCTATGCTTTTTGCCAGAATTTTCGTGTATGCCTTGTCTGCCGTGACGGCAGAGGCAACAGTGTCGCAGCCGACGTAGGGAATTTTCGCGTTTTCAAGACAACCCGAAATTACCCCGTCCTCGCCGAGATTTCCGTGGATAAGAGAGAAAGCGACGTCAACGCGTATAAAGCCGCCTCCGCAAATCAGCCCACCCTCTCCGCGGTACTGCGCGGGGGCAGAGGTTGCGAGCGGTGCCTTCGCTCCCACGATTTTCGAGAGCGGCACGTCGCCCTCTCTCGGGATAAGCCAGTCGCCGCCTTCCGTCACGTAGACGGGCAGGGGATTAAAGCGCTCCCTGTCAATTTCCTTAAGTACAAGCTCGGCGCTCCGTA
The DNA here is from genome assembly GCA_017472305.1 of Clostridia bacterium. GTDB lineage: Bacteria > Bacillota > Clostridia > Oscillospirales > CAG-272 > UBA1740. The sequence continues at coordinate 12,668 of JAFUQP010000039.1, read as the reverse complement.
CGGAAACGCTATGCTCATATCCCATACCGCCGAATATAATCAGGGCGGTCTTTCTCGTATCATCTTTCATATTCATCACCTCAATGCAGAATATGAAAGACGGGCAAAAAGGTGTCGGGAACACACTCGGGGGCTTGCGCCTTTGATAGGCGACATGGGGAAAGGTCGCCCGACTTTTAGGTGAGTCAGGGCTTTTCTTTTCTTAGCACCGCAACGCGCGAATTGCCCGACAGGTCGGGGATTATTCTCGCTGAGAGGTCATTCTCCTCGGCGATTTCCGTTATAAGCTCGGCTTGGTCGTAGCCGATTTCATAGGCTATAAAGCCTTCCTTTGCAATTTCTCTGTAAAGCGGAGTTATCGCTCGGTATAGGTCACCGCCGTCAGTACCGCCGACAAACGCGAGCTTCGGCTCAAAGTAAATTTCGGCTTCAAGCTCTTTGTACGCGCTATCTGTGACGTAGGGCGGGTTTGAGAGCACCGCGTCAAACCTTCCGTCAATTTTCGTCTTGGTTGCATCGCAACAGACAAGTGTAACTCTGTCTGATAGCCCGAGCCGCTCGGCGTTTTCCTTTGCAACCGTAAGTGCCCCCTCGGAAATATCCAGAAGCACCGCAGTTGCACCCTTTACATTGTTAATAACCGAGAGTCCGACGCAGCCGCTGCCTGTGCAGAGGTCGAGGATTCTTGCTCCCTCGGGCAGATTTTTAACCGCGTAGTCAACCAGCACCTCGGTGTCCTGCCTCGGTATAAGGCAGTCGGGGGTGACCTTGTAGCTCTCGCGGTAGAAGTCAACCTCACCGATAATGTATTGGAGCGGCTCTCTTTTCTCCCGCCGCGCAATTGCCTCGGAGAGTGCCTCGCTGTCACATTCAAGCGTCGGCGAGAGCAGCTCGTAGTCGGCAAAGCTGCCGAAATGACGGAACAGCCGTCTTGCCTCGGCTCTGCCGTCCTCAATACCTTTAGCGGTAAGCCTTGCCGCAGCTTCCTTAAGCGTCATTTCCGTTATCTTTCGTCTGAGGCTCTACGGCTTCGGGAATATCCTCTGTAGCCGTGTTAATAGCAGAGGGCTCTTTGGCCTCGGTATTTTCTGCGGGGGCTGCTGTGTCGGTGATTTGTGCCTGTGGCTCTGTAGATTCGGGGATATTCGCAGACTGCTCTGCCGAGGTGATGGTTTCCTCGCCGAATGCTTCGGCGTCTTCAATTACGGTAGACTCACCGACCTCAAGAGAGGACTCGCCGACTGCGGCATCTGCCCCACCGTCGGGCTTCTTTTCCCAGCCGCGAGCTTCAAAGAACTCCGAAAATTCGGGGAAGTCGTCGCGAAGCGCGCACTTGATAGAGGTTATAGCGACCTCGAGCATATCGTCGGTCGGCTCCTTCGTGGTAATTCTTTGTACCCAGAGTCCGGGGGCGGAGATTGCCTTCGTCACGGGATTTACGTGCTTGCCCGCAAGCATAATCACCTCAAATCCGAGGCCTACAAGCAGGGGAAGAATAAGGAGTCTTATAAGGGTATACGCCCACATATCAAGACCGGGAATTAAGAGCTTAATAAACAGACCTGCGATAATTCCGATAAGTATCATAAAGAACATAAAGCTCGTGCCGCATCTCGGGTGGAAGCGTGTGTGCTTTCTCGCGTTCTCGGGAGTAAGCTCCTCACCCGCCTCAAAGCAGGCGATAGACTTGTGCTCCGCGCCGTGATACATAAAGGTGCGCTTTATGTCTGGCATAAGCGATACGAGCGAGAGGTATGCAAGGAATATTCCAACCTTGACAACACCCTCGACAACAGCGGTAAACGCACCGAGTCTGACGTTAAAGAAGAAGTTCAGAAGAGCGTCAAGACCGTAGGATAGCCAGCCGGGAAGGCAGATAAACAGGAAAACCGAGAGCGCAACGCCCAGCACCGTGGCAATAACCATTATTACGTCGGTAATCTTTACGCCAAGCTTATTCTTGAGCCAAAGCTCGAATTTTCCGGGATTTTCCTCCTCCTCGAGCCCGAGTGCCTCAGCCGATGCTCCGAGCGTCTTAACGCTGAGTATAAGCGACTCCACGAAGCTGATAATTCCGCGAAGAATTGGGATATTAAGTATCTTATGCTTTTTTCTCACCGACACGAAGCTGTCGTCGGTGACGACGAGTGTGCCGTCGTCCTTTCTGCAGGTGGTGACGGTGCGGTTGCCCGCCTTCATCATAACACCCTCGAGCACTGCCTGTCCGCCAACCTTGCCGAGGCGGCAGTCGGTGCCTTCACATTTCTTTTTCATAATATTCTCCAATCCGTCGCCTGTGGCGACTGTACAAAACCGAAATTATTTCGCTATTAAATCATTATAACATAAATTTGTACAAAAATAAATAGGTTTTTAAAATTTTAACAAATTGCCTCCTTATTACATTCGGCAGAAGTGGCGTGACGAGAGGATTTTTTTGACAGAGAACGAACCGAGCTTTATAACAAGAAAGGTTGATTAACAACGAAAAACCCGTAAAATGTAAACTGTGATAGTCAAAAACACGGCTTTTTTGAGCGCTTTGACCGGTGGTAAAGAGTGCTTGACTGAGCGATGTGTCGTTGGCTGCTTGTCTGACGTTCAGCCCCTAAGCCACCTTTTCCTCTGCGGCAGTCCGTTGCATCATAGGACGGTCGGTCGGCTACAGGGTGAGCGTTAATTCTTGTTGAGATAGGCAAACGAGCAAATTGCCCACTAAATATTGTTTTTGATAATTGACAAGTCTGTATAAATATGTTAAAATAAAACGATTACGTTTAAAATATTTTTGGAGGTTTACCCTATGCTTTTAGTGGAAAGAGTTTCGGTAATGAATATGGAGAACGCTATAAGAGGCGCAAGAAATCCTCTTAACAGCTGGGCAAGAATGGATTCTTATTATGACGAGCGCGGAAATTTCGTTCTCGGAGAGAACGACCTCTCGCTTGCAAGAAGGCTTGCAAAGGCGGGCTCCGACCACAGAAAATATCTCCGTCAGATTATGGTATCTATGGACATTACAGCTCCGCTATATTGGTGGAAGGAATTTGACACCTACAAGGTTGGCACGGTTGCAAATTCGACCTCTACTATGCATAAAATTCAGGCAAAGGAATTCTCTCGCGAGGACTTCTCCTGTGACAGAATGAGCGAGGATTGCCTTGCCGTTCTCGATTCTGTTATTGCCTATCTTGAGTCTGAAAGACAGAAATTCAACGAAACGAAGGAGAAGGCTCACTGGCACAATATGATTCAGCTTTTGCCCTCTTCCTTTAATCAGATGAGAACGGTTACCTTGAATTACGAGGTTCTTATTAACATCTATTATGCGAGAAGGCATCATAAGCTTGCCGAGTGGCACACCCTCTGCGAGGCTATAGAGGCGCTTCCTTACGCGAAGGAGCTTATCCTTGTAAAAGAGGAGTCAGAGGGCTGATTTTGACGGTCTGGGGGAAATTCTTTCGCTCAGGCTACAGAGGCCCCTTTTCCGCAAATATCCAAAAACAAGAAACGAAGGACGAAAAAATGAAGGACGGATTTATAAAGGTTGGTGCAAACGCTCCCGAGATAGCCGTTGCGGCTGTCAGGGACAACACAGGCGCGGCTGTCACCGCGGCACGCGAGGCGGCACTTTCTGGTGTGAAAATACTAGTGTTCCCCGAGCTTACCCTCACGGGAGCAACCGCGGGCGACCTGTTCTTACAGAGAAGGCTTATCTCGCTATGCGAGTCGGCACTCTCCGAATACATTGAGGCAACGGAGGAGCTTGAGCTTCTCTCGTTTATCGGCCTGCCGACGCTCGTTGATGGCAGACTGTACGATTCGGTTGCGGCAATTTACCGCGGCGAGCTTCTTGCCGTAATCCCGAAGAGCTACCCGACGCGTGAGGAGTCGCGCTGGTTTGCCGAGGCTCCGCTTGGCATCTCGGAAATAGTCTTTGCGGGCAGAGAAACCCTCTTTGGCACCGATATTATCTTCGGAACCGAGTCTATGCCCGAGCTTTCGGTTGCGGTTGCTGTCGGCTCTGATATCTCAAATATCTATTCTCCTGCACGCCGTCACGCGGCGGCAGGCGCTAATATTATAGTAAACCCCTCGTATGCTGCCGAAGCCGTTACACGCGGCGAGGTGCTTCGCGATTTTATCAAGAGCGAGTCGAGGGTGCTCTCTGCGGCTATTATCGTTTCCGAGGCAGGCGAGGGCGAGAGCGGAACCGACGGCATTTACTCGGGAAGGGCGCTTGTTGCCGAGTGCGGTAAGCTGCTTTGCGAGAGAGATGCCTTTGACGGGGGTACTCTCACCGCCGTATGCGACGTTGAGAGATGCGCTCTTGAATCGGTGCGTACGGGAAGTTCCGCAGACGCTGACACGGCGTCCTACGAATACGTTGAATTTGAGCTTCCTCTCTCGGAGTGCGAAACGCCGAAGCTCGGAAAATCGCCCTTCATTCCCGAGTGCGATAGGGAATTCCTTCACCGCGCCGAAGAGATACTGACAATTCAGTCACGCTCGCTTGCAAACAGAATTAAGCGCTCCTATTCAAAGGGCGCAGTTCTCGGTCTTTCGGGCGGCCTTGACTCGACGCTTGCTCTGCTCGTTACGGTGAGAGCTATGGATATACTTGGACTTGACAGAAAAAATATTCTCTCGGTTACGATGCCCTGCTTTGGCACGACCGAGAGAACGAGGAGCAATGCAGAGCTGCTTGCAGAGGCGCTCGGCACGAGCCTTGCGGTAATAGACATCAAGGCGGCGGTAAATCAGCACTTCTCGGATATAGGACATTCGGCAGACGACTACAGTGTCGTCTATGAGAACGCGCAGGCAAGAGAGCGCACGCAGGTGCTTATGGATATGGCAAACCAAAGGGGTGCTCTCGTTGTCGGAACAGGTGACCTCTCGGAGCTTGCGCTCGGCTTTGCAACCTATAACGGCGACCATATGTCTATGTACGGCGTTAACGCCGATATTCCCAAAACGCTTATGAGAAGGCTCGTGTCATACGTTGCCGACAAGCTCGAAAAAGAGGGCGCTGACAGGGCGGCAGGCGTGCTTCGCGATATACTCGCAACTCCCGTAAGCCCCGAGCTTCTCCCCCCGAAGGACGGTGAGATAGCACAGTGCACAGAGGGAATTGTCGGCCCTTACGAGCTTCACGATTTCTTCCTCTACTATTCTGTGCGCCGCGGCTACTCTCCCTCGAAGGTGAGAAGGCTTGCCGAGCGTGCGTTTTGTGACGAGTACGCGCCCGAGGTAATTCTTGGCTGGCTTAAGATGTTCTACAGGCGCTTCTTCTCGCAGCAGTTCAAGCGCTCCTGCCTTCCCGACGGACCGAGGGTAGGCTCGCTTTCGCTCTCGCCGAGGGGCGGGCTTATTATGCCCTCTGATTCCTCGTCGGCAGACTGGCTTTCGGATTTGGAGTAAAAATGGCAAATATCTTTGACCTCTTTAAGAAAATTGAAAAGAAGGAAGAGTCAACCTCTCCCGTATCCTTTATAATTGCGGGGCTTGGCAATATCGGCAAGCAGTATGAGAGAACCCGCCACAACGCCGGATTTATGGCTATCGACGCTATTGCCGAGAGGCTCGGTGTGAAAATTGACAGGGTGAAGTTCCACGCGACGGTTGCCGAGGCGACACTCGGTGATACCAGACTTCTGCTTATGAAGCCGACGACTCTTATGAACAACTCCGGAGTCGCTATCGGTGAGGCGGCGGCATTTTATAAAATTGCGCCTGAAAGAGTACTGGTGCTCGTTGACGACATCAGCCTCTCCCCGGGTGTAATCCGCATAAGAAGAAAGGGCTCGGCAGGCGGTCACAACGGACTTAAGAGCATTATCGCCTCGCTCTCCTCCGACGCCTTCCCGAGAATAAAAATCGGCGTTGGGCAGAAGCCTACGCCCGAATACGACCTCGTAAGCTGGGTGCTTGGCACGCTTCCCGTGTCGGACATGACGTTGCTTTCTGAGAGATTTTCGGATATTTACGAGGCGGCAAGCCTCACCGTGCGCGGTGAGATTGATACGGCAATGAACAAATATTCAAGGTGAATATGAACAGACTTACTTCTCTGATACGCGCCGACAGAGAATTTTCGGGCTATCTTCGCACGCTCGCCGAGGCATACTCGGCAAAGGAGCCGCTCCCGATATCGGTCAACGGACTTTCGGGCGGCTCGGAGCTTGCCTTTATATGCGAGAGCGTATACGAGGCTCGCCGACTTTCGGGCGCGCCCGTGCTGATAATTACGGGCAGCGAGGCGGAGCGGGATAAGCTTTGCGAAAGACTTCTGTCGCAAGGACTGAAGGCGAGGAGCTTTCAGGATAGAAGCCTTGTATTTCATAACATAAAAGCCTCCCACGACGTTGAGCGTGAGAGGCTATCGGTGCTTTCGGAGGTTATGGCGGGCGAGTGCGACGCGGTTGTGACCACGCCCTCAGCGGCATCTCTGTATACTATCCCCGAGGATATGCTGTTATCGCTCTCCATATCCTTTAAGGTCGGGGATATTCTTTCGCCCGAGGCGCTTGCCGAGAGGCTTTCCTCGCTCGGCTATCTCGCCGTCGAAACGGTTGACGGCAGGGGACAGTTCTCCCGCCGCGGCGGAATTCTCGACTTCTTCGGGGGCGAGACCGAGTATCCCGTAAGAATAGAATTTTTTGGCGACGAGATTGACAGAATAGCCGCCTTTGACCCTATAACGCAAAGAAGTGTTGGCATTATTGACTCTGTAAAGCTTCTGCCCGCAACCGAAGTCACCCTTACCGCAGAGGCAAGAGAGCGTATAAAGAAAACCGTCGGAGAGCTTCTTCGCTCTGCAAAATCCACCGAGAGCCGAGAGCGGCTTTCGCGTGAGCTTTGTGTTCTTGATGCGGGACTCTCGGTGGATTTCAGAGATAAATACCTCGGGCTTGCCTATGAGGAGAGGGCAAACCTTTACTCGTATTTTTCGACCTACAAGCGCGCTGTTGTAATAAACCTCGGCACGGCGGCGTGCCGCGAGGAGCTTGATACAAGGCTTTCGGTTATTTCAGACGACAGGGCGACGCTTCTCTCTCTCGGAGAGGTCAGCACCGCGGCGGCAGAGTACACCTCCGACAAGGAATACTACGAGAGCTTTCTTCGTGAAAACCTCACGGTTTATATAAATCCGTTTGCCTCGTCGCTCGGCTCGGTGAGGCTCTCGGGGCTCTTCGGCTTCAGAACTCGCCGAACGGTGTCATACGGCGGCAACGCCTCTATGCTCCACGAGGACCTTATGAGCTTCAGAAAATCGCTTTACAGGACTGTCATAGTCTGTGAAACGAAGCAGGGCGCGGACTCGCTCGCCTCGGCGCTGACAGAGGCGGATATCCCTGCGGTTCCCGTCTACGATAAGCCCGACTTCGACTTAACGAAGGCGGAGGGCGGCAGAATATTCGTCACCGTCGGCATAACCGAGGGCTATGACCTTCTTATGCCCAAGATTGCCGTTCTCTCAATGGCAGAGGACGAGGGCAAGGCGATTATGGCAAACCGCCGCCGTAACAGAATTTTAAGAAAGGTCGGGGGCGCGGGTAAGCGGCTTATGAGCCACGCAGACCTCTCGGTCGGCGACTACGTCGTTCACGCGAGCTACGGTATCGGTCTTTTCGAGGGAATTGAAACCGTAACCGTTGACGGAATTACAAAGGATTATATCACAATAAGGTACGCAGGCACCGATAAGCTGTTCGTCCCCTGCGACCGCCTTGAAATGATAGGAAAATATATCGGCCAGCGCGACAAGGACGGCAAGGTAAAGCTCTCAAAAATGGGCGGCGGCGACTGGGCGAGAACCAAGAGCCGTGCAAAGAGCGCGGCAAAGGATATCGCAAAGAGCCTTATTGCGCTTTATGCCGAGAGGCAGAGGACAGAGGGCTTTGCCTTCCCCGAGGACTCCGACCTTGAATATGCCTTTGCCGACTCCTTCGGCTACGAGGAAACCGAGTCGCAGGCAATAGCTATCAGAGAAATCAAGGCAGATATGCAGAAGCCTGTGCCTATGAACAGACTGCTTTGCGGCGACGTCGGCTTCGGTAAAACCGAGGTTGCGCTTCGCGCGGCATTCAAGGCTATTATGGGCGGCAAGCAGGTGGCAATTCTCGTTCCCACGACGATACTTGCTATGCAGCACTATCAGACTGCCCTCTCGCGTATGAGGGGATATCCCGTCACAGTCGAGATGCTCACTCGCTTCAAGAAGCCGAAGGAGCAGGAGGAAATTCTTCGCCGAGTAAAGCGAGGCGCGGTGGATATTCTCATAGGAACGCACAAGCTTCTCTCAAAGAAGCTCGAGTTCTCCGACCTCGGACTTCTCGTTGTGGACGAGGAGCAGCGCTTTGGCGTTTCTCAGAAGGAGAAGCTTAAGGAGATGGCGGTGGGAGTCGACGTTCTCACGCTTACCGCAACCCCGATACCGCGTACGCTCAATATGGCTATGAACGGTATCAGCGACATCTCTATTCTCGACGAGGCACCCGGCGAGAGGCGTCCTGTGGAAACCTACGTTCTCGAGCACGACGATGCCGTGGTGTTCGACGCTATGGCAAAGGAGCTTGCGCGCGGCGGACAGGTGCTTTATCTATACAACAAGGTTGAAAATATTGATATGAAGGCCGGCGAAATTATGCGCGCTCTTCCCTCGGCAAGGGTTGCCTACGCTCACGGACAGATGGAGCGCGACGAGCTTGAGGACATCTGGCAGATGCTCGTCAGGGGGGATATCGATATCCTCGTTTGCACGACGATTATTGAAACGGGTATAGACATGCCTTCGGCAAATACCCTGATTATTGAGAACGCAGACCGCTTCGGACTTTCCCAGCTTCACCAGATAAGGGGACGTGTCGGAAGAAGCGAGAGGCAGGCGTACGCGTACTTTACCTACAGGCGCGGCAAGGCACTCTCGGAGATTGCCGAAAAGAGGCTTTCGGCGATAAAGGAATACGCCGAGTTCGGCGCGGGCTTCAAGATTGCCCTTTGCGACCTCGAGATACGCGGCGCGGGAAATCTTCTCGGCGCGGAGCAGCACGGATATATCGAGAGTGTGGGCTACGACCTCTACGTCAAGCTCCTCTCCGAGGCAGTTCTTGAGGAGCGCGGCACACCCGCGGAAAAGAAGGTCGAAACAGTTGTCGACATGAGAATTAACGCCAACATACCCGAGAGCTATATACGCGCCTCTGCCGACAGAATGGAGATGTATAAGAAGATATCCCAGATACTCTCCCCCGAGGACGCAGAGGATATAACCGACGAGTTTATCGACCGCTTCGGAGATATGCCGAAGCCTGTTGTCAGGCTTATATCGGTAGCACTCGTCAAGGCTCTTGCCGAGAGGGCAGGGATTTCTCGCGTTGAGGCTCGCGACGGCGTTCTGACTCTTCATACAGGAAAGCCGAACCTCGCCGTATGGAGTGAGGTGTTCTCCTCTTACAGAGGAATGCGCTTTGCGCCGAGCGGAGATAAAGTAATATATAAATATTCGGGCGAGGACCCCTCGCTTATGGCAAGAGAAATACTCGCCGCACTCTTTGCGGCTGAGAAGAACGTGAAGGGAGAAGAAGTAAAGTGAACGGACAGACAGACGAAGCAAGACTCCGAAAAAAAGCTAAAGGAAAGCGCTTTTTGATAATATTTGTTTGCATTTTCCTGGTTCTTGTTATCGGAATAGGCTCGGGTGCGGGTATTTATCTTGCGATAAAGAATGCAAATACGGCGGTGAAGCTCGGCAGCGTTTCAGTGAGCGAGGGAAGCGCGAGATTTCTCGTTTCGACCTTCAAGAGCGATTATATCGCGCTGCTTTCAAACAACAAAATCTCAGCGTACGACAGCGAGAGGTTCTGGAATACGGAGGCGGAGGACGGAAAAACCTACCGCGATATGCTTGATTCCTATATAAAGGACAGACTTCTTTCACTTGCCGCCTCGGCGAGCATCTACAAGGACACCCTAGGAAAGAAGGATTCGAGAGAGGTAGCCGAGAAAACCGCGGAGAACATTCTATCTCTTCGGTTTGACTCCGACATGAGCAAATTCAATACCGAGTCAGCGTCCTACGGCTTTGACTACGACGACTATATTGACGCTATTGAGCTGCTCTACTGCGAGTCGGCGGCGATGGAGTCGATATACGGTAAGAACGGAGAGAACCTCGCGAGCTATCCCGAGCAGTGCGTCGATTATCTCGACAATTTCGCTCGAGTCAAGATACTGTTTCTTATGGAGAATGACAGATATTCCGTTGACGAAAACGGCGATTATATCGAAAACCCTGAGGACGGCGGCGAAACCGCGCTTACTCACCCTATGAGTGAGTCGGAGAAGGCGTCGAGGGCGGCTCTTATCGAGAGGCTACGCTCGCTTGTCGCGGGAGAGGGCGGCGAGTCGATTACCGAGGACACCGTTGACTATTATCAAAGGGTAGCTTCGGGCGATTATGAAAAGAGCGACGGTGACCCGTATTGGCCTGACGGCGCGTATATAGGCTACTATTTTAACGAGCGCTCGCGCGCGACAGCTCTATTCTCAAAAAGATACGAGGGGGTGGTCGAGGCGGCTTTCGATATGAAGGTCGGCGAATACAGAATAGTTGACTGTCCCACGATTGACGGCGTATGCCTTCTCTACAGATGCGAGGTTGACAGCAAGGCTTATAAGAATGAGGAAAACCCATTCTTCACCGATTTCTACGAGAACGTGGCAAGCCACATTTACGGCGAGGTGATTGAAACTTACAGTAACGAGATAAGCTTTGGAAAGCCATATTCCGAAATCGACCTTGTCAAGCAGAAAAAATCCGGCAAATTTGATATCTACGCATTCGTAAAATAATTTCAGACCCAGAGGACAAAAAAATGAAAATATTACCGATACCAAAAACAGTAAAAGAAAAGAAGGGAATGGCAAATCTTTCCGCCGCTATTTCCTCGGACTGCAAGCTATTTGCGGAAGCTCTGGACAGCTTCAGAGAGCTTTCGGACAGAATTCACGGAATAGGTCTTTCTGACGGCGTGGGCGGAATTCGATTTGCTTATGACGGCTCGCTTGCTCTCGAGGAGTACAGAATAACCGTTTTGGAAAGCTGTGCGACTGTCTATGCCGCCACGGCGATTGGCGCTCACCGCGCCGCCGCAACGCTCCTTCAGATTATGGAGAGTGAGCCTTCGGGCATCTCGCTTCCGCTTGTGGAGATTTCCGACAAGCCGGATAAGGGCTATCGTACCCTTATGGTTGACGTCGCGAGAAAGTGGCATCCATTCGATACGCTTCTTAACTATATCGACCTTTGCTACCTATATAAAATCAGATATTTCCATATTCATTTCATAGACTCGCAGAGCTATACTCTCCCGAGTGAGCGCTTCCCGAAGATGCCCACGGAGGGTAGGCACTATACGAGAGAGGAAATCAGAGAGCTTAACCGCTACGCTAAATCGCGCGGCGTTGAAATCATTCCCGAAATGGAGGTCCCGGGGCACGCGAAGGCTATGGTTACAGCCTATCCCGAGCTGTTCGCCGACGACCTTATTGACGAGAATTCCGTAGACACCTATTCGCTCTTCAACGCGACGGGCAAGTGGAATATTATCTGCGCGGGTAAGCCCGGTATTATCGATACCGTAACGGAGCTTGCTAAGGAGATTATAGAAATGTTCCCTGACTCCGAGTATCTGCATATCGGCGGTGACGAGGCGAAGATTTCCGACTGGGACAACTGCCGTGAGTGCCGCCGCTATATGAAGGAGCACTCTATTGACGGAGTCCGCGCGCTTTATACCGATTTCGTTAAGAGAGTAACCGACAGGGTGCTCGAGCTTGGTAAAACGCCTATCGTCTGGGAGGGCTTCCCGCGTGAAGGCGCTGAGAAAATCTCGCGCAAGGTGCTGGTTACCGCGTGGGAGTCGTATTACCACCTCGCGCCCGATCTTCTCGAGGAGGGCTTCACTATAACCAACGCCTCGTGGCAGCCGCTCTACGCCGTTCCGAGGGGACACAGAGTAGTCACCGAGGGAAGATGGTCGCCGTCGGATATATTCTCCTGGAACGTATACAGGTGGCAGAACTGGAACAAGAAAACCGCCGCCTACGAAAAGCCCATTGACGTCGAGTCCACCGACGCGCTTCTCGGCGCAACCTTCTGTGCATGGGAGGACTCTTACGAAAACGATATCCTCGCGGTCAAGGAGAACCTCGCCGCAATGAGCGAGCGCGTATGGAACACCGAAGCCACCTCTTCCCCCGCCGAGCTTCTCGAGTGCCACGCACGCCTTACCTCGCTTGCCGATAAGCTCCTTTCAAATAAATAAAACCTCAAAACATTAATTTTGACATAATAATTATAAGTTAAAACCAATTAATCCGCAAGGATTAAATAGTGGTATTCGTCAATTACAGAAATATAACGAACTTCCGGGCGAGAGTTATAAGCTTCGACTGGATTTATATCGAAGTGGGGATATGGATAAAGAAGAGAGGTGATATAATGAAGGGCAAGAGCAAGCATAGGCGCTTCGAAATAAATTCACAATCGGAATACAAAAAGGTGTATAGATTTTACCCGTATTTTCTGTATTTTCGGCTTGATAAATGGCTGAAATCTATGAGCAAAAAGGGGTGGCATATAGTACATTCGGGGCTTTTTT
>JAFUQP010000038.1 GCA_017472305.1 Clostridia bacterium | reverse complement strand
TTACCCGAAACTGCGATAACCTCGCAGTTGTTATAGTTTTCCTTGAGCCACGGAATAATGATAGAGGTATCAAGTCCTCCCGAGTACGCAAGCACTACTTTTTTAATTGATTTCTTATCCATTTTACAGTCCTCCAATAGACAGTTAATTTTATCAACGGATATATTGTAATACTTAGTTCCCGTTTTGTCAAGGGGTTTTTGAATATTTTTTCAGAAAAAATGCATTTAAAATAAAATATTATAATTAAAATTAAAGATATTATGCAACTATTCCTGCATATACTGCATAATTATGCAAAATAATCCCGCAATAATTACATTACCCGTGAAAATACTCTACCTTATTATATGAGCATATCTCCGAGGCTTTCCACCTCTTTGCAAAAACATATAATTATATCCCCGAGCTTTCCGCCTCTTAGACAAAAAGGACGGATGCATTTCTGCACCCGTCCTGAAAAATTAGATATTATACTTCTTACGTCCAACGTAGGAGGTGTGGAGAGCGTGATGAGCAGCGTGGCAACCGTAACCGCCCTTGAAGTAGTTTTCGTAAACTTCCTTGATAATGGGGTTCTGGTGCGACTTTCTCATCGCCATAGCCTTGTCCTGGTCATAGAGAGCCTTAGCTCTTACAGCCTTAAGGTCTACGGTATCTCTTACGTGCTGAGGCTGGATAGGCTGACCGCCGCCGTTTACACAGCCGCCGGGACATCCCATAATCTCAACGAAGGTCCAGTCTGCCTCGCCCTTCGCAATCTTATCCATAACAGCCTTTGCATTCTTCGCGCCGGAAGCAACGCAAACCTTGATTTCCATACCTGCGATATTGTAGGTAGCCTCCTTGAGACCCTCAGTACCGCGTACCTCGTGGAACTCAAGCTCCTTGTTATCCTTGCCGGTAAGAACGTCGTTAGCGGTACGGAGAGCAGCCTCCATAACGCCGCCGGTTGCACCGAAGATAACGGCAGCACCTGTGTCAATACCGAGTGCGGAGTCGAACTCCTCGTCGGGAAGAGCAGTGAACTTAATGCCGGCTCTGCCAATCATTCTTGCAAGCTCACGGGTAGTGAGAGCTACGTCAACGTCAACGATACCCTCGCCTGCGCCGCACATATCCTCTCTGCCTACCTCAAACTTCTTAGCAGTACAAGGCATAATAGAAACTACGAATACGTCCTTGGGGTCATAGCCCATCTTATCAGCCCAATAGGACTTAATAAGCGCGCCGCCCATCTGCTGAGGAGACTTGCAGGAGGAGAGGTGATTAATCATATCGGGGTAGTAAAGCTCGCAGAACTTAACCCAACCGGGAGAGCAGGAGGTAATCATAGGAAGAGTACCGCCGTTCTTTACACGCTCAAGAAGCTCGGTAGCTTCCTCAACAATAGTGAAGTCTGCCGCGGTATTTGTGTCGAATACCTTCTCAAATCCCAGTCTGCGAAGAGCTGCAACCATCTTGCCCTCAACGTTAGTTCCGATAGGCATATCGAAGCATTCGCCGAGAGTTGCTCTGATAGAAGGAGCAGTCTGAACTACAACGTGCTTTGTGGGATCAGCGAGAGCTGCCCATACCTTGTCGGTATCGTCCTTTTCAACGAGCGCACCGGTAGGACATACTGCAGTACACTGACCGCAGGAGATACAGGGAGTCTCGCCGAGGGGAAGTTCGAATGCCTGTCCGATGCAGGTGTCGATACCTCTGTTGTTAGCGCCGATAACAGCAACGTGCTGCTCCTCGCAAACCGCAACGCATCTACGGCAGAGGATACACTTGTTGTTGTCTCTTACGAGGTGAGGAGTAGAGTAATCAAGCTCATAGGTGGGCTTGAAGCCGTCGAAAGCACCGGAGTCAACACCGTACTCAAGGCAAAGCTTCTGAAGCTCGCAGTTGGTGGAACGGGAGCAGGAGAGGCAGTTTTTGTCGTGAGTGGAGAGGATAAGCTCAAGAGTAGTCTTTCTTGCCTCTCTAACCTTAGCGGTGTTAGTGCTGATAGCCATACCCTCGGTTACGGGGTAAACACAAGCGGTTACAAGACCTCTTGCACCGGTAGCCTCAACAACGCAGATACGGCACGCGCCGATCTCGTTTTTTTCTTTCATATAGCAGAGGGTGGGAATCTCCACGCCTGCTGCGCGGGCAGCCTCAAGGATGGTGGAGCCCTTCGGCACGCTTACTGCAATGCCGTTAACTGTAACGTTTAACATTTCCATATCAGTTTATGCTCCTTTCATTACTTCTTGGTGATTGCGCCGAACTTACAGCCACTCATACAAGCGCCGCACTTAATGCACTTAGCCTGCTCAATCTTATAGGAAGCGAGCTTGTGTCCGGGAGCAACGTAATCTGTCTTAACGATAGTGTCAACAGGGCAGTTCTTAGCGCACTTGCCGCAGCCGATACACTTATCGGGGTCGATAGTGAAGGAAAGAAGGTTCTTACATACGCCTGCAGGGCACTTCTTATCTACAACGTGAGCGATATACTCGTCGCGGAAGAACTTAAGAGTTGCAAGCACGGGGTTGGGAGCAGTCTGACCGAGACCGCAAAGAGAATTCTGCTTGATGTAGTTGCAAAGGTTCTCAAGTCTGTCAATATCCTCGAGAGTACCCTTACCGTCGGTAATCTTGTCGAGAAGCTCGAGAAGACGTCTTGTACCGACACGGCAGGGAGTACACTTACCGCAGGACTCATCAACCGTGAACTCAAGGAAGAACTTCGCCATATCAACCATACAGGAGTCCTCGTCCATAACGATAAGACCGCCCGAACCCATCATACAGCCGATGGAAACGAGGTTATCGTAGTCAACCTCGGTGTCGATAAGGCTTGCAGGGATACAACCGCCGGAAGGACCGCCCGTCTGAGCTGCCTTGAAGGTTTTGCCGTTGGGAATACCGCCGCCGATATCGTAGATAATCTCACGGAGAGTAGTACCCATAGGAATCTCAACCAGACCGGTATGCTCAATCTTACCGCCGAGTGCGAATACCTTAGTACCCTTGGATCTCTCGGTACCCATAGAAGTGAACCACTCAACGCCCTTAAGTATAATCTGAGGAATATTTGCGAAGGTCTCAACGTTGTTCTCAACTGTGGGAGAGTTGTAAAGACCCTTAACTGCAGGATAGGGAGGACGGGGTCTGGGCTCGCCGCGGTTACCCTCGATAGAGGTCATAAGCGCAGTCTCCTCGCCGCAAACGAACGCGCCTGCACCAAGTCTGATTTCAAGGTCGAAGTCGAAACCGGAGTCGAAGATGTTCTTGCCGAGCAATCCGTATTCCTTAGCGTCGTCAATAGCCTTCTGGAGACGGTTAACGGCGATAGGATACTCAGCTCTTACGTAAACGTAACCCTTGGTTGCGCCAACTGCGTAACCGCAGATAGCCATAGCCTCAATAACTGCGTGGGGGTCACCCTCGAGTATGGAACGGTCCATGAACGCTCCGGGGTCGCCCTCGTCCGCGTTACAAACTACGTACTTCTGGTCTGCCTTGTTGGGAGCGCAAAGAGCCCACTTACGGCCGGTGGGGAAGCCTCCGCCTCCTCTTCCGCGAAGACCGGAATCCGAAACAACCTTGATAACGTCCTCGGGAGTCATCTCGGTAAGAGCCTTACCGAGCGCTGCGTAACCGTCCATAGCAATGTACTCTTCAATGTTATCGGGGTCGATAACACCGCAGTTACGGAGAACGATACGCTTCTGGGACTTGTAGAAGGCGGTGTCGTTAAGAGAAACGTTCTCTCTTGCCTTCTCAACAATCTCGTCTGTGCCGGTATCTCTGTAAACAAGACGCTCAACAATTCTACCCTTGAGAAGATGCTCCTCAACGATTTCCTTAACGTCGTCAGCAGTTACGCGGCTGTAGAAGGTGCCGTCGGGATAAACGATAACGATGGGACCGAGGGCGCAAAGACCGAAGCAACCGGTCTGAACGAGCTTTACCTCCTCCTCGAGTCCGAAGTCGGCGATATTCTTGTTGAATGCCTCCTGAAGGGTTTTAGAGCCCGAGGAGGTACAGCCTGTACCGCCACAAATAAGCACGTGAGCACGAATCATAACTTAACCTCCGTTAGTTGGCGCTTGCTACGGTGTACTCCGTAACAACCTTGCCACCCTTTAAATGTTTTTCTACGACCTCCGAAACCTTCTCGGGAGTCATTTTGATGTAGGTAACCTTTTCCTTACCGGGCTCGAACACCTCAACGATGGGCTCAAGCTGGCAGAAGCCGATGCAGCCGGTCTGCGAAACGGTAACCTTCTCATAGAGACCCTCGTTATTAACCGCCTCAACGAAAGCGTTGAGAACGGGACGCGCGCCTGCTGCGATACCGCAGGTTGCCATACCGACAACTACGCGGGTGTCGTTTGCGCCCTCGCGAATAACGATTTTGTCTCTCATTCTGTCTTTGATTGCTTTAAGTTCAGCCAAAGATTTCATTTTTTGCTTCCTTTCTGGAATTTATATTTTTTATATTTGCTTAATACTCTCATATTGCTCGGTAAGATTTTCTCTTATCCACGAGAGAACCTCGAAGGCGTCGAGCGGAATCTCCTCGAGCACTGAACGCAGCTCTCGCGTGTCCAGTGTAACCGTGCCCCTCTCGGATTTGTGTATGAACAGAAAATCTCTGTCGGGGTGTCCCTGTATCAGGGTTACTACGGTTGAAATTACGTCGCCGAGCGGCGTAAAATCGATATGTGCTTTATTAAAGGTGGCACACACGAGCGTGCCGTGAGCGTCGGGGAACTCGTCAATATGGCGCGAGCTGATTTTCAAATCTCCGCCCGTCTGCTCCGCCGCAAAGCGGAACAGAGGAATACCCATTCCAACCTTCCTCGTTTTTCTCGTGGTGTAGAAGGGGTTTTCCACCGAAGAAAGCACCTCCCCCGTCATACCGACGCCGTCGTCCTCGATGCTGATTTTCATAAGGCTCTCCGACTCCTCGATAAGCACGGTAACGAGCGTTGCCCCCGCCTTCAGGGAGTTTTCGGTAATGTCGAGTATGTTAAGGGATAATTCCTTCATAAGCTATATACTCCTTAATATTTTAAAGAGCTCTTTTCTGACGTGTGCTGAGCTGTAAGGCTCGTCCTCGATGTCAAAGTAATTCTCCTTGTCCCGCATATTTGTAAGATAGTGCGCGTCGGAAGATATTATAAACTGACTCTCCGACAGTCCGTATTTTTCGGCATACTCGGCCCTGTGCTCGCTGTCACGAAGCTCAAAGAGTCTGAAATCGCTGTTCTCGGGGATAGTACCGAGTATTGCAATGATGCCGTTTGAATCACGGTCTATGTGGGCAGGGTAGCAGATACCGCGATATTTTCTGACGTGCTCCGAGACGTCCTCTATGGAAATTTCGGTTGCGTTGGGCAGAAAATATTCCTCTGTGCCTATCGGGTTATCCTCTCCGTCGAGCACCGTCTGCTCTCCGAAAATTTCAACCCTGTTCTTAATAAGAACCCTCTTTGTCTGAACGAACTCGCCGAATGCCATAGCATCGTCAAGCTCCTCAAAAAGGCAGACAACGTGGATATCCTCGCTGGTGGTTAGCTCCATTCCCGCAATGGGAATGATGCCGTGCCGCCTTGCCGCGGTAAAGAATGCGGGGCAATTTTTTGTTGTGTTGTGGTCGGTGAGCGCAACGATATTCAGTCCGCACAGCGAAGCCATACCGGCTATGTTGTTTGGAGTGTTATCCTCGTCACCGCAGGGAGAAAGGCAGGAATGAATATGCAGGTCGTAATAGTAGCGGTTCACCTTACCGCATCCTTTATCTTAACGGCAGCCTCAAACGAGGTTAAGTCGGTAGAGAGTATGTTAACTCCCTTTTCGCTCGCGGTACGGAGAAGCTCTCCGTCTGCCCTCACACCCTCGCACAGAAGAATACAGGACGTATCCGCGAGAGTTGCGACTGCTACCGTATTAATATTAGACATAATGGTTAGCCAAACGTTTGACTGCTCTGCCTTTCCCATTACCCAGCTGAGCAGGTCTCCGATATATGCACCCGAAATCTCCTTTTCCGGAGCGGGCATACAGAGAATATCAAAGCCAAACTCGTTTGCGAAGCGTTCTACCGTCATATTTATGCCTTTCTCGGCAAACGGAGCAGCTGCCCCTTGCCGGAAGCTTAATCCTTTGCTTCCTTCTTCGGCCACACCTTCAGAAGATGACAGTCGTCGATTGAAGCAAGATTTTTTACAACGTCCTCAGCGAAGGCTCTGCAGGTAGGTGCGCCGCAGGAGCCGCAGTCAATGCCGGGGAGCGTTTCCTTCAAATTATGAATATCCGCCATAATCCTCATAGACTCGGCAATCGTATTGCCAAGACGGGATATGGGGTTGTACTCCGGCAGGTCCTCAAAGAGGTACTCTGCGGGAATGTACGCTGTATCTTTTGGGAGCGAGTTCTGCGATACGGGCAGGTATCTTCTGAGCGACTGAAGCATTGCCTTTGCGATGAATGGGTTCTGCATAGTGAGAACACCGCCAACGCAGCCGCCCGTGCAGGCGTTAAGCTCGATAAACTCAAGAGGGGGAATGTTACCGTTTTCAACTTGGTCAAGCACGTGGATAACGTTTTCGATTCCGTCAGCCGCGAGATAGTCCTCGTTGAATATTGCGGTAGCCTCGCCGCCTGAGCGCGCCCAGCCTATGCCGATGCGTCCGGACTCCGAGAGCATTTCAGGCTCCTCGTCCTTTTTCATCTTGCTTATAAGCAGGAAATAAATGTCGCTGATAGATACTACCTCGTCGATAGCGCTCTTATATCCCGCAAATCCGCCCTTGACGTAGCTTGCCTTTGCAGGGCAGGGAGAAATGAAGCATACGCCGATATCCTCGGGCGAAAGCTCGGGGTGAGCCTTCAGCGCTCTTTCTCTTGCGTGCTTTGCGGCAATCTCCATAGGCGGTAGCATGTGAATTATATGCTCCGAGAGGGAAGGGAAGCGCAGTGCGACAAGACGCAGAATTACGGGGCAGGCGGAGCTTATCGCGGGCTTTCTGACACCCTCGGTCTGTAAATACAGCCTCGTGTATGCCGAAACCAGCTCGGCAGCCTTGGATACCTCGTAAACGTCGTCGAAGCCTATCTTCTTAAGTCCCGAGAGAACGTGGTCCACGTCGTCGAGATTGTCAAACTGTCCGTACAGCGTAGGTGCAGGGAGTGCAATTTTGTACTTGAAGCGGTCCATATCGGAGAGCTTGCTGCATACAGCCTTCTTTGCCTTGCTCGGGCAGTATCTGATGCAGGCTCCGCAGTCGATGCAACGCTCTGAATCAATAACGGCATGCCCGTTCTTAATTCTTATCGCCTCTGTCGGACAGTGCCTGAGGCAGGTTGTACAACCGGTGCATTTCTGCGTGTCAAGAAGAACCGAGTGCTCATACGCCTTCATTTGCCTTACCTCCGTACATTATTTTCATAACGATACGGGTGCCGACCCCGGGCGTAGAGTCTATAGTCATAGAGTCGCTGTTCTTTTTCATATTAGGCAGTCCCATACCGGCACCGAAGCCGAGAGAGCGAACGGTGTCAGAGGCGGTAGAATATCCTGCCTGCATAGCCTGCTCGATATCCTTTATGCCGGGACCCGTGTCTTCGAGAACAATCTCTATGTAATCCTCGCAAACTGCGACCTCCGCAACGCCGCCGCCGGCGTGAATGACCATGTTAATTTCTCCCTCGTACATTGCGATAGACACTCTTCTTATGGTCTCGGAGTCAATTCCAAGCTGGCGAAGGTTCTTTTTTACCTGCACCGATGCCTGACCTGCAGAAGTGAAATCATCTCCCTCAACATCGAAACGAAAAATTAATCTGTCACTCATTTGCACACCTCGCCGGTTCCTATAAGACCTCCCGAGTAGAGAAGTCCGCAGGATGTGTAAAGAGTTTTGTTTGTGCTCATCATAACGATGCCGTTCTCGCGCGCCAGCTCAATCATCTCCTTGCTCGGCTCCTTGGAGCGAACGAAAACGATACAAACCATATCAAGCATAAGCGCGGTACGGATAACCTGCGGATTGACAAGTCCCGTGAGCAGCATTGCCTGGTCGTTTACGTAGGCAAGCACGTCGCTCATAAGGTCACAGCCAAAGGCGGAGTCGACCTCCCTGTCGGTTTTGTCCTCGCAGCACAGAACTCTTGCGTCGAGCATTTTCACGATTTCGGAAATTTTCATAGCAATCCCTCAAAGGTAAGATTTGCGATGGAACAATTACTTGTTGTACTTAGCAATAATGCCCTCAACGTCGTTTGCGGTAAGTCTGCCGTAAACGTCGTCGTTAACGGTGAGAACGGGAGCAAGACCGCAAGCACCGATGCAGCGGGAAGCGGTAAGAGAGAACTTTCTGTCAGCGGTGCATTCGTCGCCGCCGATACCGAGAAGCTCCTGGAATTTGTCATAAATTACGCCTGAGCCCTTAACGTAGCAGGCAGTGCCGAGACATACGGCAACATGGTTTTCGCCCTTGGGCGAAAGAGAGAACTGAGCGTAGAAGGTGGCAACGCCGTATACCTTCTCGAGCGGTACTCCAACGCCGTCAGCAATTACCTTCTGCACCTCGATGGGAAGGTAGCCGTAAATACCCTGAGCGTCCTGCATTGCAGCCATAAGACGGCTGGGGTCGCCTGCGTATTTAGCGACAACCGCATCGAGCTCAGCCTTTTGTTCCGCTGTATCCGTAAAAGGGATAGTGGAAAGCTTTTTAAGCATGATTTTATCCTCCTGTTTTGATAATGCGCGTGTCTGCACATTACATTAATATTAATTATAGCACAGCTATGGAGGAATTGCAATATATTTTGTGAAAAAAATGTCAAATTAATTGTTCTCTTTGTTTTCACCGACATTCAAGAATATATTTTGAATAGATTGTATCAAGAATTTGCTCACGGATATCGCCGCCTCTGCCGCCTACTCTTATGCCGTCAAGCTCCGAGGCGGCAGAGCAAAGCCTTGAGGTGCTGGTCACGAAAATCTCGTCGGCGGAGAAGCAGTCGGAGAGGGTGAAGCGCTCCTCGGCAAACGGAATTCCAAGCTCCCGCGCCGCAACAGAGAGCTGCCGCCTTGAAATTCCGGGCAGAATAAAGCTGTCGGTCGGATGGCTGTATATTCTTCCGTCCTTCAGAATTGAAATATTTGAGTGAGCGCATTCGGTTACCCACTCGCCTCGGTAGAGCACAGCTTCGTCACACCCTGACTCCTCTGCCTTACCCGATGCAAGAACCGCCGGCAGAAGATTTACCGTTTTGATGTCGCAATATCTGTACCGCAGGTCCTCGGCACTTATCAGCCTAAGGTCACGGGTTGGAGGGGAAACGGTAAAATAATCCACTGTAACGAGAAAATGGCAGCCGTCTGCCGAAAGGTATGAGTGCCGCCTTGTGTCGGATCTTCTCGAGCACTGGAAATACAGAAAATACTCTGAAAAGCCCGCCTTGCGAACGCATCGGTAGAGCAGCTCTTCAAGCTCATTAGCCTCAAGCGTGAAGGGAATGTGAAGCTTTTTTATATTATTATAAAATCTCTCAATATGCTCCTCTAAGAGAAAAATTCGACGCTCCGTGCCTACCGCCGCCTCGTAAACCGCATCACCGAAAAAGATTGCCCTGTCTGATAGCGGTATTCTGATTTCATCTCTTTTGCCAAATACTCCGTCATAATATGCAAGTCCGTTCATAAAATGCTCCTCACAGTTAAAAAGTCCACTTTTTGGAAAAACCGGAAAATGGTATTTTCATTATATGAACAAAGCCCGGATTTCTCTATTGATATAAAAAAGAAGCTCTGCGGGGTTTTCCGCAGCAGCTTCTCGGGATTGATAGATTTATTTGGCTTGCTTTGTCGGTGCGCCTTATTGTTTTGCTCTGTTATTCTCCTACGGGTGTGGGCTTCGCAGGGGAAGCCGCGGTGAAAGACACGGAAAATTTCCGCCGTAGGGCGTATGTGTTCGACTATGCTACTCAGAACTCCTTTTTCAGAACCAGCGCGCCGTCAAGTGTCTTTACGGTAAAGGCTCTGTTCTCATATACCGCGTAGGTTCTCGGGTTGCCTTCCTTCGGGAGAGCCGCCGAGCCGGGGTTGATATACCAGTTTCCGTCACCGAACGGAGTGGCGCAAAGCACGTGAGTGTGTCCGTGAAGAAGTATCTCACCCCTTCTGAGCGGAGGGGGCGTTGCGGTGTTGTGGTGATGACCGTGAGTTGCGAATACCGACAGTCCGTCAAGAGAGAGATAGGCGTAATCCGCGAGGATAGGGAAGGTAAGCACCATCTGGTCGACCTCGGTGTCGCAGTTGCCCCTTACCGCAAGAATTTTATCCTTATTATTATTCAAAAGCTCGATTACAGCCTTCGGGTTGTAGGTTGTCGGAAGGTCGTTTCTCGGGCCGTGATAGAGAAGGTCACCGAGAAGTAAGAGCTTGTCTGCCCCCTCTCTCTCGTATGCCGAGAGCACCGCCTCGGCACTGTCAAGGTCGCCGTGTATATCAGATGCAATAAGTAGCTTCATAGTTATCTCCGTTTTCTCCCGAGCGCCAAGTGCCCGAGTTTTTTATATTATTTTAGCATTTTCTAACGGCTATTTCAAGTCCCGAGATAAAAAATACGCGCTTTTCGGATATTTTTTTAAAAAAGCAAACATTTTTCCGAAAACTTTTTAAAAACCTATTGATTTTTTTGAATTCTTATGATAAAATATCTACAACTGTGCGTATGCAATTTTGCATACCGGTGTATTATCAGGACGGTCCTCTGCGATGCTCTGTACGAACGTCCGAAGTATAAAGGAGGCCCAAAATGGAAAAGATCCAGGCTTTTGTAAGTGAGCAGCTTAAGACCGAAGTTCCCAAGTTCGGCATCGGCGACAGCGTAAAGGTTTACGTTAAGATCGTCGAGGGTGAGAAGGAAAGAATTCAGATGTTCGAGGGTACCGTTATCGCTAAGCACGGCGGCGGAATCTCCGAGACCTTCACTGTAAGACGCGTTTCTTACGGCGTAGGCGTTGAGAAGACCTTCCCCCTTCATTCTCCCAACGTTGACAAGATTGTAGTATTCCGTGAGGCGAAGGTTCGCCGCGCTAAGCTCTACTATCTTCGTTCCAGAGTTGGTAAGGCAGCTAAGGTTAAGGAAAAGGTTTAATCCTTCCGAGCAAAAAGCAGGGCAATCGCCCTGCTTTTTGCTTTTTTCGTGTTTTCTTGACAAACTTAATACGTTATGGTAAAATAAAGAAAAAAGGAGTTTTTATGAAAAAGGGAACACTTATAACCTCGATTGTCTTTAGTGTCATAGCAACGCTTGGCTGCGTTATGGCTGTATCGTTTATGTTTAACATTTCGGCTATCCCTGATTCCGAGGAGGCGGCAACCGCAATTGCGGGGGCGCTCGTGTTCACTATTTTTATGGGAGTGGGACTTGTCGTGCAGGCGGTTTCAACGGCGTTTGCTCTGCTTTTTGCAGGCATATCCGTTTCCTCTGACAGTGCCGCGATATCCTTGACGGCGAAAATTCTGCTATTGGTTCTTATATTAGAAGTAGCGGTAAGCGCCGTTGCGTTCTTCGTGCTGCTGTAATCAAAGAACCCTTTTACTTTTATTCTGCTATGGCTAAAAAATTAAGCGAGTCTTGCCGCGCCCTGTGAAGTAGCGATTGCGGTGTGACTCGCTTTTGTTTTTACGCCATATTCTCCGAGAGCTTTTTGCCGCCGAGAATGTGGAAGTGAAGGTGCTTTACCGACTGACAGCCGTCCTCGCCGATATTGCTGACAACGCGATATCCGTTTGTAAGCCCGAGCGATGCCGCAATTTTAGGTATAGCGGTGAAGATTGCCGCTACCTTGTCGGCAGACTCCGAATTTATCGCATCAACCGATGCAATATGCTCCTTCGGCACGACGAGGCAGTGTACGGGCGCTTGGGGATTTATGTCGAGGAATGCGTAGCAAGAGTCGTCCTCGTACACCTTCTTCGAGGGGATTTCTCCCTTGATAATAGCACAGAATAAGCAGTCCATATGTTTTTAGCCTTTCAAAATAATTTACGCCTATATTTTAGCACAAAGGAAAGCTTTTTTCAATAGATTTTTAATCTTTGCCAGCTTTCGTGCCGTCCTTTAACGAGAAGATAGCCTCGATAACTCCGAAAACGATACCCGCTATAGGCCAGATAATCCAGGAAATACCCCAGTCAGACGAGAGGAAGCTATATCCGAGATAAGCTATAAGCACAACCGGCCAATAAACCGAGGAAACTGCCTCGAGTGCCTTGCCTCTGCGCTTTTTATCTCTTGAATACTCGCCGATGCCGAGCAGTCTGTCATGCGCTCCCTTCGGCAGCCCGACTGTGATTATAACAGCAACGGCAATTCCTACGACAAGCATAGTAGCACATAGAGCGGCGATTGTGACGAAATCGGATATCTGCATAATTCCAAGAGTGATAAAGGGAATTACCGAAACTATGATTGCAGATACGCCGACGATTATTCCAAGTGAAAATCTCTTGTTGATTTTTCCGCTCTCACGGCACAGACTGTCGCGATATTCTCTGTCAAGCTCGAAGTCCTCTTCGAGATAAGAAAATTCAGAGAACTTGCAGCCTGCGTAGATAAACAGAGCTACTGCTGCCGCCGCGAGTAAAAGAAGCACAGCAATCGAGATTGCAAAGCCTAGCGATTCCTTAATCTGTAATATGCCGCCGTCGATTGCCGCACTGATAAGTAAAAGGGGAATTGCAGCTATGATACAGAGAAACACCCCGAGCCCGATAAGGTACGCGCCCTTTCTCGACAGAGCCATATAGCTTTCGGCCTCATGTCGGTTGACCTTACGCACGTGAGCCGCTTCCCCCTCGGGAGCATCAGATGTCGCATCATCGCTCTTAAGTAGGTAGTCGCAGCTGACTCCGAAAATTTCAGAGAGCCTTACAATATTATCAATATCAGGCACGCACTGTCCCGATTCCCATTTCGATACCGCTTGTCTTGAAATGAAGAGCTTGTCGGCAAGCTCCTCCTGTGACATTGACCTTGCACGGCGCAGGGCAATGATTTTTTCTGCTAAAGTCATAAAAATTCTCCTTTCCGCCAAGCTTCCTCGGCTGATTATATTGTAGCACCTTTTTTGAAAAAATGCAAGAGAGTCTTTGTTGCAAAGCCGCAACCGTCGGTTGCGGCCCCCGACGCGCGGCATAATCCTTCGAAAATGCAGTTTGCTATTGACATTTCCTTCAATTTAATATAAAATAAATAAAACCGAATTTGGAGCAAAAGAGAACAATATGCCTTATGAAAGCTGCTTCTTGCCCGCCTACCCATGCGAGTCCGATATGTGGGACGAGCTCTCGCGTGAGAGCCGACCGATAGTTGTATACGGAATGGGTAACGGTGCGGACAAGCTTTTTGAAAGATTTGAAAAATATTCTATAAGTGTCACAGACGTATTCGCCTCTGACGGCTTTGTGCGCGGTCACTCATACCGTGGCTACAGGGTCAAGTCCTTCTCGGAAATCAAGGAAAGCTATTCCGATTTTGTTATAGTACTCTCCTTCGCCACGCGTAGGGAAGAGGTGCTCGGAATGCTCGAGGACATCGACGAAAGCTATACAATGTACGTCCCGGATATGCCTGTGGCCGGTGCCTCGGAGTATTTTGACAGAGATTTTTACAATACTCATTATGAAGAAATTCTCAAAGCCTACTCCGCTCTTTCCGACGAGGATTCAAGGCGGTGCTTTGCCTCTGTAATCCGCTTCAAGCTGACGGGAAAAATGAAATATCTTACCTCTGCATACTCCGAAAAGTGCGAGCTCTACGAGCTTATTAACAGGAAGAAAATCTCTCTTGCAATTGATGCCGGAGCATATCGCGGCGATACCGCAGAGGAGATGAAGGCATATATTCCGTCGCTCAAAAGAATCTATGCTGTAGAGCCTGATTTGCGTAATTTTCGCAAACTCAAGGCTTATTCCGAGGCAGAAAGCGGTGTGGAGATAATCCCGATTAATGCCGCCGCATGGTGTGATGACTCCTTTGGTGACTTTAATTCCAGCGGAAACAGGAATTCCACAATATCGGCGACCGCTTCCTTTGAGCACAAGGAGCAGTCGGTCAGACTGGTTACGCTCGACTCTCTTTCTGACGCTCAGATAGACTATATCAAGTACGACGTTGAGGGCGCGGAATACGAGGCGCTTGTCGGCTCTCGAGGGATAATCCGTGAGCATTCCCCGGTGCTTCTGGTATCGCTCTATCACAGGAGCAGAGATATATTTTTCCTTGTAAACTACCTTCACGAAAGCTATCCCGAATACTGTCTGTACCTTCGGCGCGAGAGATGTCTGCCCGCTTGGGAAATAGACCTTATTATGATACCGAAAGGATAAAAAATGAATAAGCCCGAAATACTTTCCCCCGCGGGAAATTTTGAAAAAATGCGCGCGGCAATCCTTTACGGAGCCGATGCGGTATATCTGTCGGGACAGGTGTTCGGTATGCGTGCCGCCGCCGACAATTTCACGCTTGACGAGATGCGCGAGGCGGTAGCCTACGCGCACGAAAGAGGAGTCAGAGTTTATCTCACTCTCAACACTATGCCTCGCGAGTATGAGTACCCCGAGCTTGAAAAATACCTTGAGGAGCTTTCGGACGTAGGGCTTGACGCTATGATAATTGCCGACGTCGGCGTGCTTATGCTCGTCAAGAAGATGCTTCCCGATATGGAAATTCATATTTCAACCCATGCGAATGCCTCGAGTGCCGCCGCCTGCCGCGCGTGGTACGGGCTTGGCGCAAAGCGTGTTGTGCTTGCGCGTGAGCTTACCCTCGACGAAATCCGTGCTATACGGCAGAATATTCCCGAGGAACTTGAGCTTGAATGCTTTATACACGGCTCAATGTGCGTGTCCTACAGCGGCAGATGCCTGCTCTCCAACCATATTATAGGCAGAGATGCCAACCGCGGAATGTGCGCCCAGCCCTGCCGTTGGAATTACAGAATTTCAGGCTACGAAATCGAGGAAGAGAAGCGCCCCGACTGTAAAATGCCCGTCGAGGAGATAAACGGCGAAACCTTCATTATGGCAAGCCGCGATACCTGTACGATAGAGCATATTCCGGAGCTTTGCGAGGCGGGAATAAATTCCTTCAAAATCGAGGGACGAATGAAATCGGCATACTATGCCGCCGTCGCGACTAACGCCTACAGAATGGCGCTCGACTCCTACCTTTCGGGTAGCTACGAGTACGACCCGCGCTGGTATGACGAGCTTCTGTCGGTCAGCCACAGAGAGTATAACACAGGCTACTATTTCACCGACTCACACACCGACGCAAACCTCGCCTCAAATAACGGCTACATCAAGGATAAGGCATATCTTGCCACCTGCACGGCATATAATGCCGAGAGCTCGCTTGCCCAGTTCACCCAGCGCAACAAAATGACCCTCGGTGATAAAATCGAGCTTCTCACCCCCGGCAAAATCGGCAGAGAGCTCACCGTAACCGAGCTTTACGACGCAGATATGAACCCAATAGAGTCAACACCGCACCCCTATATGACCTTCTATATGAGAGCCGACGGCGAAATCAAGGTCGGCGATATAATCAGAGCAAAGTAAAGGAGCAGCTATGGAACTTATTGAATTTCTCAAAGCGATAATAATAGGAATAATTGAGGGAATTACCGAATGGCTTCCCGTAAGCTCGACAGGACATATGATACTCGTCAACGAGCTTATGCGCCTTAACGTATCTCCCGAGTTCGAGGAGCTATTCCTCGTTGTAATTCAGCTCGGCGCAATAGCCGCCGTGCCCGTCCTATTCTTCGATAAGCTCAATCCCTTCTCGGGAAAAAAGAGCGCAGAGCAGAGAAGAGCGACCTGGACGCTTTGGTTTAAGGTAGTGGTCGGCGTTCTTCCCGCGGCAGTTCTCGGACTGCTCTTTGACGACCTTATCGACTCATATCTTATGCACTACGCAGTAGTTGCGGCAGCGCTTATTATATACGGCGTCGCCTTTATACTTATCGAAAAGCATAAGAAGGGCAAGGAAGCGCGCATAAAAACCGTCGACGAGCTTACCTATAAGGACGCGCTCACAATAGGCGCCTTCCAGGTGCTCTCGCTCGTCCCGGGCACCTCGCGCTCGGGCTCGACAATCCTCGGCGGAATGCTCACGGGTGTCTCGCGCGAGGCATCGGCAGAGTTCTCATTCTTTATGGCAATCCCCGTAATGCTCGGAGCCTCGGGCCTCAAGGCAGTCAAGTTCTTCCTCGAGGGCAACACCGCCTCGGGCGGCGAGCTTCTCCTGCTTGCAGTCGGACTCGTCGTATCCTTCCTCGTATCGCTCTTCGCGATTAAATTCCTTATGGACTTCGTCAAGCGCCACAGCTTCGCCCCCTTCGGCATCTACCGCATAATCCTCGGCGCCCTCGTCCTCGGTTATTTCCTTATAACCGCATTAGTGTAAGTTTTCACATATATAAAGAGCTCGGACGTTCGTAAACGGTACGTCCGAGCTCTACTTTTTTTAGATATTAGCGGTTGAAAGTCTTAACGATAAGCCTTACCTAGCTTTTCAAAAGGTGGCTTACATCGCTTACGAAAGTCCTCTGCAAGCTATTAATCAACAAACTTAATGCCTTCCTCGAGGCTCATTGACTCAATCTTTGCAAGCGATTCGATTCTGTAGCCGAGCTCACGGAGATTCTTGCCGCCACTCTGGTATGCCTTCTCGATAGCTATGCCTGCGCCGACAACCTTCGCGCCCGCCATCTCGGTAAGGGTGATAAGCACCTTGAGCGCGCTGCCGCCCGAGAGGAAATCGTCAACGATGAGAACTCTGTCCTCTGGAGTAAGATAATTCTTGCCGACTATAACGTCGTACACCTGACCGTGGGTGTAGGAAACAACCTTCGACGAAAGATATTCCGAGCCGATAGCCGCGCTGCGCGTTTTCTTTGCGTAAAGCACAGGAACACCGAAGTACTGCGCGGTCAGCGCCGCAATTCCGATACCCGCCGACTCAATAGTAAGAATTTTGGTAATGCCTGCATCCTTAAACATCTCGTACCAAGCCTTGCCGCATTCGCTGACAAGTCCTACGTCAATCTGGTGATTTAAGAAGCTGTCAACGCGGAGTATTCCGCCGGGAAGAATAGTGCCTTCCTTAATAATCTTTTCCTTAAGTGCCTTCATTTTCTGAATCTCCTGTTTTGCTTTAGTTATAGTCGTTGATACGTTCCCACCTGACAGTCGGCAGACCGCACTCGGCGAGGAATTCATTTGCGCGAATAAAGTGATTGCAGCCGAAAAATCCTGCGTAAGCCGACAGGGGACTCGGGTGCGCGCACTCTAAAATCAAGTGCTTCGGGCTAGTAATAAGAGCCTTCTTCTGCCTTGCGTTACCGCCCCAGAGAAGGAATACTACAGGCTCGGGCTTTTCGTTTATAAGAGAGATAACTCTGTCGGTGAATATTTCCCAGCCGCGCCCCTTGTGGCTCTGCGGAGCGCCCTCTCTGACGGTCAGCGTGGTATTGAGAAGCAAGACTCCCTGCTTTGCCCAGCCGACAAGCTCGCCGCACTCGGGCTCGGAAATTCCGAACTCGGTTTCTAGCTCCTTGAAAATGTTCTTCAGCGAGGGCGGGGGAGTGACACCGCGCTTTACCGAGAAGCAAAGCCCGTGAGCCTGTCCCGCGCCGTGGTAAGGGTCCTGACCGAGGATAACTACGCGCGTGTCCTTATAAGAGGTAGTTTTCAGCGCGTTGAAGATATCGTACATCGACGGATAAATTCTTCTCGTCTTGTATTCGTCCTTCAAAAACTCGCGGAGCTTTAAATAGTAATCCTTTTCGAACTCCTCTGAAAGCAGCCCGTCCCAATCGTTTCCGAGCGTTACCATATCACTGCCTCTTTCTGTAGTCCGACGGAGAAATTCCGGTCTGCGCCTTGAATACTCTGCTGAAGAAATGCGAGTCGGAGTATCCCGTCATAAGCGAAATCTCCTTAACCGACAAATCCGTGCCACCGAGCAGCTCGCAGGCAGAGGAAATTCTCATCTTTGTAATATATTCGACAGGCGACATACCGTAGAGCCTTTTAAATACGGAATTGTATCTCGATACGCTGATGTTTTCCATCTTCGCAAGCTCGGGAATTCTTATCTCGTGGTTGTAGTGTGCGTTGATGTAAGAAACCGAGGTTTTGAGCTGAAGATAATTTTCCCCGTCGCTCGAAAGCCTTCTTGCAAGCGAGATAAGAAGGCGGTCAAGAAGCAGGGAAAGCTCGTCGTCGCGGAACTTGTCCTGCTTGATAAAGGCGGTAAAGAGATTTGTAAATCTTGATGTAATTCCGTCGTCGTGCTTAATTGTATTGACGTGCGGATAGAGCATAAGTCCGTATTTTTCAAGCGTCTGTGCAACGGCAGAGCCGGTAAAGTGTACCCAGAGGTAGTCAATCTCCCCCGTAGCCGAGTGCCTGTATATGTATCTCGTCTTTGGCGGATAGAGAACGAACGAGCCTGTCGTGCATACGACGTCCTTGCCGCCAACGTCCAATATCAGCTCGCCCTTGACAACGTAGAGTAGGTAATAGTCAAGCCTTCCCTCAACGTTGTCGGTCTTAAACGCCCACATCGAGTCAATCTCGCCCGCGCAGTTTACTATAAGAGGGCGCTCAACCGACTCTCTGCTGCATCTGTTGAGGCTGTTCTTTCTGCTGTGAAGAGGCCCGATGTCATCGTGAAATGCATAATAGTTTAATGAATGCATAATATCTCCAAAATAAAAAGACAGTTAAAAAATCCACAAATCAGTTAATAAATGCATTGACTTTAAAGAAATTTTGTTGTATCCTTATTATAGGAAATTTTTCCGTCCGAATTTATTTTATTTAAGTTAATTATAGCATACGCGTTGTTTCAAGTCAATGCTTTTGTTTATAAAAAGGAGAAAAAATGTCACAGAATTCAAAGAAAAGACTTATACTTATCGGCGCGGGAAGCCGCGGAAAATGCTACACTGACAGAACGCTTGCGCGCTCTGACTACTTCGAGCTTGTTGCGGTAGCCGAGCCGATAGAGGAAAGACGTGAGTATATTAAAAAACTCCACGGAATAGACGACTCGCTCTGCTTTGATACCTGGGAGCCTCTGCTCGCTATGCCGAAAATGGCAGACGTTGCAATCATAGCAACGATGGACCGCGACCACGTAGCACCCGCACTTGCGGCGATAGAGAAGGGCTATAACCTTCTTCTTGAGAAGCCCGCGGGAGCCACTCCCGAGGAGTGCAGACGTATTCAGCGCGCCGCAGAGGAGCGCGGAGTGTTCGTTCTCGTTTGTCACGTTCTCCGCTATACGAAGTTCTTCAGAGCTCTCAAGGATATCATAAAGAGCGGCGAGATTGGCAGAGTGCTTTCAATTCAGCACAGCGAGCCTGTCGGCGTAGTACACCAGAGCCACTCCTTCGTCCGCGGAAATTGGCGCGACAGTAACGAAACCACCCCCATGATAGTGCAGAAGACCTGCCACGATATGGATATACTCGCCTGGCTTGTCGATAAGAAGTGCAAGCGCGTATCGAGCTTCGGCACTCTTACGTACTTCACTGAGGAGAACGCGCCGAAGGATGCGCCCGAGCGTTGCACAGACGGCTGTCCTCACAGCGAGGAGTGCCCCTTCTACTCAAAGAAGCTCTACCTTGACGATAAGGACAATTATTGGTTCCGCTCCACCTGTACGAAGCTTGCCGCACCCACCGACGAGGATATAATCCGTTCGATTACCACCACTGATTACGGAAGGTGCGTATATAAGTGCAAAAACAACGTCGTAGACCATCAGGTTGTTAACCTCGAGTTCGAGGACGGAATTCTTGCTACCTTCTCTATGTCGGCATTCGATGAGGGAGGCAGAAGAATAAAGATAGGCGGCACTAAGGGAGTTATCGAGGGCATGCTTACCAATCCGATAATCAGAGTGCATCATTTCCTTGATAAGTCCGACAGGGAAATCGACCTCGACGCACAGGGCGCTGACAATATCAACGGCGGCCACGGCGGCGGCGACGACGGAATTGTCGATGCGCTTCGCGACGTCCTTGAGGGTATCCCGAACTTCTCGGTGTGTGATATTGCCGAGTCCTGCGACAACCACCTCATCGCCTTTGCTGCTGAGGAGTCGCGTGTCACAGGCAAGATTGTTGACCTTGAGGAATACTCCTCCCGCTTCTGAAAAACATAATTAACTTCGCTCCCCTTCAGTACAGATATTCGCTTAAGCGTACCTTGTCGGAGGGGAGCTTAATTTGTGAAAAAACACGCAAATATTAAATATTATTAAATGATAATTTTTCTCATTGAAACACACTGTAAATAATGATAGAATGTTCATTGTTAAAAATATTTTAGTTGATTTGAGGTGCGGTAATGAATGCATTTGAAAAAATGATACATTTTCTGCAAGCAGAGGCTGAAGCGCCCGAAACCTTCGGAGTCTTTCATATAATTGCCTTTGCGGTTATAATGGTAGCGGCGGTTCTTCTTTGTCTGAAATTCCGTGATTGTGATGCTAAAACCTACAGGCGCATAGTTCTGGTTGCCTGGATTGTTATGGTAATCTGTGAAATATACCGAGAGCTTGTGTTTTCTATGGAAGTAGAGGACGGGGTAGCCGTCTGGGATTATGCTTGGTATCAGTTCCCGTTCCAGCTTTGTGCAACGCCTCTGTACGTGTTTCCTCTTGTTGCCCTTCTTCCCGAGGGTAAGCTGCACGACGCCGTTATGTTCTACGTAGCAACCTTCGCCTTCTTTGGAGGTCTTGTCGTTTGTATTTACCCCGGCGACGTATTTTGCGATTATATAGGTATAAACTATCAGTCGCTCTTGCACCACGGTCTGCAGGTTATTATAGGCGCTCTGACTATAGTCTATAACCGTAACAGATACCTGCATAAGCATTATTTCTATGCTGTCGCAGTGTTCGCAGCTCTGCTTTCGGTTGCGCTTGTTCTTGACGTTGTCGGCTATCACGTGCTTGTATCCAACGGAATGGACGATACCTTCAATATGTTCTTTATAAGCCCCTATTTTGAGTGCACGCTTCCGATTCTCGATACGGTTTACACAGCCGTTCCGTATCCCGTGTTCCTCGCGATTTACGTGCTTGGATTTATGCTTGTTTCGGCGATTATCTTCTATACCTCGCGCTTCATTATCAATAAGGCTGGTTCTGCAAAATGCTCACTAAAGACAAAAGCGGCTTGATTTTGCCGCTTTGCTTTCTTCTTCTGGAGTCTGTATTTTTCGTATTGATACAGACGACCGGGGGCAGGGTAAACGAGATAATATCATTCTCGTCGGTCACTCTCGCATTCGTTTTTTCGCTTTTCTACCTCTCAAAGGACGGAAAAAGCATATCAACCTCGTCAGGACTCCTCTTTACCGTCGTATCCGACCTCTTTTTGGTAATTATCAAGCCGCAGTATAAGCTTGTGGCTATGATTTTCTTCTCATTTGCCCAGCTCTCCTATTTTATAAGGCTGCTTTATTCCGACTCGGACAAGGACAGACGCATAAAACATACTCTGATAAGAATATCCGCCTCTCTCCTTGCAATTATACTCACGCTCGCCGTACTTCGTGATAAGACCGACGCACTGAGCATTGTGTCTATGTTTTATTACGCAAATCTGACAGTGAATATCGTCTATGCATTTATCTACTGCAAGGACTCCTTGATTTTCGCTGTAGGGCTTGTCTTTTTTATTCTCTGCGACACGGTCGTCGGGCTGTCGGTTATGGACGGTATGTACTTTGATTTTGCCGAGAGCTCGCTCATATACCGCATAATACACTCGGATATAAACCTTATATGGCTCTTCTACGTCCCATCTCAAACGCTTATAGCCTTGAGCTCGTTTGAGCTTAAGCTGAAATCGAAAGGTGAAAATCAAGGGACTGTCAGCTGAATAAAATAACGAGATGGAAGCTCCAAGACCTGCAAATTCCATCTCGTTTTTTTATTATAAATTTTAATCACAAGGCTGCCTTGTCAGAATACGCTTTCAATAATCTTTTTCGCCGCCCTCGGTGAGTATGACCAGGAGTCAATGTGACTGACATTTTCGGTGTCGATAAAGTATTTTGGCAGAAGCTTCTTTTTCGGCTCGTCAAAAACGTCGATAATTATAAGCTTTATTTTCATCTTTTCGGGAATAATGCTTTTTATGTATATCGCCGCCGTCTGCCCGACAAGAACGTCCTCACGGTATTCGGCAAGCCCTGCAAGGTTTGGAGTCAGCTCTACGAAAATTCCGTAGCTCTCAATGCTTCTGACAATCCCCCTGACTGTTTCTCCCTCGCGAAATCCCGCGGCATTTTCCTCCCAGCTTCCAAGCAGCTCGCGCATAGAAACCGATAGCCTTCCCCGCTCGTCAACCGATTTTACAACCGTGCGGATTACGTCGCCTACGGCAAGTCTTGCCGATGGGTGTGAAATCCTCGATACCGAAATGCAGTCTATGGAGAGCAGGGAAACTATACCGCAGCCGATGTCAACGAACGCACCGAAGCTTTCAAGGTGAGTAACCCTCGCGGGGATAATATCCCCGGGAACGATATCTGAAATGAAATTCTCGTAGCATTCTCTTTGAGCGGCTCTTCGCGAGAGCAGAGCAATCTGTCTGCCGCCTCTTTTGACAAAGCCCAGAACCTTGAAGGCGGCAATCTTTCCGACACGGGTGAGAATGGCAATGTCCTTTGCAGGCTCGCCCTCCCGTGAATAAATCACCTCGTCCTTCGGAATTATTCCCGCAAGCCCCGACGGCAGCTCAACGTGAAGATTAAACTCCGAGTCGCAAAGCAGTACGGGAGCCTCGAGTATTGCGCCATCTCTCAGCGCCTCCTCGAGTCCTTTCTCTGACGAAATATAGCGGTAGTTTTTTTCGGTGGAAATCAGCATCCCCTCGGGACTATAAGAGTTCATGACCATACCTTTCCGTGTCCTTTTTACTAGACGGGACGGCTGTGATTTTACCGTCCCTGTAGCTAATCTTATGCCGCCCGCTCTTAAAATATGCCCGAAGGAGCGCCCTTCTTCAGGTGGATTCGTTTTCTCTTGAAATACCCCCAAGTCCGAAGCTTACCTGAATTGCGCTGTTAACGCTGGTCATAGTGCGCTCGTCGAGGTGTCCCATCTTCTCCTTCAAACGCTTTTTGTCTATCGTTCTTATCTGCTCTAAAAGAATAATGCTGTCCTTTGCAAGTCCTGCGTCCTCTCCCGGCACGTCGATGTGCGTCGGGAGCTTTGTTTTGCTCATTTTAGAGGTTATTGCCGCCGCGATAACCGTCGGGCTGTACTTATTTCCAACGTCGTTCTGAACTATGAGAACGGGGCGCAGCCCCCCTTGCTCACTGCCAACCACAGGGCTGAGGTCGGCATAATAAATATCTCCGCGTCGTATGTTCATTTTAATTCTCTTAAGTCTGCCGAGGCTCGGCAGGCTTTTTTTCTTCTCCTTTTGGTTTTACCGAGAAATATTCTCCGTGATTATTTTGCCATTTTTTTCGGCATCTTAAACATAGGAGAATTAAATCCTGCTTCTATATTATTTTATGCCTCTGAAAAAAATATTCCACAGGGGCAATTACTAGGGAAAAAATGGAAAAGAGGTCGGTAATTGTTAATAAACTGTTGACTTTGTTACAGAATTGCTTTATAATATCCTTGTCTTAAAAAATAACAGGAGGCAGAAAATGAAGGCTTTTCTTGAAAAGTATTTCAAAATCAAGGAAAACGGAACGTCCATAAAAACCGAGATTATGGCAGGCGTTACCACCTTCCTTACAATGGCGTACATAATCGCCCTGAACCCCAATCTTATCGCAGGCTTTGATGCAAGCCAGGGCATCTGGAAGGCTATCTTCCTTGCAACGGTTATTTCCTCGGCTGCGGCAACCATTATGATGGGACTCTTTGCAAACAAGCCCTTTGCTCTTGCGCCGGGAATGGGACTTAACTCCTATTTTGCAACCGTTTGTGCATCTATTGCCGCAGCAGCAGGCGTTACCATCGTAGAAGGTATACAGGCAGGACTGTGCATAATTCTTATAGAGGGTATTATATTTATTATCCTCTCGCTCTTCAAGGTTCGTGAGAAGATAGTCGAGGCAATTCCCGGCAACGTCAGACTCGGCATCTCGGCGGGCATAGGACTTATGCTCGTTAACATCGGTCTTGGCTCTAACGATACCGTCCTTGACTCGGGCTTCGGCTCTAACTATATGCTCGCCGACTTCTTCGGTCAGGGCGCATCGGTTATGATGGACAAGGGAATATACTTAACTATGGTTATCCACGTTCTCACCCTTCTTATAGGTATAGTTCTTATTGCGGTTCTCTCGCATAAGAATATTAACGGCTCTATCCTCTACGGCGTAGCGGGAGCGTCTGTTTTCTATTGGGTTGTGTCCTGGATTGCTACGGGTGTCAATCCCTTCGCATCTCTTGCAAGCGCAAGCTGGCTGCCGCCCTTCTCGGAAATGGCAGAGCTTACCCTCTTCAAGTTCAACTTCGGCACTCTCTTTGAGCTTGGATATTTCTCGGTTGTTATGACGGTTCTGACATTCTGTATGGTAGATATGTTCGATACCATAGGTACTCTTTACGGCACCTGCAAGGCGGCTGATATGCTCGACGAGAACGATAACGTTCCCGATGCGGGAAAGTGCCTTCTCTCGGACGCTGTCGGCACATGTGTCGGCGCTATAACCGGTACTCCCACGGTTACCACCTTCGTTGAGTCTGCGGCAGGCGTCAAGGCGGGCGGCAGAACGGGACTTACGTCTGTAGTTACGGGACTTCTGTTCCTTGCCTGTATGTTTATCTCCCCGATAGCGGCGATAATCCCCGCACCCGCAACCTCGGCAGCTCTCGTATACGTAGGCGCGCTTATGATTAACTCGCTTCGCGAGGTGGATTACAGTGACGCGTCGGCATCGGTTCCGGTTGTGATTATGCTTATTGCAATGCCTGTTACGGGCTCTATCGGCAGCGGTATCGGACTTGGACTTCTTAGCTATAGCCTTATCAAGATTTGCCGCGGAGAGTGGAAGGACGTATCATGGCTTACAATCATACTTTCGGTACTCTTTGTCTGCAAATTCTTCATACCCTTCTAAACAAAAAAATATCGGAGAGGCTCAAGCGAGGCTCTCCGACTTTTCTTTTTTGAGTTATGCGTGCGAGCGCGAATCTCTGACCTCTTCGTTATCCATAAAGAGAAGAGAAATGCACCAAACACCTGCAAGAGCTATAAGAACGTATATAATTCTTGCAAGCACGGTGCCCGCACCGCCTGTAATCCAGGCAACAAGGTCGAAGGTAAAGAGTCCGACCAGTCCCCAGTTGAGCGCGCCTACTATAGTGAGAATAAGCGCTATTTTGTTTATAATCATCATAGACGTTTATGACCGTGCCTTTTCTTATTTTGCGGACAGTGTCCGTCGTTATTATTCCGCACGGCACGGAATTTATACCTGAAAGCTCTGTGATAATTAAAAAAGCTGACACCTTATTTCTGTTAAAGGATTATTTGCGTTTTTTTAAAAACCGTCCTAAAAAAAATCAGCCTGATTTTAATAAATTTATAGGTCGTCAAAGGAGGGCACGTCGCGCCCGAAGGCTTCCTTCAGCCTTGAGAGAGCCTTCTTTTCTATCCTCGAAACGTACGAGCGCGAAATATTAAGGTGCTTTGCAACCTCTCTTTGCGTTCTCGGCTGATATCCGCACAGCCCGTATCGCAGAACGATTATTTCACGCTCGCGCTCCCCCAGCACGCTCTCGACAAGACTGCGCGTTCGCTCGATATACGCCTTCAGGTCAAGCTCGCCCTCAATGCTTTCCTCAACGCTGATAATATCAAGGTAGGTGAGCGGATTTCCGTCCTTGTCAACGTCTATCGTATCGTTTATCGACACCTCTCCAAGCCGCTTCTTCTTGCTTCTGAAGAACATAAGTATCTCGTTCTGTACGCACTTTGCTCCGTAGGTTGCAAACCGCGTGCCGTAGCTTGGACGGAAGGAGTCAACAGCCTTTATAAGCCCAAGACTTCCAATAGATAAAAGCTCGTCGGGGTACTCGTATGACGAGTAATACTTTCTGATAATATGCGACACGAGCCTAAGGTTGTGCTCAATCAGCTTATCGCGTGCCCGAGAGTCGCCTGCAAGCTTCTTTTCAAACAGCTCCTCTTCCTCGTCCTTTGATAGCGGCGGCGGAAAGCTTGCGGTTTCCTCTATACCGAGAATAAGCGAAATAAAGCGTAGAAGCAGCCTACCCAAATCAAACATACGAAACTCCCTTCTGCAATAGCCCGGGGTTATCAGGGCTCGCCTTATCAATTCTATGAAGGGAGGACTTGTACTTTTGACCGAAACGAAAAATTATCCTGAGCAGCTCTTTGAAAGGTAAGAGAAAGGCTTGTCCGATGGGGCGCTCAGTCTGTAGCCGCTGTCGGCAACGAACTCGATAAGCGGCCGCCCCTCAGACTCGCGTATCTTCTTGTTCATACAGGATATCTGCGTTCTGACACTCGTAGGCTCGGGCAGCCTTGATAGACGGAATGCGTGAATCAAAATATCCTTTGCCGATTTCGGCGTGGGGTAGCTCGATATCAGGTATCTTAATATCATCGTTTCGGTGTGCGTAAATTTTATGCTTCTTCCGAGAAAGCTTACCGTAGGTGAGTCAACCGAGGCAAAGAAGCCCGCGCCGCGGTAGGCACCGATATCGGGAAGCGAGCGACCTTCAAGCTCCGAGCGCATTCCCTTTATCAGTACGGCAGGCGATACGTCGGACGGAAACCGCCTCATAAAGAGCCCCTTGCCCTCAGCTCCGTCGCCAATCATAAAGAGCGGCAAGGCGCGCGAGTAAGAGCGTATCCTTTCGACGAATTCCTCAATATCATATAAGCCCGAGTCGGCAAAAATAACCGCCGCGCGGTAGGCGGGAGAATATTCACTTCCAAGCTCACCCGGAAGTATAGGGTAGGCAAGATAACCCATAATTCGCAGAAGCTCCGCAAGCTCTCTTGCCCTTCTTTTTGACGGATTAATTATCAGTATCATTTCCTTGCACGCTCTTTAAAATTCATTATTGTATTATTTATTCGACTGATTTATTATAAATAAAAATCTTGTCTGTGTCAAGCATTGAACTTGACTTTTAGCAGCATTATATGTATAATAAATATATAAAACGTTATTTGGAGATTGTTATGGCTTTGAAGGTGCTTGTTAACGGAGGCTCAAGAGGAATAGGGAAGGCTATAGTTGAGCTTTTTTCAAGAGAGGGGCATAAGGTTGCCTTTACCTATAATTCGTCGGAGCGCGAGGCTATCGCCCTTTCCGAAAAAACAGGCGCATACGCTATCAAGGCAGATTCGCGAAGCGAGGCAGACGTAATCCGCGCGGTAAAGACGGCAAGCGAGCAGCTCTCGGGCATAGATTGCCTGATAAATAACGCAGGCATATCACGCTTTGCCCTTCTTACGGATATTACCCTCGAGGATTGGAGTGAGATGATAAGCGTTAACCTCACCGCCCCCTTCCTCTATTCAAGAGAGGCTGCGAGGATTATGATTTCAAGAAAGCAGGGTAAAATAATAAACGTAAGCTCTATGTGGGGACTTGTCGGCTCGTCCTGCGAGTCGCATTATTCGGCAAGCAAGGCAGGTCTTATCGGGCTTACAAAGGCGCTTGCCAAGGAGCTTGGCCCGTCGGGAATCACCGTAAACGCGGTAGCACCCGGAGTAATAAATACCGATATGTGCGAAAGCCTCGATAAGGAAACGCTTACAGCCCTCTCGGAGGAAACGCCGCTTTGCCGCATAGGCGAGGCAGAGGAGGTCGCGAGAGCGGTTTATTATCTTGCCTCAGACGGAGCGTCCTTCATAACGGGCGAGGTGCTTAACGTAAGCGGCGGCTTTGTGATTTAGCTACCGGACGGTTGAAGCCTTAAGGCGGTCATGTAATGATGCGAAAGCCGCGGGAGCGAGTGTCGAACTTGGCGAATAATATTTTTTAATAAAGGTATTGCATTTTCAGAAAAAATTTGTTATAATAATTTGTGCCGTAATTTAGCGGCAATCCGTGTGTCGGACGGAGCCATACCAGTCGGGGCAGTAGCGGCGCCTTGTACCTGAAATCCGCTATAGCAGGGGTTCATTCCCAACCCGAGGATTGCTTTTGTGTAGTCTGCACCGTCATTATCTGTGTTGAAGAATGGGTCTTGCGCAACGCGAGGCTGTGAACCATGTCAGGTGGGGAACCAAGCAGCATTAAGCGGTTTATCGCGTGTGCCGCGAGGGTGCCTGTTCGGAGCAGAGGTGGCGGTTACCGTATGTAAGAGTATTTTCGACGGTGGGTGTATGGCTCTTTCCGACCTACGGATTATAGCGCGTGTGCGGTGGGACGCGACCTGCCCACCACGTGCTTTTCTTTTTATCGGGTAATACTCACGCAGTGTCTATCACGCAGGGAGGTGCAGTGTTGCCCTACAAAAACAAGGAGTGTATATGTCGGATTATAAGGCTCTATACAGAAAATGGCGTCCGCGCGACTTTGACGACGTATGCGGTCAGGACGGAATAACCGATATTTTAAAATATGAGGTAGAGAACTCGAAGCTCTCTCACGCCTATCTCTTCTGCGGCTCGCGAGGAACGGGTAAGACCAGCTGCGCGAAGATTCTATCGAAGGCTGTAAACTGCGAGAATCCGCGCGGCGGAAACCCCTGCAACGAGTGCAGAGCCTGCAAGAGCATAGATTCGGGAATTGCAACCGACGTCATAGAAATGGACGCGGCGAGCAACAACGGTATCGGTGACGTCAGGGATATGCAGGACGAGATAGCCTTCACCCCCGCGCTCCTCAAATACCGCGTCTATATTATAGACGAGGTTCATATGATGTCAACTCAGGCGTTCAACGCTCTTCTGAAAACTCTGGAGGAGCCGCCGAGCTACGTTATTTTTATTCTCGCAACCACCGAGTACAATAAGCTCCCGACGACCATTGTATCGCGTTGTCAGCGCTTTGATTTCCGCCGTATTTCGGGTGAGGTTATCAAGGATAGGCTTCTCTCGGTAGCAAAAAGCGAGGGAATAGACATAACCGAGGACGCTGCAAGGGTAATCGCCAGAATTTCCCGAGGCGGTATGCGTGACGCGATAAGCCTTCTCGAGCTATGCGCGGGAGCAAGGGTTAAAATCGACGAGCAGCTCGTCTTTGACACCGTCGGCAGCGGTAACCGCTCGGCAGCCTACGGCATAATAGAGGCAATTCTCAAGGAGGACTATTCGACAGTCTACGGAATTGTCAACGATATAGTAATGAAGAGCGGTGATATATCGGTGTTCTGGCAGGAGATTATCGACTCCTACCGTGACCTTATGGTGGTCAAGAACAGCGATATGGCGCGTCAGTACCTCGACCTTACAGAGGCGGAGTATTCCACACTCAAGTCACTCTCGCAGTCGATAGGCACCGCAAGGCTTTCGTACCACGTGTCGCTTCTCGAGGCGGCAATGGCTGATATGCAGCGCGCCTTTAATTCAAAGCGCAGTATTGCGGAAATAGCGCTCACGAGAATGTGCGACCCGAAGCTCTCGGGCTCGGTTGAGGCACTCGGTGCAAGAATTGAGGAGCTGGAGCGCGAGCTTGAGCTTTTAAAGCTCGGTGTAGTAAAGCCCGTAGCGAAAAAAACCGAGGCGCAAAAAGCCCCTGCGGTACAGGTTGAAAGGGAAGCTCCCGCGGCAGAGGCAAGCCCTCAGGAAGCTCCCGTGGCAAAAAGCACTTCGGCAGGTCCGTATCCCCGGTGGGGTGCGCTCCTCTCGAAAATTGCTTCGCTTAAGCCCTCTCTATATTCTGCACTCGCAAAGGGCGCAAGCCTCGTGGCTCTTCCCGACGGCAGCTTCTCGCTTAAGCTCCAGCCGGTGTTCAGCGGAGTCGTAACGAGAGGCGAGTCCGACCACCTCGCGCTTATCAAGGGCGTTATTGCAAGCCTTGAGGGCACCTCGCCCGACGCCATTACCTTAAAGGTCGAGCTTGCAGAGGCGCAAAGGACGCAGGACGCATTTTCCGAGCTCGACTCGGCAATTAATAAATTCTGATTAATTTTTGGAGGAATATAAAATGAAGGTTAGAT
Source organism: Clostridia bacterium (assembly GCA_017472305.1). Taxonomy (GTDB): domain Bacteria; phylum Bacillota; class Clostridia; order Oscillospirales; family CAG-272; genus UBA1740. The sequence continues at coordinate 4,427 of JAFUQP010000038.1, read as the reverse complement.
TACCCCAGGGAATGGGCGGCGGCCCCTCTAATATGCAGGCGATGCTTAAGCAGGCGCAGAAGATGCAGGAGGATATGGCTGCAATGCAGGCAGAGCTCGAGGAGCGCGAGTATGAGGTTTCTGCGGGCGGCGGAGTTGTCGGTGTGAAAATCAACGGCAAGAAGGAAATCCTCTCGGTTAAGATTGACCCCGAGGTAGTAGACCCCGACGACGTTGAAACACTCGAGGACCTTATTGTTGCCGCAGTAAACGAGGCAATCAAGAAGGTTGAGGCGGTTTCGGGCGAGGAAATGCAGAAGATTACAGGCTCTATGAGCATTCCCGGAATGTTCTGATATGGCAGATTATATTGCGCCTATACAAAGGCTGATAGAGCAGTTCCGCCGCCTGCCGGGTGTCGGAGCTAAAACTGCCGCGCGATACGCATTCGCAACGCTCAACCTCTCCGAGGAGGAGTGCTGTGATTTTGCCGATGCGATAAGCGGCGTCAAGCGCGACGTTCATAAGTGCCCCGTCTGCCACGGACTTTCGGCATCGGCTGACGGCTGCGATATATGCACCTCTCCCGCAAGGGACAGCTCGGTCGTATGCGTGGTTGAAAATGCCAAGGACGTTATGGTTATGGAGCGCGTAAGAGGCTACAGAGGACTTTATCACGTTCTCGGCGGAGCGCTTTCGCCACTCGATAATATCACTCCCGACGACCTTACCTTCGACTCGCTTATCTCGCGCGTTGAGGCAGGGGGAATCGAGGAAATTATCATTGCGACCAACCCCACCCCCTCGGGCGATACCACCGCGGCGTATCTTGCAAGAATTCTTGAAAAATACGACGTTACAGTGTCAAGGCTTGCATACGGTATACCTGTAGGCGGCGATATCGAATACGCCGACGAGGTTACCCTTTACAGAGCGATGGAGGGCAGGCGCTTCTTTAATAATTAACTCTTGATAATTCAATTGCAGGACTGCATAAACAGTCCTGCTTTTTTTGTTTTCTTACGCGTTCTTCTGCGCGTTATCCGCACCCGTTGTGGCAGAAGGCTTCTGCTGCTGTCTTTCTTGCCTAAAAATCAGTAGCAGGAACTCTGTTAAACTGTTGCGTACCTATACTTCAAGCGAAGATTGTCTGCTATCATTGCGATAAACTCACTGTTTGTGGGCTTTCCTCGCGAGTTCTGAATTGTGTAGCCGAAGTAGGAGTTAAGCGTGTCAACGTCGCCCCTGTCCCACGCAACCTCTATTGCGTGCCTTATTGCGCGCTCAACGCGCGAGGTCGTTGTCTGGTATTTCTTTGCAACCGTAGGATAGAGCACCTTCGTTACCGAATTGATAACCTCGCTGTCCTCAATTGTCATAAGTATAGCGCATCTTAAGTACTGATACCCCTTGATATGCGCGGGAACGCCTATCTGATGTATTATCTTCGTTACCTGTGCTTCCATATCGGCGTACGCCGAGGAGCTCTCGGGCATAAGACCCTTTCTTCTTTTTGTAAGCGAGCGCACGTGACCTACGAGCGTTTCCGGATTGTATGGCTTCAGCATGCAAATGTCAGCACCTGCCTCGGACGCCTCGTAAAGAATACTCTGCTTGTTTATCGGTGAGGTGAGAATAAAGCAGGTCTCACCCACGCTTGTAGCTCTTGCGTTTCTGATAAGACCGATTCCGTCAATGCCCGAGAGCCAAAGGTCAACTATAACCGCGGCGTAGGTATCGTTTGCGAGCTTTTCAAGCGCCAGACTTCCGGAATTAGCCTCGTCAATTCTTGTAAATCCTGCCGAAATCAAAGCACCCCTTATCCTCGCTCTTTCCTCGGCGCTTTCGTCGCATACCAGAATTTTCAAACTGTTTTCCATTTTTCTTCTCCTTAATTTGATGTAAAATTGGTAAAAATTGGTAAATTTTCAACGCAACACCATTTTACCACAAAATACGGTGTAAAATCAAGAGGTAATATAGCGAAAAGATTAACAAAAAACAAATCAACAAAATGGTAAAATTTACCAATTCAGCAAATAAAACGATAGCCTTCGACCGAAAGCGGGGAATAGAAAGAATTCTCGACTCTTGATGTTAAAACCGGAAGAAAAGCAAGCTTTTTAGGCAGCGATATAATAATAGCAGCCCAAGTTATATTTATATAGGTAGGATTTGAGGAAAACGCTGCTTTTTTCTCTCCCCCCTTCGTGCTTGCCGACTGTTTTTAAATATTTTATTAAAAAATCAAAATATGGATTGAAAAACAAAAACAACTGTGTTATAATGTATTCGTGGAAAATTGGTTTTTTCTGCTATTATCTGATTATTATTAACAAGGAGAACATAAAATGAACACATGCGTTACAAACAACAAGTTCGTTAACGAGTGGATTGCTGAGATGGCTGAGCTCGTAAATCCTGAGAGCATCGTACTTATCGACGGCTCAAACGAGCAGGCAGAGGCGCTTCGCGCTGAGGCTTGCAAGACCGGCGAGATGATTAAGCTCAATCAGGATAAGCTTCCCGGCTGCTATCTTCACAGAACCGCAATCAACGACGTTGCCCGCGTAGAGAACAGAACCTTTATCTGTACCTCTAAGAAGGAGGATGCAGGCAACATCAACAACTGGATGGACCCCAAGGAGTGCTATGAGAAGCTCTCCAAGCTTTACAAGGGCTCTTATTCCGGCAAGACGATGTACGTAATTCCTTACTCGATGTCTGTTGTAGGCTCTGACTTTGCAAAGTACGGTATCGAGCTTACCGACTCCATCTACGTCGTTCTCAATATGCTTATTATGACCAGAGTAGGTCTTAACGTTCTCGACGCACTCGGCGACAGCGGCGATTTCATCAAGGGACTTCACGCTCGCGCAGAGCTCGACGAGGAGAAGAGATACATCTGTCATTTCCCCGAGGACAACACCATCTGGTCGGTTAACTCCGGCTACGGCGGAAACGTTCTTCTCGGTAAGAAGTGCTTCGCACTCCGTATTGCTTCCTACCTTGGACGCAAGGAGGGCTGGATGGCAGAGCATATGCTTATTCTCGGTATCGAGACTCCCGAGGGAGAGGTTAAGTACGTTACCGCGGCGTTCCCCTCTGCATGCGGTAAGACCAACCTTGCAATGCTCATTCCCCCCGAGGCTTACAGAAACAAGGGCTATAAGGTTTGGTGCGTAGGCGACGATATCGCATGGCTCCGTGTAGGCTCTGACGGTAGACTCTGGGCAGTTAACCCCGAGAACGGCTTCTTCGGCGTTGCTCCCGGTACCAACGAGCACTCCAACCCCAACGCGCTTCACACCTCTATGCGTGACTGTATCTTCACCAACGTATGTCACAACCTTGATGACAACACCGTTTGGTGGGAGGGACTTGACGAGAATCCCCCTGTTAACGCTCTTAACTGGAAGGGCGAGGTTTGGGACTACAAGAAGTACGATAAGAAGGATAAGGTTAACACCTCGGGTGCTCACCCCAACTCCAGATTTACCGCAATGGCAGCTAACTGCCCCTGCATCTCGGATAAGTTCAACGACCCCGCAGGCGTTCCCGTTACCGCAATCGTATTCGGCGGCCGCCGTGCAAAGACTGCTCCCCTCGTATATCAGTCTACCTCTTGGCAGAACGGTACATTCGTTGGCTCTATCATGGCTTCTGAGACCACCGCAGCTGCGGCAGGTGCTGTCGGCGTAGTCCGCCGCGACCCCATGGCAATGCGTCCCTTCGTAGGCTACGATATGGGTGACTATTGGGCACATTGGCTCAATATGGGCAAGGTTATCAAGAACCCCCCCAAGATTTTCCACGTTAACTGGTTCAGAACCGACGACGAGGGTCACTTCATCTGGCCCGGCTTCGGCGACAATATGAGAGTTCTTATGTGGATTCTCGCACGTTGCGAGGGCAAGGTTGACGCCGTTGAAACTCCTATCGGCTACGTTCCCAACGCAGAGGATATCGACATTGCAGGACTTGATATCGACATTGAAACCGTTCGCGGACTTCTCTCTGTTGATAAGGAGCTTTGGCTCGAGGACTGCAAGGCAATCAGAGAGTTCTACGCACAGGTTGGCGAGAGAGTTCCCGCTGAGCTCTACACCGAGCTTGAGGCTCTCGAAGCAAGACTCGCAAAATAATAATACAGATATTGTTAACAGGCACTCGGATTTCGGGTGCCTGTTTTGCGTGCCATTGATATTCGTTTTATTGACAAACAGTCGCTTGTATGCTAAAATAGAATAGAAGCTGGGAGAAGCCTTATATCATGAAAGGCTTCCGAATCGACGGATTTTTATCAGTAGCCGTAGCGGAATCGAACGCACAAGGTTTTGAATGGCGGATTTTCCCATATACTTCACCGATTTTTTCTTAAATATCCGCATATTCTTCAAAAAAATCGGTTTGTCTATGAAAAAATCCGCTCACTCAAAACTGCTGTG
>JAFUQP010000037.1 GCA_017472305.1 Clostridia bacterium | reverse complement strand
TCGGGGTGCTCCTCCATATACGGGTCAATCATAATTTCCTTAATCTTGAAATACGAGGCGTAAACCTTCATATACGCCATAGTCGAGAATGCGATAGCGAGAGGCATTGCCACGGCAAGCGGCACCAGCACACCGCCGAGCGAGAATATGAACATAATCTCAAAAAGGATAAGTACGAGCGAACCAAGAAGGGCAAGAATATTTCTCTTAAGTCCGATAAGCGAGAAAATAAGCGAGTTCTTCAAAATCTTGTAGACCGAAAGCTTGAAGGTTACCATCTGCACGTAGATATAACAGCGCATAAAGAAGTAAATAATGATAACCACGATATTCGCCCAGAACATCATAGACTGAAGGAAGCCGCCGCCCGCGGTAATTATAGTCCAATAGACGTTAAAGCCGAGAAGCGCGCAAATTGCCGCGTCAATCATACCGAAGGGCAGAGCCTGCTTCCAGTTACGCTTGATAGCGTAGAAGAAATCCGTCCATAGGAATACAGGCTCACCCTTTGCAATATTGCGGAGTATGTACGCCGTACCGACGTTGACAAGACCGAAGGTAAAGAGCGCGAGCGCCGAAATTCCGTAGAACACGTAGGAAAGCGCCGTGTTGACAAGCACCTCTGTGTGAAGTCCCTCAAGCGCGTACAGCGTCATTGAGTAGGGGGTTGGGTCGTTTGTCATAAACAGTGCGCCAAGATTCTGAAATAGGTCAGAGGAAGGAATAAGACTCTCTGCTTTAGTAAGCCCCGACAGCACCGCAACAAGGAAGAAGAGCGGGAAATTGCCGAGAACGAAGAAAATATTGGTCGAAACGAGCTTTCCGAAGTTGTCCTTATAGGTTATAAAAAATCTTTTAAGTCCCGAGCCGTTTAGTGCCGTCTTTTTACTTATGCCCCTGCCGTCGCGGGTTATATCAAAAATTCTTAAGGGCTTTTTTAAATCCTTGTCTGCCAAAGCTCTGCCTCCCTATGAAAGCTGTAATAATGAAAAAGGGAAGAATACCGAAAAATCAGCCGACTTACCCTTTGCCGAAAATAACATATATATATTATCATATTTAAAATATAAATACAAGGAAATTTAATAAAAATTATATAAAAATTCAAAAATAGCTAAAAACTATTGAAAGAAAACCCGCCCTGTGATAAAATAGTTTTGCTATCGTTAAAAATCAACCGTCAAAATGATACACAAGGCAAACGCTTGCAAAAAAGGAACGGTAATTAATATGAAAAGATACGACCTTAAAAGATTTATAAATCCCGAAATACTGAAAACCGAAAGATTGACGCTTCGTAAGATGGGTCAATCCGACCTTGACGACGTCTACGAGTATGCAAGCTGCCCCGAGGTGTCGGAATACCTTTTATGGCTTCCGCACCCCGATAAGGCGTTTACAAAAAGCTATCTTAAGAATATCGAGAAAAAATACAAGCTTGCCGAGTTTTACGATTATGCTATAGAATACAAGGGTAAAATGATTGGCACGGTCGGCTTCACATCGCTTTATCCCGAGCATCAGCGAGCAGAGATAGGCTTTGTTCTGAACAAAAGCTATTGGGGCTTGGGGCTTGGAAGGGAAGCGGCAGAGCGGCTTATAAAATACGGCTTTGAGGTCTTGGAGCTTGAGCGAATAGAGGCGCTCTTCATCGACGGAAACGAGCGAAGCGAGAGGCTCTTACATTCTCTCGGTATGCAGAAGGAGGGCACGCTGAAAAGCTATATGCAGGTAAAGGGCAGGGCGCGCGATATTTCAATTGCGGCTATTACTAAGGACGCCTACACAAGGAGTGCCAAAAAATAAGCGTCCGACCGAAGGCCCCTCAAAAAGCGTAAAGCGAGGGCGAGTGAAAACAAACTCCTTGTAATAACTAAAGCTTTCGCTTAATAAAATGTAGAGAAGAAACTTAATTAGGAGAAAGCTATGAAAAGACTTCTTGCATTTATACTTGCGACAGCTATCGTTTTGACAACAGGTTTGACAGTTCTTGCAGATACCGCGACAAATTCCGAGGCAGAGAATGAAAGCAGCGGTTTTGTTCCGACCGTAGACCTTGAAATTGATGCGGCTGAGGCATATTTGTGCGACGCGCAGACGGGCACAGTCCTTTACGCAAAAAACGAAAACGAGCGCCGCTCACCGGCGTCGGTAACGAAGGTTATGACGCTTCTGCTCGTATGCGAAGCACTCGCGGAAGGCGCAATAAAGCTTGATGATAAGGTATCTGTCAGCGCCTACGCAGCATCTATGGGCGGCAGTCAGGTATTTCTCGAGGAGGGTGAGCGCTTCTCGGTTGAGGAGCTGATAAAATGCACCGTTATCGCAAGCGCAAACGATGCGGCGGTGGCTCTTGCCGAGTACTGTGCGGGCAGCGAGGCGGCGTTTGTTTCGAAAATGAACGAGCGTGCAAGGCTTCTCGGGCTTACGAACACGTCCTTTGAGAACGTGACGGGGCTTGACGACGAAACGGTTAATCACTATACGACGGCAAGGGACATTGCCGTGATGTCGCGCGAGCTTATAAAGCACGACGTAATTTTAAAATACAGCTCGGTATGGCAGGACACAATCCGTGACGGTGAGTTCACTCTGACAAATACAAACCGACTTGTCAGATACTACGACGGCTGCAACGGACTGAAAACAGGCTCGACGGATAAGGCGGGATATTGCGTCAGCGCTACTGCGGAGCGTGACGGACTGACGCTTATTTCCGTCGTTATGGGTGCGGAAAGCCGCGATAAGCGAAATGCTGCCGCGAGGGCAATGCTTGACTACGGCTTTTCGAGCTTCGCGCTCTACTGCGACGGAGCTGAGTACCTTGAAGACGTTCCTGTGCTTTCGGGTAAGTCTGACGGTGTCGCGGCGGTTTCCGAGGGATTTTCAGCACTCGCTCCGAAGGCAAAGCTCTCGAAGGTTGAAAAGCACTTTGATATCCCCGAAAGCCTCGAAGCACCTATAAAGAAGGGCGACGTGATAGGCAGTATCATATATACTCTTGACGGCGCGGAGCTGGGAAGAGCCGATATTTACGCCGACGCAGACGTAGAAAAAATCACTTTTATTGACATTTATTTGCGTATTCTATCGAATATTTTCTCGGGAGTATAAAAATATTTTCTTATTAGGGCATTTTTCTTCTGTCGCTACTTGAAAAGAAACTCGTTTTGTTGTATAATTATTATGTAGTATTTTATTGACACAAAAAGAAAGGCGGTTTAAAAATGAGCATTAAGTTAAATGAGAAATTCCTTGAAGGTTTTGTAGGGGCTCACGAGATTGAGTATATGAAGCCCTTTGCAGAGGTTGCCTTCGGACTTCTTGATAAGGGAGTAGGTCAGGGAAACGATTTCCACGGCTGGTACACGCTTCCCGAGGATTACGACAAGGAGGAGTTTGCGAGAATTAAGGTCGCTGCTGAAAAAATCAAGAAGAGCTCCGACGTTCTCGTAGTAATCGGTATCGGCGGCTCGTATCTCGGCGCGCGCGCGGCAATCGAGTTCGTAAAGAGCCCTCTTTACAATAATCTTAAGAAGGACACCCCCGACATCTATTTTGCAGGTAACAACATTTCTACAACCGCACTTACAGAGCTTCTCTCTATCTGTGAGGGAAGAGATATATCGGTAAACGTAATCTCGAAGTCGGGAACCACCACCGAGCCTGCGATTGCCTTCAGAGTATTCAAGTCGCTTCTCGTTAAGAAGTACGGCGAGGGGGGTGCGAAGGAGCGTATCTTCGTTACCACCGATAAGGCAAGAGGCACGCTTAAGAAGTTCTCCGACGAGGCAGGCTACGAAACCTTCGTAGTACCCGACAACGTAGGCGGAAGATACTCGGTTCTTACCGCGGTAGGACTTCTTCCTATCGCTTGCGCGGGAGTTGATATCGACGCACTTATGCAGGGTGCTGCCGACGCAAAGCGCGACTACTCTACCGCAGACCTCGATAAGAACACCGCTCTTCGCTATGCTGTAATCAGAAACATACTCGTAAGAAAGGGCAAGAACTCCGAAATTCTCGTAGGCTACGAGCCCTATATGCTTATGCTCAACGAGTGGTGGAAGCAGCTCTACGGCGAGAGCTCGGGCAAGGACGGAAAGGGAATCTTCCCGAACTCGGTTATCTTCTCGACCGACCTTCACTCTCTCGGTCAGTATATCCAGGCAGGACAGAGAAATCTCTTTGAAACGGTTATCTCGGTTGAGAACTCGGGCGCAGAATTCACTATTCCCGAGGACCCCGCAAACGTTGACGGACTCAACTTTATCTCGGGCAAGTCGCTCGACTACGTAAACAAGACCGCAATGCTCGCAACTCTTATCGCGCATAACGACGGCGGCGTTCCCAACGTTCTCCTTGAGCTTTCTGACAGAGGCGCGCATTCGCTCGGTTATCTCTTCTACTTCTTCGAGCTTGCCTGCGCTATGTCGGGATACCTTCTCGGTGTAAATCCCTTCGACCAGCCCGGCGTTGAGGCTTACAAGAAGAATATGTTCGCCCTTCTTGGCAAGCCCGGATATGAGGATATGAAATCTGCATTAGAAAAAAGGATTTCTGACAAATAAATCTCCCCTTTCTTGTAAATATTCTACAAATCGTATTTTTGAGAAATAATTTTACTCGAAAGCTATTGCAATTTTTAGTACATTAGTGTAAAATATATACAAGAGATTACATCTCAAAAGACAGGAGGATTTCAAAATGATTAAGTTATTCATCGGCGGCAAGGGCTCCGGTAAAACCAAGACTCTTATAGAGCTTGTAAACAACGCGGCTAACACCTCGGACGGCAGCGTAGTTTGCATAGAGAAGGGTGATAAGCTCAAGCTCGATATAACATATAAGGCAAGACTTATTGATACCGATTATTATGCGGTTACCGACGCAGAGGCTCTCTACGGCTTCATTGCAGGTATTCTTGCATCTAACTCGGATATCACCGATATCTTCGTTGACTCCGCGCTTAAGATTGTCGGCAATGACACTGCAGCGTTTGAGGCAATGCTTAATAAGCTTGTTGCTATTACCAAGGACGTAAACCTCGTTATGACTGCTTCTATCGCGGTTGAGGAGTGCCCCGAGGGAATCAAGGCATACGCATAAGACATAAAAACTATCTTGCAGAGAGCCTGCGGTTTGATTACCGCAGGCTTTTTTATTAACGAAAACCGCCGATAATCATAGAATATTATCAGTATAGGAAATCTGCTTGGGTTTTCCGAACTGCCTTGCTGTAACGCATAGGATTTCGTCTAGGGACAAAATCCGGTCCAAGCTGATTTTTCTATAACAATTTTTAAGGATTGGTCAAACAAATGCAAGATAATAAAAACTCATCGTTCTGTCAGGGCAAGGATAAGGAACAGTCCGTCTGCCCTTCTGCGGTATGCATAGATACAAAGAGAGTGCTCGACTCTTGCCGTGACCGCGACTGCTTTGAGAATGCGAGGGTATATCTTACCGCCTCGGGCGAGGAAATTCTCGCAAACGCAAGCAACGTAAGAGTTCGCTATGCAAAGCTTCTCTGGGCGTACGTCGGAGTCAGCGAGATACCCTTCAACTGCGGCTTCTATCAGATTACCGTGCGTTATTACATCGAGGTTGAACTCGAGGGCTGCGTAGCAGTCGGTAGAAGCCAGACCTTCAAGGGACTTGCCGCTCTTGAAAAGGACGTCGTTCTTTACGGCGGTGAGGGCAGGGCAATAAGCTACACCTCTGAGAGCACCCAGGGCTACTGCGACGGCTATAACCTTAATAACGTATCGACTAACGACCCCGTCGCAATAGTTGAAACGGTTGAGCCTGTCGTTCTCGGCTTGAAGATAGTTGACTGCAACTGTCCTTGCCCCTGCACCTGCACATCTCTTACCGATATTCCCGAGGGTATCAGAGATGCATTCGGTGAGGAGCTTGTGCTCGACTCCGACGGCGCTAAGGTTTACGTTTCCTTCGGCATCTTCTCGGTTATCAGAATTGTCCGTCCCGCGCAGCTTCTCGTAACGGCAACCGACTACAGCGTGCCCGAGAAGGAGTGTACCGCGGCACAGAACGACGATAACCCCTGCTCGCTCTTCAGAAGCATTGCTTTCCCGGTATCGCAGTTCAAGGGCACCGATTGCTGCCAGACTCCCGAGCCACCCAGACGCTCCGGCGGCTGTAGCTGCGGCAGATAAGGTAAATATTTTCTGCTTTAGCGTAGAAAAAGGACGAGATAACTCTCGTCCTTTTGATTTTATTTAGTCTTATTTTGTCGCCTGATTTCGTAGGCAAACATAGTCGTCGCCGAGGCAGCAGAAAGCGACGCGCGAAACTCGCGCGAGTAGTCGATTTTTACAAGCATATCACAGTCAGACAGGAGCTTTTTCGAAATACCGCGCTTTTCGCCGCCAACGATAAGCAGTAAGGGAAGGGTGAGGGCGCATTCGCCGAGAATATTGTCGGTGTGCTCGTCGGCTGATACGACCGTGTAGCCTGCCACCTTGAATATTTCAATAACGTCATTTCCGTCGGTCACGTAAATAGGTAAGCATTCCGAAGCGCCTGCCGAGCTTCTGCAAACGACGCCCGCGGCACTCATCCAGTTGCGCTCGGTGAGAATTATGCCGTCGCAGCCCATAGCATAAAGCGAGCGCAGGCAGTAGCCGAAATTATATGGGTCCTCAATGCCCTCGAGCATAACGTAGAAGCCGTCGGGCTTCAAGGGAGTTGACTCTGTAAGGCGGGGAAGCGTTCTGTCGCTTGCAAGAAGGACAAGACCGCCGTGAGAGGTGCCGAGGGTGATTTTTTCAAGCTCGTGAGCATCGCTTTCAACTATTTCAAAGCCGTATTTTTCGCTTATAGCTCGAAGGTAGCCAAGCTCCTTATATATTTTTTGCTTTCTGTCCCTGTCAAAGAAGAGCTTTTCAAGCCTTCTGTCGGTAACCCCTTCATCAATGCCCTTTATCAAGGCTCTTATGGAGGTCATACCTTCAAAGACTGTGGAGCTTTCAAATTTAATGCTTTCTTTTTGCATTTTCAGAATCCTCGGTGCATATATTTAATCAGATTGAATTGTTTGATTATTTGGTAGATATATAAAAGAAACAACAGGCGGTATTATTTATGATTGACCTACGGCTAAGAGAGCGCGCAGAGCTGCTCGCGGAATACGTAATAGAAACACAGGCAACGGTCAGAGCCTGTGCGAAGCATTTCGGCATCAGCAAAAGCACCGTACACAAGGATTTAACCTATAAATTAAGAGAGATAAGCCCGTCGCTGTGGGAGCAGGTCAGGGAAGTCTTGGTACATAACAAATCCGAAAGGCACCTGCGCGGCGGTGCGGCAACGAAGAAAAAGTATCTTCTTGAGAAAATCAAAAAGAGCGAAAAGCGCTGGCAGCTGAAATAAAGAGCAGAGAGCAGGGAAGCACCCTACCCCGATTTTACTGTTTTTTGAAATTTCCGCTTTGCTCACTGTTACCTTGTGCCGATAACTCTTACGGCTGTCCTTGATTTCCCCCGGCGAAGGCACAGAGCCGGACAGTGGCAATACAAATCCTGCCAGCTTGAAATCCGATAATTACTTACCTATAAATCCTACATTAAATATTATACATAATTACGGCAGCCTTTTCAAGAGTAAAAGAAAATTATTTTCTCTATAAGGTTATACGGCTCAAAGGAAGCTAAGGCAGGAATACAAAGATATGCAAGCAAAAGAATGCGGTGCTTATGCAAGGTTTGATACGTACGTAAGCAAGGCTCTGATAGCTATAGAAAGCCGGCGTACGAATACAAGACTACAGTACCGAAAAATACAAGCAAATAAATAATCCGCGGGATAAATCAAGGCAAAAAACAATAAAGAGCCTTGTTCAAAGTTCCCTTAATTATACAAAATTTGCATTTTGTATAATTGGATATATATCTTGATATAGCCTTCCCTGCGAATATGTGTGTATGTATTGCTCGAATTTTCGCCTACCCTGCTAAGCTGTATTGTTATCTGTAGCTTTGACTGCCCTGTTAAGCTGTATCGTTATCTGTAACTTCGACTGTCTTGCTAAGCTGTATTGTTACCTGTAGCTTCTACTGCCCTGTTGGTGAGTTTTATCTTTTCGGCGGTTTCACCTGTTTTGCTGAATTTACGGAATGCCTGTCAGTCGGGCAGTGCCGTTTGCCTTTTCGGATAAATTTAAGGAATGCCCGTCGGTCGGTCAGAGTTTTTTAAAATACAATAATTTTCATTTCTCTAAAGAAAAATGTTGAATTCCTGTGCTTTATATGATATAATAGTAATACGGAGTGTACCCTGCCCCTTCGGCTCTTGATTTGAGTCGGGCGTTGTTCTCTCCCCTATTATTATTTTTTGGAGGATTTTTAAAAATGAGAATGCGTGTTCTTACTCAAACAAGCAAGGGAAAGCTCCTTGCAATCGCTGACGAGGTTACAAAGCTTATCGAGGCTGACAAGCAGACCGACGTTATTATGCCTGCATATCCTTGCGACGGCGAAAGACTTATCGTTATCGTTGCTACCGCGAAGGCTAATATGCCCGACAGCTTCTGCCGCTTCGTTCGCTCGCTTAAGAAGAGCGTTACCGCGAATATCGCCTTCATTATCGACGGTACTCCCGAAAACGCTGCTAAAATCGTCGAGATGGCAAAGACCAATAACTCTAACGTAATGGAAGACAAAATTCTTTACCTCGAGGGCGGACTTCCCTTCAAGTTCCTTCGCAAGGTTGCTCCCGAGGAGATGGAGAAGGTACGCGCGTGGGTTGCCGATATCAGAGCAAACCTCGCATAAGTCTTTACCAAACAGTTTAATACATATAGCGGGCTATGACCTTCACGCATAGCCCGTTTTTTCTTTTTGGAAGCATAAAAGTGCGAGAAAAGGCAAGCAGGACAAAGCGTAACCGCTCTGCCCTGCTCTGTTAATAATTTACTTTACAAACTCGTCGTAAATCGCCTTAAGCGCTATGATATAATCGTTAGCATCAACGCCGACGATGATATTAAGCTCGCTCGAGCCCTGGTCAATCATACGAATGTTGACGCCCGCATTTGCAAGCGCAACGAACACTCTTGCGGCAGTTCCCTTCGCCTTAACCATACCGCGGCCAACGACTGCGATAAGCGCGAGGTTCTCCTCAACGAAGATGTTCTCGGGGTTAACGTTCTTACAAATACCGGCAAGCACGTCGGCACGCTTTGCGGCAAGTGCCTTCGTCGATACGATAACCGTCATAGTATCGATACCCGAGGGGAAATGCTCAAAGGAAATTCCGTGCTCCTCAACGACCTGAAGCACCTTTCTGCCAAGTCCAAGCTCGGAGTTCATCATATCCTTCTCTATGGTTATCGAGGAGAAGCCTGTTCTGCCTGCAACACCCGTGATAATGCAGTCACTGACCTCGTCGGACTCGGGAACGATAAAGGTACCTCTGTCGCTCGGCTTGTTTGTGTTTCTGATATTAATCGGAATCTTCGAATATCTTACGGGGAAAATAGCGTCCTCGTGAAGAACGGTAGCGCCCATATAAGAAAGCTCGCGAAGCTCCTTGTAGGTTATAGTTTCGATAACTCTGGGGTTGTCGATTATTCTCGGGTCAGCCATAAGGAAGCCCGAAACGTCGGTCCAGTTCTCGTAGAGAGTAGCCGACGCAGCCCTCGCAACGATAGAGCCGGTAATATCCGAGCCGCCGCGCGAGAAGGTCTTTATAGTTCCGTTAGGCATAGAGCCGTAGAAGCCGGGGATTACCGCATAGTCGCATCTCGAAAGACGGTCACGAAGGATATCGTTGGTCTTCTCGGAGTCAAAGGTGCCGTCCTCCTTGAAGAAGATAACCTTCTTTGCATCAATAAAGGTGTAGTCGAGATACTTAGCGAGAATCATTGCGTTGAGGTATTCACCTCTTGAAGCAACGTAGTCCCTGCCCGAGCTATGAAGAACGGAAAGTCTGATTTTCTCGAAAACCTCGGTCAAATCAAGGTCAATTCCGAGCTCGGTTATAATATCGTTGTATCTACCCTTTATCTCGTTAAATACCTCGGTAATATCCTCCTCATCAGCCGCAAGCGCGTAGCACTTGTAAAGAAGGTCGGTGATTTTGGAGTCACCGCTGTGCCTTTTACCCGGAGCCGAGGCAACTATATATCGTCTTTGAGGCTCGCTCTTAATAATTTCGGCAACCTGACGGAAATGAGCCGCGTCAGCCAAAGAAGAACCGCCGAATTTAAGCACCTTAAGTCCCATAAATTTTCTCCTGTCGAAAAAGATATTATTATTATATGAAATTATTTCCCTTTTGTCAAGAGAAAAACTATATAAATAATAAATATTTTAGCGCATTTAATAGTAGTTTTTAAATAAAACTTTAAAAAAGTAATAAAATCTCTTAAAAAGAATTCAGAAAATGTCTTGACTTTTTCAAACTACTCTGCTATAATATAGGAGTCGCGTGGAGAGATGGCCGAGTTGGTCTAAGGCGCACGACTGGAAATCGTGTATACCCTAACCGGTATCAAGGGTTCGAATCCCTTTCTCTCCGCCACACGCAAAGCTCCCCAATAGGGGAGCTTTTTGTTTTGCGTGTGGCGAAGAGAAAGAGGATTTGAACCCTTATCGCGAAGCGATAGGGTTCGCATACCGCGAAAGCGGTATCTGGCGTTACGCGGAGCACGAATATGCAAGCTCTGCTTCCCTAACAATCAGATAAAATATTATCCCGCGTAGCCATATCCCTTTTTTCCACAAAGCTTATAAATGCTTATATTTGATAAGCGCAGTATAATAGAAATCGAATAATCAACGAAATTATTGAAAATAACAAATGAATTAAAAAGCAAGAAACGGGGCTACATACCTGGTTTCTTGCTTTCTTTTTTACCAATAATTCGTTTCAAGCGAGCAGCCGCCGCACTTTGTGCAGCCCTTCTGTCTTTCGGGATAAAGCTCCTTTTTTGCGAGCATCTCGCCAAGCTTTCCGCTGACGTAGAGCAGCTCCTCCTTCGGGCAGTTGGGTCTGTCGCGGAACTCGCAGTCGTCCATTGCCTTAAAGGGGATAAGCGTCGGGATAACTCCGAGGTCGGTGAGCTTCTCACACTCCGCAATAACGTCCTCGGGGTCCTGGATACCGATTACGAATACGCAGGACACGTTGCCTCTGCCGAACACCCTGACACCCTCTCTGTAGCAGTCGTAGTAGTGGCTGTACTTGATAGAGGATTTACCGGGGCAGATTTCGTGGCGAAGAGTATCGTTCGCAATCTCAAGATTGATAATAAGCGAGTCTGCGCCTGCTTCCTTCAGCATTGCGATTTTAGAAAGGGTGGGCGGTGCTATCTCAAGAGAAATTGCGTTGTTTGTAAATTTCCTTACGCCGCGGCAAATTTCTGCAAGGTAATCTGCCATTCTGTCGGGGTTTTCCACCGTGCCGCCGCCAATATTCATTTCGTAGGTGTCATTCTTCAAAAACAGGGCACAAAGTCCCTCTACAACATCTTTTGCGGGTACTATTCCCTGCTCCTCTGTCGGCTTTATCGAGCAGAACTTGCATTTCTTGCCCGGGCGGTCGTAGCAGCAGACAAGCGACGGCCAGAGCGAGATAACCTTGTCCGAATGAGGGCGCGCGAGCATATCAATAACGGTGCCTGTCTTTGGCAGGTCGTCAAAGAGCCTTATTTTCGTCTTTTCCCCATCGCCGTAATGAAGGTAGAACTCTCCGCCCTCCTCATACATAGTATAGGGCGAACGACCGCTGAATGCCTCGGCAACGCTGACGCATATATTAGTACCAAGCACGTTCGAATTTATCGCGTGCACAAATCCCTTATCATAAAAATACGGACGCGCCTTGACGAGCGCCTCTCCTACCTCGGGGTCAACGTTGACTCCGTAGCAGAGAAGCCCTGCCTTAAGCTCCCTTAACTGTTCACAGGTCATTTTTACTCCCTTTTCACAGGCAAAGAAAAACACTTTACCGTGCCTGAATAATTATTTTGCGTTCTTTGTCCACTTGGCAAGCTTACAAATCTTGCTCTCATAGTTCTTGATGTTCTTTTCGTGCTTTGAGCCGCGGATTATAGTCATATTCTCAAACTTACCGAAAATTCCCTCAAGAAAAGCGGTAAATTTCTCACTTTTATAGAACGAGCAGCTAAAGAGGTCGCAGTAAAGCGTACGCAGCTCAATATCGTAATGGAAGGCGATATGGCTCTGCGCGATAAGAACAATACCCGAGATGTACTTCGGCTCGGTTGCGCTGCTCTTAAGCACAAGAGGCCTTGAAATCGGGCACATATTAATTCTCTCGGGCATAGTATCGAGAATATCGTAAATACCCTCGAGCGTCACGTCACAGTCCTCAATTCTTGCGATTATGTGAGGCCCGAAATCACCCTCTCCAAGATATCCCGGCTCGAGAATTCTATCCTTATCAATGCTCGTATCAAGATAACGGCGCTCGGTTCTGACGATATTCTCGTCGGTGTAGTTAAAGTAGCCCTGAAGTATCTCGCGAAGCCTTCGCGGGTCAAAATATCCGTCAACGAGCATATCGATAAACACGCACTCCCTCTGTGGGAAGGTGTGCATAGTTATGTGTCCGCCCTCGAGAAGCACGAAGGCGGATATTCCTACGTCAAGCGGATTTTTCGAATAATAATAGGGTAAAAGAAAGGGCGGCATTACGGCGGTGAGCGAGAGAGTGCCCGTGATTTCGGAGAACAAATCGTTAATTCCCCTCATATCGTCAAGCCTCGACTCGTTTGCGCCGTAGCAGTCAATCATTATATGGTTCATCGGTTTTCTTCCTTAAGTATTTCGGCAAAGACCTTGGTGGGTATCATAAGAGGGTCAATCCACCAATTGCCGGTTGCGCCGTATTTCAAGGGCATACAGTAGTAGTTTGAGTCAATATCGTAGTCCTTTTCTGTAAGAAGGGTTACGGTAATGCTCGCCTCGTTTGTGTTGTCGCTTGTGTATTTTGCGGGAACGTACGCCTTGTAGTCGCATCTCTTTACCTTGTCCCTGTCGATATTCTGGCTGTAGTAGCAGACTATGTAAGGATAGATGGGGTCTATCTCCTTTTCGGATATTGCTCCCGACTCAAAGCTGTCAACGAGTCCTCTGTTGATGCAGTCGTCGTTGTAAACGAGGAAGATAAAGAAATCGAGGATATAATCAAGCCACTCGTTATACTCCCGACAGCCGACGAAGTCGCCGAGATGCTCAACGAAATAGAAAATGTTGGAATTGATTATTGCGTTCTTTATTGTTACGTAGTATTCAAGCTTTGTAACGTCGCAGATATATGAGCGCGTGATGAGCTTCTTAAGCCTCGTTGCCTTGGGGTTGAGCGAATAGTAGCTGTACGAGGTGTCGGGCTTATACTCGAGGCACCTTTCGTGCAAGGAGTCGTAAAGCTCGGTGAGCGACTTGCCCTTGATTTCAAGGTAGGTTTCCCTTGCCGACTCAATAAAGTCCGAGGTGCTAAGGTACTTAGAATATCCGTCGATACCGCTGTAGTAGACCTGTATAAAGAGGAGAACGTCGTGAAGCGTTTTTTCAAGCTCTCTTCTCGTTTCCTCAAAGTCGGTGATGTCAATCATCTTTCCCGGGCGCTGACGGAGCTTTTCAACAAGGTTCTTCGTTTTGTCGTACTTTGTCGCAAGGCTCTCCTCGTAAACGCTGTAGTCAACGTCGCACTTGCTGTTCTCGTGCTCCTTGATGGCGGTGTAAACGGTTCTTGCCATCAAAGCTCTGTGGTTTGAGGAAAGGAAATGCCTCTGGAAGCGGCAGCTCGCCTCAAGTTTCTTATAATTCTGCCTGTACTCTGCCATAATCTCGTCGAACATCTCACCGCGAAGATAACGGCGGTTGATATTCTCCATAATATGCTCAAAGAGGTTGTCGTCGATTACAGGCTGCAAAAATTCGCTGATTCCAAGCTCAACGAGAAGAAGCGAGATTATATTATCCCAGCCCGCACTTTCCTCAACGACCGCGGGATTTCCGAGAAGCGTGGGAAAACGCTGACCGAACTGCTCGACGATATTTCTCTTGTAGCCGGGCATCTCGTTAATCGCGTCGGAGATAACTATCGCGAAGTCGCGCAGCCTTTTGTAATTGAAGGCGAGAAACTGCCGCATAGCCTCAACCTGCTCGCGCTCCTTCGGGTCGTCCTCGCTCGGCAGCTCGGGGGATTTCTCCGAGAACTCGGCGTACATAGTATCGTCAAAGGTTCTGTAGAGGTACTTCGTTTCGTCAAGGAACTTGCCTGTCGCGTAGAGTATGTAGGGCTTTATTCTGTTGGGGACCTCTTCGGTTTCTCGCTCACCCTTAATATATGCAAAATATCCCGAATGGCAGACGAGCTTCGGCTCGCCAAAGCTCTTGTTGGGCTGAAGCCTTACGAGCTTGGTGGCTGAAATCTTATAGGTGAACTCAAAGAAGTCCTCGCGTCCCTCGGGCATATCGAGGTAGCGGAAAATCTCAAAGGCAGAAAGCAGCTCGCAAACCGTTTCGTTCTTCTTCTCTGCCCCCGAGTCGTCAAGCAGCTCCTCGTCAATCGAGGCAATACGCAAAGCGTCCTGTAGCAAAACGCCGATACACTCGTTATCAGCCGAGAAGAAGCGGTCAAAGAGCCTTCTTGTGTCGTTGTCAACGTGAGTGCCTACCCAGACCTCGATTATGGCGAATACCATAATGTCAAGCGTAGTTTCCTCATGCTCCTTAAGGCTTGTGAAGATACCCGAGTATCTCGATTTTCTGAAGCGGCGAAGCCTCTCGGCGGACAGCTCCGCCTCGTTATCGTAAATCTGCTTCCAGCGCGTATACAGAAGAACGAATGCCATTGAAATGACGTTTCTGATAACGAAGGTCATATTCTGAAGCAGGTCGCTCTTGTCGAATTCCCTGTTCTTCTTACAGCCGAAAAGAATTCTCTGCATATCGCGCGAGGGAACGAGCTCGCGGATTTGCTCGGCTACCTCGTCAAGGTTGTTGTATTGAATTTTGTATTCTTCAATCATAGTGCCAAATTGCCTTTCAATGCATTTGTGAGAGGAGAATTACCTTGCGATTACCTCTGCAAGCTTCTTGTATCTCTCGAGAGCCTCAATTTCACCCTCGGTAGGGTCCTTGATGGCGATAAGAGGCGTTTCCTCGCACCACTTAAGCCTCTCAACCTCGGGAATACCCATATTCGACTCGTCCTCGGAGTCAATCATAGAGGCATCGACCGTGAAGTAGTCGGAGAGCCTTCTGTAAATGAAGCTTACCGTGTCCTCAATCTCGGTAAAGGCGTCGCTTCTTAAGTTTCTGATTATCTGATACGCAAGGCTGCCCTTGCCTGCGGTGATGGGTGCAACCGAGGTCGGAACGACGATAACTCGCCTTGCCTGAACGTTTCTGCTCTCAAATATCTTGCGATATGAGTTCTTTAAGTAGTATGCGGTGCCGTCGCGGAACTGCGAAGTCGGGCGCATACAAACGACCGAGATGTCGGAGTATGAGAGAGCCATCTGCGTGGTTTTCTGCATACCTGCGGCACAGTCGAATATCATTGCGACGGGACGGACGTCCTCGTCGAGGTCGCGAAGCTCCTTTATCAGCCACTCAATCGGTGAGCTGGTTCTTAGAGCCTCGAACACTGCGTCGGAAATAGTCTTTACGTCGGCATCGGCACCGAGAAAAAGAACGCTTCCCTCCTCGAGTCCGAATATCCTGCCCGCCTTCTCCCAAGCCGAGAAGTATCTCTTGCCTGCCTCGTCGTCAAGACCCTCGTCAACTATATCGCGGTTCTTCGAGTTTCTCGCGTCAAGAAGGCTGTTTGCCGAATAGGTGTTGTTGAAGCGGTCGTCGTCGGATATAAGCTTTGTCATACCCATACTGTCAAGGTCAAAGTCAACTATAAGAAGCGGGCGCTTCTCTGTTGCGCCGAGTATCTTTGCAAGGTAAGGAATAGTATTGTAGCAAGTAGTCGTACGGCAGGCGCCGCCCTTGTATGAATTAAAGCTGATAACCTTCATTGTTACTCCTTATTCTCCTCAGGCTTCTGGGGAGTCAAAATATAAATTTTCTGCTGGTCTGCCGCGGTGAAGAGATGCTTCATACTCTTGCCCGACTGCTCCTTAACGGTTCTCTCGAACCAGTTTCTCTTGAATACGTTCATCTCCGAGGAGAACGCCTTGTAATCGTTCATCTTCTGCTCAAGCGAGCCGCCGAAGTTTGAAATTACGTTGTCAAGCACTCCGTCGAAGGATATGGCGAAGGAGTCGCGAAGCGCGCGAAGCCTCTCGCTCTCACGGCGAAGGTAGACGGTTTCCTGTCTGTGTCCCGACTCCTCGGAGTCAAGGGCAAGAGCCTTCAGCTGCTTTTTATACTTTTTAGCCCTCGCCTTTGCAAGCTCGGGAAGCGGAGAGTCCTCTCTTGATGCCTTTTCAATAAAGTCGGGGGTCAGGGTTTCGGTATCGGTGAAGTTAAGAAGCGTAATGCTGCCGAGCAGGTCGTCGAAGTACATCTCGAGCTTGTTGTTTATAAGCTCCTCAATTACGGTCGCAACCTTCGTGTTCTCCTCAAGCTCTGCGCGCTCCTCGCGGTACTGAAGCCTTTCCTTCTCGCGCTCCTCGGCAATCCTTGCCTTGTCGCGCTCATACTCTGCTCGCTCCTTGTCAGAGCTCTTTTCTCTCTGTGCAAGCTGGCTGTCGTACTCGTTCTTAAGTGCCTTAATTTGCTCGCCCGCTACGTCGAATATAGCGTTTACTGTAACCTTTACGGTTTCACTGTCACCGAGCCCTACCTTCTCGGCAACCTCTGCCTTCGCCTCCTCGAGGTCGGGTGTTCCCTTCTCGGTGAGCGCGAATTTCTCCTTGAGGTACTGTTGGGTTTCCTGATAAATCTTCGACATAGTACGGTAATTAAGCTCGTACTTTGAATAGTAATCGAAGTAATCGTAGGTGATGGTATCACAGTTTACCGAGGTTGCAAAGAGGTTCTTCTCCTCCTCGTTCCAGATAAACTCCTTCTTTGAGCGGCTCTTGGTGTAAACCGAGTTGATGATGTCAACAAAGAGCGCCTCCATATCCGCCTGAGGGTACTTGATAAGCGCGTTAACTATCATAGTCTTTGCGGTCAGAAGAAGCGGACGCAGATATGCGGTAACGATATTCGACTTGTTAAGTCTTGAAATCTCTACCTGACCTGCCTTGAGGTCTCTGCCTGAGAAAATCGTATAGTCGGTGTCAACGATACCGAGCTTCTGCAAATCCTGGAACTTTCTGTAGTATACCTGAACGTTATCTATCGCGTCCTTGGTCTTGTTGAGGTAGTCGCGGTACTCCTTGACGTGGGTTTTCATTTCCGCAAGAGCATACCTTTCGAGAGCCTTCTCGAGCTTTCTTGCCTCATCGTAGAGCGCCTTGTATTCTTCCTCGTTAAGCTCTGTGAGGGGCTTGTGCTCGTGTACTATAAGCTCGAGCGACTCATATACCTCGGTAAGTCCCGAAAGGTCGGCGGAGCGCTCCTCGATATCGAGGTCAGAGGAAAGCTCAGCACAAATTTTCTCGTAGGTTTCCTTCGTTTCGGTGTGCGAGGTCATAAACTTACGGATAACGACTTCCTTGTCGGTGTAGCCGTACATCGTAATCATAGCGACGTAGAGCGGCTGGAAGAGCGCCGAGGAGCGGTTCGAGGAAAGAAGCTGCTCCATATCGCTTCTCTTGTACTTCTGCGAGCCCGAGTAGGAGCCTGTGTAGTCCGAAACCTTGTAGAACACGCCCTCGCCGTAGCAGTCCTTCTTCGTGTCGTCATAGACGTTGAGCGCGACGCGGTACATAGCGTCCTCGATACGCTCGGTGTAGTTGTCCTCGCCGTCGATAAGCGCCATAAAGTCGGGGTCAGCCTTCTCACCGGTCTGGTCGAAGGCGTCCTGATACTTGGAAATCGCCTCAACTACCTTGTAGGTGTCGGCAAGGTTCGTTTCGGTCGAGGTGGTCATAAAGCCCCAGCCCTCGAATTTGTTTCTCTTGACCTCGGAGAGCCACTTGGAAATGATAACTCTCATAATCTTCGCCATACGCTCGGTGAGCGACTTGATTTCGGGGGTATCGATGTCAAAGAGCGCCTTTCTCTTTACCGCGCGGCGGAAATAGATAAAGGTAACGAATACGGCAACCATAGTACGGTTAATGTATACCTCGCTTGAGCCGAAGGTATCAGCCCAGTACTCGTAATTAAGCTCGGTTATCTGATTGAAGGTATTCTCGTCGCTTTCATAGTAGTCAACGAGCGCGGTAATGCCGCGGCGTACGAATTCCTTGTCGCGCACCGTAATCTCGTCAAGCTCGCCGAAGTTAAGCACCGAAAGCACAGACTTTACGGCATAGCACATATTAAGAATTGCGCCGTCGCTTGCCGAAGTAACCTTAAGAGTAGGGCTCTCGGGTGTGAGGCTTGAGAAGAGCTTCTCGGGGTCGCGCTCGCGGCGGGTAGCCTCGTTTATAACTCCGTTCTTAATTTTATAAGATATTTCCTTCTCGGTTTCAAGCCAGGAATTGATAACACCGTTCTTGTTTTCCATAAGTCACCTCAAAATTAATATTTAATCAAGGTATCGGCAAACGCAGACTTACCGATACAAACTTTTTCGGATAAATTGATTTCAGATAGATTAATACAGCCGTCAAAGGCAGACGCACCGATTGAAACGACGCTCTCGGGAAGCGTTACCCTGCGAAGCGAGAAGCAGTCGCGGAATGCACCCGAGGCAATAACCCTTACTCCCTCGGGGATTTTTAGCTCAGTCGGCTCTCCCTCGCAGCCGATAGCCGCGGTAAGAAAGCAGTAAACTCCGTCTGTAAGCCTTACGGCACTCGAATTTTTCTCAATTACAGTCGCCGAGCATTCGGTAAGACCGCCGCCGCCCTCGGCAAAGACGAGCCGTGGACAGTCACGGAAGGCGTGCTTGCCTATCGACTGAACACCGTCACAAACCTTGATTTTTTGAAGAGTTTCGCAGCCGAGAAAGGCTCTGTCGCCTATCGCCCTGACGCCCATTACAGTAACGCTCTCAGAGTTTCCCGTATAGGATACAAGCGCGCTCATATCGGCACCAAACTCAAAGCCCGACAGGCTCTCCTTGTTCTCCTTAAGCTCGGGCGGAAGATAGAGGTAAATTCTCTCGAACGCCTCGGTTTTACCAAGCGAGGAGAGCTTAACTCCCTGCTTTGCGGCTATCGGTCCAAGCTCGTAGTTATATTTATCGGAGATTTCGGGGTGAGTGAAGTAATAATCGTCGGCAAAGAACGGTATGAGTCTGTCCTTGCCGCCTCCCTCGAGAATATTGCGAAGCTCCTTTGTGCATTCCTCTGCACCGAGAAGAAGGTCCTCGCTGACAACGAAGATATACGCCGAGGCGGTTCTTCTTGCCCTTTCAATCTGCTCGCGCCAGTCGCCGAGCCTCAGGTTATTGAAATCAACCCAGCAGAATACTCCGCGCTCCTCCAAAAAGGAAACCAGCTCGCGTGTGAGAGCCGCATCGCGTTCTGTATTTTTATGACTGATAAATAGGTGCATCTCTCGCCTTTCTGCAAAATTATATAAATATTTATTTTATTATACAATATATGACAAAATAAATCAAGAGAAAAGAAAGAATTTCTTCAATATTTGTTTACAAATGACATAAGCGCGCACCTAAAATGCCCGAAAGACGAAAAACACTTGACAAAACCCGAAATATTCGCTATACTCTACTTATAAAAATTAATCCGTATCGGGAAAGGAGAGCTGTATGATTATTGAAATGAATAACGAGGGCTGCCTCTTGGCAGGCGGTAAGGCGAAGGGACTATACGAGCTTTTCTCTATGGGGCTGCGCGTTCCCGAATTTTTCGTTATTACAAGTGACTCCTTTATTGGACTTTTGAGAGAAGCGAGAAAAGAAGGCTTCTCTCTATCCGATGCCGAGCTTATCAAAGGTCTTGACTTTCCCGAGAGCTTCATTTCCGAGATTTACACCTCTGCCGACGCGCTTGGGTGTGAGATGTATGCCGTAAGGTCAAGCGCCGAGGTCGAGGACGGCAATGACAGAAGCTTTGCCGGTCAGTTTGAAACGGTGCTTTCCGTCACAAGGGACAGGCTTCTCGATGCAATCCGCCGAGTCTGGCTCTCAGCATACAAGCCGAAGGGTGAGGGCGCATACTGTATAGGCGAGAACACCAAAATTTCGGTTATAGTACAAAAGCAAATTTCTCCCGACTTTGCGGGCGTTTGCTTCTCCACTTCTCCCGCGTCGAAGGAAAGCGTTCTTATTGAGTATGTTGAGGGTGCAGGCGAGAAATTGGTTTCGGGTGCAGAAAAGCCGACTAAAATCGAGGCAGAAAAGTGTAAGCGGCTTGACAATCCGCTTTTCGAGGAGTTAAGAAGCACTGCCGCGGCGCTTGAGGAAAGGCTTGGGCTTCCCCTCGATTTTGAATTTGCAATCAGCGAGGGAGTGCTGTATTTTCTCCAGATGCGCCCCCTTACCGTAAGCGAGTTTTCGAGCTACTCTCTTCCCGAGGGCAGCTACTCAATGTACGTTTCGCGCGACTTTCCCTGGTACGTTCACTCGGTGCAAATTAAGGCTTCGCTCCCCGAGGAGCAGCTCGAGTCCTACGGCTTTGCGACACCGATTACCGAGGGTGCGCTGATATTCGGCGAGGAGTATTACTCCGAACGCTCCGACGGAATTACCGAGGAAATTTTCGAGGGGCTTTCGGTTAAGGATTACAGGCTTTTCGACAGAAGAATTTCAAAGCTTCTCCGCCGTGTTAATAAGGCTTCGCGTATTATTTCAAGGCTTCCCTCCTCGCTTTCAAGAGCCGCACTTTCGGATATTACCGAGTTCTTTGAGAGCATTTACCTTGAAAGCTATATTCCTATGATGATGCGCCCCGACGACTATCTTGCAAAGAAGCTTTCCTCTCTTGCTCCCGGGTGCGACCTTCTATCGCTCTCCTTCGTTCCCTCCTACACCGATTACAGAGGTCAGGCGGAGCTGTTCTCAAAAAATCTTAGGACATGCGCAAAAGGAAAGCCTGCGGGCAGGCTTATTGCGAAATACCTTAAAAAATACTCCTATCTGCTTCCCGAGGACGAGCGCTCAGCCGAATCGGTTATCGAGCGAGTGAATTTATTGAATGCCGAAATAATTAATTCTAAAGATGGAAGCTTCCCTGTCACGAGCGACAGTCACTTTGACGGCAAGGAAAATTCCCGCCGTGAAAACATAAAAAGAAGGCAGGCGGAAGAAAAAAGGCTTTCGGGGGTGGCAAGGGAGTACGCAAGGCTTCTTTCACGCTTCGTTTACTACAGAACGAGGGTTGCCGAATGCTCTGACAAGCTCTATTACACCGCAAAGAAGCATCTCTTCCCGCTTATTTCTGCTGCGCGGGGTCTGAAAGAAAATGAAATTGAGCTTCTCGGTCACGGCGAGCTTACCTCGCTTCTTCGCGAGGGGGATTTGCCCTCGGGTCTTCAGATACGCGCCCTCGGTCATTTTGCGGTATGGCGCGACGGTGTTTCGACGGTAGGCTTCGGGCTTCCTCCAAAGGAGCTTGTCCAAATGCTGAGGGGCACTTACTCTGCGGATTCATCTGTGCTTTTCGGTGATGCTGCCTCGCTTGGCAGAGTGACGGGAAAGGTAAAAATAGTTCGCACACCAAATGATGCTCGCGAGCTTTCGCTTGGTGAAATTATGGTCGCGAGTATGACTACACCCGACTACACGGTAGCATTCTCGAAGGCGGCAGGCTTTATCACCGACGAGGGTGGAATTTCCTGCCACGCGTCGATTATCGCGCGCGAGCTTTGTGTCCCCTGTATTGTAGGTGTGGGGTGCGCAACCGCCCTTCTCTCCGACGGCGACACGGTAATGCTTGATGCCTACGAGGGTACGGTAACAATTCTAGAAAAAAACACTAAATAAAGGTAAACAAAATGTCAGGTTGTCCCGAATACGAAAACGAAATCAAGCCGAGTATAGGCTTAAAAGCCAAAATATCAGGTTGTCCCGATGATGAAAACGGGATAAAGCCGAGAGTAGGCTACAAAATCAAGAAATCCATTGACATAACCTCCTTGACATCGATACACTACTTTGAGTTTGACGACTCCTTTGTTGACCGTATCGAGGCACACGAGCCCTGGGAGCTTGTCTATATAGACAGAGGCGAGTGCAACGTCGTTGCCGACGACGTAATAGTCCATTTAAAGCAGGGCGAGATGTACTTCCACAAGCCCTATGAGAAGCATATGCTTCAGACAATCAAGGGCATTGCGCCGAATATTTTTATAGTCGCCTTTTCCTCAGGCTCCGAGGCTATGAAGTACTTCGAGCATAGAAAAATCGAAACCTCTATGTCTACAAAGCAGCACATTGCCGCTATAATTCACGAGGCGTCGAATACCTTTGACCTTCCGTTCAATAACCCGAGAATGAGAAGGCTGAAGCTAAAGCCCGAGGACGGACTGTGGGCAGGTCAGCAGTCGATACTTCTGCGCCTTGAGCTTATGCTCATAGAAATCGTCAGAGAAAATCACTACTACGAGTCGAACAGAAAAATGTTCTTCCCGAAGGATATAATCGCCGACGAGTTCGTTCTTAAGATTATCGCGTTTATGGAAAAGAGGCTATACGGCAAGTTCACTATGGACGAATTAAGCGCCGAGCTTTCCTTTGGAAAAACCTACATATCGCGCTGCTTCGTTCGCTCCTGCGGATATTCGGTAATCGACTATTTCACAAAAATGAAAATCAACGAGGCAAAAAGGCTTATTCGTGAATCGAAGTACAACTTCTTTGAAATCTCCGAGATGCTTATGTTCTCGAACTCGCACTACTTCTCCACTCTGTTTAAAAAGCACACGGGAATGACTCCCACGCAGTATAAGAAGTCCTGTAAGAGAAGCTGACGTTTCCTAAAAAAGCCGACGAGTCTTAACCAAAGGCTCTAGAAGCGCATAAAAAAAGAAAGCAAGAGTAAAATTTTCGGGGATATGTTCCCGATTTTCGCTCTTGCTTTTTTACTTGTTTTGAAATTCTGCTTCGATTTATATGCTGATAATTTAAAAATACACGTAATCAAACTCGTCCCTATAGGCAAGCGCAACCGACACCGCGTATATTTTAATCCGCTTGCCGAGCGTCTTGATTTTCCCTGCCGCAACAGACATTGAAGCGCCGCTGGTTACAACGTCATCAACTATAAGAACCACCTTTCCCGTGAGGTCGGGGGAATCCGTCAGAGTGAAGCTTGCGTTCTCTATACGCTTCTCGCGGCTCATTTTCTTCTGCTGCCTTTTTGCCGCGGAATTAAGTAGCGGAATATACTCAATGCCAAGCTCAACAGCAAGTGCCCTCGCGAGCCGTTGTGCGTGGTCAAAGCCGTATTTTCTTATCGCACCCGGCCTTCGGGGAATATTAGTGATTACTGCATTCTCTATCTTCTGTAGATTAAATTTTACAGCGAGAGCAAGCTCGCCTGCGAGAAAGTCTATGTTGTCCTTCCTTGCTGACGATTTTGCCGAATAAATAAGACTGTTTGCAGCCCTGTTTTCTTCCCTGTTATCGTATCTGAAAAGCTTGATGTGGCCGCTAATACCGTGGCTTTTTAAGAATTCTCCCGCGCAGCTGCAAAGAGAGAGCCGCCTTCCGCAAAGCGAGCACTGCCTGTCAAGCGTTCTCGCGTAAGCCTTGTGACACTCCCTACATAACGGTAAGCCGCCCTTATCGAGCGGCTCACGGCAAGAGGTGCACTTCGGCACAGAGAAATAATATTTTATATCAGAAGCAATCCTTTTGAAAAAATCCTTCATTGATTTACTGCTAAAAGAGGCTGTAGCGACTTATTTCTGCGCCTTCGGGAAGCTGTCTTTAAGACCGACTATTCTGTTAAAGACGTTCTCGCATTTTGTATCCTTAACGAAATAACCGCATCTTACGAACTGGAACCTTTCGCCCGCGGGAGCCTCTGCAAGTGCCTCCTCAATCTTCGCGCCGCGAATTTCGGTAACCGATGCCTTGTTGAGGTAATCGTCGTAGGTCTTGTCCTCGGGAATATCGGCGGTATTCTCAATATCAAAGAGGAAGTCATAAAGACGTACGGTGGTATCCTTTGCAAAGGACGAGGAGAGCCAATGTATAGTTCCCTTCACCTTTCTGCCGTCGGTAGGCATACCGTTGCCCGTTTCAAGGTCGGCAGTACATCTGATTTCCACAAGAGAGCCCTCAGAGTTCTTTATAACCTCGTTACACTTGACGATATAAGCGCCCATAAGGCGAACCTCGCTGCCAGGCTTCATTCTGAAGAACTTGGGCGGCGGAACCTCTGCAAAGTCGTCGGCGTCAATATATACCTCTCTTGTGAAGGGTACGCGCCTTGTGCCGCACTCGGGCTTCTGAGGATTGTTCGCAACCTCGAAGTATTCAACCTTGTCCTCGGGGTAGTTTGTGATTACAACCTTAATCGGGTGAAGAACGGCAATTCTGCGCTCCGCAGTTTCGTTAAGCTCCTCGCGTATGCAGTGCTCAAGAAGCTCGTAGTCAACTACGCTGTAAGCCTTCGCAACACCTGCACGTGATACGAAATCAAAGATTGCCGAGGGAGTGTAGCCGCGGCGGCGAAGTCCCGAAAGCGTAGGCATTCTCGGGTCGTCCCAGCCGTCAACAAGACCTTCCTCAACGAGCTTACGAAGGTATCTCTTCGACATTACCGTGTGGGTAACGTTAAGTCGCGCAAATTCTCTCTGCTTCGGCTTGTTCTCAAAGCCGAGGTTGTCAATAACCCACTCGTAAAGCGGACGGTGGTTCTCAAACTCTATCGAGCAAAGCGAATGCGTAATACCCTCGAGCGCGTCCTGAATAGGGTGAGCGTAGTCGTAGAGAGGATAAATGCACCACTTGTCGCCTTGTCTATGGTGATTTGTATGCACTATTCTGTAGATTGCGGGGTCGCGCATATTGATGTTAGGCGACGCCATATCAATTTTAGCGCGGAGAGTTTTCGCGCCGTCGGGGAATTCGCCCCTCTTCATTCTCTCAAATAGCTCAAGGTTCTCCTCAACGCTCCTGTTTCTGTAGGGGCTCTCACGGCCAGGCTCTGTAAGAGTTCCGCGGTACTCGCGCATCTCGTCAGCCGAGAGGTCGCAAACGTACGCCTTCCCTGCCTTGATAAGCTCTACCGCAAACTCGTAGCACCTCTCAAAATAGTCCGAGCCGTAATAGATACCGCCGCTCGGCTCACAGCCAAGCCACTTTAAGTCCTCGTAAATCGAGTCAACGTACTCGGTGTCCTCCTTTGAGGGGTTGGTATCGTCATAGCGAAGGTTGAAAAGACCGCCGTACTTCTTTGCGGTCATAGCGTTAATCCATATCGCCTTCGCGGAGCCGATATGAAGATAGCCGTTAGGCTCGGGCGGAAAACGGGTATGAATTTTAAGCGAGGGGTTGTCCTTCAGGTCCTCGTCTATAATGTCGTGTATGAAATTGCTTCTCATTTCTTCCATTTTGAAAGTCCTCAAAAATATATATTTAGCTCGCGCTTTAATTTTTCTACGGTTGTGCTCTCGCCGTGCCCCGGGTAGACCTTGTATGAGGGCGGGAGCGCGCAAATTCTTTGTATAGACTGCTGAAGGCTGGGATAGTCGGCAGTCGGCAGGTCGTATCTTCCGATACCGCCGCCCGCAAAGCAGACGTCACCGACAATCACAGCGTCAGGCAGCACAAACGAGGTCGAGCCTGCTGAATGACCTGGAGTTGCAATCGCCGTAATCTGCGTGTCGCCAAATTCAACGGTTTCGCCCTCTCCGATAAGTGTCGCTTCGCCCGAATAGACCGTTTCCCTGCCGAAGAACCGACGGTAGCAGTTAAGCTCAGCGTCGCGGATAGCTCGGTTACACTCCTCTGAAACAAGAAGCTCTATACCGTTATCGGTATAGGAGTCAAGCTCGAGAAAGTGGTCGAAATGTCCGTGAGTCAGAAGAACGTATTTAATTTTCAGCCCGTATTTGTCGACTGTACTCTTAGGCACTGTGGGGTCGATAACAACCGCCTCGCCCTGGGACGAGAGGACGTATGTGTTTGCCGCAAACGGATATGCAGACTCGGGACAGTAAATCTCGTACATAAATTATCTCCGTGCTTTCCTGTGGCTTCTTCGGATTCTTAAAAATGCAAGAATACCACTTATAATAGATAGTATACCATAACAAAAACAAAATGTCCAGCATTTTTTAGGCTTTTTTTAACTTTTTAAATATTTATATCATAAAATATAAGTAGGCGGCATAGAGAGAGGCACATATAAGCTTTACCGAACTCATATATTGCCGCCTCGAAAGGAGCAAGCTTGAAAACACTGTTAATTCTTGACAGTCCGACCTGTCTTTCGCGAGCTGTAAGAGTGCTTTCGGGCGTCGGTGTTTCCTCTGTAAAAAGGAAAATAGATACCGAGGGGGGCTGCTCTCACGCGCTGGAGATATCGAATATAGACTACTTTCGGGCTATATCGGCTCTTTCGGGGGCAAATCTTAATTACAGAGTAAAGGCACAGCCGTGATTTATCTTGATAACGCCGCAACAACCCACCCGAAGCCCGAAAGAGTTTACTTTGCCGTAAGCGAGGCAATAAGAGAGGGGCTTGGCAACCCCTCAAGAAGCACTCACGCGCTTGCAAGAAGTGCCGAGGAAAAAATATACGAGGCAAGAGAGGCGGTTTGCCGCCTTCTCTCGGTTGACTCTCCCGAGGGGGTGGTCTTTAGCTACAACGCAACCTACGCTCTTAATATTGCAATCAAGAGCGTCATAGACTCGCCGTGTGAGGTCATAACCTCGGATATCGAGCATAACGCTGTAGTAAGACCGCTTGCGGAGCTTGGAAAGAGGTATGGCGTGAAGGTAGTCAAGTTTGATAGCGGCTCGCTCACAGAGGAAGGGCTTGAGGGCTTGATAACGAAGGACACGAGGGCGATTGTCAGCACGCTCCACTCGAACGTGTTCGGAAGAAGCGTTGACGAGAGTATTCTATCGAGGGTGGCAAATAAGCACGGGCTATACCTTATCCTCGACGGCTCGCAGGCTCTCGGACACAGAAAAATCGACCTGAAAAAATCCCCCTGCTATGCAATATGTGCGCCGTCGCATAAGTCGCTTTTTGGTATTCAAGGCTCGGGTTTTGTCTACTTTTCTTGTCAAAAGCGAGGGAAAACGGTAATTGAGGGCGGAAGCGGCACCGAGTCAAGAAACAAAAATATGCCAAGCTTTCTCCCCGACGGCTACGAGGCGGGAACGCCGGGTGTGCCTTCAATTATCTCACTTCTCGAGGGGCTCTCCTTTATCGAAAGCGTTGGAATAGACGCCATATCAGCTCGGATTGATTTCTTGACGGAAAAGCTATACGACAGGCTTAGCTCTGTCAAGGGGACGACTGTTTACCCCTTTGGCGGCGGTATACTGTCCTTTAATCTTTCGGGTGTTCCCTCGCACGAACTCTCAGAGGAGCTTGACCGCCACGGTATCTGCACGAGGGCGGGACTTCACTGCGCTCCTTCGGCACACTCTGTTCTCGGGACTCTTGAGGGCGGGACGGTAAGGCTATCGCTTTCGGCACTCAACACCGAAAAGGAGCTTGACCGAGCGTATATGGCGATTAAGGATATTTCAAAATCGCTTACTTGATAAGGAAATTTCAAAATCGCTTGCTTGATAAGGATATTTCAAAATCGCTCGCTTTGTAGTAGTGCGCCCCCTCGCACAACGCAACCCTGCGCCTTTTGATTTCTTCGCCACCGCACCAAAAAATCAAACCTTTTTAGTGAAATTATAATTATATATTCTTGAAAAATATTTTTATGTATCATTAAAGATTTGTTTATATAAAAATCGACAGAGGCTTATCCTGCTTCTGTCGATTTGTTTTCTTGGTATTTTCTCTTTTTAGGTCATCTTGCCTTATATTTTTTGTAGGCAAAGAGTGAGGTTACAAGGCGGTTCTGATACTTTTGGTAATCCTCGCCGTTGCAGTCGATTATAATATCGGCATATTTCTCGTATAGAGGTGCGCGCTCAAGGTAAAGGTCTTTTAGAGTCATTCCGTCTGCGAGGACTATTCCGCGCTTTGAGAAGTCGCCAAGCCTTTCGGTCAGCACCTCGGGCGAAGCGTAAAGGTAGACGACGGGGCCAAGCGACTTGAAATGCTCCATTGCCGCCTCGTAATAGACGGCGCTGCCGCCGGGCGAGATAACGAGC
The DNA here is from genome assembly GCA_017472305.1 of Clostridia bacterium. GTDB lineage: Bacteria > Bacillota > Clostridia > Oscillospirales > CAG-272 > UBA1740. Next base: position 79,131 of record JAFUQP010000037.1, on the reverse strand, counting down.
CCGTCGCCCGAGATTGAAAGAAGCGTATCCTCCTCGATTTTCTTGAAGGCGTCAAGTCCGTCGTTTGAGATAATCTCGTGAAGCTCCCTACCCGTATTCTGTTCTATAAGCTTGTCGCCGTCGATAAGCTTCAGCTTCATTCTCCTTGCGAGAACCTTGCCCATGCAGGATTTTCCGACACCGGGCATGCCGATAAGTGTTACTGTCATTGATTTTTGCCTCTGAATTTAATTTCAAGCTCACCGCCCCCGTGCGTAAGGAAAACCTCTGCCTCGGTGGGATTTAAGCTATGCGTCCTCGAATACTCACCCGAAAGAAGCGCCCGTGTTCTCTTGTTTGCCGACACCTCAATCGGATTATCCGAATTGTTTAATACCGTTATATATTTTTTATTGCCCTCGCTTCTTGTAAAGACGAGATAGCTGTCGTTTAGCTCGTTCAGGAGAAATTCTCCGTCGCGATATACACTGTTTTGGCGGCGGAGCGCACCGAGCCTTCTGTAATGCGAAAGAAGTTCTCCGTCCTCACGTCCGTAAGGGTACGGCATTCTGTTGAATGGGTCGTGGTAGCCTTCAAGACCGACCTCGTCGCCATAGAATACAGAGGGAATTCCCGGTAAGGTCATTAGCACCGTCACAGCCGCCGTAAGTCTTCTTTTGGCAAGGGCGCGCATCTCGGGAGAGAGCCGCTTTTTTGCAAGATGTGCATTGGTTAGCCCCGAGACGTCCTCGCCCGAAAGCACGGTGAGAATTCTCTCTGTATCGTGCGTTCCAAGCAGGTTCATCTGGGTGTGCATTACCCTGTCGGGCGTGTTGTCGGTGACGTCTGTGAGCGCGTAGCGAAGCTTATCTGTCGACCTATGTAGAACGTAATCAATAAGTCCCTCGCGAAGCGGATAATTCATTACTCCGTCAAGCTCTGTGCCAAGATAGTACTTTTTTCTTTTATTGTAGGAAATTTTGTTTGACGCGTCCTCCCACACCTCGCCGTAGAGAACGTTCTCACCGCGAAGGTTAAGCCTTGCCTTGATTTTCTCTATAAAGGCGTCGGAAAGCTCGTCGGCAACGTCAAGACGGAAGCCGTAGACACCCATCTGAGAATACTTTGCAATCACTCCGCCCACGCCGACAAAATAATCTCCGCATTCGGGTTTATCGGGGTTAATTCTGGGCAGAATTTCAATCCCCCACCAAGAGGTATATTTGTTCGGGTGGCTTTGGAAGTCAAACCACGGGTAATACCTTGACTGTTTTGACTGATACGCTCCAAGCGTGTCATAGTGCGAGTAGCGGTTAAAGTAGATACTGTCGGCGCCCGTATGGTTGAAAACGCCGTCAAGAATGATTTTGACATTTCTCTTCTCTGCTTCAAATATAAGATGAGAAAGAGCCGCATCACCGCCAAGCAGCGGGTCAACCGACATATAATCCGCTGTATCGTATCTGTGGTTAGATGCAGAGGTGAATATCGGGGAGAGGTAAATTGCCGTCGCGCCGAGCGAGGCAATGTAATCAAGTCTGTCGGCTACTCCGTAGAGCGTTCCGCCCCAGAAGGTGTTATTCTTCAAGGGAGCGCCTCTGTATTCGGGGTACTCGGCAATTTCAGACCATTCACCCGAAATAAGCTTTCTTCCCTCGGGAAGCTCGGTTTTGCCGCCTCTTGCAAACCTGTCGCAAAAGACGTGATAAATCACTCCGCCAAGTATTTCCTCTGCCCGCTCGCTCTTATAATCGTATACCGTCAGCTGAAGGCAGGACGAAGGCTCTCTGTTTCGGTCGAAGTAAAGCCCATCACCCGCGCGGTGGGAATAGAAATCCTCGCCGAAGGCTTTTGCCCGAAGCCTTACAAAGTACAGTCCCACGCCGAGTGTAGATATAGGCAGTGAAAATCTGTAAATCTCAAAGGCTCCCGCCTCGCGCCTATAAAGCGAGGAAGCAAGGAAGAGCCTCTCTGAGAGCGACTCGCAGTAAATCTCGAGTGACATCTCGCACACGCCCGCCGAGCGCGGAAGCTTTATTTCAAGCGCACCCAAGCCGTCAAGAGGAAATGCTGTGCGCTTATTCTTCTTTTTTTCGTGGCAGTATGAATATTCCGCCCGGAAATCACACGCACCGAGTCTTAAACTACTCTTCAAGTCAGCCTCCGAAATTAACTTTTGACGCGCGACACCTCTTACCCGAATTTAAGGCGTAGACTTAAATTAAGGCTTGAAGTTTCGCGCGTAAAGTAATGCTGATTTTTAATAACAAGCCAAAGCCCGAAAAATATTAAACAGGCTTGATTTTGTTTATGGGGCTTGCGTGCCAGATGTTATTCGCGTAATTTGTAATACTGTTGTCCGAGGCGAAAATTCCGCTCGTCGCAGTATTGATAAGCGACATTCTCGACCACTTTTCCCTGTCCTTATAATCCTTCATTGCGATAGCGTGCGCGTTGAAGTAGGAATCAAAGTCTGCAAGACACATAAACGGGTCAGCTACACCGTAGCCCGAGTTGATAAGATAGTCTGCAATATGCGAGAAGTCCTGACCGCCGATAGGAGAATAGAAGCGGTCGATAACTCTGCGAAGTCTTTCCGAAGACTGATAGAAGGCACGCGAGGAATAACCGTTGCGCCAAAGCTCGTCAACCTCACCGGTGTTAAGACCGAAGATATAGATGTTATCCTTGCCGCACGCCTCGGCAATTTCAACGTTCGCGCCGTCAAGCGTACCGAGGGTAATCGCACCGTTCATCATAAGCTTCATACAGCCCGTTCCGCTCGCTTCTTTACCTGCGAGAGAAATCTGCTCTGAAATATCTGCCGAAGGTATAAGATTTTCCGCAACGGATACGTTGTATTCTTCCATAAATACAATCTTCAGGACGTCGCGCGTCTTGGGGTTGCACTCAAGCTCCTCGGCAAGGAACCAGATAAGCTTGATAAGCTTCTTCGCCATAACGTAGCCGGGTGCCGCCTTGCAGCCGAAGATGAAGGTTTCGGGCTGAATATCAGCGTTCGGGTTCTCGAGAATTTCATTGTAGAGCGACATAATCTTAAGAACGTTAAGAAGCTGTCTTTTATACTCGTGCATTCTCTTTATCTGCACGTCAAAGACTGAGCTTGTGTCAATTCTCTTTCCTGTTCTCGAGTATGCGTAGTAGGCGAAATTCTCCTTGTTCTTGTGCTTGATATCGGCTATTTTTTCAAGCACCGCCTTGTCGTCCTTGTACTCAAGGAGCTTCGAAAGCTCTAGTCCATTCTCCCTGAAATCCGAGCCGATAAGCTCGTCAAGAAGCGAAGCAAGACGGGGGTTTGAATAGTTAAGCCATCTTCTGTGTACGACACCGTTGGTTACGTTAGTAAACTTCCAGGGTGTCATTTTGTAGAAGTCGTGGAATATGGTTTTCTTAAGAATATCACTGTGAAGTGCGGAAACTCCGTTAACCGTGTGCGAGCCGACAACCGAGAGGTTTGCCATTCTCACCTGATTGTAAGCGACGATAGCCATTCTCGAAATTCTGTCCCAGTCACCGGGATAGAGATTCCAGAGGTCAGCCGTAAAGCGGCGGTTAATCTCGGTTACAATCATATAAATTCTCGGAAGCTTCATGCTGAACAGGTCAACTCTCCAGCACTCAAGAGCCTCGGGAAGAACCGTATGGTTGGTATAGGAAACAACCTTAACGACGATAGCCCACGCGTCCTCCCAGCTGTAGGAGTAAACGTCCATAAGTATTCTCATAAGCTCAGGAATACAGAGTGCGGGGTGGGTATCGTTGATGTGAATGGAAATCTTGTCCTCAAAGCCTCGAAGCGAGCCGTGCTCGGCAAGATAATCGGCAAAAATCGACTGAAGCGACGCAGAAACGAGGAAATACTGCTGGGTAAGTCTTAAAAGCTTGCCCTCGTCGTAGTTATCCGGCGGATAAAGCTGCTTTGTAATGACCTCTGCGTTACCCGTTTCGGAGAGCTTCTTGAAGTAGCTGTCCTGGGTGGTATAGTTACCTACGCAGCTGACCGACTGACGCGCGCGCCAAAGTCTTATGGTATTGACCGCGTTGGTTTCGGTGCCGGGGATAAGAAGGTCGTAAGGAACAGCCTTAACCTCATCGTACTCGTAGTTTTCAATACAGAGCTTGCCGTCCTTCCAGCTCTCCTTAATCTTACCGCCGAAGCGAATTGTAAAGGTTCTCTCGCTTCTCGGAACGAGCCACGCGCCGCCGCTTGTGAGCCACTCGTCGGAAAGCTCAACCTGCTCGCCGTCTACAATTCTCTGCTTGAAAAGACCGTTCTCGTAGAGGAGCGAGTAGCCGTTGGCGGCATAATCCTTTGCTGTAAGCGAGTCCATAAAGCAGGCGGCAAGTCTGCCAAGACCTCCGTTTCCAAGACCCGGGTCAACCTCGCAGGCATAAACCTTCTCAAAGGACGAACCGAAATCCGAAAGCACCTCGCAAAGCTCGTCGTAAATGCCGAGGTTCATAGTGTCGTTCTTCAATGCCCTGCCGACAAGGAATTCCATACAAAGGTAGCACACCTTCTTGCCGTCTACAGCCTTGATTCTTCTCTTGAAGTCCTCTCTGTATTCGAGCATTATGTCCTTGACGGCGTAAACCGTCGCCTGATAAAGCTGCTCCTCGCTTGCGTTCTTAGGGTCAAATATTCCCCTCGTCACAAGCTTAGCCTCAATTCTCTCCTTGAGCTCAGCCTTGGTAATCTTGTCTTTTTTTCCGGTTATCGGATTTGCACTTGCTTTGTTTATCATTTGCTGTTTCCCTTTTTGTATATCTCGATATAGTTCTTTGCTGACTTCTCCCAGGTGAAGGAGGAATTCTTTGCTGCCTTCGTAAGCTTGCCCCACTCTTCCTTGTTTTGATACAGTGCGAGAGCCGCCTTAATCGTAAAGAGCATCTCGTGGGCATTATAGTTGTCGAAGCGGAAGCCGTTAGCACCCTCCTCGCCGACTGTGCGTATGCTGTCAAAGAGTCCGCCAACCGAGCGAACTACAGGCACAGTTCCGTAGGAGCAGGCAATCATCTGAGCAAGACCGCAGGGCTCGCTCTTCGAGGGCATAAGGAATATATCCGCTGCTGCGTACATCTTCTTTGAGAGAACTCTGTCGAACTTGATGAGAGCGCGAAGATTTTCGTGCCTTTTTGCAATCTCGGAAAGCTTATCCTCATACTCCTTGTCGCCCGTACCGAGAATTACAACCTGCACGTTCTCGGCGAGCAGCTCCTCGAGTATATGAAGCACAAGGTCAATGCCCTTGCCTGCCGTAAGTCTTGTAATCATTACAACAAGAGGCACGTTCTTCTTCACGGGAAGCGAAAGCTCCGCCTGAAGAGCAGCCTTATTCTTTGCCTTACCCGACTTGTAATTGTTCTTTCTGTAGCTCTCGTAGATATCTCCGCCTTCCTCGGGCGAGAAATAACCGTAGTCAATTCCGTTGATAATTCCCGACATCTTCGGCTTTGCCTCAAGGATAACCTTCGAAAGACCGAAGGCGAAGAAATCGTGCGTCAGCTCGTTTGCGTAATTTGGGCTGACGGTGGTAAGGTGGTCGCAGGTGACGATAGCGCCCTTAAGAAGGTTGATACAGCCGTCGTACTCAACAATATCACGGTGCTTGAAGTCAAGACCGAAGACGTCGCCGAGAATATAGGGGTCGTATTTACCCTGATACTCGATATTATGAATTGTAAATACAGTCTTTATTCCGTTGAAGCGCTCAATATTTTTGTACTCGGTCTTAAGATAGATAACCGTCAGAGCCGTCTGCCAGTCATTTGCGTGAAGAACGTCGGGAACCTCGCCGTAGGAGAGTATAAACTCAATAACAGCGCGCGAGAAGAATGCAAATCTCTCTCCGTCGTCAAACTCGCCGTAAAGCCTTCCGCGCTCGAAATAGTAGTGGTTCTCTACGAAATAGTAGGTAACTCCAAGTCTTTCGGTCTTGTAAACGGTTGCTCCCGTCTGTCGCCACGAAAGCTTGAAGGAAAGGTCGCACACCCAGGTAAGCGAGTCGCGGTGCTCCTTCTTCATAGTGTCGTAAAGAGGCATAATAACCTCTGCCACAATTCCCTCTTCCTTTGCTACGGTAATCGGAAGCGCGCCCATAACGTCGCCAAGTCCGCCGCTTGCGGCAAAGGGATTAGCCTCGCTTGTTACGTATAAAATTTTCATATAATTTCCTTGTAATTTTAGATTTTGCGTCCCTTCTGGATATAGAAGGGCATATTCTCGTTACCCGAAAGGGTTACTCCGTCGGAGATGTCAACCGCCTTGTCGGTGACAATGCAGTTAAGGCTTGCCTTCTTGCCAACTCTGGTTCCCGCAAAGAGAACGCAGTTCTTGACAACAGCACCCGCCTCAACTCTAACGCCTCTCGAGATAATGGAATTGATAACCGTTCCCTCGATTACGCAGTCGTCGGCAATCATAGAGCTCTCAACCTTCGCCTTCGCGGAATAAACGGTAGGCGCGGAGTTATGAACTCTCGTGAATATAGGCGCTTCCTTCTTCCAGAGAAGGCTCTCTCTTGCCTGTTCACACTTTGCAAGCTCCATAGAGTATCTGTAGTAGTCAAGGAAGCTCGAAACCGAGGCAACGAAGCCTGTATACTTATATGCTCTGTAGTTTGAGGACTTGCAGTTCTTAAGCATAAGCTGGGTTAAGCTGTTAAGACCGAAGGCTTCTGCCTCGGAGATGAGGTGACGAAGATAAACGGTCTTCATAACGAAGATGCCGAGAGAGAGCTCGGGGTATCTTTCGTTATAAGCCGAGTCGAGCGCAAGCTCGGTAATCTTGCCGGCAACCGAGGAGAGCATCATTCTCGGGTGCTTTGCGCTGTAGCTCTTGTCGATAGCACGGGTAACTATCGTGATATCCGCGCCTGTAAGCTCGTGGGACTTGATAACCTCGGACACGTCTATATTAAGAACGTTGTCGGAGTCCATCATAACGACGTACTCCTCCTTGAAGTCGTTGATGTACTCTCTCATACTCTTAAGAGCCTCCATATGAGTGGAGAACATCTTCGAGGAAGCCGAGGCACCCGACTGGAAGGGAGAAATGAAGGTTACCCTGCTCTCACGTCTTGCAAGGTCGAAGTCCTTACCGCTTCCGATATGCTCAAGAAGCGAACGGTAATTGTAGTTTGCAACTATGTTTATGTTCGAGATATTTGCGTTAACCATATTCGAGAGGCAGAAGTCAACGAGTCTGTAACGGCAGGCAAAGGGTATTGCCGCAACCGTTCTGTCGCCCGTAAGCCTCGAGAGTGTATTGATATTCAAGCTTGAGAATATAATTCCTGCTGCACTGTTTGCCATATCTTCTTCCTCCTTACGCCTTCTTTGCGGCTACTACGCTGCCGCTTGCTATAACGGTGATGTTGTCCTTGCCTGCGCCATCTGTACCTACAACGGCGCCCTCCTCGATTATCGAGTCGGCGTCAATAATAGCGGTATAGACCGATGCGCCCTTCTTGATAACTACGTCGTCCATAATTACCGAGTCGGAAACGACAGCACCCTCCTCAACTATAACTCCGCCCGAGAGAATGGAGTTCTTGACAGTACCGTAAATACGGCAGCCCTCGGGTATGAGTGAGTTTGAAATCTTCGCCTTAGCGCCGACGTACTGCGGAGCGCGGGCGGTGTTCTTTGAGTAAATACGAAGCTTCTTTTCGGCAAGGTTAAGAATAGGCTCCTCACCGATAAGGTCCATATTAGCCTCCCACAGCGAGGAAATCGTTCCTACGTCCTTCCAATAGCCGTCGAACTTGTAGGAGTAGAGCTTCTCACCGTTGTTAAGAAGGTTGGGGATAATGTTCTTACCGAAGTCGTTAGAGGAATTCTCGTCCGCCTCGTCTGCCTCAAGATACTCTATAAGAGTCTTGGTCGAGAAGATGTAAATACCCATCGACGCCTGGTTGTTCTTCGGCTGCTTCGGCTTCTCCTCAAACTCGTAAATCGAGCCGTCGGGGTTGGTATTGCAGATACCGAAGCGCGAAGCCTCCTCCATAGGAACGGTAATCGTAGCAACGGTACATACGGCACCCGTCCTCTTATGCTGCTCGAGCATAAGCTTGTAGTCCATTCTGTAGATATGGTCGCCCGAGAGTATAAGAACGTAGTCGGGGTTATATCTCTTGATGAAATTGATATTCTGATAAATCGCGTTCGCGGTTCCCTTGTACCAGTCGGAATGCTTGCCGCCCTGATACGGGGGAAGAACCGAAAGACCGCCTCTCATTCTGTCAAGGTCCCACGGAGCGCCGTTGGCAACGTATTCGTTGAGGGCGAGGGGCTGATACTGAGTAAGCACGCCCACGGTATCAATTCCCGAGTTAATACAGTTGGAGAGAGGGAAATCGATAATTTTGTATTTTCCTCCGAAGGATACGGCGGGCTTTGCGATTTGTTTGGTAAGGTCGTATAGTCTTGAGCCCTGACCGCCTGCAAGGAGCATCGCTATACATTCTTTTTTACAGTACATCTTGTTTCTCTCCTTAAATTGTTTATTGTTTGCCCGCCGCCGCGCGCTTGGCGGAAGGTCTGTGTCTATTAACTTTACATTCAAGAACAAGTCCCGAAAGGCGTGGAACACAGAAATTAAGAAGCGTGCGTTCCCCGTCCTTGCTAAGTGAAACGCTTCTGTCACTCTCGGAAAGGTTACCGGTATCGAAGATAGGCGTAAAGCTCTCTCTGCTGCCTACCTCAAATGAGCCTCCCTGAGTAACACCTGAGAAATTAAGGATAACTATAATGCTGCGTCCGTCAAGCGAATGACGCCTGAAGGCTACCAGGTTCTTCTCTGCCTCATCGGCAAGAAGCCAGGAGAAGCCCTCGGGGGTAAAGTCGCGCTCCCAAAGCTCCCGCCTTTCAAGATAAAAGGCGTTAAGCGACGAAACGTAGTCGCGGAAATATTTATGGTTCGGGTAATCGAGCATAAACCACTCAAGCGAATTGTCAAAGTCCCACTCGCGGAACTGAGCGTACTCTGTTCCCATAAACAGGAGCTTCTTACCGGGGTAGGTCATCTGCAAAAGCAGTCCTACTCTGGCACCGAGGAACTTGTCCCCGTACTCACCCGAGAATTTATCGACAAAGGACTTCTTTCCGTGCACGACCTCGTCGTGGGAAATCGGCATAACGTAATTCTCACTAAAGGCGTACATAAGCGGGAAATTAAGCGCTGTATGCTTGTACTGTCTGAAAAGCGGGTCTGTTGAAAGGTAATCGTAGAAATCGTTAGCCCAGCCCATATTCCATTTAAGCGAAAATCCCATACCTCCGGCACCAACAGGTGCAGTAACGCCTCCGAATGCCGTTGACTCCTCGGCAATCATAAGCGCGTCGGGAAATTCTCCCAGCACCGCGGAATTGAGCTTTTTGATAAAAGCGATAGCCTCTTTATTCTCGTTCGTTCCGTCATAGGCGGGGACCCACTCACCGGGGAGCCTGTCGTAGTCGAGATAAATCATAGAGGCAACCGCATCAACCCGAAGTCCGTCAACGTGAAGCTCACGAAGGAAATAGAGCGCGTTTGAGATAAGGAAGGACTGTATCTCCTCGCGGCCGAGGTCGAAGAATCTCGTTCCCCAGGAGCGCGATTCCTGCTTGTCCTTTCCCTGATACTCGTAAAGAGGCTTGCCGTCAAACTCGTAGAGTCCCCACTCGTCCTTCGGGAAATGCGCCGGCACCCAGTCCATTATAACACCGATACCGGCGTTATGAAGGGCGTTTACAAGCCTCTTGAAGTCATCGGGCGTGCCGAAGCGAGAGCTTACGGCGTAAAATCCGCAGACCTGATATCCCCACGAGCCGTCGTAAGGATGCTCCTGAAGCGGAAGAAATTCCACGTGAGTGTAGCCCATTTTTTTCAGATACGACGGAAGAATGTCGCAAAGCTCAAGGTAGGTAACGTAGGAATTGTCGTCCTCGTGGCGCATAAAGCTGCCGATGTGCATTTCGTAGATGTTTATAGGGGTCGGAAGATATGAGCCTTCCTTCACCGACATTTTCTTCTTCCTCGCGGCGAGCCATCTACCGTCGGTAAAGCGGAATGCCCCACGGTCGTAAATAATAGATGCACCGTCGTCCTTTCCTCTGGAGAACAGTGCATAAGGGTCACCCTTGTCGTGCACTCCCGCATCCGAGGTAATTCTGTACTTGTACGGCTCGCCCTCAAGAGGTACAGAGGACGAATATACAAGCTCGTAAATTCCCTTATCGGTGATTTTCGTCATCGGCAGAGGACTGTCCCAGCCGACAAAGTCCGAAACCAGCGAAACCGAATGAGCGTTTGGAGCCCACGTTCTGAAGGTGTATTCGTATTTTCCGTTTATTTTTCTTCTCTGAACACCGAGATAATCGTACGAATAGTAATTTGTGCCTTGATGGAAATAATATGCCGCAAGCGAGCCGCCATTCATACGAGTACCTCCGAAACTTTTGCTACCGTTATTATAAACGAGTTATTACAAATGCGTTATCACAAATGAAAAAAAACGCACTTATTTTTAATATATTTTAACATATTTATTGTACATTTGTCAAGTACTCGAGTCCGTAATATATGAAAATATACAATTTAAGTTGCTTTTTTAATGCTTAATCCTTCTGTGCGCCCGTAATACAATTCGTTTGACAAAGGAAAGCGGCACGCCGACGGCTATGCCAAAGAAAAAGAGTATGACAAAAAGAAGCTTATCAAAAAGCGCTTCAATCGGCGCTCTTGCATATTTATACAGACTTGTCGCCGTAAGAAGTGACAGCGCTACAGTATATATTCTTACCGCTCCGTCGAGAGAATAATACGAAAGAAGAATTATTCCGACACTAAACAGAAGTACTGTAAGGAAGGCAGAAAGATTGCCAAAGCGCCCGCCTTGCCTTGCTCCCGATATCCCGTCGCGTATTTTCTCTTTAAGCGAGCCACCGCTAAAGCAAAAGCAAGCCGAAAAAAATAGCTTCAAAAAATAATATGCGCGCACAAGCGTACTCTTAACAAAAATAAGCGAAAACGCAAATATCAGTCCATAAACCAGGGCAGAAAGCGCCGATATAGCAATCTCCGACAGACTGTAGTATATCATTTAAAGAGCTTTGCAAAGACGCCCTTTACGTCCCTTGCTCCCTCGAAGCTTATCGAGTCCACTCTGCCGGTTACGAGAATTTCTCCCTGCTCTTTGGTAAGCTCCTCTATTTTGAGATTTTCCCCTGTAATCTCCACCCTGCCCCCGCCGAGCGAGAGCGTCACCGCACCCTCGTCGAAAAGCAGCACTCCCTCTACCGAATTAAGGCGCAGCTCCCGTCCGTCGGTCAGCGTAAGTGTGTATTTTAATTCCTCTTTATCCATATATAACTTATCCTTCCGCAAAAACCGTTTTAAAAATAAAAAAGCGGCATATTCTCAATAGAAAATATGCCGCAATGAAAAGAATTATGCCTCGGACTCCGAGATAACCTCGTACATTCCCTGACATTCACTTTTCTTGGTTGTTTCCTTGATATCAAGCACCCTTACGGTGACCTGACGGGTACCGAAGGAAACCGTAATCTCGTCGCCGAGCTTAACGGTATACGACGCCTTCGCCTGCTTGCCGTTAACAGAAATACGCTCCTTGTCACAGGCATCATTGGCAACCGTGCGCCGCTTGATAAGCCTTGATACCTTCAGAAATTTGTCAAGTCTCATTAATTATGCGTTGAGAGCATCCTTGAGAACCTTGGAAGCCGAGAAGGAAGCCTTCTTGGAAGCATCAATCTTGATGGTCTCGCCGGTTCTGGGGTTACGGCCCTCTCTAGCCGCTACTTCCTTAACCTCGAAGGTGCCGAAGCCGATAAGCTGAACCTTGTCGCCTGCCTTAAGAGCATCAGCGATAGCATCAAGCGTTGCGTTAACAACAGCCTCTACGTCCTTCTTGGTGATTTCGGTTGCAGCTGCAACTACGTTTACGAGTTCTGTCTTGTTCATATTAAACATCCTTTCAAAAAAGATTTACGCTTTAATTATAACAATTATTGACTAAAAATGCAATAGTTATCAAAAGTTTTTCTAAGTAATTAGCCGAAAATTCGTCTATTTTTCTATATCTCCCCTGTTAATTTTGTGTATTTTGACATCTTTAGAATTTTCTTACCTCGCAAAATGCCAAACAGTATCAAAAGAGCAAGGTACAAAATCCCCGAAACTCCAATAGACGCAAGGGTTCCCGCCGCCTCGCCGAACATATTTTTTACCGCAAAATACGCCCCCTTAGATAGGTAAACCGAGCTAAAGGCAAGCAGCGTCGGCTTAGCAAACGAGGAAATAATAGGAAACTTTTCTTTACATTTTTTAGCTCCGTACACAACCGATACAAGAAGCGACACCCCGTATGAGGCAACAGTGCCAATCGGCGCTCCCATTATACCGTACCTCGGCAGTCTGATAAGCAGGACGGAAACCGCCGTCTTTACGGCGCAGCCGACAAGCATCGAGTAAACCGGCGCCCGTACGAGTCCCATGCTTTCGAGCGCTGTGTTCGTGACGGTGAGCGCCGCATAGAAGAACAGTCCTATAGACAGAACTAGCAGAGGGCGGCTGCCGATCGCAGCGCCCGAGTCCTCAAACAGAAGCGCGAGAATTTCCCTCGGGTACATCATCATACCGAAGGCAAGAGGCGCTGTCAGAACAGCCGTAATCCCAAAGGCAAGACCGCACACCTCCGAGAAGTCCTTCCTATTATTTATATACGCGCGAGTCATACTCGGAAGAAAGGCAACCGATACCGGAACGATGAGCGATACGGCAAGATTGAACATCGGCACGGCGAGAGTCGTGTAGTTTCCGTAGAGCGCGTTTGCGCTTTCTCTCGATACCCCCGAGGAAATCAACCCCTTCATAATCAAGAAAAGGTCAAGCAGCCCCGTCAGGCTCATAACCGCGGCACTGACGGTAATAGGGGTGGAAACAGAGTAGAGCTTCTTCATTACCTCGCGCCTCTCGCTGCGCGTAAAGCGGAAATCGCTCTTCTCCCCTACCCCGCGCGCGGCTATAAGAAGATATACAAGCCCAAATATCGCGCCGAGGCTTACACCGAGGATAGTGAATGCCGATATAGCGTAGAGTGGCATACCGAGCCTCTTTGCGAGTATAGCAAAGGCAAGCCCGAAGACGAGCTTTCCACCGCCCTCTATAATCTGGCTTATTGACACAGAGAGAAATTTGTGTTCTGCCGAGAGATAGCCGCGCACAACACCCGACACCGCGATAAATATTATCGAGGGCGCGACGGCTATCATAGTGTATATCGAGCTTGGGTTGCCAATCAGATGCGAGAGAGGCGGTGATAAGAGAAGAAACAGAACCGTTGTGGCAGCCCCGACTGCGAGAAAGGCAGACTTAGCAACCCTCGTAATGCTTTTCCCGAGCGAGGGTGACTCCGACACCGATATCATAATAGCCTTAGGCACGCCCGCGGTACAAATGAGATAAAAGAAGCTGTAAACGGTGTAAGCCGAATTGAAATATCCCATTCCGCCGTCACCGAGAATATACGAGAGCGGCACCTTATAAATAACACCGAGGAGCTTGACTATAACAGTCGCAAGCATTAACGAGAGAGCGCCGCCGAGAGCCGTACCGCGACGGTCGCTTTTATTAAGCGTCATATTTTTCTCCTTATCTTTACGGAAAATGCCGCTATCGCTTTCTCTGAAAGCAAAAAGGGCTACTAAAATATATTAGCAACCCTTAAAACATATTAATAATTTCAGATTTCCTTGCCGAAGAAGGCGAAAATCTTCTCCTTGTGCTTCTTCCTTAAGTCCTCGCCGTCCTTATCCTTACGAAGATATTCGTAGGGGTACTTCGGGCGGAAGAGCCTCTCAATTCTCGACGGAGAGTCGGCGGTAGCCTCGCGAACGAGCTTGGTAACCGCACCCGCGCCGACGGCAAATATCGTCTGCACCTCTTCCATCATAAGTATGTTATACAGTCCCTCGTGCCCCTCAAGAGCAAAGCCGACGTTTTCAAGATTGCCGACGGTGTTCTTCTGCCTATACATATAGTAGGGCTTGTAGCCTGCGAATTTCGTCTGTATCTGGGAGTAAGAGATGCTCTTTGCCGCATCACCGCCGGATATTGAATAAACGCCCGAGTTGTTCTTCAGTGCGTCCGACGCCTTCTTTACGGAGAAGGTATGTACCGTTATGTTGGTCGGCATAAGCTCGATAACCTTGTCAACCGTTTCCGAGAAATTCTTGAAATCGTCCCCGGGAAGTCCCGCGATAAGGTCAACGTTGATGTCCTTAATGCCGCTCGCCTTCGCAATCTCGTAAGCGTCGTAAAAATCGCTGACGGTATGCCTTCTGCCGATTTCGCGGAGAATATCGTCGGAGAGCGTCTGCGGATTAACGCTGATTCTGGTAACTCCGTACTCCTTCGCCACGCGGAGCTTGTCCGCGGTAATCGTATCTGGCCTTCCTGCCTCGAGGGTGAATTCGAGAAGCGTGCTTACGTCTATATTCTCGGAAATCACCGAAAGAAGCCTCTCGAGCTCCTCTGCCGAAAGTGTGGTCGGCGTTCCGCCGCCGATATAAACTGTGGAAACCGTCATTCCGAGCCTACGCACCGTGTCAAAGGTGTCAAGAAGGTCGAGTATGAGTGCGTCGAGGTACTCCGAAATCATAGAAAGAAGCCTCGGTGTCGTGTAAGAAACGAAGCTGCAATAGGCGCATCTTGTCGGACAGAACGGAATGGAAATATATATTGAGCAGGTATTCTTCGGCAGCCTCTTCATAATCTTCATTTCGGTAGAGGCAACCGATACGGCGAGCGCCGCCTTCTGCGGATTCAAGAAGTACTCGTCACGCATTGCGCGCTTGGTTTTGAGAATACCGCGCCCCTCGAAGAGAAGCCCTCTTGCAACCTTCGCGGGACGAACGCCCGTCAGTATTCCCCACGGCGGCGTGTGACCGAGCATTTCCTTACCTGCCGCGAACATAGCTCTGCCGACGGCAATAGACTCGTGAGTGGATATGGAAATCTCCTCTGCAAGGCTGACGGTTTCGGTAGCCTCGCAGACTCTGTCGTTAAGCTTTATAGAAACGTAGGAGGCGACCGCCTTACCGCTTTTGTCGCGTGAGACGTCAACGGTTATCTCGGGCACTCCCTCGCGCGGCTCCTCGTTTTCACCGAAGGTCGAGCCGGGGAAAAATACCATACACAGAGTTTCTACGTAATACCTGTTTATGTTGCCGTTTACCTTTAAAATCATAGGCTCTCCCTTCCCTTTTATTTTTTCTTAAGCAGCACTTTGCTGTCCATAACTATAGTGACGGGGCCGTCGGTTGACATCTCGGTCGTCATATCCGCGCCGAAAACGCCCGACTCAACCCTTCCTATCCTTGAAGAAAGCTCCGAAATAAAGAACTCGTAGAGCCTGTTTGCCTCGTCGGGGGCTGCGGCGGCAAGATAATCGGGGCGGTTCCCCTTTCTGTAGCTTGCGCCGAGGGTGAAGTTAGACACAACAAGCGCCGAGCCGCCGATATCGGTCACCGAGAGGTTCATTTTGCCACCCTCATCGGTGAAAATGCGGAGCTTTGAAATCTTTTCCGCAAGGGCGGTGGCATCTGCATCGAGGTCACCCTCAAGAACCCCGAGAAGAAGGTACAGCCCCTTCCCGCATCTGCCTGCCTGCACGCCGTCGGCGATAACCGAGGCAGAGTTTACTCTTTGAATTACACAAATCATCAGCCCGTAAAGCCTCTCTTAACCGAAATTACCTTTGGTACCGAGGACAGCCTCGATACTATGGCGTTATAGTGCGAAACGTTCTTGCAGGCAACGACGATATTGATAAGCGACTCCTTGCCCTTGCCTGACTGAGTATTTATTGAGGTGATGGATACCTTCATATCGGCAAGCGCAAGAGAAATTCCCGCAATAACGCCGATACCGTCCTCTGCCGTGATTGACAGCATAGCCTCGTAGGTCTTTGCCGCGCCCTCGGTGTCGGAGGCTTCCCATTCGGCTCTCACCCATCTTGAAAGGTTATCCTCGTTAGCCCTCGACTGAATAACGTTCGGGCAGTCTGCCTTGTGAACCGAAACGCCGAAGCCTCTGGTAACGAAGCCGACGATTTTATCACCCGGGAGAGGATTACAGCATCTTGCGAACTTGATAGCGCAGCCGCTCTCACCGTCGATAATAACGCCGCCCGTACTCTTACGGCGGTTCGACTGGGTGATTTTTACCTTTGAAAGCTCTTCCTCGGGAGTTGCGGGGGTGTCGTCCTTATGAAGCTTTTCAAGCTCCTCCTTAATCTTCGGCATAAATCTCGAAAGAGATACTCCGCCAAAGCCGAGGGTGTTATAGAAGTCGTCGGCGTTGTTTATGCCTATTCTCTTTGCAACGGTTGCAATGATTTCGGAAAGCTCGGCGTCGGTATAGCTCTTTCCGAGGCGTCTTACCTCGCGCTCTACCTCAGCCTTACCGACGATTATATTCTCCGAGCGCTTCTCACGCTTGAAGTACTGTCTTATTTTGCTCCTTGCCTGACCCGTCTTGACTATCTTCAGCCAATCTCTGCTCGGGCCCTTCGAGCCCTGTGAGGTGATAATCTCGATAATGTCGCCGTTGGAGGGAATTTTGTCAATAGGAACTATTACGCCGTTAATCTTCGCGCCTGTCATCTTGTTACCTACCGCCGAGTGAATGGCGTAGGCAAAGTCTATCACCGTCGAGCCGAGGGGGAGCGAGATAACGTCGCCCTTCGGGGTGAATACGAAGGTTTCGTCGTGGAATATATCGGTCTTGAAGGAGTGAATGAACTCGTCGGGGTCACGGGTGTTCTCGTCAGACTCAAGAAGCTGTGCAATCCAGCGAAGCTTCTCGTCAATGCCCGAGCCCGACTTCTCGCCCGACTTGTATTTCCAGTGCGCGGCGATACCGTATTCAGCCTCCTCGTGCATCTGTCTTGTTCTTATCTGCACCTCGAAGGGAATGCCCGAATGCCCTATAACCGTCGTGTGAAGCGAACGGTAGAGGTTGGGCTTGGGGGTGGAAATGTAATCCTTGAACCTTCCGGGGATTGACTTAAACATCTCGTGAACGAGTCCGAGCGCGGTATAGCACTCAAGCTCGGTTTCTACTATGATACGGAGCGCATAGAAGTCGTAAATCTCATCAAAGGCTCTGCCGAGGGTATACATCTTGCGGTAAAGGCTGTAAACCGACTTTACCCTGCCCTCGAGGGTGAAGGAAATATGATTTTCCGTAAGCTTCTCGGAGAGCTGCGCCTTAGCCTCCTCGAGGAAGGAGCGGTTCTGACCGAACTTGTTGTCGATAGCCTCGTGCACCTCCTCGTAACCGACGTTATCGAGGTAGTAAAGGCTGATATTCTCAAGCTCCTGCTTGATTTTCTGGATACCCAGCCTATGCGCGAGCGGCGCGTAAATATACATAGTTTCAAGAGCTATGGCGCGCTGACGGTCCTCCTTCTTTGCAGAAAGAGTACGCATATTGTGAAGCCTGTCGCAAAGCTTTATGAAGATGACGCGGATATCGCGGTTCATAGCAAGAAGCATCTTTCTGATGTTCTCTATATGAGCCTCCTCCTTGTCGGCAACCTGCACCTGTATAATCTTCGTAAGACCGTCAACGAGCATTGCAACGTCCGCGCCGTACATCTTCGATATAGTATCGAGATTTGTCTTGTCGGCGCAGTCCTCGACGGTGTCGTGAAGAAGTGCCGCGCAGATTGAGTCGGTATCAAGACCAAGCTCGGCAACGATACGCGCAACCGCAACGGGGTGGCTGACGTAGGGCTCGCCGCTTAAGCGGAACTGTCCCTCGTGAAGCTTCTCGGCGTATTCGTAAGCCGAAATTATTTTTTCTGTTTCGTAGTTTCTCTCGCTCTTACTTAAGAACTCGAGTAGGCTTTTCATTTCGCAATACATATTATTTACCGAAGGAATGAGAGGGTTGCTCCGCGATTGAAGCACCCTTCCGAAATTCCCGAATTATTTATTTTGTCCGTCCCGAAAAATCACGCCGTGCCGCGCTTTTGCTGTGAGCGAAGCTTTCTTAATATGGCCGATTTATCGAGTCTTGTCTTACTTGCCGTGTAGTGAATACTGAATTTATAAAGCTCCTCTGAAAGGTCGGTAATTCCGACGAGGTTTAATTCCTTTAGAACGAGAATGATAATCTTCAGCCTTCCGTAGGTCATAGCGTTGCCCGACGAGGAAAGGCGCGAAATTATATCTCTGTGCGAAAGAGTGTTTACCCCTGTGCGGATAGACGCCGCGATAAGCTTATAGACTGCCGCAAAGTCATCTCTTGTGGGCAGGATATTCTCGCTCTCCGTAAAGGGAGCGCCGCCCCAGATTTCTTCAAATCTCTCACGCTCACGCGAAATTCTTTCTTCCTCTGACTTTGCAATTCTGATATCTCTTACGATAAGCTGAACGCTTTCTCTGCCGCCCCACTCGTTGATATCGAGATTGAAGAGCAGGTCTACCCTGTCACCGACGTAAACGCCGAGGGAGCTTGGTGAATGACCGAAATACATTGCGGTAACGCTTCCGGCACCGCACCCTACCGAAAGACGCGTGTGCTTTGAGTCGCTGACACCCGTCATCTCGTAAACCGTCACTCCGTAAAGCACGAAGTGCGGCACGGGATTTCCGACGCCGTAGGGCTCGAGCATACGAAGGCTCTTTGCAAGCGCGAGATTAACCTCTGAAAAATCGACCGCAAGGTCTGCCTCGGCTGTGGGAATCATATCCTCCTCTGTGAGGTTTTCTCTTGCATACTCGTTTATCCTGCGTCTGAAATTCTCCAGCTCGCATCTCTTTACGGAGAGTCCCGCGGCAAGCTCGTGACCGCCGAACTTGACAAGGCAGTCGGAACAGTTCATAAGCGCGTCAACAAGGTTCATTCCCTTGATGCTTCTGCCCGACCCCTTGCCTACGTCCTCGGGAGAAGGCTCGCCGTCACCGTTGCCCTCAAAGGATACGAGAATCGAGGGACGGCAGTATTTCTCGGTAATACGCGAGGACACGATACCGATTACACCGTGGTGCCAATCGTCGGCATCAAGGACTATTACCGAATCGTTCAGAAGCCCCTGTGCCTCAATCTTCGCGTAAGCCTCTTGCATTATCTTGTTTTCCTCTGCCTGGCGCTCCTTGTTCATTCTGCAAAGGTCCTCGGCAATCGAGTAAGCTCTCTCAAGCTCCTCCTCAAGGAACAGTTCGACCGCAACCGACGCGCAGTGAATTCTGCCTGCCGCATTGATACGCGGCGCAAGCGTGTAGCCGATATAGCTCGAGGTAATCTTCGGGATATCGAAGCCCCAGTACTGATACCTGTGGGAGTCACCGCGCGAGGAGGCAACCTCAATAAGCGCGTGAAGACCGGGACGCGAGGTGTTCTGTATCTGTCTAAGTCCGTGCTTTACGATAATTCTGTTCTCCTCGCGTATCGGCATAACGTCGGCGATAGTGCCTATCGCAACGAGGTCGGAATAGCTCTCAAAGAGCTTCCTTGCCGCCTCGAGCTTCGACACACCGAAGATACGCTCCTCATAAGCGGAAATGAACTTGAATACGACACCGACCCCGGCAAGCTCTTTGAAGGGATAGGGGCAGTCGGGTCTGTGAGGGTTGATAACCGCCGAAGCCTCGGGGAGAGTTGAGCGGCACTCGTGGTGGTCGGTAATCAGAAAATCAACTCCGACACCCTTTGCATATTCGACCTCCTCGTTTGCCGTAATTCCCGTATCAACGGTAATTATCAGCGAGGTTCCCTCCTTGGCAAGGGTATCTATTGCCGACTGAGAAACTCCGTAGCCCTCGCCTACTCTGTTCGGTATGTAATAGTCAACCTTGCAGCCAAGCGAGCATAGATAGAGATAGAGCGTACAGACGGCGGTAACTCCGTCTACGTCGTAATCTCCGTAGACCGTGATTTTCTCACCCTGATCAACCGCGCGCCTAAGCCTCTCGACGCCTCGCTCCATATCTGCCATAAGGAACGGGTCGCAGAGCAGCTCGCTCTCCATATAAATAAAATCCTTTGCCTTCGCCACGTCGCAAAATCCGCGTGAATAAAGAAGCGAGGCAACCGTTGAATTTATCCCGAGTCCGTCCGCAATTTCCTTTACGGCAGACGAGGGGATTGGAGAATGCTCGGATTTTACAATCCACCTCTTCTCCTTTTGATTATTTTGCTTTGCCATTTATTTTTACGTTTTGGGATTTCTCCCGCCTTCCATTTTATTACTGATTAAGGTCGGTCTATATTTCACCCGACAAGCGTGTAGAAGCGTATGCCTGTATTTTTTACAAGGCTCTGCCTTTGGCTTTGAGCCTTTGCCTTGTATTGGTTTTACTTAAGATATTAAGCCCTCTTTGGGGTATAAATCGCCGAGTTGCGCTCAAGCCCTCTTGGGGGTATAAATCGCTGAATTGCTATCAAGCCCTGTACTTAGACATAAGGGCAATCGCCGTGCGGAGTCCGTCTATTGCGGCACTCGTAATTCCGCCTGCGTAGCCTGCGCCCTCGCCCGCGGGGTAAAGGTTCTGATAACCCGTTGCAAGAAGCGTCACCCTGTCGCGAACAATTCTGACAGGTGCGCTGGTTCTCGTTTCCGCTCCCGTAAGAAGCGCGTCCTCTCGGGCAAAGCCCGATATTTTCTTATCAAAGGAAGCGAGCGCCCCCTTGATATTCTCACAAACAAACAGAGGAAGATATTCCTCGGGGCGGCATAGGCGCACCGAGCCGTCCATATAGGTGGGAGTAATCCTCTTTGGCTCGCGGCGAAGCTCTCCCGAGAGAAAATCGCCAACCGTAATTATAGGCGCACAGTAGTCAGAGCCGCCCGCAATATATGCTCGGCGCTCTATTGTCCGCTGAAAATCAATTGCCGCCTCTGCCGTGCTTCCGTAGTCGCTCTTGAATACCGAGCAGACAACCGCACAGTTTGAGTTCCTGCCCGACCTACGGCTCTCGGACATACCGTTAACGACAACGCCAAGCTGCTCGCTCGCCGCGGCAACGACCTCACCGCCGGGACACATACAGAAGGTGTAAACGCCGCGCGTTTTCGTATTGTGCGAAAGATTGTATTCCGCAGCGCCGAGGACGGGATTTCCTGCCTCGGAGCCGTACATTGCAGTGTCGATATCCGAGCGAAGGTGCTCTATTCTCATTCCTACCGAGAAATCCTTCGGAATAATATCGGTGCCGCCTTCAATCAGCATTTTATAGGTATCTCTCGCGCTGTGGCCGACGGCAAGTATAAGCGCGCCGCACCCTATTTCGCCGCGCGAGGTCATAACAGAGCTGACCCTTCCGAGGCTCTCCTTATGCGAGAGGTACTTCGTATTGAAAAGCACCCTGCCCCCAAGCCTCTCTATTTCGCCTATAGCAGCATCAA
Organism: Clostridia bacterium; assembly: GCA_017472305.1. Lineage (GTDB taxonomy): Bacteria > Bacillota > Clostridia > Oscillospirales > CAG-272 > UBA1740. Next base: position 57,712 of record JAFUQP010000037.1, on the reverse strand, counting down.
CGACAGATGCAAGTATATCTGTGCCGATATGAGGCCTTGCGGTATATAAAATCTCCCGAGGCGCCCCAAGCTCCGTAAGCCTTGATAGAACATAGGACGAAAGCGGGTCGCCGATGCGCGTGACAAGCTTACCGTCCGAGAAGGTGCCCGCGCCCCCTGCTCCAAACTGAATATTTGTGTCCTCAGAAAGAATTCTCTCTTTGGTGAATTTCCTGTATTCCTCCTGTCTTTCGGCAACCGAGCCGCCACGCTCGAGAACCACGGGCTTATAGCCGTACTCCGCAAGAAGGAGAGCCGCAAACAGCCCCGCAGGGCCTGTGCCTACTACAACGGGCGGAGCGGACAGCCTCTCGTCGCCGAAGGCAAATTCGGGTAGGCTGCCGTCGCTTTGCACCGAGGCATCAACCGACGAAAGCGCCGCCGCGTCGGGCAGCTTATAGTCGCCCCTTGCCGCTATGGAATATACGAAAAGTATATTATCCTTGCGCCTTGCGTCAATGCTGCGCTTATAGACGGTGTAGCTCTTAGCCTCCCCCGAAATACCAAGCCGCAAGGCTCTCTTTTTAGCAACGGAAAGCGCCTCTTGAATAGAGGCGCTGATAGGAAGCTTGATATTATTAAAAACCACAAATCCCTTGGCGGTATTCATTAATAACTCCATTTCGGAAGAGCAAGCCTTAATAGCTCCAGCGACTGTAGCGAGTCGGCATAGCTGACGAAAAGCCAGAAGGATACCGCAAGCATAAGCGACAGAAGAACCGTAAGTAGCGTACCTATTTTTAATTTTCCAGTCTTTTTATTCATTTCAAACTCCGTCAAACTAATTGTTCTCTTCCTCACGGCGCTCACCGCGCAGAAGCTCGCGGCGAAGATACTTACGGAGAGTATCTGAGGAGAAATTACGGATAAGCTCACATTCCTTGGCAACCGAGATAATTCCGGTTTCCTCGGAAACAACGATAATAACCGCGTCGCTGACCTCGCTCATACCGACTGCGGCTCTGTGCCTCGTGCCGAGGTCGGCTTCAACCGCCGTTCTTCTCGGGAGAGGAAGAATACAGGACGCCGCGGCAATCCTACCGTCGTCAATAACCACTGCACCGTCGTGAAGCGGCGCTCTGTTGTAGAAGATGTTACGGAGAAGCGCGTCGCTGACCTCTGCGTTGAGGGTGATACCCGTGTGAAGAATATCGTCAAGCTGCGTCGTACGCTCGATAACGATAAGCGCGCCCGTCTTTTCAACCGAAAGAAGCTGAACAGCCTTGCAGATACTGTCTATTGTGCGGTAGTAGATTTGCTTTTTGCTGTTCTTATCGCCAAGAGAGGATATTCCCTTCAGAGAGCGCGAGCCAACCTTCTCAAGAAGCTCCCGAAGCTCGGGTTGGAAAATAATAACCAGCGAAATAGCTCCTATCTGGAATAGGCAGGAGAGAATGAATTTAATACCCGGCAAATCAAAAAGGCTCGCAAAAGCGTATACGAAAAGAAGCACGACTATGCCGACTATCAGCGCTCCCGCCTTCTTGTTTTTCAAGAAGCGGAAGGAAAAGGCGAAAAGAACGGTAAGTAAAATTATATCGATAGCGTCGTTGACACCGAAGTCAAGGAACGCACTCTTAACGAATGAAAGAAAGCCCCCGAGTGTCGTAGATTCCGACACCGAAGCGGTAAGCAAGATGTTCATATATATAAACTCCAAATTCAGAGTGAAATTTTGGGGAAAATCAGGCAAATTGCCGTAGTTATAATTAATTATAACACATATTATTTAAAATTTCAATAATTTTTGTAATAAAATATTGCCGATATATTAATTTTTCGCATACTTTTTCCGTTTTTTCAAGAATTTTCATAAAACCCGTCAATGCTTATTGACAAGCAACAGAATTTGTGCTATAATGTGTATCAAATGATACACTTTAGGAGCGACGAATTGATTACAAAGGAATTTATAGGAACGCTGTTTCCCTTTATCGGTACGGGTGCGGAGTCGCTTGACAGGATTATATCCTCACTCCGTTACACCGAAGAGGAGTTCAAGCGCGGTGAGCTGGTTTTTTGCGGCGATAGCTCTCCCGCTGTCGGCTTTATCGTCGAGGGCGAGTGTGAGGTAAGGCAGACCAAGCACGACGGCTCCCCCGTGTCGCTTAACCGACTAATCAAGGGGCAGTCCTTCGGAATACTTTCGGTTTTCGGCAAGACGGACTTTCCGACCGAGATTTACGCAAAGCGTAACAGTACGGTAATGTTCATTTCTGCCGAGGATTTTATATTTCTCATTCACGCCTATCCCGAGGTATCCTACAGGGTTATATCCTTCCTCGCGGGAAAGGTTTCCTTCCTTAACAGAAAAATTCGCACGATGTCGGGCACTCGCGTTGAGGACAGGCTTAGAAGCTTCTTGCTTTCGGAATACGAACGGCACGGAGAAGAAATTCCCTTCAACTGTAAGAAAACCGCCGAAACGATAAACTCGGGGCGCTCCTCGGTCTACCGCGCGCTTGACTCGCTCTCCTCTCTCGGGCTTATTTCCTTTGACAACAAGAGCGTAAAAATCCTCGATTACGAGGGACTCTCGGCGCTCTGATTACAAAAAAATACGCTTTGCAAGGCGCGCGAAAGGCAAGGTCAGAATGTCCGTTTTGTAAATGCGAAAACACATTTTTTGTCCTCAGAAAAGAGGCCGCATAACCAAGTTAATAAATTAAGGAGAAATAAAAAATGAAAAAACTAATCGCAACACTCGTAATTTTAGCAACCTGCCTTCTCTCTCTCGCCTCTTGCTTTGGCGGCGAAGAGGAAAAGCAAATCCGTATCGGCGTTATGGCGGGACCTACCGCAATGGGAATGGCAAAGCTTATAGCCGACAACGGCGGAACAGACGGTAACGAGAAATACAGCTTCACGGTTTACCAGGACACCGCCACCGCAAAGGCTGACCTCACAAAGGGCGACGTCGATATAATCTGCCTTCCCACAAATGAGGCGGCGGCATACTACAAGACCGTTGACGACGACGTAAGAGTTCTCGCTATCAACTGCTTAAACTCGCTCTTCGTCATTTCCGATAAGGACAACTCGGCAACACAGCTTTCTGACCTTGTAGGAAAAACCGTATACACCTGCAAGAACGGCACGCCGAAGATGGTGCTTGACTATATCATTAAGGAGCTTGACCTTGATATTACGGTTTCCACCGCGACTCCCGACGGCAAGGAGATGGCAACCCCCGCAGACGTTCGCGCTCAGGTAGTGAACGGCGCGCTTCCCTTTGCTGTCATTCCCGAGCCTATGATTACCGCGGCACAGCTGGCAATACAGCAGGCAGGCAAGGCAAATGAGATTTCCTACTCGGTTGACATCGACCTCGGTGACGAGTGGGCGAAGATTTCTCCCGATGCCCCCGTTGCAATGGGCTGCATAGTATCCACCGAGGACTTTACCGAGGACAACGAAAAGCTCGTTGCAAGCTTCCTTACCGAGTACAAGGCGTCGATTGAGTTCATAGGCAACCTTGAAAACCTCGATACCTCCGCGCAGTATATCGCAGATGCAGGCATTATGGCGGCAGCACCCGCGGCAAAGAAGGCTCTTTCCAACCTCGGTGACGCAATTTCCTATATCGACGGCGCGGATATGAAGACTACGCTTGAAGGCTTCTTCACCGCAACGGGACTTCCCAAGCCCGACGGCGAGTTCTACTATGACTGACAGAAACAAGAGGTTAATTTACACCGCCCTGTCGCTTCTTCTGTGGCTTCTTGTATGGGAGATTTCGGCACACGTTCTTGACAGAGAGTATTTTCTGCCCTCTGTCGAGAGGACTCTTGAGGAGTTCTTTAAGCTTCTTATAACCCCCGACTTCTACAAAATCACCCTGTTTACTCTTTTAAGAGTAATTCTCGGTATTCTCATAGGCACCTCACTGGGTATTATCCTTGCCGTCCTCTCGCACCGCTTTGAGCCTATCTACCACCTTGTAAAGCTTCCCGTAACCGTCATTCGCTCGACGCCAATCGCCTCGTTTATAATAATTTTATGGATACTTCTCTCGGGCGACGCGCTCTGCGTTTTCGTAACGGTGCTAATGGTATTCCCGATAATCTGGCAGAACCTTATGGACGGCTACTCCTCGATTGATAAGGAGCTTTGCGAGATGAGTCTTGTGTTCGGCTTCTCTCGGCAAAAGCACTTCAGACTCATAACCCTTCCCGCCCTAAAAAGGTACTTTATCCCCGCGATTATAACCTCTGTGGGACTTGGCTGGAAGGCGGAGATTGCCGCCGAGATTATCGCCTACGCAAGAAATTCGGTAGGACAGATGATAAGCGACGCAAAGTACAATCTTCTGACCGCCGAGGTGTTTGCCTGGACGCTCTCGGTCGTGCTGTTCAGTATTCTTCTTGAGGGGCTGACAAGGCTTCTTCTCAAAAAATTTTCGGTAGGGGGTAAGTCAAAATGAGCCTCACGCTAAAATCGGTTTCAAAATCGTTTGAGAATAAAGCAGTGCTTTCCGACTTCTCCTATGAATTTCCCGACACGGGACTCTTCCTTATCACGGGTGAGAGCGGAGTCGGAAAAACAACCCTGCTCCGTCTTATCTCGGGGCTTGACACCCGCTTTTCGGGTGAAATTACAGGCGGCGGTCTTAAAAGCACTTCCTTTGCCTTTCAGGAATACAGGCTAATCCCCGAGCTGACGGCAGCCGAAAATATTGCCGTAACACTCACCGAAAGGCTTAATGCCGAGTCGCTTTCAAATGCCGAATGCATACTAAGAGAGCTAGGCTTCACCCTTGCCGACACAAGGCTGTACCCCGACGAGATGTCGGGCGGTATGAAGCAGCGCGTATCGCTCGCAAGAGCCTTTCTTAAGCCCTCTTCCGTACTTCTTCTCGACGAGCCGACAAAGGAGCTTGACGCCGAGAATATAAAGCTCTTTATAAACAGACTTTCAGAGGAAATAAAGCACCGCCTCGTTATTGCCGTAACGCACGAGCCGTCAAGCTTTTCCTCACTGCCCCATACTGTTATCACGCTTAAATAATTTTTGAGGCACGGACAACCGTGCCTCTTTTTCGTTGCATTTGACGAGTATTCTTTACCGCTTACAAAGCTTTCTATGCACTAAATTTTTCCGAAATGAAGGAATTTCTTTCATTTGCAGTCAATTATCTAACATATTCTTTAAAAAAGTATTGCAAAATGCAAGGATTTATGTTAAAATGAATGTCGGCATAAATTTTAATTTATGAATTTGAATGGAGAAATATATGGCACGCGATATAACCGAGAGAATTAACGAGGTCTACGGCTCGCTCTCGAAGGGACAAAAGCGAATTGCCGCGGTTATCCTCGAGGAATACGAGAAGGCGGCATATCTTACCGCCGCAAGGCTTGGAAAGCTCGTCGGCGTTTCGGAGTCTACAGTAGTCAGATTTGCCGACGCGCTCGGCTACGACGGATATTCGGAGTTCCAGCACGCAGTTCAGGAGCTTGTCAGAACGAAGCTCACCCCAAATCAGCGAATTAAAATGACTAACGCGCGTATCGGCGGCTCGGACATACTCGAATGCGTTATGGAGTCCGACGTATCTAAGATACGCTATACCCTTGAGAGGCTCGACAGAGATACCTTCAACGCCACGGTAGACGCAATACTCTCGGCAAAAACGATTTACATCACAGGCGCGAGAAGCACCGAGCCGCTTGCAAGACTCTTTTCCTATAACCTCTCGTTAATATTCGACAACGTAAAATTCATTAACCCCACCTCGTCGGCAGAGGTTTTCGAGCAGATGTTCTCTATCGGTGAGGACGATACGCTTATCGCCTTCTCCTTCCCCCGCTACTCCTCGAAAATAGTCAACGCGGCAAGATACGCAAGAGAGTGCAACGCGACGGTAATAGGCTTTACCGATGCCGAAACCTCGCCGCTTTCAAAATACTCTACCCTTCTTATATCGGCACAGTCGGATATGGCGGCGTATATGGACTCGCTCGTAGCCCCCTTATCTATTGTAAACGCAATTATAGTTGCTATAACCAAGAAGCGCGGCAGCGAGATTGTCGAGCGCTTCAACAGACTTGAAAAAATCTGGGACGAATACGATGTATACACCAAGCGATGAAATCAAGATAGCCGTTATCGGCGGCGGCGCTGCGGGAATGATGGCGGCAGGCACGGCACTCTCCCTCGGTGCTATCGTCACGGTCTTTGAGTCTACCGACCGCCTCGGTAAGAAGCTCGCCATCACAGGTAAGGGCAGATGCAACGTAACCAACGACTCGGATATTTCGGTCATTTTACAGAATATTCCAAGAAATCCGCGCTTTATGTATGCTCCTCTCTCCGCCTTCTCCCCCGAGGACACCAAGACCTTTTTCGAGAGCCTCGGAGTTAAGCTGAAAACAGAGAGAGGCAACAGAGTTTTTCCCGTGTCCGATAAGGCTCGCGACATAGTCGAGGCTATGAAGGCATATTCCTCGGGCGCAAGGATTGTTTATAAAAAGGTCACGTCGGTTCTCCGTACGGACACGGGCTTCACGGTCAAAGCAAAGGACTTTACCGAGGACTTTGACAGAGTAATAATTGCCACGGGCGGAAGAAGCTACCCTCTTACAGGCTCTGACGGCTCGGGCTACAGGCTCGCAGGAAGGCTCGGTCACAGAGTAACCGAAATCAAGCCCTCTCTCGTGCCTCTTGAATGTAATTCCCCCTACCCCGAGAGAATGCAGGGACTTTCGCTCCGCAACGTCAAGCTGACGGTCAGGGACTCGCAGGGCAAGGCTCTTTACGAGGACTTCGGTGAGATGCTCTTTACACACTTCGGTGTGTCGGGCCCTACGGTGCTATCGGCTTCGGCGCATCTTGGGGAATACGACATATCCTCGCTCACCCTTTCGATTGACTTAAAGCCAGCCCTCGACGAAAAGACGCTCGATTTAAGGCTTCTTTCCGATTTTGAGAAAAAGGCAAACCGCGACCTCGTAAATTCGCTCTCCGACCTTCTCCCCTCGAAGATGATAGAGCCGTTTATCGACTACTGCTCGCTCGACGGACGCAAGAAGGTTAACTCGCTCACACGCGAGGAGCGAAAACGCATACTTACAGCGCTTAAATCCTTCGATTTACCCCTCTCCCGTCCTCGCCCGATAGAAGAGGCGATAATCACCTCGGGCGGCGTTGAGGTAAAGGAGATTTCACCGAAAACAATGGAGTCAAGGCTCGTGCCCGGGCTATACTTTGCGGGCGAAATCATAGACGTTGACGCCTACACAGGCGGCTTCAATCTTCAGATTGCCTTCTCGACGGGCTACCTTGCAGGCAAATCGGCAGCAGAGGGATAAGGGTCGTCGGTAAGGACCTTCAGACCTAAAAAAGCCGAAAGCTCATTTAGAAACGCTGATAAATCCACTTAACAAAAATAAAATACACCTCGCTTTTTGCACAGTCAAAAAAAAGACTTATAAGAGGCAACGCGCGTTCAGCGCAGTCGCACAAGGCGACGGAAAGGAAAACAAAATGGTCAGAATAGCAATAGACGGCCCCGGCGGCGCAGGAAAATCCAGTCTTGCAAAGAGAGTTGCAAGCGAGCTTGGAATAATCTACGTTGACACAGGCGCCCTTTACAGAAATATAGGACTTTTCGTTCTCAGGCGCGGAGTTGACCCGAAGGACAGAGAGGGGGTTTGTGCCCTTCTTCCCGAGATTACTCTCGAGCTTAAATTTGAGAACGGCAGGCAGGTAATTCTCCTCTCGGGCGTTGACGAGGGCGATAACATCAGAACGCCCGAATGCTCTATGGCGGCATCGGCGGTGAGCGCAATCCCCGAGGTCAGAGCCTTCCTTCTTGAAATGCAGAGGGAAACCGCCAGGAAAAAGAGCGTAATTATGGACGGCAGAGATATCGGCACGGTTATTCTTCCCGATGCCGAGGTGAAGATTTTCCTCACCGCCTCTCCCGAGGCGAGAGCCGAGCGCAGATTCAAGGAGCTTTCCGCAAAGGGAGTCGAGACGACCTATGAAAAGGTCTACTCCGAGATGGTCGAGCGCGATAAGAACGACTCGACGAGAGATATCGCCCCCTGCGTTCCCGCAGACGACGCGGTTCTGCTCGATAACTCAAAGCTCACCGAGGAAGGCTCCCTTAAGAAGGTACTTAAAATCGTAAAGAAGAAAACCAAGCCCCACAACTTCTATTCAAGGGCTAAAATAATCGTTGCTCCCCCCTTCCGCTTCTTTATGCGCGTTAAGGCGTACGGGCTTGAGAACGTGCCGAAGTACGACGGCTTCGTAATCTGTGCAAACCACATCGCGGCAGTTGACGTAATATCCATAGGCGCGGTTTGTCCCCGACAGCTCACCTGCGTTGCCAAGAAGGAGCTGTTTAGTGTTCCCGTAATCGGCTGGCTCTGCCGCAAGCTCGGCGCGGTCAGAATTGACAGAGGCGGCGCTGACGTAGGCGCGATAAAGGCTTCCATCAAGGCAGCCGAGGACGGAAAGGTGCTGACGATATTCCCCCAGGGCCACAGATACCCCGGCGTGAACCCCATTACTACCCCCGTACACTCGGGTGCTGCTCTTATTGCCTATCACGCAAAGTGCGACGTCGTTCCCGTCTGCATTAACGTCAAGGGCGGAAAATACGGCTTCTTAAAGAAAGTAGAGGTTCACTTCGGCAAGCCTATCAGCTACTCCGAGCTTGGCTTTGTAAACGGCGGAAGACAAGAGTATCAGGACGCGACCGACAAGATTTTCCACGCGGTTTGTGCGCTCGGCGACTACGAGAGCCTTCCGAAATATATCCCCGGCAGCCGCAAGGCGCCGAAGCGTAAGAAGAAATGAGGATAGTCCGTTCTGAAGGCTCGGGCTTCTGCCCGGGGGTATCGAGTGCCGACTCAAAGGTGCGCGGCTTTCTTACAGCGCTTTCTGAGGGCGAGCGTATGTTTACCCTCGGGGAGCTTATCCACAACCCGCACTACAATGCCGAAATGAAGGCGCTCGGCGCGCCGCCTGTCACCCTTCCCGAGCTTGAGGATTTGCTCGGTAAATCAGATGCGCCGACCTTCCTCGTAATCCGCACCCACGGAATTACAAAAGAGGACGAGGAATATATAGGCAGGCTTTTAGTGAAGTACCCCGCCCTTTCGGTTCTCGATATGACCTGTCCCTTCGTCAAGCGTATTCACTGGCTTGCAGAGGAGGAAACCGGCGAGGACACCTTCTTTCTGCTCTTCGGCTCGGAAACTCACCCCGAGTCGCGCGGTATTTTTTCGCGCGCAAGCGGCAAGAAAGCAATAATTCATTCGGCGGACGACATCTTAGGGCTGCCTATAGAGGGCAAAATACCCATTTTATGTTCTCAAACAACCGAAAATTTGTTAGAATTTATAAAAATTAAAAAATTTTTAAAAAAACTATATACAAACGCGAAAATTTTTGATACAATATGTAATATCACTGAAAAAAGGCAGAATGAGGCGATAAAGCTCGCGAGTGAGTCCGATGCTATGATTGTTATCGGCGGAAGAGGCAGCTCGAATACGGTTAAGCTCTATACGCTTTGCCGAGAGGTGTGTCCTCATACCGTTCTCGTTGAGTCGGCAGAGGAAATTATGCCCGAGGAATTTTTCGGTGCTAAGACAGTTGGAATAACCGCGGGGGCTTCCACTCCCGACGGTATAATATTGGAGGTAATTAAAGTTATGGAAAACTTTAGCCAAATGCTGGAAGGCTCACTCAAAACTTTACATACAGGAGAAACAGTAACCGGTACCGTGTATACCGTCAGCGACAGCGAGATTAAGCTCGACCTCGGCGCTAAGTTCACGGGCGTTCTTACCAAGGAACAGATTACCGACGACCCCACCGCAAAGCTTACCGAAATGTTTAAGCTCGGCGACGAGGTTGAGGTATTCGTTATCCGCGTTGAGGACGGCAAGGGACTCGCAACCGTTTCCAAGAAGCGCGTTGATGCTGACAACAGCTGGGTTGTTCTTAAGGACGCATACGAGGCAGGTGCAGTCCTCTCGGGCAAGGTAACTTCGGTTGTTAAGGGCGGCGTTATCGTATCTGTTGATGGCAACAGAGTATTCGTTCCCGCATCTCAGACCGGTATTGCAAAGGGCGGCGACCTCTCGGTTCTCGTTGGAACCGACGCAGAGCTTAAGCTCCTCGAGTTCGACGTGCAGAGAAAGAAGGCTCTCGGCTCTATCAAGGTTGTTCTTAATGAGAAGAAGCGCGAGGCAGAGGATGCAATTTGGGCTACCCTCGAGGTTGGCAAGCACTATATGGGTACTGTTAAGAACCTTACGAGCTACGGCGCGTTCGTAGACATCGGCGGCATTGACGGTATGGTTCACAACACCGAGCTCTCCTGGAAGAGAATCAAGCACCCGAGCCAGGTTGTTTCGGTAGGTCAGGAAATTGACGTATTCATCAAGGAGCTTGATGTTGAGAAGAGAAGAATTTCTCTCGGCTACAAGACTCAGGAGATGGATTCCTGGTTCAAGTTCACCCAGCAGTACAAGGAAGGCGACATCGTTTCCGCGAAGATTGTTTCTCTTATGCCCTTCGGTGCATTTGCAGAGGTATTCGAGGACGTTGACGGTCTTATCCACATCTCGAGAATTTCCACCGAGAGAATCAACTCCCCCGCTGACGTTCTTAAGGTTGGCGACGTAGTTGACGTTAAGATTACCGAGATTGATGACGAGAACAGAAAGCTTGCTCTTTCTATCCGCGCTATCACCGAGGCTGCCGAAAAGGCTGCTGCCGCAGAGCGTGCCGCTGAGGAGAAGGCTGCGAGAGAGGCTGAGGCTGCTGCCGAGGCTGAAAGACTTGCACAGGAGAGAGCTGATATGGCTCCCTACATCGTAGGCTCTATCTGATTATAGTTCGGTATAATTCAGAATTCCACCCGAGAGCGAAGCTCTCTACCATATGGGCTGTTGTATTATACCACAGCCCTAAAATATTGAAATATGCTAGATACCTTTTATTTAACCCTCACGCCTATGCTCGTGCTGTTTTGCTGCATAGCAATAGGATTTCTGCTTGCCAAGCTCGGTATACTCCCCGACAACGCAGGCAAAACCGTCGCAAAGCTCGTTACCTGGGTATTTACCCCTGCGCTGAACTTTATTACTATGGCGCGCTACTTCACTGTAAAGTCGCTCGTAGGTAATCTCGAGCTTATTATTATCGGTACTGTAACAGTCGCCGTCGCGGTGTTCGTAGCAATAACCCTATCAAAGGTTTTCGTAAGAAAGAAATCCCCTGAGCGCGGTATTTATCAGTACGCACTGACCTTTGCAAACTTCGGCTTCCTCGGCGACCCGTTGGTGCTTGCAATCTTCGGCGAGCCCATGCTCTTCTGCTACAAGCTCTTTACCCTTCCTATGACGGTTGTTGCTTACACCTGGGGTATGAGCGTTCTTATCCCGAAAAAGCAGGGTGGCTCGGTTCTTGCAAATCTCTTCAATCCCCCGTTTATTGCGCTTCTTTTCGGTATGCTCGTTGGAATTACGGGACTTACCCCTGCCCTTCCCGCCTTTGCGGTCAACACCCTCGAGTCGCTTAAGGCGTGCTACGGACCTCTCGCAATGCTTCTTGTCGGCATAACGGTTGCACACTACAACCTTTCTGAAATGCTCGTCAATAAAAAGGTATACGTCGCAACCCTCACAAGGCTCGTGCTTCTGCCTGCCGTATACGTTACCGTCGCATCTCTTGCTGTACTCTTCCTTGACGGAGTGTTCAGCCTCGGTATCGGCACGACGGTGCTATTCCTTATGTTCTTTGCATACGCGGGACCCCTCGGAATGAACACGATAGTTTTCCCCGAGGCATACGGCGGAAATCCGAAAACCGGCGCAAGTATGGCAATTATATCTCACCCGCTGTCGGTAATAACTATTCCGCTTCTCTACGCGCTTATGGTATTAATACTCGGCGCACCGGTAGTTTGATTAGCGAATGCAAATCAAAGCCAAACCGAGCTTGAAAGCTCTGTTTTCCGCGATAACGCGACAAAAAGGCTTGTATAACGCTGCAAAAGAATATCTCAAAGGCTCTCACTCGAGGGCCTTTTTTTGTTTGCCAATACCACCTAAATATAGCTCACAAGGTTTTTAGCGGCAGATTTCCCTCTATACTTCACCGAATTTTCTTAAATATCACCCCTTATAGGTAGTAAAATTCCTTCTTCATCCATTCGGCGGCATATTTTTGATAGTTTTCAATTACACTCTCGCCATCCTTACCAATCCAAAGCCTTTGTTCGTTATACTTTATAAACCTCGATACGTCAACCGAGCCGTATTCCTTCATAAAATGCAGTGTCAGCTCGTTTAAAAACGCTCTGTATTTCTTTTTCTGCTCGTCGGAAAGCCTTTCAAGAAAGGACTCCTGCCTCGGCGGAAATTCCCCGTCATAACAAAGAGCGTCCGAGTTATCAACATCAAGTGCCTCTCTGCTGTCTGAATCGCGCCCCTCAACTCGATTCTTCTTTCCTTCGATTGACTTGTTTAAGCTTTCCTTTTCTTTATTTACCTTTTCTACGCTTACCTGGGGTGACATTTGGTTGTCGTTTGGCTGACAGTCTGTCAACCGCTTTGAACCCGAATTTCGGCGCGAATTCTTGACTTCATAGGTTTTGTTCACAGAAAGTTCAACATTTGAAAACTCCTCGACAAACCGAGTTGGCGTGTATCTGTCCTGCCTGATTTGGTTATGAAGCAGCCAATGATTTATGAGGACTACACCGGACGGAAAGAGGGTGAGATATCCGTGCTTCTTAAGCAGCTGAAGCTCGCGGCGCGACACCGACAGCTTTTTGAGTATTCCCGCAGTCCCCGCGACAAATCCGTCGTCGTCCGCGTTCAGGTTCAGGTGCATATAAAGCGCCTGCGCCGAGTGTGGAAGCTCGGTGAAATCGTCGGTGAAAATTATCTCTCCAAGTAACATTCTTCTTTTAGCCATTTTTGCCTCTCCAATCGTTTTTTCTTAATTTTAACACCCAAGAGGCGCACTGTAAGTATATCCGCCCGCCAAAAGCAGAGGCTAATTCCGAGGAGCTTTTGTTCATATCGCACAAAAAAGCACACCCGATGGATAAAAAACCAAATCGAGTGTGCTATTATTATTCTTTTAGCGTGAAAGCAAGCTTTTTGAAGTAGTGACGCTACAAGGCAAAAAGACGGGCTAAACCGCGGCTCGGCGAATTAAAGCTGACAGTCGGAAATCACTTTCCCGAAAGCGAGCGCTTATAGTCGAGGTAGTCCTCGTAGCTTCCCTGCCTGTCGATATATGAGCCGTCGGGCAGAATTTCGATAATTCTGTTTGCAACTGTGTTGATAATCTCATAGTCGTGCGAGGAGAAGAGAATGTTGCCCTTGAAGCTCTGCATACCGTTGTTTACAGCGGTAATCGACTCGAGGTCGAGGTGGTCGGTCGGCTGGTCGATAATCAGCATATTCGAGCCGAACATCATCATTCTCGAGAACATACATCTCACCTTTTCGCCGCCCGAAAGAACGTTTACGGGCTTGAAAACAGCCTCGTTCGAGAAGAGCATTTTTCCAAGGAACCCACGAAGATAGGTTTCTGTCTGGTCCTTTGAATACTGGCGCATCCAGTCGAGTATCGACTCTGTATGTCCCTCAAAGTAGGGTGAATTATCGTGCGGGAAATACGAGGTTGTAATCGACACGCCGAACTTGAACTCTCCCGCATCGGGAAGTATTTCCTCATTGAGCACCTTAAAGAGTGTTGTAATTGCAAGCTCGTTGCCGATAAAGGCAATTTTATCGTCCTTAAACACGTGGAAAGAGAGGTCGCGGAAGAGAACCTTGTCGCCGAGCGATTTTGTAAGCCCCTCAACGTGAAGAATTTCCTTACCCGCTTCCCTGTCCATATCGAAGCCGATAAAGGGATACCTTCTCGAGGATGCGGGCAGCTCCTCAACCGTCAGCTTATCAAGCAGCTTTCTTCTCGAGGTTGCCTGCCTTGACTTTGATTTGTTCGCCGAAAAGCGCGAAATGAAGCTCTGAAGCTCGGCAATCTTCTCCTCGTTCTTCTTGTTCTGCATCTTAATCATACGCTGAATAAGCTGGCTCGACTCATACCAGAACTCATAGTTACCTACGTACATCTTAATGCCCGAGTAGTCGATATCTACGATATTCGTGCAAACGTCGTTTAAGAAGTGACGGTCGTGCGACACAACGAGAACCGTTCCGAAGTAGTCGGCAAGAAAGTTTTCAAGCCACATTACCGCATCAATATCAAGACCGTTGGTCGGCTCGTCGAGAAGGATAATGTCGGGATTGCCGAAGAGCGCCTGTGCAAGGAGCACCTTAACCTTTTCACTCTCCTTGAGGCTCGACATCTGCATATAGAGATAATCGTCTGTAAGTCCAAGACCCTGAATAAGCTTTGACGCATCCGACTCTGCCTCCCAGCCGTTAAGCTCGGCAAACTCTCCTTCAAGCTCCGAGGCGCGTATTCCGTCCTCGTCGGTGAAATCCTCCTTTGCGTAGAGCGCGTCCTTTTCCTTCATTATATCATAAAGACGCTTGTTACCCATAATGACGGTGTCAAGTACTGTGTATTCCTCGTATGCAAAGTGGTCCTGCTTCAAGACCGACATTCTGACTGTGTCGGGAATATAGACCTCGCCCTTCGTAGGCTCTAGCTCTCCGCAGAGAATTCGTAAGAAGGTCGATTTGCCCGCGCCGTTAGCTCCGATAATTCCGTAGCAGTTGCCGGGGGTGAATTTGAGGTCAACGTCCTTGAAGAGCAGCTGACCGCCGAATTGGAAGGATAGATTGTTTACTGTAATCATTTTTCGTTCCTTTATATTAAGCTTTGGGCGCTTCAAAGAAAGCTATCCAAAGTAGTAAATGTCAATTTTGTTTTATTTAAGGTAATTGAGTTTTCACTCGGTGAAAAAGCCCGTTGAGTTGAAGTAGCAAGAATAGCCTTTACTCCTTAATTCTCTCGTAAAGCTCGCGCACGCCCGAAAGGATATAGGTCGGGGGCGTATCGGAGCTTTCGGCATCAAGAAGCGTACCCTCGCCAGATAAGACGAACACGGTATCAATTCCCGCGTTGTAGCCCGAGGCAATGTCGGTGTAAACTCTGTCGCCAACCATAACAGCATCCTCTTTTTTATAGCCGAATTTCTCAAGCGCAAGAAGTATCATTTCGGGCTTCGGCTTACCTATGAAGATTGGGCGCTTGCCCGTCGCTCTGTGAAGCATCTCGGCAACCGAGCCGCAGTCGGGCACGTAGCCGAAGGCGGTGGGACACACCCAGTCGGGGTTTGTCGCGATATATTCTATATCGCGAAGAAGAAGCTTGCAGGCGTCCTCGAGCTTCTTGAAGGTAAGCTCGTTATCGTTACCCATAACTATTCCGAAAATTTCGCCGGAAAGCTCGGTTGTAACCGATATCCCCGCAGCCAAAAGCTGCTCCTCGAAGGATTTTGTTCCGAAGCAGTAGAATGTTCTGCCCGGGAATTTGTTTTGTAAATAAAGAATTGTGGCATCTGTAGAGGTCAAGAAGTCCTCTTTCGTTGCTTCTATACCGAGCCTTCCGAGCTTCTCTACGTATGCCTCAGAGCTCTTTGAGGAGTTGTTTGTAAGAAAGAGATATCTGCCGCCCTTACGCCGAACCTCCCTGAGAAAATCAACAGTTCCGTCGAACAAATCATTATCAAGATACAGCGTTCCGTCCATATCGAGAAGGAACAGCTTCTTTTCCTTAAGTCCCATAATACACTCCTCAAAAGAATAGTCTTTGAAAAAGAGGCTTCACGCAAAGCCTCTTTTTCCGTTATAATCATACAGTAATCAGCGCGATATAATACGGTTAAATTTACCTATCAGCATTTTACGCCCTGCTCTGTAAGGTCGGACAAGCACAGACCAAAACCGCTTGTCTTAACCCCAAATCAATCGTCGGGATATCCGTCGGGGTTCTGCTTCTGCCATCTCGCGGAATCCTCGCACATACGCACAAGGTCACGCTCGGCTCTCCAGCCAAGAACCTCGTATGCCTTCGTGGGGTCGGCATAGCACTCGGCAATATCGCCGGGGCGACGGGGCGCAATTTTGTAATTTACGGGCGAGCCCCATACGTCACCGAAGGCGCGTACCATCTCGAGAACTGAATAGCCGTTACCTGTTCCGACATTAATATAGTCAATTCCGTTAAACTTCTCGGTATAATCAAGAGCCTTGAGATGTGCAAGCGAGAGGTCAACGACGTGGATATAATCGCGCACACCCGTTCCGTCTGGAGTGTTGTAATCGTCGCCGAACACCGAAAGGCACTCAAGCTTTCCTGCCGCAACCTTCGCAATATAAGGAAGAAGGTTGTTGGGAATTCCTCTCGGGTCCTCGCCGATAAGTCCCGACTCGTGCGCGCCTATAGGATTGAAATAACGGAGAACGCAGACGGAGAGCGCGGGATTTGCCGCGGCGGTATCCTTGAGAATACGCTCTATCATAAGCTTTGTCTCGCCGTAGGGGTTGGTTGTGGAAAGGGGGAAATCCTCTCTTATCGGAACAGACTCGGGAAGTCCGTAAACCGTCGCAGAGGAGCTGAACACAATCCTGTTTACGTTGTGCGCGAGCATACATTCAAGAAGATTGAAGGTGCCCGTGAGGTTGTTGTGATAGTAGAGGAGAGGCAAGGAGCAGGATTCACCTACCGCCTTAAGACCTGCAAAGTGAATAACCGAGTCAATCTCGGGGTGCTCTGTGAACACCTTGTCAAGAGTTTCCTTATCAAGAAGGTCACACTTGATAAAGGTCGGGCGCTTGCC
The DNA here is from genome assembly GCA_017472305.1 of Clostridia bacterium. Taxonomy (GTDB): domain Bacteria; phylum Bacillota; class Clostridia; order Oscillospirales; family CAG-272; genus UBA1740. The sequence goes on along the minus strand of JAFUQP010000037.1, from coordinate 40,878 downwards.
TGTTATCTTTTCAATTCTGTCAAGAACGCAAGACTTGCTGTTTGATAGGTTATCAACAATAATAACCTCTTTACCGATGTTCAAAAGCTCTACTGTGGTATGAGAGCCGATGTAGCCTGTACCGCCTGTTACGAGAATAGCCATTGTATTTCTCCGTTCCGCCGCATAAGCGGCTATAAATATTAGATTTGTTAGGGCGCTCTTCTGCCGCATTAAAACAAAAAAGAGCAGACCGAGCTACTCTTTTTTGAAAATATTAGTCAGCGTAAACGCTAACCTGCTTCTTGCCACCGGTGATATGCTCGAACTTAACAGTACCGTCAACAAGAGCGAAGAGCGTGTCATCGGAGCCGATGCCTACGTTAGTACCGGGATGAATCTTGGTTCCGCGCTGTCTTACAAGAATGTTTCCTGCAAGGACTGCCTGACCGTCAGCCTTCTTAACGCCAAGACGCTTGGACTCGGAATCACGGCCGTTCTTGGTAGAACCAACGCCCTTTTTATGAGCAAAGAATTGTAAACTAAGCTTTAACATTTCATGTACCTCCATATTATTTTATGGCTTTTGCCTGTGGTTTGCTTAAATCTCCCTTTCAACCTCACGGACGTCAAGGTAGTCGTAATACTCCTCAACAAGGTCCATAAGCTGGAAGAAATAAGCCTGTATAAGACCTGAAACGGCATATTGCTTCGATACGTCCTCTTCGTATTTAGGAAGAGCCGATTTGGCAATAAGGCGAATGTCGGTTGTTTCCTCGTCTATGGTATACTCAACGTCAGAGGCGTAGGATACCTCGATGGCATTGATAATAAGCATAGTCATTGCGGAAAGCGCCGAGCAAAGTATGTCGTCACCCGACTCTGCAAAGCCGGTATGTCCCTTTTCCTCAAAGCCGTAATAAATACCGCCCGTCTTATAAAACGTGATTGTCGTCATTTTACGGATTAGCCCTCGATCTTTTCGATCTGAATCTTAGTGTAGTCCTGGCGATGACCGATTTTCTTCTTTTCGTTCTTCTTCGCCTTGTACTTGATTACGTCGATCTTCTTGGACTTGCCATTCTTAACAACGCTTGCAACTACAGTTGCGCCTTCAACATAGGGAGCACCTACAGACAGGGTTTCGCCGTTAACACAGAGTACCTTGTCAAAAGTAACCTTCTCGCCCTCAGCAACGCCAAGCTTCTCTACGAAGATAACGTCACCCTCAGCAACCTTGTACTGCTTTCCACCTGTTACGAAAATTGCGAACATGAAAAAGCACCTCACTTTCGTGTAAAATCGCTATCATAGGCGTGTGAATGAACACACTTTTCGAGCCTATCAATAAGCGTCGTACTATTATAACACTAAAAATATTGTTTGTCAATAGTTTCCACAAATTTTCTTTTGCTTTTTTGGTAAAAATCCCGATTTTTTAGCATAGCTCAAAAAGCTCGAGCAAATCCCCTGCCCTCATGCCGATAATATATCCGTCCAAGTCACGGCGCTCTATTCTCGACTTAAGTTCCGAGATTTCACCGAGAAAAGCGTCCTTTAGCAGAGAAAAATTCTCGCCCTCGAAGAAATCGCCCGAGATATCGGCAGAAACAATTTCCTCGCCCGAAAGACTTAGCAAAACCTCAACAGAGCCAAACGGAAAACGTCTTTTATAGCTTCTCGTGTATTCGGAAAGCAGCCTTCTTTTCGGATAAAGCCAGCCCTCCGACGAGTATTTTTCCTCAAGCTCTGAAATCTCGGGGCAACTCGGGAGAGGAAGTAAGGTTGCTCCGTGCTTTTCAGAGATTTCCTTCGCGATAGCCGAGATAAGCTCGGCAACTCCGTTGATTTTGGGAAGATACGGCTTAATATTTGTGACGCGCGATGACACCGAGCTGATTCCCTTTGAGGAAAGCTTCTCCCTGTCCACCGAGAGGCACTCCGAGAGCATCGAGAGGTCACTGTCAAAAAGCAGCGTTCCGTGGTGAAGCGTTCTTCCCGCCTCTGTGTGCTCTGCCGCGCCCGAAATCTTCCTTCCGTCTACCGTGAGGTCGTTCCTGCCCGAAAGTACAACCGACACACCAAGAGAGGCAAGCGCCGAGATTATCGGTTCTGAGAAACGAAGAAAGGAATTTTCCCCAGCCATAGCGGCAGTACCGATATAGCTATAGTTCAGGTTCCCGAGGTCGTGGTAAACTGCCCCTCCGCCTGTAATTCTGCGCGCAATTTTTATACCGCCCGCCTTTACCTTTTCAAGATTAAGCTCGGTATATATATTCTGATTTTTTCCTACCACGGCAGTGCGGTCGTTCTGCCAGAGCATAAACACCTCGTCCTCTTCGTTTCTGAAGAGGTATTCCTCAACTGCAAGGTTGTAGTAGGGGTTGTGGCTGTGAGAAATATAGAGCTTCATTTATTCCTTCCTTATGGGGTTTTTTGGCTTGCTTTTTTGTCCTTCTTCGCTCAATAAAAAGCAAGGGACGCAGAAAAATCTGCGTCCCTTAAAAATCACATCAAAACGCAAATATCACGCGATTAATACTACGTATTAATTATACGACAATATTCTGCGTTTGTCAAGAAGCGTTGACGGATTAAAGTCCCTTCTTCGCTCTCTCAACCTTCTCGATGTTAGTGAAGTTGGTCTTTGCAACGTGTCCGGGGAGAGGCATAATCTTCTCGTGGAGAGCGTCGATAATCCAATCAGCCTGCGGGAAGAAGTGAGATTCAAGCTCGAATGCGGGAGTTATCCAGTTGCGCGAGCCTACTACAACGGGCGGGCCGTCGAGGTAGTCGAAGCACATCTCGGTGATGTTCGATGCCATATCTCTCATTACAGAGTTTCTCTCGCAAGCATCGCCTACAAGGAGAATCTTACCGGTCTTCTTAACCGACTCGATAACCTTCTCGTAGTTGAAGGGTACGATAGAGCGGGCGTCGATAATCTCTGCCGATACGCCGTACTTCTCCTCGAGAATCTTTGCAGCGTCGAGAGCTCTGTAAAGAACTGCTCCGATTGTAAGAATGGTAACGTCCTTACCCTCTCTCTTGATATCGGGCTCGCCGAAGGGTATCTCGTAATGTCCCTCGGGAACGCCGTCCTTCATAAACTGCTCGCCGATACCGTAAATTCTCTGGCTCTCGAAGAACACAACGGGGTCGGTTCCGTCAAGAGCAGAGGTCATAAGTCCCTTTGCATCTGCGGGAGTTGCGGGGAATACAACCTTAAGGCCGGGGATATGAGAGCAAAGCGCGGTCCAGTCCTGAGAGTGCTGCGCGCCGTACTTCGAGCCTACCGAAACACGGAGTGTGATGGGCATCTTAAGAATGCCTGCGCTCATTGCCTGCCACTTTGCCATCTGGTTGAAGATTTCGTCGCCAGCGCAGCCGATGAAGTCAGCGTACATAAGCTCAACGATAGCGCGGCCGCCGCACATTGCGTATCCTACAGCCGAGCCAACGATAGCAGACTCGGAGATAGGCGAGTTGAAGAAGCGGTGATAAGGAACAGCCTCGGTCATCTTCTTGTAAACGCCGAACGCACCGCCCCAGTCTCTGTTATCCTCGCCGTATGCAACGAGGGTTGCATCGTCGTAGAACTTATCGATAATGGGCTCGAAAAGACCGTCGCAGATGTTATACATCTTCATCTTGGATACAGGCTTGCCGTTTGCGTCGGTAGCGGTACGAATCTTACCCTTGATTTCCTTAACTCTCGGGCACTCGTCCTTGGGAAGAAGCATTTCTGCCTCGCGCTCGGGCTCCATGCTGACTCTCTTCTCGTTGGAGAACATAATAGAGGAGATAGCGTCGGGCTCCTTGTTGAGGTCCATTCTGGGAGAAATTTCGTCGTTGATAGCGAGCTTCATAATCTCGGTCATACGCGCGGTGATGTCCTCGTGAAGCTTTGCAATCTCGCTTTCGGTAGCAATCTTGCCGCCGACGAGCTTGTTCTTGAATGCAACGATGGGGTCTGCTGCCTTCCAAGCCTCGATTTCCTCCGCGGTACGGTAGGTCGAGGAGTCGGAGGGAGAGTGTCCCGATACACGGTAGGTAACGACGTCGAGAAGCGCGGGACCCTTACCCTGTATAAGGAGCTCCTTCTTTCTCGAAACAGCGTCGATAACCGCAAGCGGGTCGTAGCCGTTAACACGCTCTGCGTGCATCTGGCTCGGGTTGAAGCCTGCGCCGAGTCTTGCAACCATATCGAAGCCCATAGTCTCGCCGCGGGTCTGACCGCCCATTCCGTAGTGGTTGTTGAACACGTTGAAGAGGATAGGCATTCCGTCAGAGGAGAACTTGCCGTCCATGCCCCAGAGCTTGGTAATCTGGTCCATAGAAGCGAAGTTGAGCGACTCAAGAACGGGTCCGCGGCCGGTAGCGCCGTCGCCGCAGTTGGAAATGATAATACCCTTCTTGTGGTTTGCTCTCTTGTAAAGAGCAGCACCGAGTGCGATAGGAGCAGATGCGCCGACTATCGCGTTGTTGGGCATAAGTCCGAAGGGAATGAAGAAGGCGTGCATCGAGCCGCCAAGACCTCTGTTAAAGCCGGTCTTACGTGCGAAAATCTCTGCAAGTGCGCCGTAGAGAAGGAAGTTGATAGCAAGCTCCTTAACGTTGCCGCCGCCGTTCATATGCTTCTCGACAACCGAGAGAACCGAGCCGCCGAGGAACTCCTTCATTATGTCGTAAACCTCCTCGTCGGTGAGCTTGTGAATAGAGGAAAGTCCCTTCGCAAGAATTTCACCGTGGCTTCTGTGAGAGCCGAACGAGAAGTCGTTGATATCGAGGCAGTAAGCCTCACCGACAGCCGAAGCCTCCTGACCGATAGAAAGGTGTGCGGGGCCGGGGTTGTTGTACTCTACTCCGTTGTAGTTGGACTTCGTCTTAACGTCGTTAAGCATAGTCTCGAACTCACGGATTATCGCCATATCGCGATAGATACGGAGGAAATCGTCCTTCGTGTAAATCTTCTTCTCCTCGGCAAGGGTCTTGTTGTACTGACAAACGGGAATATCCTCAAAGTGGATATAGCCGGACTCAAATGCCTTACCGGGATCAACGTATTGACTTTTAGGCATAATATTTACTCCTTTACTTTATTTCAAACATTGCTTCCCTGATTACCTCACAAACGGTGGGGTGCGGGAATACGAGCTTCTGTATATCGGAAACTCTCATCTCGGTTTCTACCATCATAGCCGCGCCGTAGATAATCTCCGAGGCGTAGCTGCCTATCATAGTAAGTCCGAGAATATTGTTGTGCTTCTTGTCGGTGATAACCTTAACGATACCGTTTCCGTGCTCGTTCTCGGCTATATATCTGCCGCTGTACTTAAGGGTTATCGACTCGATGTTGACGTCAAGGCCCTTCGCCTTTGCGCTCTCCTCGGTTTCACCTACAGAGGCAACCTCGGGGTTGGTGTAGATTACCGAAGGAATGGAGTTATAGTTGATTCTGTCCTTCTTGCCGAGAATGTTGTTTATACAAACCTCACCCTCACGGTAAGCGGTGTGCGCGAGCATCGACTTGCCGTTAACGTCGCCCGCGGCATAAACGCCGGGAACGTTCGTCTTTCCGTACTCGTCGGTAACTATAGCGCCGCGCTCGAGCTTAAGACCGATGTTCTCAAGTCCGATTCCCGCAGTCCTCGGACGTCTGCCGATAGAAACGAGTGCGTAGTCGGCAGGAATTTCAACAACCTTGCCGTCCTTCTCGTAGGTGACAGCCTTATTCTTGATAGAGGTAACCTTCGCGCCGAGAATGAACTCAACTCCGCGCTTTGCGTACTCCTTCTGAAGAAGTGTGGAAATCTCGCGGTCAACGGGACCTGCGATGTTGTTCATCATCTCAACGACGAAAACCTTGCTTCCGACCGAGTTGAAGTAGGAAGCCATCTCAAGACCGATAACTCCGCCGCCGACAACGACAATTCTCTCGGGAATTGCCTTGAGGTCAAGCACCTCGCGGTTTGTAAGAGCAAAGCCCGATTCAAGCGACTCCTTGAGTCCGTCGATAGGCGGAAGTGCCGCCGACGAGCCCGTGCAAATAAGGAGCTGACGTCCCGTGTACTCCTTGCCGTCTGCTACGACAACGAAGCCCTCGGAATTTCTTTCCTTAACCGATGCTGTAGCCTTGACAACCTCAACCTTTGCCTTCTTCATTTTCGCGCCAACGCCCGAAACGAGCTGCTTTACGACCTTGTTCTTGCGCTCAACCACGAACGCGTGGTCAATTTCAGCCGAGCCGAACTTAACTCCGTAATCCGCGCCGTGCTTTGCATAGTCGTAAATCTTTGCCGAGTAAAGAAGAGTCTTAGTGGGTATACAGCCCTCGTTGAGGCATACGCCGCCGAGCGCTCTCTCCTCGATAACGAGGGTTTTAAGACCTGCTGTGCCTGCGCGCTCTGCCGCATTGTAACCGGCAGGGCCGCCGCCAAGTATAATTAAATCGTACATTCTTCCCCTCCCGATTACTTCGTCATAAGAAGGTCGAAGTTTTCAAGCGCGAAGCAAAGCTCCTTAAGGAACTTAGCCGCGGGAGCGCCGTCAAGAGCTCTGTGGTCGAAGGTAAGAGAAAGTCCCATTGCAGGATAGGTTACGTCCTCTCCGTCTACCTCCTTAACCCTTCTGGTAATTCCGCAAACGCCGAGAATACCGGTCTGAGGGGGATTGATTACGGGAGTGAAGCTCTCGATGCCGAGCGAGCCGAGGTTTGTAACCGTGAAGGACGCGCCCTTAAGCTTGTCGGGGTTAATCGTGCCGTTCTGTGCCTCTGTGATAACTGCCTTCGCCTCGCGGGAGAGGTCGTTAAGAGAGAGCTTGTTCGAAGCGAACACAGTAGGAACCATAAGTCCTCTCGGAGTGTCAACCGCGATACCGATATTGACATTCTTGAAGTATCTCATAGTGTCGTCAAGGTAGTGCGCGTTGAGGTCCTTGTGAGAAAGAAGAACCTTAGAAACCGCAAAGAGCACCATATCGTTGAGGGTGATGTTCGCAAGCCCCATCTTCTCTGCTCCAGCCTTAAGAGATGCGCGGAGCGCAAGAAGCTTCGATGCGTCGAAGGAGGTATTGAGCGTAAGCTGTGCCATAGTCGAAAGCGACTGATGCATAGACTTTGCGATAACCTTTCTGATGTTCGGGAGCTTGACGTCCTCGTACTCGGGAGCGTCAACCGAAGCCTCGGCAGCCGCTGCGGGAGCCGCGGGAGCGTTAAGGTCAGCAAGAACAACCTTGCCGTTAATTCCCGTGCCCTCAACAGCTGCGGTGTAGCCGTCCTTTGCAGCAGGGGAAACGGTAAGTCCGAGGTCGCAGAGCCTCTGAACGTCTCTTTCAATAATTCTTCCGTCGGGGCCCGTGGGGGTCGCCTTAAGAAGGTCAACGTGTGTCTTTTCAGCGAGAAGTCTTGCTCTCGGGGAGATTGCTCCGCTTACCTTTACGTCGGTAGCCGCGGGAGCCTCAACGGCTGCTGCCTTCTCGGGCTGTGCTGCGGGTGCCGCCTCTACAGCCGCGGGTGCCGCTGCTTCCTCTTGGGTAGCAGAAGCCGCGACGAGCGCCGAAATATCCTCTCCGTCAGCGCCAAGAACGAGAACGTTCTCAAGACAGGGAACGTCGTCGCCCTCTTCCTTGAAGATAGCAAGAACCTTGCCGTCCTCGGGGCTTGGCTCGTCAAAGGAGGACTTGTCGGTTTCGTAGGAGAAGAGGGTGTCACCCTTCTTTACCTCGTCGCCAACCTTTACGTTAAAAGCGGTAATTATGCAGCTCTCAACGCTCTGTCCCTGACGGGGCATAATTACAAGTGTAGCCATAATTGTTTCCTTTCAAGGCTCAAAAGAGCCTAAAATTAAAATTTAGATATATAAAGCGTGGCAGAACAAAATCAAGCCTTCTTCTCAAGTCGCTCGAGCAGGCTCTCCTCGCCGAACGCCTCGCGCCAATCGCGGTCAAAGCCTGCAATTGATGTGTCGGTTGTCGTATGGGTTATGAGCATCTGCATAATAGTTGAGCCGATAGTCGCCGCGTGACAGCCTGCAACCGCAACGTCGAGAACCTCCTTTGCGGTCTTGAAGGACGCCGCAAGAATCTGCGTCTTAGCGTTTGACTTCGAGAAAATCTCGGCAATATCGGCAACCGTTCCGACACCGTCCGCACAGAGGTTCTCCGAGCGGCTGATGTAGGGTGCAACGTAGGACGCGCCTGAATTAGATGCAAGCATTCCCTGCGCCGCGGTAAGCACTGCGGTGACAGTAACGCCTATTCCCTTGTCCGAGAGGTACTTCGTTGCGCGAAGTCCTACGTCGGTTGCGGGAATTTTTACGAAGGTATTCTTGCCGAATGCCGCGACGATTGCCTCGGCTTCCCTGACTATTCTCTCAAAGGTCTTCTCGGTTACCTGAACGTGAAGCTCCTTATCCTCGCCGATAATCGCGCGGATTTTGTGAAGAAGCTCAACGACGTCGCCGCCTTCCTTTGCAAGGATTGTCGGGTTGGTGGTAACCCCCTCAATCGGGTAATGAAGATTGAAGTATTCGATTTTTTCTAAATCTGCCGTATCAAGTAGTATTCTCATTTGCTTAACCGTCTTATTTCGCCCGAGCGCACAGTAACCGTGCGCCCGAGTCTGTTATGTTTTTATAAGTCTATTGTTTTATTTAATATATATGTAGAAAAGCTACGCGATTATCTCTTCCACTGAAGGGTGTAGTGAACGTCGTCGCCCTTCTCCTCGTCGGTGAATCTGCGGAGAGTATTAACAACCTCGCCGTTATTGTACTTTCTGTCCTCTATAGCCTCGGTAGTACCCATAACGGTAACGTTAAGCTGTCTTCTGCGTGCTCTTACGTGGTCCCAGTCAATGAAGTAAACGTGAGCGAACTCGCCGCCGTCAAGAACACCGTCCTTGATGGTCATGGTTTCGCTTCTGCCGAAGAAGCAGCTGCGAAGGTGGCCGTCGGTGTTCATGCTGGTGAAGTCACCGGGCTCGTTTACGTATCTGCCGAACTTCGAGTGGATAGGACCGGGGTGACGGTACTGATGCTCCTCCGCGAAATCGGGGATAAGCTTTCTCATAATGTCGAGAAGGTCGTGCTGAAGATACTCGAGGTCGAAGGAATCAACGTCGTGAGAGCATTCCTGAACCATTACCGAGCAGGTGGTGTGGTGAGATGCGATGCATACGGTGCCGTTCTTGATGCCCGATGCCTCTACGATGTGAAGAATGTCGCTAGTTACGTCGTGGAAGGTGGGTATCCAACCTCTCGACTGAAGCTCGATTTCCTTTTGATAAACCTTGAATTCCATTTGTTTTGTTCTCCTTTATGAAAATATTTATTTTAATTTTATTTTTGCTTTGAAATCCTTTTACCGAAGGCTCTGCCTGTGTCCCGGTAAAAATTACTTATTATTAAGTCTTTTTCCGACGGCTCCGCCCGGATGAATAAGAGCAAAGTCCATCTTCTGATATCCCGTGTACTCGATAAGCGCCGTCTGGAGCGCGTCGAAGATTGCGCTTGTTACCGCAAAGCTCGTCGTTCCCTGGCAGTTATACTTGTCACATTCCTTGGTAACCTTCATTGCGAGCACGATATCCGAGCTTTTTGCAAGAGGTGACTCAAGGTTTTCGGTAACGCCGATAAGCGTTACGCCCTTCGTCTTACAAACGTCGATTATAGTCATAAGCTCGTCGGTCTTTCCGCCGCGGGACGCCATAATCATAACGTCGCCCTTCTTCATACAGCCAAGACCGCCGTGAACTGCCTCCGCGGGAGAAAGGAATCTCGCAGGACGCTCAGCGCAGCACATAAGATGAGCGAAGTGTCTGCATGCGATGCCCGAGTGACCGCAGCCCGATGCCGCAATTCTCTCTGCCTTCGCAAGCACCTCAACCGCACGGCGCATCTCTTCCCTGTCAAGAACCTTTGCGGTTTCAAGAAGCGACTCCGCCTCTATGCGGAAGGCGTCAAATGCCTGATTAAGAGCCGATTCCATCACTTTCCGTTCACCTCGTCCCAGGTCTTTCTAAGAGTGTAGAGCATCTCCTCGGCAGCAGCCTCGGGGTCGGCAGCCTTCATAACGCCGCTCGTGCAGCCCGTAGCCTGTGCGCCTGCTCTGATAACGTTAGCAACGTCCTCGGGACCGGAAATTCCCGCGCCCTGAAGCACCATAATGTCGGGGTTGATAAGTCTTACGGCTTCAATTGTGTCCTTAACGTACTTCATATCGCTTGCAACACCCGTTCCGATAAGCTCGGTGGGCTCTGCAACGATAAGGTTGGGAGCAAGGAGAGCGACCTGTCTGATTTCCTCAACCGAGTCAGCGCAAACGATGGTAGCAAGTCCCACCTCGTCGGCTCTGGCAATCGTCGCCTTGATTTCGTCAAGGGTAAGCTTCTTCTCTGCGTGGTTAAGCATAACGCCGACAGCGCCTGCCTCCTTAACAGACTCGGGAAGCACCGAGCCAAGTCCGCGTCCGGGATAGAGAGAGTCCATGTGCTGCGCGTAAACGTGCACGCGCTCGGTATTCTCGGCTATAAGACGGATATCTGCGTACTGGGGAGTAAGTATGACGTCGAGGTCGTACTTTGCAGCAATCTTATCAACCGCCTTTGCGAGCTTGAGCATACGCTCGCCCCACATAAAGCACTTGGGGCCAATCTCAAAGTAAGGCGCGCGGATTTTGTAGTTCTTAAGCATAAAAGCCTCCTGTATGTAATTTTTTATTATTTCACGTTCATTTTGCGGTCAAGCTCGCAGTAGCGCGCGTAAGCCGCCTCGTAGTCGGCACCCGTCGGAGCGTAGGTTTTCGCGGTTCTGACTATACTGTCAGCCGCCGCCTCAATGCTCTCAAAGTCGCCGATACCAACCGCCGCACACAGTGCCGTACCGAGGCAGGCGGTTTCGCCCTCGGCAAGCGTGGAAAGCTCCTTTTTCACGACGTCTGCCTTTATCGTAGCCCAAAGAGGACTCGACGCGCCGCCGCCCGTAATGCGAAGCTCCTTAACCTTATCACCCGAAACCTCCTCGAGGTTCTGACGGAGATTGAAGGCGATAGCCTCCATAATCGCTCTTGCAAAGTGTCCTCTGCCGTGCGAGAGGTCAATTCCCGCAAACACCGCACGCGCCGAGGGGTTATATACGGGAGTTGACGAGCCGCAGAAGTACGGCAGCATAACAAGTCCGTCAGAGCCCGGGGCGATATCCTTTGCCATAGCGTCAAGCTCCTTGAAGGAGTAGCCCTCGGCAAACTGATTTTTGAACCATTTAAGCGCCATTCCCGCGGTAGATGAGCAAAGAATGAGGCAGTATTTTCCCTTGATAGCGTGAAGGTGGCAAGGAACTATACTCTCGGGGTTGTAGGGCGGAATTTTGTCGGTCATAACGCAGACCGCCATAATGGTTCCCGTCATTTCGCTGATTTTGTCCTCAGAGGTAACGCCGGCTCCGATTGTACCCGCAATCTGGTCAAGCATTCCCGAAACGACGGTAATTCCCTCGTACTCGCCGACGGCAGTTACGCTCTCGACGATTTTCGGGAGCATCTCACGGCTGACCCCGATAAACTCGAGCATTCCGTCCCACCAGTCGCCCTTCGTTATATCGTAATAGAGCGACGAAGACTGTATAGTTCCCTCGGTGACAAAGTTGCCGGTAAGATTATATAAAATAAAGTCCTCAAGAAGGAAGATTTTCTTTACCCTTGAAAACAACTCGGGAGAGTTGTTCTTAAGCCAAAGAAGCTTCGAGGCAGGCCAGCCGGCGGCAATTTCAGCCTGTCCGGTTACGTTGTAAACAAGCTCTCCGCCGAAGTGCGCGCGGATAGCGTCGGCTTCCTTATCGGCTCTGTTATCAAGCCAAACGATAGCCGGCATCAGCGGCTTTCCGCCTTCGTCGGTGAAAATGAGCGTTTCGCCCTGCGTATCAACCGATAGCGCGTCGATTTTTCCGCAGCTGTCCGTAAGCTCTCTTATTGCCTCGCGGCACATTTCGACGTAACGCATAGCGTCAAATTCTATGTATCCCGTTTCGGAATCGGTGTCGAGCGTGTAGTCCTTAACGACCAGTCCGAGCCTCTCACCCTTAGAGTTGAACACCGCCGCCTTAAGCGAGGTTGTTCCGATATCTATTCCTAAATACTTCTTGTTTTCCATATTCACAAAATCCTTTATACCGAGACTTTCGTTTTGGTTTCGTTTTGCGTTTGTTTACCATTCAATTTATCATACCATATTTTATATATATTTGTCAATAGAGTAAGCATAAGTTTTTATTCTTAAGACTGAATTTTTATTAAATTTACCTGTAAAAAATGTTATTTAAGTTATTTTTTGTAAAGCTATTGACAAACAAAGCGATTTGTGATATCATTATGATATCAATAAAATATCGAAAGGAACAGTCACTATGAACGAAAAAATTCTCACCACCAAAAAGCGCGGTATGCTCGTTATGCTTCTCTCTATTGCTCTCGAGCTTGCCTCTGTAGCACTCATTATCTACGGCGCGATTTTATCAACCGACGAAGCCCCCTCGGCACTTCTTATAGTCGGCATTATCGCACTTTGCGTTATGTGGATACCGCTTGTCGGTCTTCGTATACTCAAGCCCCAGGAGGCACTTGTAATTACCCTCTTCGGTAAGTACGTAGGAACGATAAAGGGCGACGGCTTCTATTGGGTAAACCCCTTCTCCTCGAGCTTCAACCCCGCTGCAAAGACTAAGCTCAATCAGAGCGCGGACGTTTCAACTCCACAGTCCTTCCTTCAGAACGCGGCAAACGCTAACGTTGATTTGTCTATGCTCTCCAACAAGATTTCTCTTAAGATTATGACACTCAACAACGCAAGACAGAAAATCAACGATTGCCTCGGCAACCCCGTTGAGATTGGAATTGCGGTAACCTGGAGAATAGTTGACACTGCAAAGGCGGTATTTAACGTAGACAACTACAAGGAATTCCTCTCGCTTCAGTGCGACAGCGCACTCCGTAACGTTGTAAGAGTTTACCCCTACGACGTCGCGCCTAACGTCGATACCACGGGTGACGGCTGTGCCGACGACGGAAGCCTTCGCGGCTCGTCTGAGGTTGTTGCCGAAAGAATAAGAGCAGAAATTCAGGAAAGAGTAAACGAGGCTGGCATTGAGATTGTAGAGGCAAGAATTACCTATCTTGCATACGCTCCCGAGATTGCGGCTGTAATGCTTCAGCGCCAGCAGGCATCTGCTATTATCGACGCAAGAAGAATGATTGTTGACGGTGCTGTAGGTATGGTTGAGATGGCACTCCAGCGTCTTGCCGAAAACGATACCGTAGTTCTCGACGACGAGAGAAAGGCGGCAATGGTATCTAATCTTCTCGTGGTTCTCTGCGGTAACAAGGAAGCAACTCCCGTGGTTAACTCGGGCAGCCTTTACTGATGAGCGAGCAGAACGATAAGGCGAAAAAACAGGTTCCTCTGCGTCTGTCACCAAGACTGTATGCCGCACTTGCAGAGTGGGCAGAGGAAGAATTTCGCTCCGTGAACGGACAGATTGAATATCTTTTGAACGAGTGCGTTAAGCGGAAATATCCAAAAAGCGGTGCAAATAACGAGGCAGAATAAAAGTTTGAGGCTTTCGTATTTAGGCATAACCGAATAAAAAACAAGTGGAGATACTGTGAAAATCGGCATCTCCACTTTTTATTTTGCTTTAAACAGTTTTCTGAAAGCTTTATTCTTCAAGGGAGCTAGCAAAGGCGGCAAGAATTTTTGCGCCGATAATTATTGCTCGCTCGTCGAACACAACGCGACCGTTATGCAGCGGATATCCGCCGCCGTCCCCTGCCCCTACTACCGCGTACGCTGAAGGCACGAGTCTTGAAATATATGCAAAATCCTCAGACCCGCCCGCCATATTCGTGTCGGGTAAAACCGCCTCCGCGCCTTCCGTAAGGCTGACTGCGGCTATAAGATGCTCGCGTGCTTTTTCGTTAATTTCAAGCGGCACGGTTTCGCCGTCCACACTGTACGCCGCCTTTACCGAGTGCCGCCTCTCACACTCCGAGATAAGCCTCTTGACGTGTTTTTCAAGGCTTTGAAGCTTCTCCTCGCTTGCCGCCCGCATAGAGCCGGACAGTTCTGTATAATCGGCGATTGCACCTGCCGCCTCACCGCCGCGAATTCTGCCCACGGTAAGTATTCCGTCCTCTTCACCGACAGTCCTCGCAAGCTGAACACGAAGGTCCGCCGCGGCAAGCAGCGCATCGGTTCCAAGAGCCGGCATAGCTCCGTGCGCGCTCTTTCCCAGAAGTGTAATTTTAAAGAATTTAGCCGCCGGAGAGGAGGTCCCCGCAGCAGGTACAGTAACCTTTCCTACCGACATATTTCTTCCGACACCGACGTGAAGCGCAAGCGCAAGACGTGGGCTAATATCCGAGAAGAGTCCCGCGCCGAGCATATCACAGGCGCCCGAAAGCTCTTCCTCGGCAGGCTGAAAGACAAGACGGACACCGTACGGAAGCCTTTCTCTCTCCCCCCTCAATATAATCGCAGCTCCGAGAAGCATTGCAGTATGCAGGTCGTGACCGCATGCGTGCATATTTCCGTTTTTCGCGGCAAAGGGCAGCTCGGCCTTCTCCTCAATCGGAAGTGCGTCGGTATCGGCGCGAAGAAGCACCTCTATCTTCGCATCATTCCCCTTCCCGCCCAAAATATCAGCGACAAGCCCTGCTCTGCCGACGCCTCTGAAGCCAATCCCCTCTCTTTTCAGCACCTCTTTAATTATCCCGAGCGTTTTCGGCAGGTTAAAGCCGCATTCGGGCGAGGAGTGAAGCGACCTTCGTATTTCTATCAGTCTTTTTTCAAGCTCATTATAATCCATTTAAGCTATTCCTTACTTGCTATTTAATTTATTGTAATATTTTCAGCGTACCGATTGCCCAAAAAAGAGGCAAAGCGAGGCGCACACATACTAATATTTCTACTATTTTTACCCAACACAAAAAAATTATTATTAATTTATAAAAACCACTTGACAAAGCTCTACTTAGATGATATAATTGTAAAGCAATTCGCTTTACAGTTAAGGACGGTGGGTTATGTTTGAGAAGGATATGAAGGTGGCTTACCTTTTGGATTTTTACAGCGAAGCCCTTGACTCTCACACCGCAGCCGTTATGAAGTCGTATTACAACGACGACCTCTCGCTTGCCGAGATTGCCTCGGGCGTAGGCATTTCGCGCCAGGGTATCAGGCATCTTATCAAGAAGGGCGAGGAGCAGTTGTTTTTCCTTGAGGAGAAGCTTTCGCTTGCAAAAAAGCATAGCGAGCTTACCGAGGGTATAGAAAGGCTTGAGGCTCTTTCGGCAAAGCTTTCGGCACGTGGGCTTGACTCCGAGTCGCGCGAGCTTCTCTCGGTTATTGAAATACTAGCGAAAGGAAGCTGACATGTTCGCAAATCTTACCGAAAAGCTGGCTTCGGCCTTTAAAAAGTTCAGAAACAAGGGCAAGCTTTCCGAGGCGGACGTCAAGGAAGGAATGCGCGAGGTCAAGCTTGCGCTTCTCGAGGCTGACGTTAACTTCAAGGTAGTTAAGGAATTCGTAAAATCGGTTACCGAGCGCGCCGTCGGCACGCAGGTGCTGGAGAGCCTTGTCCCTGCTCAGCAGATAGTAAAGATAGTAAACGAGGAGCTCATCAAGCTTATGGGCGGTGAGGCTCCCAAAATCAACATCAGCCCAAAGCCCCCGACGGTTGTTATGATGGTCGGACTTCAGGGTGCGGGTAAAACCACCCACGCGGGCAAAATCGCGGCAATGTATAAGCAGAAGAGCAAAAATCCCCTGCTCGTTGCCTGCGACGTATACCGCCCTGCCGCAGTTGACCAGCTCAAAATCGTAGGTGAGCAGGCGGGAATTCCCGTATTCTCTATGGGCACGAAGATTTCCCCCGTTGAGATTGCAAAGGCGGGTGTCCTTCACGCAAAGAAGAACGGCAACGATATGGTTATCATTGATACCGCGGGCCGACTTCACATAGACGAGGAGCTTATGGCGGAGCTTGTCAAAATCAAGGAAAGCGTATCTCCCTCGGAAATTCTTCTTACCGTTGATGCAATGACAGGTCAGGACGCCGTCAACGTGGCAAAGAGCTTCAACGACCTTCTCGATATCACAGGTGTCGTTCTTACTAAAATGGACGGCGATACGAGAGGCGGTGCCGCGCTCTCGGTTAAGTATATCACAGGCAAGCCTATTAAGTTTATAGGCACGGGTGAGAAGCTCGACGCTATTGAGCTGTTCCACCCCGACAGAGTTGCCTCGCGTATTCTCGGTATGGGCGACATTCTCTCGCTTATAGAGAAGGCAGAGGCCGCCTACGACGAGAAGCAGGCAAAGGAGCTTGAGCGCAAGATGCGTGAGCAGACCTTCTCGCTTGAGGACTTCCTTATGCAGATGCGTCAGCTCAAAAAGATGGGCAACCTTGAGCAGCTGCTCGGTATGATGCCAGGAATGAACGCAGGTGCGCTTAAGAACGCGCAGATAGACGAGCATCAGATGGATAAAATCGAGGCTATCATTCTTTCTATGACCAAGGAAGAAAGACTTAAGCCCGAGATTATAAACGGCTCCAGGCGCAAGCGTATAGCAAACGGAAGCGGCACGACCGTTGAGGATATCAACAAGCTACTCAAGCAATTCGAGCAGATGCGTAAGATGATGAAGCAGCTCTCGGGCAAGGGCGCGCGCCGACTTATGGGCGGTATGAAGCTTCCCTTCTGATAAATTCTAAATACAAAAATCAATCGGCAAAAGCTGCCGATTGGCTTTCAAATCACTTTATTTCTATTTGATTATCATAAAAGATAAAAAATAAATTTTCATTTTTTGGAGGAAACAAAAATGGCAGTAAAAATCAGACTCAAGAGACTTGGCGCAAAGAAGACCCCCTTCTACCGTGTAATCGTAGCAGACGAGCGTTCGCCCCGTGACGGTAAGTTCATCGAGGAGATAGGCTACTACAACCCCCTCACCGATCCCGCTGACATCAAGATCGATGCAGAGAAGGCTAACAAGTGGCTCGCTAACGGCGCACAGCCCACCGATACTGTTAGAGCACTTCTTAAGAAGAGCGAAATCATCAAGTAATAGGTAAGCGAGATGGATTTCAAACTCACACTTACCAACATCGCCCGTGCTATCGTGGATAATCCCGATGCAGTATCCGTTACCGAGGTTGTTGACGGAGATGATATCGAGCTTACTCTCACCGTCGCCGAGGACGATACCGGAATGGTAATCGGTCGCCACGGAAGAATAGCAAAGGCAATCAGACAGATTATGAAGGCCGCCGCAACGACCTGCGGTAAGCGCGTAACTGTTGAAATTAAATAACTTTAAAAAACGGGTCGGAGCTTGCATTGATTTGCAAAATCCAACCCGTTTTTATTATGTTTTATCTGTTATCCTGATTTGCGCGATAAAGACATTCTCTGTCCTGCTGGCCGAGGAAGGACGACGTATTGAAAACGATGTATTTCCATATTCTGTCGCCCGAGAATAGCTTTCTTGTTGCACCGAATTCAGCGGCAAAGAGCTTCTTCGGGAATTTAATCGGGACTATTATTCTCTGCCCCTCTCCCTCGAAATAATATTCAAAATGCTTCTGTAGCTCGGTGTGATGCTCTTTAGTTCCGAGCCTGTAAAGGAAGAAGGCTTTGCGCTCCGAGGTAAAGTATAGAGGCGTCAGTCTGTTTATCGACGTAATAATCTTTACCGAGAAAATTCGTCCGCCCGAGGTAAGTCTGAAATCATAGCCCTCGCTCTCGCGCTTCTCCTTGTCAAACAGCTCAAAGACCTCTCCGCGCTTATCGGCAAGCTCCTTTACCGCTCCGAGGAATTTCTTCTTCATTCTGTAGGTCTTAAGCTTCAAAAGACCGATAATGCCGAAAACAGCAGCAACTACAGCTAAAATAAAGCCGATAAGCGTCATAACGCTGATAAGCGCACCGACGATACCTACGAACGTCAGTATCAAAAACAGCACCATAGGCGCATACGGGAAAAGCAGAGGATACATTAAAAGCACGAGGAAAACCTTGCCGACAAGCCTCGGCTTACTGTCAACTCTGTATTCCTCGCCGCGCTTTATAAGCACCGCGTAGTATCTGTGTACCTCATATCTACAGAAAAGGGATACCGAAAACAGTAGCGGCACAAAGATAAGCGCAAGCGCTCTCGTTGACCAAAGCGGAGCCTTCCCGACCTCAAAAATAACGTACCCGACCTCATAAAAGCCGCCGAAGGAGCAGAAAAGCGCCGTAAGCATCAGCACAGGCAGAGTTTCAATCCAGAAGTCAGAGGATTTGAGTATCACGGGCAGCTCACAGCGAAGCCTGACCCGCAGCACCTTTCTTGCCTTGAAGCGACAGAAGGCGTCCCTGTCGTAGAAGGCCGTCGTATTCACTATCGAATTATATATTAGGAGAATACCGAGAACCGCCCAGCCGAAGAAGAACTGCGAAGGTATCTCGCCGCCGTCGAATGCCGCAAGTCTTACCGAGGTTATCGACTTTACAATAAAAAGCACGAAGAAGGACAAAACGCCGATAAGCAGGCGGTATTTCCACTGCCCTGTCCTCTTTTCTTCCGACTCTTGCATAGGACCCCTCTTTCTTTTTTTCTTTTATTATACAGAAATCTTTTACAAATGTCAACTGTCGGACAGCTTAATTGATTGTTTATTTGCGTATTATTTTAAAAAAACTTGAAAATACCTCTGTGGTATGCTATAATTAGCTTGTAAAAATATGTCTTTAGTACCGTCAGAGGCGAATTTCTGCTGATTGTAGCGCATCATTACCAAACGAGAAAGCAATATGGAGATATAGTGAAATTGGCGGTGCCGAAAGCTCGTTAAGTATTAGTGCTGTCGCCCATCGGGCGACGGAATGGAGATTATTATGGAATACAGAATTGAGAGGGATACCCTCGGTGAAATCGAGGTCGAGGCGTCAAGGCTTTGGGGCGCGCAAACCGAGCGCAGCCGCAGAAATTTCAATATCGGGCGCGGCACCGAGGTTATGCCCGAGGAGATAATCAAGGCTTTTGCAATACTGAAGCTTGCCTCGGCACGCGCTAACAGAAGGCTTCGTCCCGATAAGATGACCGAGGAGAAGCTTTCCTACATAGAAGATGCCGCAGAGAAAATCAAGCTTGGCGAGCTTTCAGAGGAATTTCCGCTCGTTGTCTTTCAGACAGGCTCGGGAACGCAGACGAATATGAACGTCAACGAGGTTATTTGTGGCTATGCAAACCGCAAAGCGGGAAAAAGGCTCCTTCACCCTAACGACGACATCAATATGTCGCAGTCATCAAACGACACCTTCCCTACTGCAATGCACATAGCCGCCCTCACCTCGATAAATTCAAAGCTAATCCCCGCGGTACGAGGACTTATAGATACCTTAAAGAGGCTTGAGCGCGAAAACGAGGGGGTCATCAAGTGCGGAAGAACACACCTTCAGGACGCGACTCCTATAAGCTTTTCGCAGGAGATATCGGGCTGGAGAGCATCTCTTGAATACGACCTTGAGGCTATTATCGGCGCGTCGGGTGCGCTCTCGAGGCTTGCGCTCGGCGGCACTGCCGTAGGAACGGGGCTTAACGCGCCCCGTGGCTTTGACAGGCTCGCTTGCGAGGAAATCTCGCGTGAGTGCGGTCTTGAATTTATTACCGACGAAAACAAATTCCACGCCCTCACCTCAAAATCAGAGCTTGCGTCGGTACACGGTACACTAAAGGCTCTCGCCTGTGACCTTATGAAGATTGCAAACGACGTAAGGTGGCTCGCTTCCGGCCCGAGGCTTGGTCTTGGCGAAATTTTCATACCCGAAAACGAGCCGGGCTCCTCGATTATGCCCGGCAAGGTCAACCCCACTCAGTGCGAGGCTTTGACTATGGTCGCGCTTCAGGTAATGGCAAACGACGTTGCCGTCGGCTTCTCTGCCGCGTCGGGTAACTTTGAGCTTAACGTGTATATGCCCGTATGCATATACAACTTCCTTCAGTCGGTAAGGCTTCTCTCGGACGCTATTATTTCCTTCGACGAGAACTGCGTCAAGGGAATTAAGCCTAATCGCGAGAAGATGAAGGAAAACCTTGAAAAATCGCTAATGCTCGTCACCTCGCTTAGTCCTCATATCGGCTACGAGAGCGCCGCCGAGGTTGCAAAGCTTGCGCACAGGGACGGTCTGACACTTAAGGAAGCCGCACTGCGGCTCGGCGTGATTGACGAGGCGCGATTTGACGAGATTGTTCGTCCTGAAACTATGATTTAATCAAAATACCGAATTTATTTTGAGGCAGTAAACCAAAATAGCAATCAACAAACAAAACAGCAAAAACAAAAAAGCAAGGAAAATCAATATGGACATCAGAAAAGAATCACTCAAAAAGCACTACGAATGGAAGGGAAAAATCGAGGTAATAAGCCGTGTTCCCGTAAATACCCGAGAGGACCTCTCGCTTGCATACACCCCGGGTGTTGCCGAGGCTTGCCTTGAAATTCAGAAGAGCCCCGACAAGTCCTTCACACTCACCCGCCGAGGAAACCTCGTTGCGGTAATCACAGACGGCACAGCCGTTCTCGGTCTTGGCGATATCGGCCCCGAGGCAGGTATGCCCGTTATGGAAGGAAAATGTGCGTTATTCAAGGAGTTTGCTGACGTTGACGCCTTCCCTATCTGCGTTCACACAAAGGACGTAGATGAAATAGTCAATACAATCTCGCTTATCGCGGGAAGCTTTGGCGGAATTAATCTTGAGGATATTGCAGCACCCAGATGCTTTGAAATTGAGAAGAAGCTTAAAGAGAGGCTTGATATTCCCGTATTCCACGACGACCAGCACGGAACGGCTATCGTCGTTGCCGCGGCACTTATAAACGCGCTTAAGGTTGTAGGAAAGAATATTGAAGATATCCGCGTAGTAATTAACGGCGCGGGTGCTGCGGGCTGTGCTATAGGCAGGCATCTTTTGAACATTGGTGTAAAAAATCTTATAATGGTTGACCGCTTCGGCATAATTTCCGAGGACGACGGAAGCCTTTCCGATTTCCACAGAAGCATTGCGAAAATCACGAACAGAGATAGACTGCACGGCACTCTTTCCGATGCCTGTGTTGGTGCCGACGTATTTGTCGGTGTTTCTGCGCCCGGTGTTCTTACGGGCGAGATGGTTGCCACTATGGCAAAGGACGCGATAGTATTCCCGATGGCAAATCCTACACCCGAGATTATGCCCGAGGAGGCTTTCTCGGCAGGCGCGCGTATTGTCGGCACGGGACGCTCCGACTACCCGAACCAGATAAACAACGTACTCGCCTTCCCCGGTATCTTCCGCGGCGCGCTTGACTGTCGGGCGAGCTGCATAAATGAGGAAATGAAGGTCGCTACCTCTTACGCTCTCGCTTCGCTAATACCCGACTCGGAGCTTTCCGAGGAGAATATAATTACCTCAGCGCTTGACAAGAAGGTAGCCGAGGTCGTTAGCCTTGCTGTAATTGAAACCGCAAGAAAAACCGGAGTTGCAAGGATTTAATTAGAAGCTATGACGAGTATAAAGGACGTTATCATAACCGATATTTTATCCGTGAGCGTAATCCCTGCATCAAGAGGCCGCACATTCAGTACGAAGAGCCGCCCGAGCTATGCCCTGTCCTTTTCATCAGGTGACGGAGTTATTGAATATACGCAGGGTGACACGAAGGTTATTTCGGATTACACTCACGCGCTGATTCTTCCGAGAGGCGGTAGATACTCCTTAAAAAACCTCGAGGGCGGCAACTTCCCTATTATCAATTTCGATACAAAAGAGCCCTTTACCGACAAGATTTTTTCGATAAAAATAACGAAGCCCGAGCAGTATCTTAAAGACTTCTCTCATCTGGAAAGGCTTCACACTCTTGGCGATAACATGCACGCGGAGATGTCGGTGCTCTACGGAATTTTCTCGCGGCTCGAAAGAGAGTGCGTCAGCCGACACCCTATACTCTCGCCGGCTATGGACTACATTGCGGAAAACATTTACAAGCAGCAGATTTCAAACGCCACTCTTGCAAAAATCGCGGGAGTGTCGGAAATACATTTTCGCCGAACCTTCAAGAATCACTACGGCACAACTCCTGGTCAATATATTCTGAGTCAGAGGATTGAGCACGCAAAGGAGCTGCTCGCCGAGGGTGGATTGAGCGTTTGGGCAATTGCTGAGTCCTGCGGCTTTTCAAGCGTTTATCATTTCTCGAAGATTTTCAAATCCACCGTGGGTATAAGTCCCTCGGTATACGGCATCACAGAGCGCGACAACAAACAATCCACCGTAAAGGAGCCCGAAAAATGAAAAAGTACATTATGGCACTTGACCAAGGCACCACCAGCTCGCGTTGTATACTCTTTCGCAAGGACGGAAGCATTGCGAGTATGGTTCAGCGCGAATTTCCACAGATATTCCCGAAGGAGGGCTGGGTCGAGCATGACCCTATGACTATCTGGTCAACCGAAATTGCCGCCTGCACCGAGGCTCTTCTCAAAATCGGCGGCAGCTGGGACGAGATTTACTGTCTTGGAATTACAAACCAGCGCGAAACAACGGTTGTTTGGGACAGAAAGACGGGAATTCCCGTATATAACGCAATTGTCTGGCAGTGCAGAAGAACCGCCGATTACTGCAAGTCGCTTTCCGAGGAAGGCTATGCCGATTTAATAAAGAATAAAACGGGACTTCTCATCGACCCTTATTTTTCCGCGACGAAGATTGCATGGATTCTCGATAACGTCGAGGGCGCAAGAGAAAGAGCCGAGCGCGGTGAGCTGTGCTTTGGCACGATTGACAGCTGGCTTATATGGAATCTCACAGGCGGCAAGGTCCACGCGACCGACTATTCAAACGCCTCGCGTACGATGATATTTAATATAAAGACGCTTGAATGGGACAAGGAGCTTCTCGACCTCTTTAAAATCCCCGAGTCTATGCTCCCCGAGGTCAAGCCCTCCTCGCACATCTTTGGCTACACGGCAAAGTCGGTGTTCGGTGCGGAAATACCTATTGGCGGAGTTGCGGGCGACCAGCAGGCAGCTCTATTCGGGCAGTGCCGCTTTGAGGTCGGCGAGCTTAAGAACACCTACGGCACAGGCGCGTTTATGCTTATGAACACAGGCGAGGTGCCGCACATCACCGACGGCGGTCTTATTACTACTATCGCTTGGGGTCTTGACGGCAAAATCACCTATGCGCTTGAGGGCTCGGTGTTTGTCTGCGGCGCGGCTATACAGTGGCTTCGTGACGGAATGAAGCTCATCGAGTCGGCACAGGACAGCGAATATTATGCAAATAAGGTTCCCGACTCGGGCGGCGTGCTTGTTGTTCCCGCCTTCTCGGGACTTGGCGCTCCGTGGTGGGACCCCTACGCGCGCGGTGTGATTATCGGCATTACGAGAGCTACGACGAAGTACCATATTATCCGCGCAACGCTTGAAAGCATGGCTTATCAGACCGCAGACGTTATTTCGCTTATGGAAAAGGTGACGGGAATTAAAATCTCGGAGCTTGCGGTTGATGGCGGCGCGGCGCAGAACAATCTCCTGCTCTCCTTCCAGTCGGACATACTCGGTATTCCCGTAGAGCGCCCCGAATGTGTGGAAACCACGGCACTCGGCGCCGCATACCTTGCAGGTCTTGCGAGCGGTGTATACTCCTCACTCGAGGACATAAGAAGAAACCGAAAGACCGACAGACTCTTTACTCCCGAGCGTGACGCTGCTTGGCGAGAGGAGAAAATTTCAAAATGGAAGAAGGCGGTTGCACGCAGCCTTCAGTGGTCGGAATAAAAGCGGAAAATTATAAAATAAGCAACAAAAATCAATCCGATAACATCATAAAAAACAAATAAAAAGCAAAAAATAGAAAAGCAGCGACCGTTTGGATTTTCGTCCGTTCGTTCACTGCTTTTTGTTAATTTATGGCGTATTTTGTCAATAGTTATTTACAAATATCGAGCTTTTGTGAGAATTTATTCGGCAAGTAGATTTGCAAGGCTTGCAAAATCGTCGGTTGAAAGCCGTTCTCCGCGTATTCTTTCGTCAAAGCCAAGCTCACAAAGAGCCGAAATCAGCTTTTCCTTCGTGACACCCGAAATTTTCGAGGAAACCGCGTTTATAAGCGTCTTTCTTCTCTGCTCAAACGCCGCTTTTATTAAGCTTCTGAAAAGTGCCTCGTCCTTAAGTGAATACTTCGGCTCGGGATAAAGGTCTATTCTTACCACCGCGCTGTCAACCTTCGGCTGGGGTATAAAAGAGCCCGCGCTGACCTTGAAGAGCCTTCTGACACTGCCGTAGTAGCCAAGCACTGCCGTAATTGCTCCGTAGTCGCTGCTGCCTGCCTTCGCGGAGAGCCTTGAGGCAACCTCGTTTTGCACCATTACGGTTATCGAGGAAAATTTAACGCCCGACTCGAGAAGTCGCATTAATATAGGTGTGGTTATGTAGTAAGGAAGATTGGCGCAAACCGACACGCTCATACCGTCCGAGTATTCCCTGACAAGCTCGGCAAGGTCCACCTTCATTACGTCGGCGTTTATTACCGTTACGTTATCATATTCCGCAAGTGTTTTACCAAGCACGGGGATAAGCCCCTTGTCTATTTCAATCGCGACTACCTTCTTATATCGGAGCGCAAGCTCCTGCGTAAGACACCCTATACCCGGACCTATTTCAATAATAAGGCTCTCGGGATTATCGGCACAGTTATCGGCGATATCCTCGGGAATAATTCGGTTGGTCAAGAAGTTCTGCCCGAACTCCTTTCTGAAGCTGATGCCCGCATCAGCCATAACGCTTTTTATTACCGATAGATTACATAAATCCATAAGCCCACTCCCCATAAAAATAAAAGCACTTCCCGAGGAAGTGCCTACGATGGAGCTGGTGACCGGACTCGAACCGGTGACCTGTTGATTACGAATCAACTGCTCTACCAACTGAGCCACACCAGCAAACAACCGCTTAAATATTTTATCACTTTTAGTTCTGTTTGTCAATAGGTTTGTCAGAGTTTTCTTTCCTATTTTCAAAAATATTTGCACTTTCTGATTTGGTGCTATTGCTTTTATTTTAAATTTATGTATAATATATATGTAAGAATAATTTCGAGGCGCAAAATGAAAATAATAAGAAACGAAAAATTCGACGAAGAACGCGCGCTTTACTCGAGCGACGGCATAGAGCTCTACTCAACTGCCTTCGACGGCCCTGCCGACGGAGAGAGCGCACTTAAGGAAAGCAAAAACATATATGCCGAGGACTGCTATTTCAATTTACGCTACCCCCTATGGCACTGCACGGGTGTAACTCTTACGGAATGTAAGATGACCGAGCTTTGCCGCGCGGCACTCTGGTACACCGACGGTATTGAAATCAAAGGCTCAAGGCTCGAGGGTATAAAGGCACTGCGCGAGTGCAAAAACATAAAGGTCAGTGACAGCTTCATAAGCTCCGCGGAGCTTTTCTGGTTCTCGGACGGCATAGAGCTTGACAGCGATGAAATATCGGGCGAATACTGTATGCTGCGTTCAAAGAATATAAAAGCCGAAAATCTCACCTTCAAGGGCAAATATTCATTCCAGTACATAGAAAACGCTACGTTTGACGGCTGCGATTTCGACACGAAGGACGCCTTCTGGCACGCAAGGAACGTTGTTGTCAGAAACTCACGCGTCAAGGGAGAATACCTCGCTTGGTACTCCGAGAACGTTACCTTTGAGAACTGTGAAATTATTGGCACTCAGCCGCTATGCTACTGCAAGGGACTGAAGCTTATAAACTGCACGATGACCGACTGCGACCTCTCCTTTGAGCTGTCCGAGGTTGAAGCAACGCTTCTTAACAGTCCGACAAGCATCAAAAACCCAAAGCACGGCAGAATTTCCCTGCCCTCGCCCACAGAATTGATACTCGACGGCGAGTCTGCCTGCGAAATTCTCTACCCCGCCTTCAGATAGTATGGAAAGGAAGAAACGCTCGCTCTTTGGACTTCCGTGGCAGATGCTGCCGACAATACTTGCCCTTGCCTGGCCTACAATGCTTGAGCAGCTCTTGCAAACGGCGGTACAGTATATCGATACCGCAATGGTCGGCTCGCTCGGCACCGAGGCTACCGCCGCCGTCGGCTCTACAACTACTGTCAACTGGCTGCTCGGCAGTACGGTTTCGGCACTTGGCGTAGGATTTCTGGCCTTTATATCGCAGTCAATCGGCGCAAATCAGATTGACAAGGCTAAAAAAGCCAGCTCACAGGCAGCTCTCGCGGTGCTGGTATCCGGCATCGTGTTCACCGCGCTCGCTCTTTCACTCTCGGGGGTAATTCCCGTATGGATGCAGGTTGACGAGAGCATACGCCCCCTTGCCTCACAGTATTTCTTTATACTCTATATTCCTATGCTGGCAAGGTGCGCGACTATAATCTTCGGCACGGTTCTGCGCGCGGCAGGAGATACCAAAACGCCTATGCTCGTCGGAATTGCAGTAAACGCCGTCAACGTCGTACTTAATTTCTTCTTTATTTACGAAACGAGAGTAGTAAATATTTTCGGACTTGATATTAAGATTTTCGGCTTTGGAATGGGTGTTATCGGTGCGGCAGCTGCAAGCGCTATTGCATTTTTTGTCGGCGGTATTCTTATTACCCTGGCACTTCTTTGTCACAGGCTTGTGTCGCCCCTCGGCTGCTCTATGCGCCCCGACAAGGCGATTCTTATGCCCTGCCTTAAGGTTGCTTTCCCAAACGCAATGCAACGCTTTGCAACCTCGCTTGGCTACGTTGCCTTTGCCGCTATGGTAAACTCGCTCGGCGATATATCAACCGCCGCGCACACTATTGCCAACACCGTTGAATCGGCATTCTATATACCCGGCTACGGTATGCAGACCGCCGCCGCAACGCTTGCAGGCGGTGCACTTGGAGCAAAGGACGAGGGAAGGCTCCGTGAGCTTTCCCGAATGATGCTGTTTATCGAGGTTATACTTATGTGTCTTTCGGGCGGACTTCTGTTTGCCCTTGCTCCGACTATGGTTTCGCTGTTTACCCGTGACGGTGAGGTTATCATTCTCGCGGTAGCCGTTCTGCGCCTCGTCGCGCTGTCCGAGCCATTCTACGGAGTGTCGATAATAATCGAAGGAATGATGCAGGGTATGGGAAAAACTACCCTCCCCTTCATAACAAACGTACTGGGTATGTGGCTTGTAAGAATTGTCGGCACGTTCGTATCTACCGTAATCCTCGACGGCAACCTCATATCCGCCTGGACCTGTATGATTTTACACAACCTTTCTCTCTTTATTGTATTTCTCGTCTGCTACCTGACAGGCAGATGGAACCCTATGAGAAGAAAGCAGAGTAAGTGCTCGGATATTTAAGCACTGATATTCTACCCACGCATAGAAAACCACGCAAATTTAATAACTTTTGTTTACAAAAACGATACTATATACCCGAAAGGAACAAAGCAATGTCTAACATCTGGCACGATATCTCCCCGAAAAGAATTACCTCTGACGACTTCATGTGTGTTATAGAAATAACCAAAGGTAGCAGAAAAAAGTACGAGCTTGATAAGGAAACCGGCTTTATTATGCTCGACAGAATTCTCTACACCTCAACCCACTATCCCGCAAACTACGGCTTCATACCCCGTACCTTCGGTGACGACGGTGACCCGCTTGACGTGCTTCTTCTTTGCGCCGAGGCAATCGAGCCTATGACGCTTGTAAGAGCCTACCCCATAGGCGTTATATCTATGGTTGACAACGGCAGGCAGGACGAGAAGATTATCGCAATCCCCTTCAACGACCCAAACTACAACCACATAACCGACATCGACCAGGTTCCGCCTCATATTTTTGAGGAGATGCGTCACTTCTTCACGGTTTACAAGAACCTTGAAAACAAGACCACGGCAGTAGATGAGGTAAGCCCCAGAAAGAGAGCGAAGGAAATTATAGAAAGCGGCATCAACAGCTACATAGAAACCTTCTGCAAGTAAAATAACAAGCGAGAGCAGTTCACACCCCGAAAGCCCTTACCTTTCGGTTGTATTCTGAATTGCTCCCGTTTTTTATGCTTTGACCGTCCCGAGTTGCCTCGTTTTTTGGACGCCATGCCACCTCAGGGCGGAGTTTACCCGCTTTCGGTTTTCTTTACTTTTTTTAATCTCTATTTAAGCTTTTTTACAATCCTTCTGACAGTGTCAAAGGGTATCACGGTAAAGGCGAGCGTTAGCACGAAGAAAAGCTCCTTGAAGGTCAGCGGCACACAGCGGAATACACTGCCGCCGAAATAAATCATAGCTATCTGAATTGCCGAAATAAGCAACATAATCAGAATAAACGGCTTGTTTTTATCAAGGCTTGAAAGTATCCATACTCTCTCGCACCTTGAGGCAAAGCAGTTGAATATTCCCGAGAAGATAAACAGCGCGTAAAAGGCGGTGTAAAACGCCGCGGTCGGCTCGAGTCCTCCGTAAATCAGTCTTACAGTCGGCGAGGTGAGAAACACCACGCAGAGTATGAGTGTGTACGCGCCCTGTGATATAACCGAGGATAAGACCGAACGGGAAAGTATAGGCTCGTCGCGCCCTATCGGCTTTTCCTTCATATAGTATGACAGTGACGGCTCACCGGCAAAGGCAAGACCGCCGAGTGTGTCCATAATTATGTTTACCCAGAGCATCTGAATAATGGTTATCGGCGACTCTATACCGACGAGCTGTCCAAAGAGCGACACACCCGAGGCGCATAGGTTCATTATCAGCTGGAAGGTTATAAATTTTCTTATTGATTTGAATATAGTTCTGC
Organism: Clostridia bacterium; assembly: GCA_017472305.1. GTDB lineage: Bacteria > Bacillota > Clostridia > Oscillospirales > CAG-272 > UBA1740. The sequence continues at coordinate 12,021 of JAFUQP010000037.1, read as the reverse complement.
CGTAGAGGACGGTTTTGCTTATAGCGGTAAAGCTGTTGTCAAGCACGACGATATCAGAGGCGCTCTTTGCAATCTCGGTACCCGAGCCCATACTGAAGCCGACGTCGGCAAGCTTCAAGGACGGCGCATCGTTAATTCCGTCGCCGGTCATTCCCACAACGAGATTTTCCTCCTGCGAAATTCTGACAAGTCGGGTTTTATCCTGCGGAAGCGAGCGCGCAAGCACGCGTATTTTCGGAAGTATCGCCTTAATTTCGCTATCCGTCATAGACGCAAGCTCGTCGGAGCTTAACGCTATATCTCCGCGACCTCCGTCAAATATTCCGCACTCGGTTGCAATTGCTACCGCCGTTTCTCTCGAGTCACCCGTAAGCATTACCGTCTGAATTCCCGCATCGGTAACCGCTTTTACTGCCGCTGTTGCATCTCTTCGAAGCTTATCCTTCATCACAATAAGCCCGACGAGCATTTTTTGACCGCCGCTTTCCTCGGCAACCGCGATTACGCGCTCTCCCCGTCTTACCGCCGTATTGTATTCCTTCATAAAATACTCGCGGTCAAGCTCCGCAGCACCGCCGCCTGACGTCTTTGCCAGACGAAGCTCTGACAGAATTCTCTCGGCAGCTCCCTTAATCAGCATAGCTCCTGAGGAAAGCCTTACCGAGGAGTATTTCAGCTCGCTTGAAAATGGGGTTTTAGCAATTACGCGCTCCTCGGGCGCCGCCTCACCTTCAAAGAACTCGTATATTCCTCGGTCGGTTGCGTTTCCGCCGCCAACTCCCCCGCCCGCCTTGATAACGTCGGTATTATATTTTGCCGAAAGAAGGAGAGATGAATAGATTTCGCCCGTGGATTTCAGCGCGCCGAGCGTTTTGTATATTCCCGAGGCGGTAATAATTTTATCACAGGTCGGCTTGCCCTCCGTCAAGGTTCCTGTCTTGTCGGTAAAAAGGATATTCATTGAGCCTGCGGTTTCGATTCCCACAAGCTTTTTTACAAGAATTTGGTCGGAGAGCATTTTTTTCATATTCGCCGACAGAACGACAGTAATCATCATCGGCAACCCCTCGGGAGCCGCTACAACGACGACGGTAATCATAAGTGTAAGAGTATGAACAAGAAGCCCGAAAAGAGCCTTGTAGTCACGAAGCGAAAGAAGAATTCTTTCACTGTCAAAGCCGTTATCGACAACAATCGCAGAGAAAAGATAGACAAATCCTACGACCAAAGCGATTACGTATCCGATTTTGCTTATCGCTGTCGCAAGCGTGGAAAGTCTTCTTTTTAACGGGCTCTCGCGCGTTTCTGTCTGTACGTCGCGCGCTACCATACCGAAGTAGGTTTCGGCTCCAACGCGCTCAACCTTCATTACCGCCGTGCCCTCGAGAATTTCCGAGCCTCGGAAAACGCGGTTCTTGCTCGACAGCTCAAAGGAATTGTCGTTTTCCTCGCTTTTGTGGCACTCGGCGCTCTCGCCGTTCAGTGCCGACTGGTCTACGCTTATTTTGCCTAGAATAATTCTGCCGTCCGCCTCGATTCTCTCACCTGCATTGAGATAAATAACGTCGCCGACGGCAATATCGTCGGAAGATATTTCGGTAATTTTCCCGTCGCGCAGAGCCCGAACCCCCTTACCGATGCTCCCTGCCTCGAGCGCTAAAAACGCGCGCTCGCTTCGGTACTCAGAGAGGGTGGAAACTGTGGTTGATAGAAGAATTGCGGCAACAATCCCTACCGTTTCTACGTAGTTAATATTGCCGATTGTCAAAATCACCTGCAAAGTCAGGGCAATCAGAAGAATTCTTATTATAGGGTCGGATAGATTTTCAAAAAATCTTGAGAAAAAGCCCTTTGACTTTTCCCTTTTCAGCTCGTTTTTGCCGTATTTCTCGTGTGAGAGAATTACCTCGCTGCTTGTCAGTCCTTCAATTTTCTTCATCTTCTTGCCACCTTTCAAAGCGCTGACCTGTCGATAGGAAATCAAACCGTCAAAGCTATATGCCTACCACAAGTCTTACTTATGAAATTATATGACGAGGCACAAGCGAAAATGCTATAAGAAAAGAACGCACAGATTTTTCTGTGCGTTCTTTTGCCGATTAAAAAGCTAAGTAGACTCCCGCGTTGGCCGTGTAAAGCAAAGGTTTAACCCGGTATATCCAGGTGGGTGTCCTCTCCGTCTCTTTGCGCTTCCAACGTCCGCTTGGAGGGGGCAGCACAAAGCAATGCGCCCTCGGCGGGAGGCCTGCATCCCGAAGACGGAAGTTCCGGACTCCCTAGCAGTGTGTGTAGGTTCAAATATCGCAATATCACGCACCACGCAGGATAAAATTTTTAATTAAGCGTCGTAGTCAACCTCGGAGAAGAAGAGGTCGTTGAAATACTCCTCTACCTTGTCGAACTCATCGTCGTCCTCAATGCTCTCGAGAATAAGGTCCTCGCCGTCCTCGGTAACGCGAAGGATAACGTACTCCTCGCTCTCCTCGTCACCTGCGGGAACAAGTGCAAAATAAAGCTTTTCGTCAAGCTCTGCCTTCGCAAGAAGCTCGAAATCCATCTCCTCGCCGGTTTCCTCATCGGTGAGAGTGAATACGGGTGCTTCCTCGAATTCTTCGTTTACGTTCTTTTCGATATCTGCCATGTTGAATACTCCAATCGGATTTTGTATTTTATTTTATTTTACATTATTAAGTAGAAAATGTCAAGTGCTTTCGGTAAGTTCATTAATAATATAATTACTTACGTAAAAGCCCTCCGCAGTGAGCGAAAGTCTGCCGGAGAAAATCCTTGCATAACCCATTTTTTCAAAGGTAATAAGCTTCTCTCGGTACTTCTCTGTCAAATCAAAGCCGAACAGGTCCTCATATTCTTTCAGCGATATACCCTCGCGAAGCCTTAAGCCGAGCATAATTTTCTCGAGTGCCTCGCCGTCGCGGTCGATATACTCCTTATTCAAGTATTCCCGATTGTCGCGAAGATATTCCGTGAGGGACTGCGTTCTGCCAAAGCGGTATCCGTCAAGATAGGAATGCGCCGAAACGCCGACTCCGATATACTCCTCGCATCTCCAGTATTTGAGATTGTGCCGCGACTCTTTTCCTGCACGTGAGTAGTTTGAAATCTCATAATGACAGTAGCCTGCCCGAGAGAGATGCCTGTCTGCAAGAAGATACATTTCATACTCACAGTCCTCGCTCGGGAATGAGAGCGTGCTCTGCTTCTCGTAAAGAGGCGTTCCTTCCTCGAGTATCAGTCCGTAAACCGAAATATGCTCTGGGGAAAGGTCTATAACTGCACGAAGCGTTTCCTTGAAGCTTTCGACAGTTTGCCCCGGCAAGCCGTACATCAAATCAACGTTGACGTTGTCAATACCCGCCTCGCGGCACAGTCTGTAGGTTTCGAGAAATTCCGAGTAGGAATGAATTCTGCCTAAGGTTTTCAGCTCGTTTTCGTGAATTGATTGAAGTCCGAGGCTTATTCGGTTAACTCCCGAAGCAACGAATGCCTCTAGCTTGTTTCGGTCGAGAGTCTTGGGATTTGCTTCAAGCGTAATCTCCGCTTCGTCAGAAAGCAAAAAGCTTTCCCGCACAGCTCGCATAATTTTCCGAAAATCCTCGGGCGAGAGAAGCGAGGGTGTGCCGCCGCCAAAGAAAACGGTATCGACCTTAAAGCCTCTTTCCCTGTAGCTCAAAATCTCCGAAGCAAGAGCGTCGGCGTACTCGGAAATAATACTTCCGTCAACCCCTGCAAAGGAGCAGAAATCGCAGTAGGCGCACTTCCTTACACAAAAGGGCAGATGGATATAAAGCCCTATTCCGTCAGCCCTCATCATCAAGCCTGAGCACCGCCATAAATGCCTCGGGCGTAACCTCTACGCTACCGAGCTTACGCATCTTCTTCTTACCTTCCTTCTGTTTTTCAAGAAGCTTCTTTTTTCTGGTAATATCACCGCCGTAGCACTTTGCAAGGACGTCCTTACGCATTGCCTTGACGGTTTCTCTTGCTATAATCTTCGAGCCTATCGTCGCCTGAATGGGAATTTCAAAGAGCTGGCGCGGAATGTTTTCCTTAAGCTTCTCCGCAATCTTCCTCGCCCTGCCGTAGGCTCTGTCCTCAAACACTATGAAGGAGAGCGCGTCAACGACCTCGCCGTTGAGCATAAAGTCAAGCTTTACAAGCTTCGACTGCTTATAGCCCTTAAGCTCGTAGTCAAGCGAGGCATAACCCTTTGTTCGGCTTTTCAGCGCGTCGAAGAAATCGTATATAATCTCGTTTAAGGGCATCTCGTAATGGATTTCGGCACGCTCGGTGTCGATATATTTCATATCAACGAACACGCCTCGCCTCTCCTGGCACAAATCCATAATACCGCCGATATAGTCGGTGGGAGTAATGATATTAGCCTTCATAATAGGCTCATAGGCAACGCTTATTTCGTCGGGCGAGGGGAATTTCGAGGGGTTGTCAATCATAACCACCTCTCCCCCGCGAAGCTCTACCTTGTAAATAACCGAGGGTGCGGTTGTAATGAGGTCGAGATTGAACTCGCGCTCGAGGCGTTCCTCAATAATCTCCATATGAAGAAGCCCGAGGAAGCCGCATCTGAAGCCAAAGCCGAGCGCAACCGAGGTTTCGGGCTCAAATACCAGAGAGGCATCGTTGAGCTGAAGCTTTTCAAGAGCGTCGCGAAGGTCGCCGTACCTTGCGCCGTCAGCAGGATAAATACCCGAATAGACCATAGGGTGAACCTCACGGAAGCCGGGCAACGCCTCGTCTGCGGGTCTATCTGCGTGGGTTACGGTATCGCCGACACGCGTGTCGCCGACGGTCTTTATAGAGGCGGTAAAGTATCCGACCTCACCCGCAGAAAGCGAATCCTGGCGCTTAAGTCCGAAGGGCTCCATAGTACCAACCTCAAAGAGCTCAAACTCCGTGCCTTGTGCCATAAGTCTGATTTTATCCCCTGCCCTCATCTCACCGTCAAGCACTCTTACGTAAACCACGACACCGAGATACGGGTCGTAGTGAGAGTCGAAAATCAAAGCCTTAAGGGGGGCTGTCGGGTCGCCCTCGGGCGCGGGAATATCGGTAACAATCTTCTCAAGCACGTCCTCTATATTAAGTCCGCATTTAGCCGAAACCGCGGGGCAGTCCTCGGCAGGAATACCGATAATATCCTCAATCTCGCGCCTTGCGCCCTCAACGTCCGCCGAGGCAAGGTCAATTTTATTGATTACAGGCAAAATTTCAAGGTCGTTGTCGATAGCAAGATAGGCATTGGCAAGAGTCTGCGCCTCAACGCCCTGAGTTGCATCAACAACGAGCAGCGCTCCCTCGCAAGCCTTAAGCGAGCGTGAAACCTCATAGCCAAAGTCAACGTGACCGGGGGTATCAATGAGGTTGTAAACGTACTCCTCTCCGTCTTTTGCCTTGTAGGCGAGCCTTATGGCGCGAGCCTTTATGGTAATTCCGCGCTCGCGCTCAAGGTCCATATTGTCAAGTATCTGCTCCTCCATATCCCTAACGGCAACCGTCTCGGTTTTTTCGAGAATTCTGTCTGCGAGGGTCGATTTGCCGTGGTCTATGTGAGCAATAATCGAGAAATTTCTGATATATTTTTGTCTGTCGGTCACTTTTTTATCCCGAGAGGCGATTATTCCTCTGTTTTCTTTCTTGAATCTGTAGAATATCTGTCAAGCTTTTCATTAAGAGCTTTCATATCTTCGCCGTGAGCAAGAACGTAAATCTTAATCTTCGGCTCGGTGCCCGAGGGACGTACGATAATCTTATCCTCGTTCTCGAGAGTGTAGTAGAGTACGTCCGAGGAGGGCTGACCTGTAGGCTCGGTCTTGCCGTCGGAAAGTCTTGTTACGGTTCCCGCCTTGTAGTCGCCAACCGAGTAAACCTTAACTCCGCCGAACTCTGTCGGGGGTACCTCGCGAAGGCTTGCCATAATGCGCTTTCTCTTCTCTATTCCGTCAAGTCCCTCCATATAGATGTCTATCATTCTCTCGGAGTAAAGACCGTAGGTTTCATAGAGCTTTGAGAGTGCGTCGGAAAGGGTCATTCCCTTCTTCTTATAGAAGGCTGTCATCTCGAGTATCATCATAGATGCCTCTACCGCGTCCTTATCTCTGGCATAAGAGCCGAGAAGATAGCCGTAGCTCTCCTCAAAGCCGAGAAGGAACGCGTCAGCCTTGCCCTCTTTCTCGTAGTTCTTGATAACCTCGCCGATAAACTTGAAGCCTGTAAGAACGTCGTGAAGCTTTACTCCGTTGTCCTTTGCAATCTTATAAGCCATATCGGTGGAAACTATGCTCTTTACGCAGTACGCACCCTCGGGAAGAGTTCCGTCGGCGCGGCGCTGCTTAATAACGTAGTCAAGAAGAAGCGCACCCATCTGGTTGCCCGAGATTGTCGTGAAGCTGCCGTCGGGGGTTCTGGTCATAACTCCAACTCTGTCAGAGTCGGGGTCTGTCGCAATAACGAGGTCTGAGCCTACCTTGTTGGCAATATCAATACCGATAGTAAATACGTCGGCATACTCTGGGTTAGGCTTCTTGACGGTCGGGAAATTACCGTCGGGAGTCATCTGCTCGGTAACGGTGTAGAGGTGCTTAAGTCCCATACGCGAGAACACCTCGGGAACGAGCCTGTAGCCCGCGCCGTGAAGAGGCGAATATACAACCTTAAGCTCGTCGGCAACAGCCTTTACAGCATCGGGGTTGACCGCGGTCTTCATTACGGCATTGATATAAAGCTCGTCGAACTGCTCATCAAGCTCAACTATAAGTCCTGCCTTGATACCCTCGCTGTAGTCCATTATATTATCAAGAGATAAGACGTCAAATTTAGAGCGCTCACTCGAAACGACACAAGCCTGCTCGGGTCCTATCTGAGCGCCATCCTCCCAATACGCCTTGTAGCCGTTGTATTCCTTGGGGTTATGAGAGGCGGTGATGTTAATTCCCGCAATACAGCCAAGCTCACGAACCGCAAAGGAAAGCTCGGGAGTAGGTCTTATTCCGTTGAAGATATACGCCTTAATTCCCTGTCCTGCAAGCACCGAGGCACTCACACGCGCAAATAGCTCGGAGTTGTTACGCGAGTCGTAAGCAATAGCAACGCCGCGCGCCTCGCCGCTTTGCGACTTGATAAGCGCCGCGATACCTCTTGTCGTCTGTGCGACGGTGAAGCGGTTCATACAGCCCTGACCCATATACATCGTCGAGCGAAGTCCTGCCGTTCCGAAGTCCATAGGAGCCGAGTGGCGCATTGCCTTCGCCTCCTCGTCGTTCTGTATTGAGAGAAGCTCTCCTCTCTCCTCGTCGGTAAGAACGGGTGAATTAAGCCATCTTTCGTATTCCTTCTGATAGTTCTGCATATCGGTTCCTTTCTCTCTATATTATTCTTTTGTTTTTTCAAGCGCAAGTGCAAGCTGGTCGGGGCAGGACGTCGACTTGAAGCCACATTTTATGCCCTTCATTTTTGCTATCGCCTCGTCAACCTTCATACCGATAACGAGCGAAGCCACACCCTGGGTGTTACCCGAGCAGCCGCCCTCAAAGGCGCACTCGGTAATTATCCCGTCCTCGACGGCTACCTTAATTCTTCTCGAGCAGGTGCCGCGAGTGTTATAGGTTAACTCTTTTTTCATATTCTTATATTTCCTTTTTAATATTTATTCCAGATTTTTGTAAATTCCGACTACCGTCACGTCAAGCCCCGAAAGGATAAGATAAGTAAGCATCGAGGTAAAGTCGCCCCCCTCGGTCTTAAGAACGACGGAATATATGCTGCGCCTTTTGCCAAAGGTTTCGTATGAAGCGGAATTCACTCGGTAGATATCAGCACCCGAGCCCTCGGCTGCGGCAAGCACCGACAATAGAGCCGACCCTTCCTCGGCAGACAGTCTGATTTCAAGATATCTGTCGTCCTCGGTAGCAATTTCGGGCACCGTATAGCTTTTTGAAATCAGAGCATAGCGCATATCGGCTGCTCCGTCAACCCCGAATACGGGAATGACCGAATTGATTTTGAAATCACCTCTGTAAATCTGCTCCGCAACGGTAGGAAGCCTCGCACCCCTCTCCTCGAGCGGCACAAGAGCATAACCGACCTCTCCGTCAAAGAGAGCCTTGAATACGCCTCGAAGGCTGTCGGCATATTTTACTCTGGGGTCATCAAAGTCCTGAGAAAAAACGTCATACGCCTCGTCTGAAAACTGATTTTTGTAGTATATAAAGGTTTCAGGCAGACTGTCAACGGGCAGAAAGTCACGCTCGCCGACCGTAATACCAATCGACGGAAGTCTTGATACAAGCAGCTCCGAGAAGGCGCTGAGAGCCGTACAGTCAAGCATTCTGACATAACTCTGAAGTCTGAGTGCATTCTCGTCCATTCTCGTAGTGTGTACCGACGCGGAAAGCTCGGAGAGCGGCTCGCACAAAAGCGACAAAGCCTCGTAGAGGGTTACCCCGTCGTCCATAAGGGATAAAGCGAGCGCACAGACTCCGTCGCAAAGCTCCGACAGCTCGCAAACGCGTCTTTCAAAAAGCTTTGATGAGGAGAGCGAAAGCTCCGAAAGATTGTCGCGTGTTATTCGGTTTATTGAAAAGGCAAACTCCTCTTGCATAGCGTCACATCCCGAATTTATATATTTCTCTAATAATTATACAATAATTTTATTAAAATTACAATAGAAAAAATGTTTTTTAAAAAAGTTATTGATTTTTATTTTTTTATATGCTATAATATTGACCGTGACAGCAGTCACAAAATGCCGGTATGGTGGAATTGGCAGACGCGTCGGACTCAAAATCCGAAGGTAGCAATACCGTGTCGGTTCGACCCCGACTACCGGCACCAAAAAAAGCAGTAGCACTCCAAAGGAGCGCTACTGTCTTTTTTTGTGCCCTGTGGCGGAGTCGAAATCGCGGCTCTTTAAGCTCTGCAAAGCTCTGCGAACATACCTACCGCGAATCGACACCGCATTCCGCGAATGCGGAATCTTGCCGTGCGAGCAGATGAATGTAACCTCATACGGCGCGCCTTACGCAAATTCTGCCGCGAGCGGCAAACAGGCGCCAAAGGCGCAATGAAATCCGTCAAAGACGGAAGAAATCTACTTCGTAGATGAAATCGCTCCGCGATGAAGTCCTGCTTCGCAGGGTGAGGTTGCAGTACCGCGGAGTTTTGTTCTTTAAAAAGCAAAAGATTTATCGCCTTGATTTTTCTGTAGCTTAATATGAGCCAACAATCTTCCCCCAAGCCTTGACTTATTTTTAAATTTATTGTATAATTTATCCAGAAATACAGTGAGGAGATTCCGAAATTGGATTACACAACCGAATTAAGACGTGACCAGATAATCAGCAAGCTTCACCAGAACGGAAGAGTGCGCGTTGCAGAGCTTGCGCTCGAGCACGGCATAAGCGAGGTTACGATAAGAAAGGACCTCGAGGCACTCGAGGCAGAGGGACACCTCAAGCGTGTCCACGGCGGTGCTATAGGCTTAAATAAGCTCTATGTAAATATGGATTTGAGTGAGCGTTATAAGACTAACTCCTCGGCAAAGCGCGAGCTTGCAGAGCTTGCCGCAGATTTCATAGACGATAACGACACCGTCTTTATGAACGCGGGCACTACCCTGACCTACGTTTTGCGCGCTATCAGCGGAAAGCAGAATATAAATATTGTAACGAATTCGATACAGAACGCAACCGAGGCGGCGCTCTACTCGAGCTTCAACGTTATTCTGCTTGGCGGCGAGCTGGACTCAAAATATCAGTTCACCCACGGCACGGACGCCGAAAATCAGCTTCAGAATTACAGAGCCGACAAGTGCGTGCTTTCGGTTGACGGTATCAGCGCGACGGCGGGGCTTACTCTCTACTATTCAAATGAAGCACCTCTTGTAAGAAAAATGATTGAAGGCTCTTATTCCACGATAGTCGTAGCCGACAGCTCAAAGGTTGGCAAGGGCGTTTTCGCAAAAATCGCGGGCGCGGAAAAAACTAACGTGCTGATAACCAACAGCACCGACAAGGAAAACGAGCTTCTTGCGCTCAAAAAGCTCGGAGTTAAAATTTTCCACCCCGAGAAGGACTGATTTCACCGTCTGTCAATCACTTGCGCCGCGGTCGCGAGTGCAATAGAATAAGTCAATACCCGACGTACAGTTTTTTATACAAAATGTGTTTAATTTTATACCTAACTTACCCGAATTTATGTTATAATGGTTCTAGGCGTTAAAATATTACGCTAAATTCTATAAGAGAGGCGAAAAAATGAAAACGGCTATAATTAATACCACGCTCGTTATGCCCGACCATCTTATTCCCAAGGCTTCGGTTATTATCGAGGACGGAGTTATCGTTGCCTTTGGCAAGAAGCTCTCTACCGAGGGCTGCGAGATAATCGACGCAAAGGGCGGATACACAGGCCCCGGACTTATCGATATACATACTCACGCCGACGGCGAAACCTTCTTCACCGAGGACCCCGTCAAGGCGGCTAATACCCTTCTTTTGCACGGCGTTACCGACGTTATGCCCGCGCTCTATTACAATATGAACGCCGACCAGCTCGTCGATGCCGTAGGACTTGTGCGCTCTGCAATGAACTCGGGCAAGGCTGACAACATTATCGGTCTTTATATGGAGTCGCCCTACCTCAACCCGAAGTTTGGCGGCAACAGAGAGAACAACCCCTGGGTTGACGTTGTTTCAAAGGACAAGTTCGGCAAGGTTGTTGACGCGGCTTACGATATTGCAAAGGTTTGGTGCCTTGCTCCCGAGAGAGAAAATATCGACGAGTTCGTTGACTACGTTCGCGAGAAGAACCCTAACGCGGTATTCTCCGTAGCACACAGTGAGGCTGAACCCTGGCAGATTGAAAGGCTTATGCCCAAGGGACTTAAGCTCGCCACCCACCACACAAACGCAACCGGTACTATTCAGAAGTATCCCGAGTGCCGCAGCGCTTGCGTTGACGAGTGCGCGCTTTACAATAACGAAATCTACACCGAGCTTATCTGCGACAAGGTTGGTATTCACGTTGCTCCCTATATGTTAAGGCTTATCAAGAAGATTAAGGGCGACGACAGAATTATTCTTATCGCCGATGCCTTCGTTGACCACGGACCTATCCCCGCTGACGACATCTACGAGGGCGCGGACGACATCAACTTCGACTTCACCGGTGAGATTGCAGGAAGCAAGATGATACTCGACGGCCCCTGCCGCAATATGATGGTACATACAGGCGCTTCGATTTGCCAGGTATTCAAGTATGCATCAACCAACCCCGCGCGCCTTCTCGGTCTTTCCGACAGAGGCGAAATAAAGGTTGGAAACAAGGCTAACCTTATCACCGTTTCCCCCGAGTTTGAGGTTCAGTCGGTTTACCTTGCAGGTAAGAAGGTTAAGTAATTCTTATAAGTGCCGACGGCGCTTTCTGCCGGATTTGTCTCAAAATTGACAACCGAAGCTTACATTTTGTGCGTTTTTTAACTTAATAAACAATTTTATAAAGGAGAGAAAAGAAATGAATTTCATTACTGATCCCGCAACCAAGTTTGACTTCATGCCCGCTGACTTCGTTCCCTTCAAGGACAAGAAGGTTTGCGAGTATGTTCGCAGCCTCAGCGGCAAGGACCTCGAGAAGCGCGAGGCTTGGTGGCACCCCGAATTTGAAGTAAAGGTTATGATGAACCCCCATCCCGTTCTCATCTCCACCCTCTTCACCCGTCTTAAGGCAGCGTCTGAGGCAGGCAAGAGCTTCACTATGATTCTCGGAAACCCCGAGCCCGACACCTACATTCCTCTTGCACAGCTTATCAACTACTTCAAGGTTGACTGCTCGAAGGTTCACCTCGTTGCAGAGGACGAGTGGGCTGACCAGGACGGCAACATTGCTCCTATCACCTACGAGGCAGGCTTTGCTCACTCTATGATCAAGTACCTCTACTACCAGATCGACGAGAAGCTCCGTATGCCTATGGAGAACGTACACTTCCCC
>JAFUQP010000036.1 GCA_017472305.1 Clostridia bacterium | reverse complement strand
GCAGGCTTCGCATCACGCGATATCACCCCTGCCCTCGGCGTGCATCTCGGCGGCGGAACTCCCGGCGCTTACCGCCCGACGAGATTTGTCAAGAGCCCCCTTTACGCGAAGGCGAGCATCTTCAAGGCGGATAAAACCGTCTGTACCGTCGAGCTCGACGTTCTGATAATTTCAAAGAAATACTGCGACAAAATCAAGTCGAAGATTGGCGAGAGGCTCGGGCTTCCCTACGAAGCAATTATGGTATTTTCCGTGCAGGCGCACACCGCGCCCTTCGTCGGCGACTGTATGCTCGACCCCGATTTCCCTCTCGAGATAAAGAAGGACGAGGAGTTCCTCACGGGAAATATCACCGACTACTCCGAGATGGTTTGCGAGAGGGCGGCGGAAGCCGCCGAGGAAGCATACGGCAATCTTCGCCCGCTTAAAATGGACGTTAAATCGGGCACTCTCCACGGACTCGCGCACTGCCGCAGAATTATCAAGCGCGATAACACTATGGTAATGTTCTCGAATATTACCAAAAAGCAAAATCCCCTCGGCCCCGAGATTTCACATCTTGAGAGTCCCGTCGATGACGAGGTTGGCGTGGTTTGCTTCAAGGACGGAACGGAGATTGTCGGCAGTATGCTGCACTTCACCTGCCACCCTGTAAACGACTACTGCAGCCGCGTGTACTACAACGCCGCGAGCCCCGACTGGTGCGGCGCGTGGGCAAAGGGTATGAAGGATAGGCTCGGTATAAAGAACGTACCCTCGGTGCTTAACGGCTGCTGCGGAAACGTAAATCCGCACGACCCCTACGAGCCCGACTTTTTCCCCGACTCCGACAGAATGGGCAAGGCTCTTACCGACCTTTCCGAGCGTATTATACTCTCTATGAGCTTTGAGGGCGAGGACACCCCCGCCGTCGTAGACTACCGTTACGCCGAGATACCTATGGACTACGGCGAGATGACGGAAGAGTGGCAGAAAAAGGTTATTGACACAATCGAGGGCGGCCCCGTTCGCCGCGAGGAGAACGGCGATTTTGAATACGAGTGGTCTATGGCGGCATCGTCCTATTCCACCCTATGTATCAAGCGCCGCGAGCCGAGGTTTATGTACCCCGTTCAGGTGTTCCGTATCGGCTCTCTTGCCATAGTTGCGCTCGCGGGCGAGCCCTTCACAGACACACAGCTTGACCTCAAGCTCAAATCCAAGGCTCCTATGACCTACGTAACCCACTGCGCAAACAGGTACGTCGGCTATCTTCCGCCCATAAAGGGCTTTGCCTACGACGGACACGAATCGAACTTCAAGCGCACCTATTGGGCAAAGCTCGCCCCCGGCTCTATCGAACGCGCGGAGGAGGCGGCTCTTTGCCAAATCGAGGAGATGTTTTAGCCTCGACTTAGCCGTTCAGAGTTAAAACGGTTGACTTTCAAACTCGGTTATAGTATAATTGAATTACAAAGAAATTCATAGATTTTCGCCTTATTTCTTTGATTTTACAGATAACAGCCGACCTGTCCAAAACGCTTTTTTAGCGGAGAAGCTTCTACATTCAGGTCGCAAGGTGGTGCTATGAACAACAAAACACTTAAGGATATTATTGCGTATATCGATTTCCTGCGCGGTGTAGGCTACACCGTGACGCTTGGCGGGCTTGACTCGGTGTTCGACTGCTATCTCGGCTCGCTCGCGCCCTATACAAAAAAGCCGCACGCGCTATGTGACGAGCTTCGAAGGCTCGAGCTCTGCCACGAGGACTGTACCGACTGTGAGTGTCCCTCTGGCAGCTTGCCCGAGTGGCGGCAGTGCTATGCGGGGCTCTGTGAGCTGGTCTACCCCGTAAGGCTCGACGGGCGGACGGTGGCTTCACTGCATTTATCGGGCTACCGCGAGGTGCTTTCGGGCTCGCGCGAGCGCTTTGATAAGCTCATCGCATCTCTGAATGAGAGCGACGGGCTGAGTGCCGCCTACCTCTCGCTCCCAAGCACAGCACCCGACGGTGAAATTTGCCGCGCGGCACTCGCGCCCCTCTCGTATATGCTAACCGAACTTTACAAATCCTCGTATAATAGCTCGCTGCACACGACAGTCGAGGACGCATACAAGAAGTCACTCATATATATTCGCGACCACTTTACCGAGGGAATTTCGGTTGCCGACGTTGCCGCCGAGCTAGGCTACTCGGTGTCCTATTTCGGCTACGTGTTCAAGAAGAATATGGGTATTTCGGCAAACCGCTATATAACCGACCTACAGCTATCACGCGCTGCCGAGCTGCTCACCTCGACGGGCTCGCCAATATCGTATATTGCCGAGAAGGTTGGCTTTGACGATGCAAACTACTTCTCCACCGCCTTCAAGACTCGCTTCGGCACAACCCCGAGAAAATACAGAGAAGAAAATAAAAAAAGAGGCTGACAGCCTCTTTTTTTATACAGTGAATTTTTCGCTAACTTGATAGTGAAGTTGCTCCGCGACCCCCGAAACTCGACTTCGCTCATTTCGGGGAACCCCGTATGCAGTGAAGCTTGTGCAAAGTTGCTTTGCAACTTTTATGCACTAAGTGAAGTTATGTTTGCCCACTTTGCCGTCAAGCAAAGCTTCACTCACGAAGCGAACTTCACTATCGTAGATAACTTCACTTGCCGTGAGGGCAAACTTAGTTAGCGTAATTCTCCCGTTAGGTACTCGTTGCAAAGTAGGCGAACAGGCTCTTCGTCCTCCTCAATCTCGGGAAACCTTCCGACCTCGTCATAGAAGCGATTGTCGCTTGAGTCGTCGTTGCACATAGACACCTCGCCTACAAGCACCGTGCCGCAGCCGACCTCACCGAAGAAGCGGTGATAGAGCCCCTGAGTCAGAGTTATGCTCTCGCCCGGGGCAAGCCTTACCGTACTACCTGCGGCGAAGCTCCTACGTGCGCCGTCAACCGATACGGTGACGGGTGTGTCAGCAAGGCCGCCGTCCTCGGTCGAGTTATAGAGGGTAATCATAAGATTACCGCCGCCGCGGTTTATGATATCCTCCATTTTGTAGGTGTGGAAGTGCATAGGCGTAACCTGCCCTTCCTTCACAACCATAAGCTTCTCGGCGTAGGGCTTCGGATATTTTTCGGTGTTCTTCTGATTTCCGTTACGAAGCGTCACAAGAAGCAGTCCAACCTCGTCAAACCTACCGCTTCCAAAGTCGGTAATATCCCAGCCGAGCATATTGTCGCGTATCTCATCAAGCTCACCGCCTGCACGCGCCCACTCCTCGGGTGTCATAGAGGCGAAGGGTGGGAGCGAGATTTTATACTCGGAAAAGAGCGCGAGCGCGCCTTTTATAGCTGCGTTTATTTCAGAGCGTTTCATTTTTTACACCTCACAGCCGCATTCTCGGCAGGGCCGCGCGAAGGGATTAGTCCTCACGGGTGGGCCAAGAGAAATGCTTTAGGGCCTATAGAATTTAATGTTTTGCACCTCGGCAAATCGGGCGAGCTCCTCGGAGAAATCTCCGTAGCCCACCATCCAGTGGTGACCTATGCCGTGTGCCATAATATCGCGGTTAATATCCTCGACGGGGCGTTCGAATTTAATGACCGTGGGATTTCCCGGGAACTCCATTCCCGAGGGGATAGCCTCGCCGACCATAACAGCCATACGGAACTTATCTCCGTGGCCGCAGAGGTTGAGGACTGTAACCTTGCCCGTCTTTGGAACGAAGCGCGAGCAAACACCACACTCGGCAAGCCTCACGGGGCAAAGCTCAATCTCGCCCCCCGCAATAGAGAAGCCTGACGAGCCACAATGCGCAAAGAGGATTGTGTTCTTCTCCTCATCAAGATAGAGAAGGTCGGTGTTGTTTACGGGCTTGCCCGACAGCTCATAGAGCATCTTCATAGCAAGCGCGCTCGTTACGTCGCCCTCGCAGGACGCAACCACGCCCTCCTCGGCAAGGATAGAATATCCAAGACATACCTTACCCATATATTTCGTGTAGCACTTGACCGAAAGCGCCTCGAGCGCGTACTCATCGGAGAGCGCACGCAGAGCGCCGTAATATTTGATAGACTCGAGCATTGCCGCACGGTCAGAGGTAACCTTGCAGGGGGCGAGTATTTCCGACTTCTCACAGAGCAGCGCTTCAGCCTCTGTGTCGGTCATTTCAGCCACTCTCTCGGTCATCTCACTCTCGTCGATATTCACGACTCGGGAGCCAAGCTTTTCCTTAATAGCGAACTCGTCGTAGGCTATCTCGGTCATACCCTTAACTCTTCCACCGATAGCACCGACACGCACGCGGCTCATAGCCGTAATCAGCGAATAAGGGCTGGCGATTTTCACTGCCCTCTCGGCGCACTCGGCGTCATCTGCATAGCCGTAGATAAACTCGTACTTCTTACCTATATCGGTAAACACCGCTCCAATCTGGTGAGCGCAGCAAAGTGAGCCGGTGTCACGCGCGGGGTACGCGCGGAGAATAACAGGCTTATCCACGTATGAGAGAAGGTCAAGAAGATGGTGGTCCTCGCTCCAGGTCGCAATGCAAATCATAAGCACGTCGCACTCGGTGGCAGAAAGCCTCTCTGCCGCGAGCTTCACGGTTTCGAGGTCGTGCATTACGACGCCGACCGACTCGCAGTCGGCGCCGAATTTCTTCAGTGTTTTTACAGTGGTAAGAAGCAGCGAGTCTGCCTCGCTGTAGCCTACCTCAAAGGGGTGAGCAAGCCCCACTGCGGCAATTTTTACCTTCATTGCCTTAACCCTGCTTCCATCTCTGGATAACGCAGGTTGCTCTGCCGCCTGCCTCGTTTATTACCTCGTAATCGCCAAAGGACGCGGGAATAACGAGTGTCTGGAACTTGTCACACTCGGCAGAGAGCTCGGGATTCTTTATCGAGCGAACGGTTACCCTCGAGCCTACGGAGAGGGTGAACATATGCATAAACTTGCCCTCAGTAGAGTATTCGCCGCGGCGCTCAAAGTGCATTCTCTCTACGTGGTAAGGCATTACAGAGTAGCTCTTGTATCTGTCAAGGAAATACTCGGGTGTCCACTTGAATACAAGAGGCGTCGAGAGAAGGTTGTCCTTCACCCAGGACTCACGACGGGTTTTCTCCATATTTCTGCCGTGCTCAAGGTGCATCTTAAGCGGCTTGCCCGTCATAGTCTTCTTGTTATCGTCCCACGAGGGGCGAGCGAAGTCGTACTCGAAGAAGGAGTACTCGGTTCCGTTAATACTCGGGTTTGTGTCCATCTCAAGAACCATCTGGTTTCCGCCGTGGCCGTGCATCGTTCCGGGGGGAATGAGATAAAGGTCGCCTTCCTTGGAATTCCAGTTAGCGATAAAGTCCTTCCAGTTCTCAATGGGTGTGATATTCTGCGACTGTTCGCAGAGGCGCTCCCACTCCTCAATATCGGCATCATCCTTGAAGCCCATCCAGGTGTTAGCCCCCTCGTACGCCTCGGCTATGTAATAGGTTTCATATCTGCCGAGAGGCTCGTTGAAGTTGTCCTGCACGTACTTTGACGAGGGGTGAATATGCATAGGCATCGAAATTCTCTCGGCGGGCTGCTTTGTGGGGTGCCAACCGTCGTCAAGCCAAATGTCAAGCGGGAAGAGGCCGGGGTACTGCTTGTTGATAAGCGCTCCTACAAGCTCCTCACCGTACTGCATAGCGTTGAGCATAGGCATAGAAATGCTTCTCTCACCGCCAAAGTCTATAAGAATACGAAGCTCGGGGCCTGCAATCTTGTTCCAAGCGTTGTTTGCAAGACCCTCTACGCCGTAGTCCATCTGCTCGTAGCGGTAAGCTCCCCAGGGACCGGGCGAAAAAATCTTGACCTCGTGAATCGGGTACTTGACAAGGGTTGACATAATCTCGTCATACGCCGCGCGTGGAACGAGAACGAGGTCGTCCTCGAAGTAGTTCTCAATATAGTAGTCCATAGCGCCGTACATATAATCCTTCTGACGCGCAAGCATATAGTAGTCGGAATAGTGGTATTCCTTCCAGTTGTAGTTTTTCGTGGGCTCAGACTGTCCGAAGGTGGCAAGCCTGCCCTCCCACATATCCCACTGCACCTTCTGGTGCGTGTTGTCTACGTAGCACTTAACCGAGAGGCTATCCTCAAACGCGCGTACTGCCGCACCTACACCGTAGATAATAACAGCTCCTTCAGCCGAAAGCACAACCTTGTACTCGGCGATTTTCTCCTCGCTCATTACGTCCTCAATGACACCCTTGGTGTTAACCTTACCGAAGCCCGGGTCGTCGGTAACGTAGGGCTGATTGTATGCAACAATCTCCTCGCGCGAGAGGTAAAGCGCCTCTGCGGGAAGAAGCTTTGCCTCAATTCCCTTCGCCGAAAGAGCAGCCTTGAGTGCCTCTGCAATTCTCTTATAGTCTATTCCGTACCAGCCGTCGATAGCGATATTCTTCGCACCGCCTGCAACCTTGTCGGCAAGAGCCGAGATTACCTTGTCCCAGCCGAAGATAGCCGAGGCACGGTTCTTTTCTGAAATCTTGATTTTGTTATCCGCATTTTTTATGGATTCGTAAACGGGCATAGTTTTTCTCCTTTTACCGATTTAGCATTTACTGCTATCTCTATTTTACAGTAACGAAAACGTTTTTTCCATAAAACAAAAGCCGTGTTTCTTGAAAACACAGCCGTATGTTTGTTTGTATCTATAGAAATTCAAGTTTTTCAAAAAGCAAGCGAAAAAGCTTTGTGGCTTATACAAAATTTTACAGTCATACTCCCCACACTGCCTCTGTCGGGGCTCTTAAAATTTTTAGAAGAAATCGCCGAATTTCTCCCGAAGCTGTAGTGACCATATAATCAAGCGAAGCGAGTCTGAATGCTCGCATTCAAGCTAGCGAGCGAAGATTGCTCCGCGAGCGCAAATTTCAATTTGCCGGTGCACAGCACCGAAAGCCTACGGCTTTCAAGCTCGCAAGGAGTACTGCGAGTGGGGAAATTCGACGATTTATACAAAAATTTTACAGCCCATCAGTCCACAAGGCTCGTCGAGATAACCCTCCTATAATACTCCCAGCTCTTTTTGCGGGTACGCTCACCCGTTTCAAAATCAACGTAGTAGAAGCCAAAGCGGAAGCGGTAGCCCGAGGTTGCCTCAAGACTGTCAAAGTTCGACCAATAGTAGTAGCCTCGCACATCGGCGCCTCCCTCAATGCTTCGAACTATCATACGAAGGTGCTCTCGAAGATAGGATATTCTCACGTCGTCCTCAAGAATTTCTTCCTTGTTGCCCGAGTCAACGAGGCCAAGTCCGTTCTCGGTTATGTAAATCTCGGGACGGCCAAACTCACGCGTTACAAAATTGACCGCGTCGTAAAGTCCTACGGGATAAAGGGCAAAATACTGACCCTCTTGGACGTAATAGCTCTCAACCCTCGTTGACTTGTCAATGCTGCTTTCGTCATACTCGGCAAAGCCGGGGTAATAATAGTTCATACCGAGGAAGTCCATAGGCACGAACTCGCGCGCTATTTCCTCCTCTGCGCCATCGGGCATTGCAGCGCGGAAACCGTCACAGTCCCTTATGATATTCTCGGGATAATGACCGCGGAACATAGGATATAGCCACCAGCCGGAGCCACGCTCGAACTGATACTGTGCCGCGAGCACGTCCTTGCCGGTCGGGTCCTTCGGGTATACGGGAACGACGTCGATAACCGCGCCGATTTTACCCTTAAGTCCCATTTCTCTGTAAAGCTTCACCGTCCTGAAATGGCATAGGAGCGTGTTGTGCGAGGCAAGAAGCGCGCCTCTTATATCGGTTTCGAAGGGATACCACCTGCCGTCAACGTAGGGCGCCGTGCAGAATACCGTCGGCTCGTTGACCGTGCTCCAGAGCTTTACCCTGTCGCCAAAGCTCTCAAAGCAAACTCTCGCATACTCGACAAAATACTCGATAATGTCGGGGTTCTTGAAGCCGCCAATCTCGGCAAGCGCCTGCGGAAGGTCCCAGTGGAAGATATCAACGAACGGCTCAATTCCCGCCGCAATAAGGCGGTCAATTACGTCGTTATAGAAGCCAATTCCGAGAGGATTAACCCTGCCGTGACCCTCGGGCATAATTCTCGCCCAGGAGATAGAAAAGCGGAAGGACTTAAGACCCTGACGGCGCATTTCTTCTATATCCTCCTTGTAGTGGGTATAGAAATGCGAGGCAGGCTCGGTCTTTGCGTTATTATAGAATTTCTCGGGATAGTTTCTCACCGAATAGTCCCATGTGTTCTCTCCCTTACCGTCAGCGTAGGGCGAGCCCTCAATCTGAAAGGCGGAGGAGCCTGTGCCGAAAAGGAACCCATCGGGAAAGCGGAATTTAATCATAAGGTCTCCATTCTGCCGCTGTGCGGCTCTCTGTCTTTTCACGGCGCGCGCCGTGTCGGTAGCAAAGTCTGTAGAACAAGACTTTAAGCAGTTGTTTTTATGGATATAATAATTATAATAATTCTATATTTTATATTTTAACAGATTTAAAATATATTTCAACCGCAAATATTCCACATTTATTCTCAAAAACTCCAAGCGAACAGTTTTATTAACCCTGCCGACGGCCCGACAGCACGCCATACCGACTAACGCTAAGCGGAAAGGCTGAAAAAGCCAAGCAAAAATCTCTTTTCGCCTCTTGAATTCGGGCGCTTACTGTGTTAAAATAATTATATGTAAAGAATTTTTTCATTCTCGCAATACCATTTTTATAAAATCGGGCAAGCAACGCTGAAATATGCGAACATTTGTTTACATAATAATGATTATTCACCCTATTAAGCCGTTATACAACTCGGACTCAAGAATTCTTATACTCGGCAGCTTCCCTTCGGTGAAGTCACGGGAGGAGTGCTTCTTTTACGGACATAAGCAGAACCGCTTCTGGCGTGTTGTCGCCGCCGTTTTAGGGGTTGATACTCCCGTAACCGTCGAAGAAAAGAAAGAGATGCTTCTATCAAACAAAATTGCCCTATGGGACGTTATTGCGTCCTGCGAAATCGAAGGCAGTGCCGACAGCACTATAAAAAACGTTACTCCAAACGACCTCACACCAATCCTTCGCGAAGCGAAAATCGAGGAAATCTTCGTCAACGGCAAAACCGCCGAAAAATACTATAACGCATATATTCGGGACACAATAAGCCGAGAGGCAACGGTTCTTCCGTCCACCTCTCCTGCGAACGCTGCGTGGAGCGTCGAAAGGCTTATCTCTGCCTGGCAAGTTATCTTAAAAAGCACGGAAAGGAGCGCAAAATGAACAGCAAAAAAGCAGTCGGAAGAGTACATTCCATAGAGTCCTTCGGCACGGTTGACGGGCCGGGTATACGCTTCGTCATCTTTATGCAGGGCTGCCCCTTGCGCTGCCTTTACTGCCACAACCCAGACACCTGGTCACCGAGCGGCGGCACCGAATACACTGCCGAGGAGCTGATAGGCGAATATCTGAAAAACAAGGAGTTTTACACTCGCGGCGGAATAACCGTCACGGGCGGTGAGCCGCTACTGCAAACCGACTTTTTAATCGAGCTCTTTAAGCTCGCCAAGGAGCATTCGGTGCACACCTGCATTGACACCTCGGGTATAACCTACTCCGAAACGAACACCGAATATCTCGAAAAGCTCGACGCCCTTCTCTCTCTTACCGACCTCGTTATGCTCGACATAAAGCATATAGACCCCGCCTCTCACGAAAGACTCACGGGACAGAGAAACGAGAAAATACTCGCCTTTGCAAAGCACCTTGAAAAAAAGAAAATCCCCGTATGGATTCGCCACGTGATAATTGAGGGCTACACCGACTCCGAGGAGGAGCTTATCGAGCTTGGCAAATTCATAGGCGGACTGAAAAATCTCCGCGCGCTTGACGTCCTTCCCTACCACACCCTCGGCGCGCACAAGTACCGCGACCTCGGAATTCCCTATCCTCTCGAGGGCATGCCCGCGCTTCCCCGCGCCGCTGCCGAAAGGGCGAAGCAGTTTATTATGCAGGGCATCAGCGCCGTTCGAAAAAAGAAGGGGTAGACTGTACTCTGCGGCTAGAATACCTTCAATAACGAAATCCAATCCGCGAAGTTATCCTTATTATTATATAAAGAGCCTCACTGAAGTGAAGTCTTCCGATTGTCAAGGCACGGAAGTTCAGCACCGCAGTGAGGCTCTTTTTTATAGCTTTATTTTGAATTTAAATCAAATCTTCTCAACCGAAACGGTAACACGCTCGCCGTTGATGTTCCACTCCTTGGAGTGTGCGAGAGTCTTGTCGAGAAGAATTTCTGTGCCGAGAGTTTCATCAAGAATTTCAGCCTCATTGCGCTTTGCAATAGCGGCAACTGTGTCGTTGCCAAGGAAGGCAATTCTGATGTTATCCATAACCTCAAAGCCCGAATCCTTACGCATCGTCTGAATCTTCGAGATTATCTCCCTGACGTTACCCTCCTCGATAAGAGCGGGAGTAAGGTTCTTGTCTATTACGACGGTAACTCCCTTGTCGGAGAGGCTCTCGAAGCCTTCCTTCTTTGTCATTTCGATAAGAAGGTCCTCCTCAGTGAAGGTAAGCTCGTCACCGTTCACGGTAAGCTTCAGCACGCCGTTTTCGGTAAGCTCGCTCATTGCGGCATTGCCGTCAATTGCTGCAAGCGTCTGTCTGATACCGCCGAGGTACTTGCCGTACTTCGGTCCGACGGTACGGAGCTGGGGCTTGAAGGTGTAGGTCGTAAACTCCGATACGTTATCGGTAAACTCAACAGTCTTGACGTTAAGCTCCTCGGCAATAACCGATACGAAGCTCTCGTCGGGCGTTCTGTCTGCCTTAACGTACATCTTGGCAACAGGCTGGCGGTTCTTGATAGCCGCAGCGTTACGGCAGGCTCTGCCGAGAACGACTACGTCTATAACCTCGTCCATATTCTCCTCAAGCTCCGCGTCTATCATAGACTCGTCGGCAGTTGGATACTCGCAAAGATGAACCGACTCGGGCGCTGACTTGTCAACCGAGCAAACGAGGTTTCTGTATATATCCTCGGTCATAAACGGAATGAGAGGAGCTGCCGCCTTTGCAAGCGTTACGAGCGCAGTGTAAAGCGTCATATACGCCGCAACCTTATCGGCAGGCATATCCTTAACCCAGAAGCGCTCTCTCGAGCGGCGAACGTACCAGTTGGAAAGTCCGTCAACGAAGTCGAGAAGGACTCTTGTAGCCTCGGTAATCTTGTATGCGCCGAGGTACTCGTCAACGCGCTTTACTGTGCTATTGAGCTTCGAGAGCACCCACTTGTCCATAACCGAAAGGCTGCTCTTGTCAAGGGTATATTTCGTCGGGTCAAAGCCGTCGATATTAGCATAGAGAACGTAGAACGCGTATGTGTTCCAGAGTGTTCCCATAAACTTTCTCTGTCCCTCGACTACCGCCTCGCCAAAGAAGCGGTTGGGGAGCCAGGGCGCGGAGTTGGAGTAGAAGTACCAGCGGATAGCATCTGCTCCGTACTGCTCAAGAGCCTCGAAGGGGTCAACCGCGTTGCCCTTTGACTTCGACATCTTCTGTCCCTCCTTATCAAGCACGTGACCGAGAACGAGCACGTTCTTGTAGGGAGCCTTGTCGAAGATAAGGGTGGAAATTGCCATAAGCGAATAGAACCAGCCGCGTGTCTGGTCAACACCCTCGCTTATGAAGTCTGCGGGGAACTGCGAGTTGAAGAGCTCCTCGTTCTCGAAGGGGTAATGCCACTGCGCGAAGGGCATAGAGCCCGAGTCAAACCAGCAGTCGATAACCTCGGGAACACGGCGCATCTCGCCTCCGCACTCGGGACACTTAAGCGTTACAGCGTCAATAAAGGGTCTGTGGAGCTCAATATTCTCGGGGCAGTTGTCCGACATCGACTTAAGCTCCGCAATAGAGCCAACCGAGTGGCGGTGACCGCAGGAGCACTCCCAGATATTAAGAGGAGTACCCCAATATCTGTTTCTAGAAAGTCCCCAGTCCTGAACGTTCTCGAGCCAGTCGCCAAAGCGGCCCTTACCGATATTCTCGGGAATCCAGTTTACGGTGTTGTTGTTCTTAATAAGGTTTTCGCGTACCTTGGTCATCTCTATAAACCAGGTGTCACGCGCGTAGTAGATAAGAGGCGTGTTACATCTCCAGCAGTGGGGATAGTCGTGCTCGAACTTAGGTGCTGAGAAGAGCTTGCCCTCCTTTTCAAGGTCAACGAGAATTACTCCGTCAGCCTTCTTTACGAAGAGTCCCGCATAGGGGGTGTCGGCAGTCATCTCGCCCTTGCCGTCAACAAACTGAATGAAGGGGAGCGAATACTTTCTTCCGACTCTCGAGTCGTCCTCACCGAAGGCGGGGGCGATGTGTACGATACCCGTACCGTCCGACATAGTTACGTAGGAGTCGGCGGTTACGAAGTGAGCCTTTTTCTTCTGCTTCTCGGCAGCGAGGCCCGTGCATTCCCAAAGCGGAACGTAGGAGCGTCCCTCAAGGTCAATACCCTTCATAGACTCGAGCACCTCGTAGGCAGGTGTTCCCTCTTCCCTCTCGAGCGAGCCGAGAACCGAGTCAAGAAGCGCCTCTGCCATATAGTAGGTGTAGCCGTCAGCAGCCTTTACCTTGCAGTAGGTGTCCTCGGGGTTAACGCAGAGCGCCGTGTTCGAGGGGAGTGTCCAGGGTGTGGTCGTCCAGGCGAGGAAGTATGCGTCCTCGTCGGTGCACTTGAAGCGAACGACAGCCGAGCGCTCCTTTACGGTCTTATAGCCCTGAGCTACCTCGTGAGAGGAGAGCGGAGTACCGCAGCGAGGGCAGTAAGGAACAATCTTGAAGCCCTTATAGAGCAGTCCCTTGTCCCAGATTTTCTTAAGAGCCCACCACTCCGACTCGATAAAGTCGTTGGTGTAGGTTACGTAGGGGTTGTCCATATCAGCCCAAAAGCCGACAGTTGCCGAGAAGTCCTCCCACATTTCCTTGTACTTCCATACCGACTCCTTGCAGTGGCCGATAAAGGGCTCGAGTCCGTAGGACTCAATCTGCTCCTTGCCGTCAATGCCGAGCTTCTTCTCTACCTCCAGCTCAACGGGGAGTCCGTGGGTATCCCAGCCCGCCTTACGGAGAACTCTCTTACCCTTCATAGTGTGATATCTCGGCACCATATCCTTGATAACTCTCGTAAGAACGTGGCCGATATGAGGCTTGCCGTTTGCGGTGGGGGGGCCGTCGTAGAAGGTATAGTCCTCGCCCTCGCGGCGAGAGTCTATGCTCTTCTCGAAGATTTTGTTATCCTCCCAGAATTTTCTGGTCTCTTTTTCTCTCTCAACAAAGTTGAGATTGGTTGAAACCTTTTCGTAAATTTCCATAGCTCTATCTCCAAGAAAAATTATTTACAAACAAAAAAACCGTTCCCATACGGAAACGGAATATACCACCTTTTCACGCATCTGTCAATACGCGCCTAATTTACGCATAGGCTCTCGGCGGCGCTTACTGACACAGGCGTTCTGCACCGCAGCTCGGGAGTGATGTTCGGCAGTCGGCAATCAGCCGTCTGTGCCTCTTTGGCACGGGAATACTCGCTCTCGGCTTGCACCAACCGCCGCTTCTCTCTGCGCTTTTATCCCGCTTACTGTCTCCGTCACAGCTTTTGTCCATATAAGTATAATATATTTTTTAATAAAAGTCAAGTGGGTAAGTAAATTTTATCTCCCGAGGGCTTTTGTGCGGCGAGCCGCAAGGCTCTGGCGCACTTGAACTCTGTTTTATATACCTCGGAGCTTGATATACTCTCTTACCGCCTCGGGCAGAATTTCGCACTCCTTGCCTTTGGCAAGCTCGCCTCTGGCTCTTGTCGAGCTGATATCCTCAAATCCCTCGCGGCACTTCACAAGAAGCGTGTCATAGCCACCGTGCTTTTTGTTCCACTCTGCCTGCTCGCGCTCCCACGGAAGGTCGGCATCGGTGCGGTAGCCCTTGACGATTTTGTCAATTTCATGCTCGCGCATATAGTCGATAACAAGCCCTGTAGAGTAGCTTACAAGAACGTTCTCAAGCCCCTCGGTAGCAAGCATAAGCATTCTTACCCTGTCGTCAAGCGAAAATCGGTAGCTCTTGTTAGGATTAATAAAAATCACGGCATACACGCGCTCGTATTCCTCGGCAGCGCGCTTTATTATATCAAGATGACCGATAGTTACGGGGTCGTAGCTACCCGGCAAAATCACGGTTTCCTTTTTCATAGCATCTCCATTCCGTCGCCCCAAAGGCGACCGCACAAAATCTTAACGATTTTTCTGTACCGCCGTATCGGCATCACTCGGGGCGGTAAAGAAGAATACAAACCGAGGTCTTCTTGCCGTAGTGCTCGTCTTTGATTATCTCGTATCCGAGCGAGGCGAGCATATCCGTGTCGATAATCTCCGTACCGCATTCAAGCACGACGAGCGCGCCCGGAATAATCAGCTCGGATTTGACAAGCAGCCTTGCACACTCGGCGCAGCACTCCATAGAATAGGGCGGGTCGATAAATACGAGGTCGAATTTTTCCCTGCCCGATGCCTTCCTTATATAGTTGCGGTAATCGGCAACGAGGAAGTGCGAGCGCTCAAAGAAGCCGGTATCTCGCGAGTTTTTCTTGACAATCTCCATAGCCTCGCGAGAGGAATCAATGAAGGTTGCGCGCTCCGCTCCGCGCGAGAGCGCTTCTAGTCCCATCTGTCCCGAGCCCGCAAAGAGGTCGAGCACCACCCTGCTATCAAGCTCAAACTGTATCGAGGAGAAGATTGCCCCCTTAATTCTTTCGGAGGTCGGGCGCGTAGCCTCGCCTTCAAGGGTTGCAAGCCTCTTGCCCTTTGCCGTGCCTGTAATTATTCTCATCATTTTTCTGTTCTCCAAACGTTCCGTGTGTATTTCGAGGAAAAACCTCGCTCCAAATCCGCTACATCTTCGGATATATGACCGAGTCAAAGCATTATTTCCTGCCGCCCTTATGGAAATAGGAGTATATCCTTTCGGCGTCGGCTCTGCCCACTCCGCGCACCGACGTCAGCTCCTCGACTGTGGAGCTCTTGATTTTGCCAAGCGGCATCGCCGAGAGAAGCGCCTTCGCCTTCGCAGGTCCTATGCCCTCAATCCTCTCCAGAGTCGAGTGCGTAAGGGTTTTTGTCTTTGCTCTCTGCGAGGACTTAACCGCAAATCTGTGCGCTTCTTCCTGCAAATTGTAAATAAAACCGTACAAATCAAACTCTTTTGCTATAGAAATCTCGGCTTCTCCGTCAGTCAGGGCGCGCGTTTTATGAAAGTCGTCCTTTACCATACCGAAGACGGAAATTTCAAGCGAAAGCTCCGAAAGCACTCCCTTCGCAACACCTACGTGGGCATCGCCGCCGTCAACGAGCAATAGGTCGGGCTGCTCTCCAAGAGATGCAGTTCCGTCGCCTATATGCGAGAGCCTTCTTGTGAGTGCCTCGCGCATTGAGCCGTAGTCGTCCGCCCCCTCGGTAGTCTTTATCGAAAATAGGCGGTAGTCGCTCTTCTTGAGCCTTCCGTCGGAGTAAACCACCATCGAGGCAACAATGCTCTCGTTACCAATATTGGATATGTCGTATGCCTCTATTCTCCGCGGAGGCTCTGCAAGTCCGAGAAGCTCGGTAAGCCTCTTTATATTCTTGTCCTCTCTCTCGCTCGAGAGGGTATGCTGACGCGCTGCCTCCTCGGCATTTTTTTGCGCCAGCTCGCAGAGCGCACGACCGTCACCGCGCTCGGGAATTTTAACCTGCACGCGCCTTGCCGAGAGGAGCGTAAGATACTCCGAAAGAAGCTCGGTATCCTCGGCGTCAGGCTCGAATGCGAGCATAACCTCGCGCGGAATATTTCCCGACTCCTCGTAATACGAGGCTATAATCGACACCGCCTCATCCTCCCCCACGGGGTCTGCCGCCGAGAGAAGAAATTCGTTCTTATTAACGAGCGCACCGCCTCTTACCGAGAGCAGCGCAAGCGTACCGACGGTTTCGGAGTGATAGAGTGCAAAGACGTCGCGGTCGATATCCGGCGAGGCTATAACCTTCTGCTTTTCCGAAAGAGCCTTGAGAGCCGAAATACTGTCGCGAAGCGCCGCGGCACGCTCAAATAAAAGCCCCTCAGCAGCAGCGTTCATCTCGCACTCAAGCTCCGAGAGTATCTCGCGCGAGCTTCCGTCAAGCACCCGCTCGGCGCGCCTTACCAAATCGCGGAATTCCTCGGGGGAAACACCGCCCGCGCAGGGCGCAACGCATCTGCCCATATCTCGGTAGATACAGGGGCGCTCTCTGCCTATATCCTTCGGGAAGCTTCGCTTGCAGGTAGGAAGCCCGAACACCTTCATAACCGCACTAAGCGCGGTGTGAGCCGCCGCCGAGCCCGAATACGGGCCAAAATATCTTGCCCTGTCCGAGCGCCTTTCGCGCGTGACGAGGAGCTTCGGATACTCCTCTGCGGTAACCTTTATATAAGGATAGCTCTTTGCGTCTTTAAGCTTGATATTGTATTTGGGGGTATGCTTTTTTATAAGGGTGTTTTCAAGCGCGAGAGCCTCAATCTCGGTCTTGCAGAGAATGTAGTCGAAGTCGTATACCTGCGACACCATTTTAGCAGTCTTGTAGCTATGTCCCGAGCCGACGAAATAGCTCGACACACGGTTTTTCAGCTTCTTCGACTTGCCGACGTATATTATTTTACCTTCGGCATTTTTCATAATGTAAACGCCCGGCGACTGCGGCAGAGAATTTGCCTTGTCGCGAAGTCTTTCGGTCAGCGTCACGCTACTCACCCCCTATCGTTTTTCAGAATAAAGCCGCCGCGGCTTCTGCCGGCGAGAAATGAAAAGGGCGACGAGTTCCGAATACGCATCTTCGGATATCGAGGCCCTTCATAAAGAATCTGCCGCGGCAGCTGCCGCCTATATATCGTCTGCCAAAAGGTCAGGCAAGGTCACCGTCAATAAGAGTTTCAAGGCCTGCAACAGCATCAGCCTCGTCTACGCCGTCGGCGATGATGGTTATGGTCGTGCCCTTTACAATACCGAGCGAAAGCACGCCGAGAAGGCTCTTTGCGTTAACGCGGCAATCATCCTTTTCAACCCAGATAGAGCTCTTGAAGCAATTTGCCTTCTGAACGAAGAAGGTCGCAGGTCTTGCATGGAGTCCTACACTGTTCTTGATGGTTACGTTACGGGAAATCATTCTATTTCTCCTTAAATTAAAGAAAATTTATATTAACAGTATAACAAATAAGCAAATAAAAATCAATACCTTTTCTTGAAATATTTAATGGATTTTTCAAAAAAAGTCAAAAGCAGAGCCAAAATAATGTACTTTCAATCGAAAACTGTGCGGTAACTGAACGCAGCGCATAAGCCCTAGGGCTGACAGAGGCAGAACGACAGGCCTGCATAAAAGCGCCCTTCACTATTATCGCAAGAAAAGACCGCAATCCCGAATTCATGAAAGCTCGATATCAACCGCCGCCGAGTGTACGCGCTTTGTGTGCTCGTAGTATAGAATTCTCTCGTCGCGCTCTCTCTTGGTTACGCGCAGTGCAGCACTGCCGACACCGAAAACGAGGAAGAACAGGTAGAAGCTATCTGCGCTCGCCCAGATATAGTGGTTCATACCGTAAGCGATAAGGCAGAAGATTGCTACCGAGGTAATAGGCGAGGTGGTCGATAGCTGAGAATTTTTTACGTAGGAGTGATATCTTGCCCTGTGACGGAGTCTGACGGCAAGCAAAAGAAGAAAAATCAGGAGAGCAAACACGCCTGCCTCAAGTCCAAGCTCAATGAAGAGGTTGTTTGAGCTGTAGGAGCCCGAAATTCCGTAGCCTGCCATCTCTTCGGCAAAGCTGTCGGCACCTATTCCAATTCCGAGGAAAATATTATCGAAAAATGCGGAGAACGATGCGCTCCAGAGCGAAAGAAGCTCAGAGGGGGGAAGGTCACTGTTCATCGGGAGAAGCGCAACAAGCGAGTCAAGAAGCTCCGAGGGAATCAAGAGAAACAGATATGGCAAAACAACCAGCAAGGGCAAAATCAAAGCCGACAGCGCCCCTGCCTTAAGCGCAAAGTACGCACCTATGCCGAGAAGCAGCGAAAGGTATGCAAGATACTCTCCCGACAGAACGAGCGCCGAGAGAAGAACTATCAGCACAAGAAGGTAAAGCACCCTTCTCTTGCCGTGCGACTGCTTAAGAAGTGCCGTGCAAAATACTATCGAAACTATCAGAAAGGCAGCTAGCTCCTCGGTCGAGGAAAAGGTTGATTTGTAGCCGTTTTGCAAAGCCAAGTTTACATTTTCGGCAATACAGCAGCGTATAAATGAGATTATCGAAACGACAGAGGGGATAACCGCAGAGAATGCAACGGCACTCAGGGCGCAGTCGGCAAGGCGGCGGTTTGATATGATATTTCCGGCTAGGAAATAACCGAAGCTCATAACCATAAAGAGGAGCGCGCCCGCAAACGAGGATATTCCCTTCAGGAAAATTCCGCTTAACATTACCGTGATAACGAGAAGTCCGATAAGAAGGTCGTACTGCTCGAAATATATAACTCGCTTTCCCAGTGCTGCCTTTTTAAGGAAGGAGAGAACTCCGACGGCAACGAGCACAGAGAGCGCCCACTCGGAATTCGGTACGAAGGAAAGATACGGCAAAATAAGCACAGAGAAGAAGAAGGCAAACTCGGGCGAGGTGAGCGACAGATAAAGAACCGTCACCGCAGCAATAATTGCCGCCATAAGCCAGGGCTCAACAGCGATACACGGAAGCGCGCAAAAAATGCCCAAAAGCACAGCAACGGGAGTCGGAATTCCGCGTGCTCCTTCCCTCTCGGGAATACG
This sequence comes from Clostridia bacterium, assembly GCA_017472305.1. Classification (GTDB taxonomy): domain Bacteria; phylum Bacillota; class Clostridia; order Oscillospirales; family CAG-272; genus UBA1740. The sequence goes on along the minus strand of JAFUQP010000036.1, from coordinate 11,030 downwards.
CTTTATACAGAAAAATTCAAAGAAAATATAGTCTGTGACTACAAAGTCCTGAAGAAATCGCGAAAGAGGCTCTTCAAAAAAGAGAAGCGGCACGGCAAAGCCCGAAATAAGAAGACAAACCACAAGCGTTACGGTATCGACCGCGCCAAGGCCTGTGCCGTAGTCCTTAAGAAAGCTTATTATGAGCGACAAAAGTCCGAAGGCGAGCATCGCCGCGCCGTAGGCTTTAGCCGACGTGTAGGATAGAAGGCGCGATATGAGCGAGCCGAGCTTAAATATCTTCATTTCGGCTACCTTTTGCTTGCCCTGCGTCATAGTGCCGCTGTAGCTGCGAGAGAAGAAGCGCTTGCCCGTAGCGGCAATTCTTCCGCTCTCGGTTCTAACGTGCTCGTAGCCGTCAAGGAAATCTAAAAAGCTGTTCCTTTCCAAGGGACAGTCCTCCTTTAGTTTTGTTTGCTGTTTTCGGTGTCCCCCTCGTGGGGCACACCGTCGGTTTTTCTTTTGCGCCTTTTCGGCTTCTTCGGCTCAAGCGCCGCCTCGTATTCGGGGTGAAGAAGCAGCAGCTCGGGCCTTCTCTCGCGGGTGATTTTCACCGCCTCGGAGAGCCGCCAAAGGTCAATTTTCTTATGGTCGCCCGAAAGAAGCACCTCGGGCACCTCTCTGCCAAGAAACTCGCGAGGCTTCGTGTACTGCGGATACTCGAGAATACCCGAGGCAACAGACTCGTCCTCGTAGCACTCCTTTGCCGCAAGCACACCGTCAACAAGCCTCGATACCGCGTCGATTACTATGCAGGCAGGAATTTCACCGCCCGTCACAACGTAGTCGCCTATCGAGATTTCCTCGTCAACTATCTCGTCAAGCACACGCTGGTCAACACCCTCGTAGTGACCGCAGAGAAAGATGAGATTATCGTACTCCGAAAGCTCTCTCGCCACCCCGTGGGAGAAGAGCCTGCCCTTCGGGGACATATAAATAACTCGCGTCCTTGCCCCCTCGGGAATATCAGCCACCGCCGCCTTGAAGCAGTCGTAAATCGGCTGACAGGTCATAACCATTCCAACGCCGCCGCCGTATGGAGTGTCGTCGGTTTTGCGGTGTCTGTCGGTCGAGTAGTCGCGAATGTTGTGACAGCGCACCTCGATAAGCCCCGCTGTCTGCGCCCTGCCGATTATGCTCTCGGAGAGCACACCTCTAACCATATCGGGAAAGAGTGTCAAAACGTCAAATCTCATATCCGCCCTCAAAGAGCCCGGGAATAGGCATAATCCGCACTCCCGACTCGCTTATCTCCTTAATAAATTCGGGCACCCCCGGCACAAGCACCTCGCGCCCGTCGGGGCATTTGACGGTATAAAGCCGCCTGCCCGTTCTGTCCGACACGTCGGAAAGTGAGCCGAGCGCCTCGCCCGACTCCGCGTGAAGAACAGGGAGTCCAATCATATCTGCAATCAGCATATCCCCCTCGGCAACGGGAACGTCGGAGCGATGAAGATAGAGCATCCTGCCGCGAAGCACGATAGCCGCCTCGCGCGAGTCAATCCCCGAAAGCGAGAGCAAGAGGAATTCTCCCATAGTCGCAGCCGACAAAACGCGCCTCTCGGCATACGAGCCGTCGCGCTCCTTTGTAAATATTCGCTTCTGCCCCAGCAGCACGTCAGCACTGTCACAAAGGTGCCTGACCTTCAGCTGACCGCGCACCCCGTGCGCCGTGCAAACCTCGGCACATTCAAGATACTCTTTTTTCATAAGCTCTCCAAAACGGAAATAAAAATATTTTTACATCTAATTGTATCATATTATAAAAAAGAAATCAAGAATAAGTTGAAAATTGAAAATTGAAAGTTGAAAATTAATTAAGCCTTCTCCAGTGGAGCGTAGCGAAACGTGTTGGAGAAGGTGGTGCGCTCGGCGTTTTGTTCCAAAAATCGACAGCAAGACTATCTGATGCTCTTCAAATATGGAACAGAAATCCCCGCTTGCGACCCGACGCTGTAGTAATCTACTGCGAGGGGAGCAAACGGGGATTTATGCCCATATTTGACAGCATCAGACCCAGTCGGTCCAGCCGCGGTCATCATTCGGGTCCGGGGAAGAGGTAAGAATAACCTCTTCTCCGGAAATTTCAACTATTTCGAGCCTGCAGGGCTCGTAGGCAAGCTTCATTACCATTCGCCGCTGCCGTCGGCATCGTTGTCGCCTGTGGGAGTGCCGCTGGCGGTGACAATGTCACAAGCATAAAAGTTAACTATTTCAAGAGATGCGTTTACGTATTCCTTTTTCATCGTCAGTTCCTCCTTTTATCACTCTGCGTTTGCCGCGTTGTATGCGTCGATTATAGTCTGCGCGTATGCCTTCGACTCCGCTGAAGCAGTATCGCTTGCCATAAGAGCCTCTGCAACGCCGAGAACGGTGTAGGTTCTCGCTACGTCAAACACGATGTAAAGATTCTCACCGTCATTGACCGTGAAGCCGAGTCTTACGGTGATGTCCTTGTCGTAGTTAGCTACGTCAACGTCTGTAAATACTATGTTGGAGTTTCTGTTCTCCTCGTTGTAAGCCGAGCCCTGGAGCTGAGTCGAAGGACGGCTTCCAAGGGTGTACTCCCAAGCCCAATTGTTGCTTGCAAAATCAAACTTGTCTGTAAACCTATATCCGAGTCTGATGTTTGTAGAGCCGTCAGCAGCATCCTCGTAGCGGAGCGAGCCGCCAAGGAACTCGAAGTACTCGTTCTCGATAACGGTATAAACGTTCTGATTCAATGCGGGAAGGTGACCTGCGTTTTCAGCTGCATGAAGCTCAACGTAAATATTCTTCTCGCCGGGTACAGTCAGCTCGGTGCCAACCTCAAGAGCTTCAAGCACCTTAACGGTAGAGCCGTTATTTGCAGCAGCAAGAGCCTTGTCGATAGACTCGTAGCTTATGCCGTTGGCAATTGCCTTTGCATCAAGCGCGCCTACGTAGGTGTTGGCAATCGAGTAGCTGAAGTTGGAGTTTCTGTTCCAGATGAAGCCTGCCGTCATATCAGGGAGCTCGCTTACGGGACCTGTTGCGGGATTGTCACTCTTACTTGCGATAAGCTCACCGTCGAGATAGAACTCAACGACTCTGTCGTAGGTGCCCTCGGAGTTTACGGTGTGTCTATAAACGTATCTTACGTTGTACCACTTAAGGAACTCAAGCTCCGCAAGAGCATTCTCAACACTTCCGTCCTCATTTAACACCCAACCGTCGCAGTCTGCATTCCAGCCGAGAACAATCTTACTACCGTTAGTAAACAGACCCATTCTGCCGCTCTGGGTATTTATATTTCCGTTTGCATCGGTTAATGAAAATGCACCTGCCCATTTGCTTGCCGTCGCCGAAGTATAATTTGTTGCGTTAAATCTGATATCACTCTCGAATACGAGAATCTCGTCGGATAAGTAGCCGTCGGTACCGGGCACAGCAACTGTTGCATCGGAATTTGCATAACCTACAGTGTCTTTTACGGTACCCTCTGCATCTGCGTATTCACCGCTCGCGGGAGCCTTTACAGGTGCTGCATAGAGGTTATCAACGTTATAGTTAAATCCGTTTCTTGCCTCAAATCGCATTTCATAAGGAGCCCAGCTAGCTGCTCTGTCGGAAACAGCTTTGCCTGAATACAGGTAGTAGTCGTTCTTAACAAGCTCATTGTTAACGTAGATGTCAACAACAGGGGTGAATGAATCGCCGTAAGCAATCAAGAACATCTCAAGGCGAATATTGTACCACTCGCCCTTTGCCATTTTGCCCCACTCAAAATTATCATAAATGCCGTTGCCGTTTGCATCATTCGAGTCCCCCGTCTTGTTAATACGGTTGTAAACACCGAAATATGCATCATTGCCATAAACGGCAATTGCAAGGAACTGCGCTGAATCGCTGAACGTTACAGCGCCTTTAGAATTGTAGAATCTTAAGTACACAGCTCCTTGGTCGGTAGAAGAGCTATAATTATTCCACTTGAAGTCCATTTCATAAACAAAGTGGTCATCAGTGTCAATAGTGCCTGCATCATAGGTCTTTTTCAACATTGTTGCGTTATAAGTAGCATAACCGTTTGCATAGCTGTCAAATGTTTCTGCTTCGCTAGCGTATTTTCCCTCACCGGGTGCAGCGTCACCGGGAACAGCATTGCAGTATACGTTGTCAACGTCAAACTCAAAGGTTTTTCTTTCGGAAAGAACAAATCCTTTTGCTAAATTGTCGGAAGCATCCTTCTTTGCCATCATTGCAGAGAACATAAGCTCACCGTCTATATATACTCTACGAACAATATTATAGTTGCCTGTGTCGCTACCGTCAAACTGGTACTCAAGCTCGAATCTAATATTATACCAATCACCATTATTAAAGGAGCAAACAGCATCATCGGGAATACCGTTGCTATCAGCATCAGTTTGTTTGCTCTCGTTAATACACAGGGACATTTGTGTCACGGAATTCGAATCGTTCTTGGTATAGAGATAAAAACGATAACCGTCAGCAGTAATTCTGCTTCCTGATGCGTTAGTAAAGTAAATCCAGCTTACAACATCACCTGCCGTTATAGACGACGAGTTCCATCTAAAGTCAAACTCGGTCACAAAGACATTGCAAGCAGCACTGATATCGTTCACCGAAGTATAGCTCTGTGCTGCATTAGCTACCAGATATTCGTTCGCCTCAACATCATACGTAAGAGTTTCCTCTTCGTTAGCATATTTACCCGTGCCTCTGCCGTCGGACACGGCGTCACCCTCGGCGAAAATGCTGAGAGGCAGCATCGAAAATACGAGTGCCAAAGCAAGGATAAGAGAGATTATTCGCGAGTTCGTTTTTCTCATTTTAGTAGTTCCTTTCTACTGTTTGTTTAATTTTTTTGTATCAAATTGACTTTTCCTAAATGTATAATCTCGATACACATTCATTATACAATATTTAAATAACCCCTTCAATGGACAAATCGCCTGCCTTTTATGGACAAATCGCCGATTGATTGGGCAAAACAAGGTTGACAAATGCATCAAATGGTGGTAAAATAATCTAAAACCACGTCCGGGAGTCGGAAAATGATAGGCAAAAACACTAAAAATGACAAAAAAACCGACGGCGCAACCGCGCCGAGGCTTATACGCTACACGCTAACCGACTCAACTAACACCCGAGCCAAGGAATACGCAAGGAAGCACGTGGGCGAGAGGGAGTGCGTTATTTTCATCGCCGACGGACAGACTGCAGGCAGAGGCAGACTCGGGCGCAGCTTTGTTTCGGAGTGTGGTGAGGGCATCTTTCTCTCGGTGCTGTTCTACCCCGACCTGCCACCCGAGAAGGTCACCGACGCCGTTGCTTATTCGGCGGTAATTCTGCGCCGCGCAATCAGCCGCGTAGCAGGGGTGCTGCCCTCGGTAAAATGGGTTAACGACCTCTATCTCGGCGGCAAGAAGCTCGCAGGAATTTTATGCGAATGCGTTTTCTTGGAAAATGAAAAAAGCCCTGCGATTATCGCAGGAATGGGAATAAATGTTTACAAAAACGCGGTAAACAACGAGATTTCAGACATTGCAACCTCGATTGAAGCCGAAACAAATTTGAGAATTTCGCGCGAGAAATTGACCGAAGAAATCATAGAGGAATTCCTTAAAAATCTGTCCTCTATAGGCTCGCAAGAGATACTTTCGGAATACCGCGAGAGCTCATTTATAATAGGTAAAAAAGTCACCGTTCGCCCGATTGCGGGAGAGCCGTACGAGGCGAGAGCAGTCGAAATTCTTGACGACTATTCCCTACTCGTCGAGCCTCAAGGCGGCGGCAGACTCGCCCTCAATTCGGGAGAAATAAGTGTTAAATTAAAGATTGAAGGTTAGTATCCAAGAAACAAAAAGAGCCGCACCTTAGCGTAGTGCCCTTAAGGACACTGCGCATAAAGTGGGGCTCTTTTGCGGTTCAGATACTAATTTTGAACTTTCAATTTTCAACTTTCAATTTACTTGTAGTTCGGCTTTGTCCAACCGTTGGGGTCGTAGCCGTCCTGAAGGAAGCCGTCACCAAGCGAGCCTGAGCCGCCAGACTGGGAATCTCCGCCTGTGCCGCCGTTATCAGAGGTGCTGCCATCGCCGCTGCCACCCTCGCCGTCGCCGTCCTCGCAGGAAGCAAGCATGCCGAGAGATAAGATAAGGGCGAGAAGTAAAAGAAGAAGCTTTTTCATATTCCGTCTCCGTTCGTTCAAGTGTATAGCGCACGGGGCGCGATTTTTCTATACATTCATTCTAGCATAAAGGCGTGTCCAAGTCAATAATATTTTATTTTTTTGTTTGACTTTTTCTTTTCAAAGTGATAAAATATTAGCTGTGAGTAATTCACAAAGCATATTACTAGTATTTCAGTTCGGCGGTTGGATATGTCAAAAAGCGAAATCAAGGATTTTACAGAGGGTAACATCACAAAGCAGCTGCTCCTCTTTGCAGCTCCTCTCTTTCTCTCAAACCTCTTGCAGGTTGTTTATAATATGGTTGATATGGCGGTGGTTGGCGCTACCGTCGGCAAGGAAGGCATTTCCGCGGTTTCGGTCGGCGGAGATATCATTGCCCTTCTAACCTTCGTCGGAATGGGCTTTGGCGGCGCGGGACAGGTGCTGATAGCAAAATACGTAGGACTCGGTCAGCGCAAGAAAATCGGCAGATTTGTCGGTACTATGTCGGGCTTCCTCACCGTTGCCGTGGCGGTGCTTACTCTCGTCGGTATTGTCTTCCGCGAGCCGCTGCTCTTACTTATGAATACACCGAGCGAGGCGTACTCGGGCGCGCTCTCCTATTCCGTAATCTGCACGCTCGGACTGATTTTCATCTACGGCTACAACATTGTCAGCGCTGTACTTCGCGGAATGGGGGACTCTAAGCACCCCTTCGTCTTTATCGCTATTGCGGCGGCTATCAACGTAATTCTTGATATCGTCTTTGTCGTATGGCTCGGTATGGGCGCTGCGGGAGCCGCGCTCGCAACGGTTATCAGCCAGGCGGGAAGCTTCGTTATTTCGGTAATCTATCTTATCCTTCACCGCGAGAGATTTTCGCTTGACGTGAGCTTTTCCTGCTTTATTCATTGGGACCGCGAAATGCTCGCCGACCTCGTTCGTCTGGGTACTCCCATGGCGATAAAAACCGCCTCTATACAGTTCTCGAAGCTATTCGTCAACTCCTTCATTAACAGCTACGGCATAGCCGTTTCCGCCTTTGCCGGAATCGCAAATAAGATAGCCTCGGTTGCAAATCTTATTTCAATGGCAATGAACAACGCGGGCTCTACTATGGTAGGACAGAATATTGCCGCGAGAAAATACTCACGCGTTAACAAAATTCTCTTGAACCTTGCCCTTATCACTCTCACGGTATCTGCCGTACTCTCTGCGGTAATGCTGCTTGCACCCGATGCGGTATACAGCCTGTTTACCACAGACCCCGAGGTCCTTAAGATAGGCAGAGAATTCGTACCTATAAGCCTCATACTCTTCCTTGCGGCGGCTCTGCGCGCGGTAATGAATGCGCTTATGAACGGCAGCGGCAACTATAAGATAAACTTCGCAACGGCGATTTTCGACGGAATAGTAATGCGCATAGGTCTTGCTCTGCTCTTCGGAATAGCGCTCGGCATGGAGCATCTCGGCTTCTGGCTCGGCGACGCTCTGGCTGGCTTCACGCCCTTCGTCATTGGCGCGGTATTCTACCTCAGCGGCAAATGGCGCGCAAAGGATAGTGCCGATTGACGTCTGATAATCCGCCTCGTCACGACGGAAAAATAGCCGTAGACACATAGGTAATTTGTGTAACGGCCAAAGAATATCTATGCAAGCAAGAAAACCTTTATACAAAAACCGAGACCGCTATCTGCGGTCTCGGTTTTTATTATGTAATAAAATTATACGATAAGAGCGCCGATAATGTCGACAATCTCGTTCGCAACCTCCTGAGTGAGGGTGAACTTGTAGGTGCTCTTCTTTTTCTTCTTCTTTTTCTTGTTGTCGGAGGTATCGATAGTTACCTTGCCGTAGCTTATAGCATAGGGATGCTCACTTGCTCCGTAATCGATAGCAAGGCCGAAGGAAATCTTCTTTCTGCAGAAGAGAACTATCGCAATGATAAGGAAGAGCGCGCCTGCGCCAAGTGCTACGTAGCTGATGGTGGGGGCAAGCTCGATAACATGGAGCATACCGAGAAGGCCGACAGCAATGCCGGCAATAGCGAGAAGAAGGCAGAAGATAGCGCCGCCGAACTTCTTGTTCTTGCCGTAGAATGCGTTAACAGCCTTAATCTGCTTAACGCTGAGCTCGGTTCTGTCCTTGTAGGACTGCTTTGCCTCGTTGAGCTCGGAGTTGTGGATAAATCTCTTGTTGGTGACTACGATAGTGTGGTCAACCTTGTGCTTTTTGTTCTTTTCGCTGTAGGTCCAGGTTTTGAGCTCCTTTTCCTGAGGTCTCAAAATAAGGTTCATAATTACACCTCTTTCTTGAATAATATTAATGTCTTTTTTGGCGAGGGGTAATACTACCTACTACGCGCAAAAAGCTTTGCATATATCAATGCATTATTATTCTAACATAATAATATGGAGCTTGTCAAGATTATTTTACATAAAAAACCAAGTTTTTTAAAAATTTAATAATATTTTTTTACAAAACTCCACATTAAGTGGGGGACAAGCCTCCGTGGCAACGAAAAAAGAGAGAAATTTACAAAATTCTGTCAAAATCCGAAGCGCGCTCTTCTCCCCGGTCGATGCCACTCTAAGGGAAAAATTATGCAAAAATCAGCCCGACACCGCAAGTCCGTCAATAAATCTGACCGCCGCAAGAGCCGCAACCGCACCGTCAGCCGTCGCAGTAGTGACCTGCCTTACGGTCTTCGTGCGACAGTCACCTGCAACGAATATTCCCTCGCTGTCCGACTCGGGAACGCAGTCCTCGCCCGCCTCAACGTAGCCGTAGGAGTTAAGCTTAACTCGCGACTCAAAGGGCTTGTTCTCGGGAATCTGTCCGATAGCAACGAACATTCCGTCAATTTTGAGCTCTCTCGAGCTTCCGTCCTCTGTATTCTCAATTACAATACCCGAAAGACTCGTGCCCTCGGCAGCAAAGCTCTTAACCACGCTCGAATAAATAATCTCTACGTTGTCGCGCGACTCGAGGATTGCCGCAAGACGGCGCTCGCCCGTAAGAAAAGCAAGATTCTGAACAACGTATACCTTCTCGCAGCCCTCGGAAAGCATAACCGCGTCAACGAGCGCGGAATTACCGCCGCCAATCACCGCAACCGTCTTGCCCTTGTAGAAGGCGCCGTCGCAAACGGCGCAGTAGGATATTCCTTCGCCGACAAGCTCCTCCTCTCCGGGAAGTCCGAGAGTTCTGTGGCGAGAGCCTGTGGCAATAATAACGCTCTTGGCCGAGTAGCTCTTCGATGCGCCGAGGACGGTATAGTTTCCCGCCTCGCCCTCAATGCCGACAACCTCGTCAAGCTCGATTTCGGCGCCCTGCGCGAATACCTGCTCAATAAGCTTGTCAGCAAGCTCGTTGCCGCTCATAGCGATAAACCCGGGGTAGTTCTCCACCCTCGGCGAATGGGTAATCTGACCGCCGAAGCTCTCCTTCTCAATAACGAGAACGCTCTTCTCTGCGCGACGCGCATAAAGCGCTGCCGTAAGGCCCGCCGGGCCGGCTCCAATAACAATTATATCGTACATAGTAAGTCTCCAAATATCAAGCAATAGCCCCCGAAAGCGGAGGCTATTGCAAATTAAAGTTTACAAAATCAAGATAATCCTTTGTAATATACTTTGTTTTCTACGCATCAACCGAAATCAAATGCGCAGAAAATTCAAATGAGATTGTGCGAGGGGAGCGCGCCGGGCGCAGTTACCTACGTCAAGCGCTTGCCTCGCGCTTCCCTTTTTCTCCGCCCTACTTTTCGGGCGCAGAATTTTTGAGGGAGATTCGCCGATTTTTTCACGCCAGGCGTAGTGACCTACGTCAAGTGGGAAAATCGACGAATATGACCAAAAATTCAAGCCCTCACATTAGCGTCGCAGAATGCCTTTATATTCGACGGATTAGCAATCTTAGTCGCGCCCTCTGCGGTGATAACTACGAGAGTGGGTGCTTCCTTGATGCCGTACTCTCTTGCAAGGTCGGGATTGTCGTCTGCTACAACGGTTTCATACTGAATGCCCGCCTGGTCAAGGAACATCTTCGCCATTCTGCACTTGGGGCAAGTCTTGGTGGTGAAGAGGAGAAGCTTCTCAGGCTCTGCCGCAGCGCACTCGCACTCGTCTGCCGCATAGGGCATCTCGCCAAGGATAGGCTTCTTGTTGCCGAACTTCTCGGGAGCGTAAACAACTCTGTCCTTGTACTCCTGTGTCTTACCGTCGTTCCAGTTCTGTACGGGACGGTAGTAACCGGTGATACGGCTGTAAACCTCGGTCTTCTCACCGCAGTGAGGACAGGTGTAAACCTCACCTGCAATATATCCGTGGTTCTTACATACAGAGTATGTGGGTGAAAGCGTGTAGTAGGGGAGCTTGTAGTTCTCTGCTATAGTGCGGATAAGGGTTGCAGCACTCTTCCATGAAGGAAGCTTCTCACCGAGGAATGCGTGGAATACCGTACCCGAGGTGTAGAGAGTCTGAAGCTCGTCCTGAATGTCGAGAGCCGCGAAGATATCGTCGGAGTAGCCAACGGGAAGGTGAGAGGAGTTGGTGTAGTAGGGAGTCTCGCCGTTCTTGGTATCAGCCGCGGTAACAATCTCGGGATAGCGGCGAAGGTCGTGCTTTGCAAGACGGTATGTGGTGGACTCTGCGGGAGTAGCCTCGAGGTTGTAGAGGTCGCCGTATGCCTCCTGATAGTCGGAGAGGCGCTCTCTCATATGATTGAGAACCTCCTTGGTGAACTCCTGTGTTTCCTTATGAGTCATATCCTTGCGGAGCCACTTCGCGTTAAGGCCAACCTCGTTCATACCGATAAGACCGATAGTCGAGAAGTG
>JAFUQP010000035.1 GCA_017472305.1 Clostridia bacterium | reverse complement strand
TCGATATGGTTTGCATACCTCGCCAAAGGCGAGATATACAAACTCGATATGTGCTGACGCACTCGATATGCTTTTGCATTCCTCGCCAAAGGCGAGATATGTCAAAAGCTCGAGGGATTTATCTCATATCGAATTGGCGCGTAGCGACAATATATCGAGTTCGAGCAAAGCGAGAACATATCGAATTCATCTTTCGTGAACATATTTCACGAAAGTGAATATATCGACAGAAAGAAAAACAAGAGCAAGAACAAAAGGACTTTTTCTCCTTTTGCGCTTGCTCTGTTTTTACCTGTTTATGTAACCTTTTGTTTACAAAAGTGCGGTTTATAACACAGCTTATGGGTTAATTACGTCGTAGATGCATCTGATTTTGAGAGCCGCCTCGAGTTCGGAGAGCGAGAGGTCCTTGCCGGGGGTTTCAAATGAAAGCTTCAGAGGCGAGCGCGAGGTGAGGGCGACATAGTTATCAGAGAGCCTTACCGGCAGCGAGCCGAACGACACCTCGGTCATATAGGCAAAGCTCTCTGCCGAGAGGGTTATCGAATACCTTCTCTGCGAGCCGCTTATTTCGTGTCTTATAGCAGGATTTTTAAAATCAAAGTGCTTTGCGGGAACGAAGAGAAGCACACCTCGCGAAAGCACGGTGCTGCCCTCGCGCAGAATATACTCAAGGTATCTTTCGGACTCATACCCCGACACGAACTCCGAGAGGTCGGCAACGAACAACCGCCTTGCCTCTCCCTCGCCGACAGTACAGTTTTCTCTGCCCGAGTAGACCTTATTATTCGAATTATCTATCACCGAGAATTCAATCTCTCCCGAAAGTCCGCTTCTCCTCGAATTCACAACCGAGAAGGCGACCGACGCGCCCTCTCTCGAGGCGGTGAGCACCACGGGGGAGAAGAAGCTTTTCGCTCTGTAGAGCTGCGCCTTATATCTTAGGCTGCCGTCGAGCACGGCGGAGCTGCTTGCCTCTGCAATGGGCGCTATGCCGTCAAAGACCGCCCTGCCGCCTGCCCCCGCACGAAGCCGCCTCGTGAGCATTTCGCCTTCAAGACCGCTCGCCGCACGGAGCTGCGATAGATAGGCAACGTCCGAGAGGCACGAGGGGTATGGGTACTCGCCCGAAAGCGCGCTTACCGCGCCGCCGATATTCGGTATAAGTGCCTCTGCCGCGCGCGAATAGGGATTCGGCAGGGGGTGCGTGAGCTGCTCCTCAAGGGTGCTCTCGGTCGCGAGCGAGGAAAACGCGGGGTACTCCGGCAGCTTCTCAAAGAAGGATAGCTCAGCGTCACCGTAAAGGGCGCGGATTTTCTCGCATACCTCGTCAACCGACTCGCCGTAGGTATAGAGGTCAAAGAGCCTCACCGAGGGGTGATGCGAGCGACGGAGAAGCAGGTCGCATATCTCGGGTGTCAGCGTTTTTATCTCGTGAATTACGGCTATGCCGTAAAGGTCGCAAAGCGAGTAAAAGTCCTCGGCAGGAAGCGGCGCCCCCGCAGGAATTACGAGGGTGTTGAAGCCTGCTATCGCGGCAGAAGCGACAACCGCCTCGGTGCGCTGCCGCCTTACGGCAGGACAGGGCTCGGGGATTTCTCTGTATACCGCGCCCATAGGAAGCATAGGCACGCCGTTTATCTCGACAGTCGCCGACCTTTGGTCAACCGCGGTTGCATAGGAGCAAAGTCCAATTCGCATTTCGACGGTGTCCTCAATCTCCATATCGCCGTAGAGGTTTACCGTCAGCTTATATAAATTCTGTATTCCAAGACCTCTCGGCCACCATAGAAGCGGGTCGGGGACTGTGATTTTTCCCCTTCCCTTCGTCAAGCCGCCGTAGTAAATCTGTCCCGAGCCCGAAACGAGGGTTGCCACGGCGCGCACGCCGTCAATCGAGCCTATAAAGTCGGTTTTAATCTCGAGGGTGACTGACGTGCCGTCAAGCCTTTCGGTCACCGATACGTTGTCTATTATCGCGCTGTTAAATCTCACAAGCTCGATTTTTCCGACGAGCCCCGCATAAAGAAGCTCCGACTCGGTGCCTGTGAAAACAAGCTCGAGGTTGTTCTCTCCGAGTGTCGCCTTTTCCTTAACCGAGAAGGACGAAAGGCTGCTCCTTGAGTCGGCATAGCCGAGAGCCTGTCCGTTAAGGAAGAGCCTACAGCCGAGAGTGAGTCCCGACACGCGAAGATACAGATATTCCGAAGACAGAAACGCCCCGTCGGCAAAGAGCTGTGCTGAAATCTTAAGCTCTCCGAGGGATTTTCTCTCCTCTGCCGCGCTCTTCGGCACGGTGAGTCCCTCTGCAAGGAGCGCCGAATGAACGCTGAACGGCACTCTTGCCTCTATCGTTTCACCGAGGAAATCTATTTTATATTTTTCGAAAGGTATTTTTTGCATTTGCGCTCCTTTCCGTAAATCCGAGAGCCGCGCTCACCAAAAGCTACTCCGCCTTTAGTCAAGAGGGCTCTGTTTATATGAAGCTATTTAGAAAGTATCTCAACGCCCGACTCTGTAACGAGCAGCTCGTACTCTATCTGCGCCGAGAGCTTGCCGTCGAGCGTTCTGACGGTCCAGCCGTCCTTTTGGTCTATATAGAACCTCGCGCGGCCCTCGTTTATCATAGGCTCAACCGTAAATATCATACCCGGAACCAAGAGAAGCCCTCTGCCGGGAAGCCCTGTATGGCAGACGAAGGGGTCCTCGTGCATAGCGAGTCCGACACCGTGGCCGCCTATCTCTCGAACGACCGAGAAGCCGTTTTTCTTTGCGTGGGAATTTATAATGTGCCCGATATCGCCAAGACGTGTTTCATAGGGCTTGATTGCCGCAACGCACATCTCCACCGCCTCGCGCGTGACCCCTATAAGCCGTCTTGCGCTGTCGCTTATTTTACCGAAGGAGAACATACGCGACGCGTCGCCAAAGTAGCCCCCATAGACCGAGGTGCAGTCAACGTTGATTATATCGCCCTCGCGAAGAATTTCATTTCTCGAGGGAATTCCGTGGCATATTACCGAGTTTACAGAGGTGCATACCGAGGCGGGAAAGCCCTCGTAGCCGAGCGTTGCGCTGGTAGCGCCGAGAGCAGAAAGCTCACTTACCACTATTGCATCGATATCGGCGGTGGACATTCCGACCGAAATTTCCCTCTCAACCCTGTCAAGCACGAGAGAATTAATCCGTCCCGCCTCGCGGCAGCCCTCAATCTCCTTCGGGGTTTTTATCATTTTTTCGGTAGGCATCTTCACACCTAAGGCGCGCAGCCTCTCTCTGTACTCGGAGAAGCTCTCGCCCGGGTGCGGTGCCGTATTACTGTTTGTCATAAGGCAATTTCCTTAAAGCCTGCAAGAGCGACCGTTCCAAAAAGCACCGACGGCTCGTAATCAAGGCGGGCACTGCCGTCCTCTCTTGCATAAGATTGGCTCGGGGCTGTCGAACGCAGCCCCGATTTTTTATGCTTTCTTGTTATTTTTTCTCTCTGCGAGCTTTTCGCGAATGCCCGAGAAGAGCTGCTCGCACTTATCCACGAGCTTGAATATTCCCTTTTCCATCTGAGGACGGAAGAGCTGAAGAAGCAGCGAAAGCGCTACCGAAACTCCCACCATACCGAGGAAGAAGAGAAGGTTGTCAACCGCGGGCACAAGCATAAGAAGGTCGTAAAGCGCGGGGCTGATAAAGCCGAGAAGAAGGCTGATGCCCGACACCGCGACTATTGCGCCGCCGATAAAGATTACAACGCCGCGACGCCACTTGGTATAGGGAATACAAAGCGCGACGAGGTTGATATAACCGATAAGCGTTACTACGACGGTTGCGATAGAGTTACGGCTTGCCGAGTCGATACCGAAGCGCGAGCCGCCTATAAGAAGTATAAGCAGCACGGGTAAGAACATAACCAGCGCGTTAGGCACGCTCTTGACAAGCACCGTCTTGAGGAAGTCGCCCTCTATACGCTTGTTGTTCGGCTCGAGTGCCAGAAGCACCGAGGCGATACCTATAACGAACAGCTCAAGGAGCAGGAACTGCTTCGGCTCGAAGGGATAGCCCGTTCCCGCGAATACAACGAAGAGCGAAAGGCAGATGGTGAACACAGTCTTCATAAGGAAGAGCACCGCCGACATACGCACGTTGTTAATGCAGCGCCTTCCCTCTCTTACGACGTCGGGAAGAGTGCCGAAGTCGGAGTCAAGGAGAACTATCTGCGATACCTTTCTTGCCATCTCGCTGCCGTCAGCCATAGCGATAGCGCAGTTCGATTCCTTCAGCGCGAGGGTATCGTTTACACCGTCACCCGTCATAGCGACGGTATGACCGTTTGCCTTAAGGGTCTTGACGAGCAGAACCTTCTGCTCGGGGGTAACTCTGCCGAAGATTGCGTACTTGTCGGCAGCCTTGATTAGCTCCTCGTCGGAAAGGCTCTCGCAGGAGATATATCTCTCGGCGTTCTTGACGCCGACTCTCTGTGCTATCGTCGAAACGGTTGCCGCGTGGTCGCCCGAGATAATCTTCACGGTAACGCCCTGCGACTGGAACTTTTCTATTGTTTCCTTCGCGTTGGGTCTTATTCTGTCGGAGATTGCAATTAGCGCTACCGCAGAGCCTTTCGAGTCGAGCGAATCAAGCCTTGCAAGAAGAAGAACTCTCTCGCCTTCCTTTGCGTGGCGCTTGATTTCGCGCTCAACCTCATCGCTTACGGGACAGGGCACGAAGTGAGGCGCGCCGATAGCGTATACTCCTCCGTCAGAGAAGGCTACCGCCGAGTACTTTCTCTCCGAGGAGAAGGGCATCTTGTCGGAAACCTCGCGCTCTTCCCTGCCGAAACAGTCTATAAGAGCCCTCGAGGTGTTGTTGATGCTGTTTTCAGCGCCCTCGATAGCAGCCATAATTTTTCTTACCTCGTCCTCGGGAGTACCGTCGAGGGTACGGAACGAGGTTACGCACATAGTGCCGTCGGTGATGGTTCCCGTCTTGTCGAGGCAGACGACGTCAGCCGAGGCAAGCATCTCGATAGAATACATATCCTGGACGAGGGTGCGCTTCTTCGAGAGGGAAATTACCGAAAGGGTAAGGGTAATCGTTACGAGAAGGTAAATTCCCGCGGGAATCATACCTATAACCGAGCCGCAGGTCTTTTCTATAACAACCTTCATGCTCTCGCCCTCTCCGAGATAGAAGAAGTAGTTCGAGATAAAGCAGATTATCGCCATAGGAATGAGCATAATACCTATGTACTTGATAAGCCTGTTCATATCGCGGAAGAGGTTTGATGCAGGCTTCTTAAAGCCCTTTGCCGCCTTCTCAATCTTGTGAACGTAGTTGTCCTCGCCGACTCTTATAACCTTGACGAGAATACTGCCGCTGACAAGATAGCTGCCCGCGAGAACCGTGTCGCCCTCGGTCTTCTTTATCGCGTCGGACTCACCCGTAAGCATACTCTCGTTAGCCTCTGCAAGTCCCGATAGAACTATACCGTCGGAGAGCACCTGCTTACCCATTTCTATTCTCATAACGTCACCGAGGACTATGTCCTCGACGGCAATCTCAATAAGCTCTCCGTTACGGATAACCTCCGCCTTCGGGTCGGTGGTAACCGACAGCTTCTCAACGGTTTTCTTCGCTCTTATCTCCTGGATAATAGCAATAAGAACGTTGGGTATGATAATGAAGAGGAAGGTAAGGTTTGTAAAGCTTCCTATCGAGATAAGCACTACCGCAACTATAGCCCACACAAGGTTGAAGAAGGTCAGAAGGTTCTCGCAAATAATCCTTCCCGTGCTCTTTCCCACCTTCTCGCGGCTGACGTTGACGTGACCGAGCGCTCTTTCTCTTTCTACCTCCTCGGTAGTGAGGCCGAGCACCCCGTTTTCGCTCTGCCTTGCGGCGGCGATTTCTGTTTTTTCCATAGCAGTCACTCCAAAAAATTATATTCTTTTATTAATATAGCACAGTTTTTAAACAAAGTCAATAATCATAGGTTAAAATACGGCTAAACTTTAATAAATCAATTGACAAATCGGGAAAAAAGTGCTAAACTGATAGCACAAAGCTAAAACAGTCGCGAATTTCCATTTCAGCACTTTCGTTCTATATTACGGCATTTTTGTTCTGTTTTATAACACTTAGATGTGCTAAAATGAAAGCAAGCGCCGAGAGGGGTCTGTTTATCAAGACAGGCAGGCTCTTTTGGCACAAGCTTTTGATGAGAGGTGTTTTGAAATGAAGGAAATCAAGATTTACGCAAGCTGTCACAATCACTCGAACTTCTCCGATGCGGAGTATTCTCCCGAGAGGCTGGTAGAAATAGCTCATTCGCTCGGCCACGGTGGTATAATTATCACCGACCACGACACCGTCAAGGCAACCTATTTTGCAAACAAGGCGGCAAGGCGGATCGGAATGAAGACACTGCTCGGCTGCGAGTTCTCTACCTACAATCACGGCGTCGGAGTGCATCTTCTCGGCTTTGACTTCAATCCCGACAACAGGAAAATGAAGGAGCTGCTTGAATACGGCTCGTCTGTTCAGACCGCGCGCTCTGAGCTTATGTTCAAGTGGGGACTTGAGCGCGGAACGCTCCGCGAGGGCGTTACCTGGCAGGACGTTCGCGACGCTTACCCCTATAACGACTATCTCTGTAACAACCAGGTATTTGAGGTTTACAAGGCGCGCGGAATTTACTCGGCAGAGGAGTACGACGAGCACTTTATGAAGCCGAACTTCTCGCACAGTCTCGGGCTCGAGGAGAAAATTATCGAAGCAACAGGCCGCTCCTACAAAAACGTCAATACCGCCGACGTGGTGAAAATCATTATCGAGGCAGGCGGCGTTCCGGTTATCGCCCACCCTCACGGTCATATTAAATACGTAAACGAATATCTCGATATGGGAGTTATGGGCTTTGAAACTCGATTCCCCTCGGTAACCGACGAGGAGCACGAGTTCTTCGAGGCTCTCTGCGACGAGCGCGGACTCTATAAAATGGGCGGCTCCGACCACTCGGGAATACTCGGAGGACTCACTCATCTCGGCGACGCGTACGCCTGCCCCGAAAATCGCTCGGGCATATCCGAGGAGAACTTTATGACACTTTACGAGCGCCGCCTCGGCTGATTTTAAAAGGACAAGGCACGCATTTATTTGGCGCTCTATTACCGAAGCAACATTAAAAACCCACCGAAAGCGAGGAAAATGTAAAGTATTATGTACAATTTGCTTAAAAAAATATACTCGAAGCCAAGACTCTACGGATATATGTCGCTTCTTTCTCACGCGGCGGTGATAGTCACGGCTCTCTCGTTTATACCGCTTCTTTGGGGCGCCTTTCTTATCTGTTGGGTATCCTGCGTTAAGGTCATAATCATTACAGCCTCACCCCTTCTTTTGGTTACGGTTCTTCGCGCCTACGTCAACGCGCCGCGTCCCTACGAGCTCTACGATTTCTACGAGCATAAGCCAAGAGGCGGCACAGGACACTCCTTCCCCTCTCGCCACGCATACTCGGTGTTCGCGATTGCGTCGGTTTCGATGTTTATTTATCCGGTGATGGGCGCAATTTTACTCGCGCTCGGTATAATAATATGTGTGACGCGAGTGCTTCTCGGCATACACTTTATAAGGGACGTTGCCGCCGGTGCTGTAACGGGTGCTGTGTGCGGAGTGCTTGGCGTGCTTATTCTCTCGCCGTTCTGATTTATCGTTCTGATTTAATAGTTTTTCTTTTGAAATGTACTGACACCTCGGCATAAATCCTCAAAGAGGTGCGCTATGAAAAATTTTGTGCCGCAGCGCGGCAGATTGGAGTACAGTTATGAAGGTTACGTGGCTCACTCAGGCAGGCTATCTTTTCGAAAACGGGAAAATGAGAATTCTTATCGACCCATATCTTTCCGACTCTCTCGGAGAAAAGTGTCAGGGTAAGAGGAGAAGAATTCCCGCCGACCTTTCGGCGCTCGCCACCCGTCCCGACGTAATTTTAATTACCCACGCTCACGAGGACCATCTTAACCTCGAAACTCTCCTTCCTGTTCTTGATAGGTTCGAGAATATTACTATTCTCTGCTCGGAGTCCTCTTTCTCTGCCATAAAGGCACTCGGAAAATACGGGGATAAGCATAATATAGTTCTTCTCACTGCCCACTCGGTATGGAGCGAGGGCGGTATAACCTTCTACGCGGTGCGCGCAGAGCATAGCGACAGGAGCGCTGTCGGCTTCATTATCGACGACGGCAATAAAACCTACTACCACAGCGGCGACACTCTCTACAACTACGACGTGCTTGACGACGTGCTTGACCTCGTTGAGGACGGAGTTGACTATGCCTTCCTGCCGATTAACGGCAAGGGCAACAATATGAACGCAAAGGACGCCGCCGACTTCGCCTACGAGCTTGGCGCAGGCGCCGCAATTCCTATGCATTACGGACTGTTTGACGAGGTTGACCCCAAAAGCTTCGACTTCGAGGACGCGATTATCCTCGAGCCCTATAAGCCTACCGAGCTTTCCTAAAACAAAAATAAAAAACATAAGGGTGTATACAATGCAAGATGTTTTTGCAGAGTATGCACCCTTTAATTTTTCAATTTTCCTTATACTTATCAATACAGAGAAGAATACGAAGAATTTGTTCCTGCTCCTCTTTCGTTTTGGCAGAAAGGAATTCGTAGCATTCAAGCGGAATATTTCTTTCGCTCTTATCTGTTACACCGAGCATTTCAAATAGCTTCGAGAGAGGAACGCCGAGGGCTGTGGATATCTTTTCTATGCTTTCAACGGTTGCATTCTTCTCGCCGCGCTCAATCTGACCTATATAAGTATGATGGCAGCCCGAAAGCTCTGCAAGCTTTTCCTGACTTAATCCCATTGCCGTTCTATAGTTTCGAATTCTCTTACCTAAAATCTTTGCAATTTCGCTCATAAGATGTTTTTCAGAAGGAATTAGGGTCGTTCATATCGCCATACTGCTTTTCGAACTCGGTGATAAACTCGTCGTAGAACTCGCTTGACTCAATGAAGTAGCCGCCGAGTATCATAAATACCGAGAACACTGTGCCGAAGATGCCGAGAATTACTCCCGCGATAGCGAGTCCGTCAAAGTAACCGAGGTTCTTACGCGAAAGAATAGCGAAAACTATCGCAAGCACACCGAAAATAAGTCCCGGCCACTCAAAGCAGCAGCACAAAACCGAAAATATTCCGATAACGAGAGAGCCGACCGACCAAATGCGGTTCTTCTGCTTATCTTCCATTATCTGCTTATAAATGAAATCGCCGTTCTGGTTGTTCTGTTGATTATTATTCTGCCATCCGTTATCCATATTTTTCTCCTTTGAGGGTGGTTCTTCACAAGAAAAAATCATTTAAAGCAGCTTTTTTCTGCCGGAAAGTTTTTTCTCTTGCCTTTGGGTTTGTTAACTATCGAAGCCTTGCGGCTTTTATTTTATTCTATCATATTTTTATTAATTAATCAACACCTTACTTGAAAATTGTTTTACTCTGTGATAAAATAAATCTACGGGCTTCTTTTTCTAACAATAACCTTGAGGCTTGAAAAGATACATAAAAGCAAAGGAGTGAGAAAAATGAAGAATATTTTCAGCCGCGAAAGAAAATATATTATCCTCGTTTTCTTCCTTCCAAGCCTTCTTTTGCTCGCCGTATCGGCAGTATACGCCTACCTTATCGGCGGCGCCGAGGAATCGGGAGAGAAATTATTTGAATGTGCCTTCCAGAGCATTTTTCCCTTCTACTGCCCGGGCTGCGGCGGCTCTCGCTCTCTGTATTACCTTATGCGGCTGGACCTATTAAAATCATTTATTTATTTTCCCGCGCTCCCTCTGTCGGCACTTATTCTTATTGACGTTGATATAAGAGCACTCATTTCCTTTATAAAGAACGACCTTACGGCAGTAAGAAAATTCAAGCTCAATATTCTCCTTGTTATCCCTATTGTAATAATGCTTAACTTCGTTATAAGAAACGCTCTTCTCTTCTTCGGCATTGATTATATAGGAGATATCCTTGTCAGAGGAGTATAATACATATATTTTTAAACTCTGTTTTTCTCTTTGAAAATCCTGTGATTTTTCATAGGATTTTTTTGTTTTATCTTGGTAATATTTTTTCTTTTCTGTGGCAGAATAAGAAATAAACACGGCAGTTTCACTCTAAAATGTAAACTATAATTTTCAAAAAGAGGTGTTTATGATGGAAACATCCTATAAAAAGAAGCTGATAAAAAAGCACACGCCGCACTCAAGAGTATTGAGGGACTGTACTCTTGCCTTCCTGTTCGGCGGTGCTATATGCACGCTCGGTGAGCTTCTCTATATGCTTTATTCCTATATCGGATTTGACTCTGAAAAGTCCGGAATGCTCGTTACCGTATCTCTTATTTTCCTCGGTGCGCTCGTTACCGCTCTTGGATTTTTTGATAATATCGCAAGATACTCAGGCGCGGGCACTCTCGTTCCTGTTACCGGATTTGCAAACGCGGTAACAAGCGAGGCTATGGACTCCCGAAGCGAGGGACTCGTCACGGGTATCGGCGTTAAGATTTTCAACGTCGCGGGTCCCGTAATTCTCTACGGAATTCTCTCGGGAGTCCTCTACGGTATAATTTATTACGTCTACACTCTTATTCAAAGAGGCTCTTTCTTTTAAATGTCAACCCTTATCCTTTTTTAGTATTCTTTAAAAACATTATTGTGCGGTCGCCTTTTAGGCGACGGAATGGAAATTTATATGAAAAAAATAACCGTCTTAAAATCAGATATAAGATTTATTTCCTACGCCGCAGTCGGCGGATATGAGGAGAGGCGAGGGCCCCTCGGTGAAAAATTTGACTTCTCCGACCCGACCGACCGCTTCGGTCAGGACACCTGGGAGCTTGCCGAGAGTGAGATGGGCAAGGTTGCCCTCAACACCGCCCTTACAAAAATGAAGCTCTCACACAGTGATATAGACCTTCTTGTCGCAGGGGATTTACAAAATCAGTGTGTTGCCTCGTCGATAGGACTTTCGGGCTTCGGTATTCCCTTCGTCGGGGTTTACGGCGCCTGCTCAACCTGCACCGAGTCGCTTATGACTCTTTCGGCATTTATGGAATCCTCTGAAGCACTGAAAATCGGCGCAGCCCTCACAACCTCTCATAATTCCGCCGCAGAAAGACAATTCAGAATGCCGATAGAGTACGGAGGACAGAGGGCAAGAAGCGCGCAGTGGACCTCTACTGCCGCAGGCGCGTTTATTCTGGGCAGACGCTCGGGAATTGATTCTCCGTGGTCAGAAAAGCCTAAGATTTCAGCCTTTATGCCGGGTAAAATAGTAGACGGCGCAACCGCCGACGGCTCCAATATGGGCGGAGCTATGGCATTTGCCGCGGCAGAAAGCATACTTGACTATTTTTCAGAGAGTGAGGAGAGGCCCAGAGATTATGACTATATTGTCACAGGGGACCTGGGTCAGGTTGGCTCGGATATCCTGAAGGATATTTTACGCGAGAAGCTTCCCGGGGCTGAAAATATTCATACCGACTGCGGACTTCTTCTCTATGACAGAGAAATTCAGGACGCTCACAGCGGCGCCTCGGGCTGCGGAACGTCGGCTTCTGTCCTTGCATCTCACTTTTTACCTCTATTGGAGTCTAAAAAAATAAATAAAATTCTCTTTCTCTCAACAGGCGCTCTTATGAGCCCGCAAAGCCTTCTTCAAGGACAGAATATCTTCGGAATTGCCCCTATAATAAAATTAACCTCTCCCGATTAATAATTGCTTTTCGTTACAGAAAAAATTACTCTATATTTTATAGAATTTTTTCAAAAGGAGCCTTTATGGATATTATTTATACTCTTCTTCCCGTATTTGTTTTCGGCGGACTTATTTCTTTTATAGCGCAGCTTTTTATTGATTTGACGGCAGTAACCCCCGCAAGAATTTTAGTATTTACGGTATGTCTTGGCGTGCTTCTTTACGCTATAGGTGTCTACGAGCCTCTTTATAATATGTTCGGCGCCGGAATATCCGTCCCTCTTACCGGCTTTGGCGCTGCAATCGGCAAGGGTGTAAGGAGCGCGGTAGACGAAAAGGGCGCTATAGGAATACTGACGGGAGGACTTTCCGCCTCGTCAAGCGGTATAACCGCGGCACTTCTGCTCGGTTTTATTTTCGCTATTTTATTCAAAACCCGCTCAAAAAGAATGTAAACCTTTATTTTCTTTTTAATTTATTTTAATTGTCAACATTTTTTTACACTTTATCTTGATTTTTTTATATAAATATGTTATAATACTAATGTTTAATTTATTTATTATATATTAATATAATATAATCTTAAGAAAGGACGTTAGAGAATGGACGAACTCTCATCTATCTCCGAGGAGCTTAAGTCATCACTCCGCAAGAAAACGGCTCTGTCGGATATAAGCTTTGATTTATGGTTCGGTGAGTTTACACTTACCTCGCTGACAGAGGATAGGGCAATCTTTTCAACTCCCACAGCTCTTAAAAGAAAAATTTTATTAACCAAATATATCGGCCAGATAGAAGAGGCTCTCACAGAAATAATAGGCTTTAACGTCTTTATTGAGATTAATTCTCTCGGAACAGAAAGCTTCAATAAGGAAAAGGAGGAGCCCTCTGTTGTCGTTGACCTCTCCTCAAAGAAGATTGAGGAAAGTGAGAAGAAGGAGCGCGAGATAGACAATATTCTCCGCGAGAAGGATACCGAGAAGCATTCTATTCTCGACGATTACACCTTCGATAACTTCATTGAGGGCTCGTCAAATAAGTTTGCAAAGGCTGCCTGTCTTGCGGTTGCGAAGGACCCCTGCTATTATAATCCCCTTTTCATATACGGTCAGTCTGGACTCGGTAAAACTCACCTTCTCTACGCCGTTATGGATTATATGAGGAAAAACCACCCGGGACTTAACATCATTTATAAGAAGAGCGAGAACTTTATAAACGAGATGGTAGACGCAATTTCAAATCATCTGACCGCCCCCTTTAAGGAAAAGTATCGCTCAGCAGACGTTCTTCTTATCGACGATATTCAGTTTATAGCCGGTAAAGAGGCAATGCAGGAGGAGTTCTTCCATACCTTCTCGGCACTCTACGAGAGCGAAAAGCAGATTATTTTGACCTCTGACCGTCCCCCGAATGAGATAAAGCCTCTTTCTGACAGACTCCGTACAAGATTTGAGGGAGGACTTCTTGCAGACGTTCAGCCGCCCTCCTACGAGCTCAGAACCGCTATTATAAGAAAAAAGTCGTCTGATATGGGACTTAAGATTTCCAACGAGCTTATCGACTATATGGCAGAGAGACTCAATAATAACATAAGGCAGATAGAGGGAGTCTTAAAGAAGATAGAGGCTATAAATTCCTTAAGCGGCGAAGAGGTTACCAAAACTCTCATAGATGACGTTATCTCAAAGGTTGACCCGGGAAACATTCCGAACGACGTTATGGTTGAGAGAATAATTGCTGCCATATCAAAAAAATACGGCGTACCTACCGAGGATATAAAATCCAAAAAGAGGACAGACAGTATTTCAAAGGCACGTCACCTCTCAATATACATTATAAAAACTCTTACGGGACTAACGTTAAAGGAAATAGGAGCAATTTTCGGCAGAGACCACTCGACAGTCAGCTCCTCTATAGATAAAATTCTTTTAAATATAAAGACCGTAAAGAACTACGAGAGCGAGCTTAACAAGCTTATTTCGGATATAAAGAATAATTAAAGAGAAAAAGTTTTCCAAATTTCGGTGTTGAAATGTTGAAAAAATGCTGTTTAAAAGATGTTTATATTCTTTTGAATTTATTTTGAAAACTTCAGGTATTTTTTTCAAAGCTTCTTTCAACAGTAAAATGTGGATAAAAAAGCCTTGAAAACAGAAATATTTAAAGGAAATTTCGACTTTTCAACACTTTCAACAGACACTACTATTATTATAATTAACTATTAAAAGAATGATTTAATTAAGGGCTTCGCCAAAATCAAGAGCGAAAAACCGAAGGAAAGGAATTATATGAAATTCACGGTACATAAGTCAACTCTCATAAATAAGCTAACTCCTGCTATGGGAACTGTTTCTAATAAAAATACCATCACCTCAATAGAGGGTGTTCTTATTGAAACCCTTCCCTCGGGCGAAATAAGATTTTCTACCTACGATATGAATAAGGGATACAGAACAACCTTTATTCCTACCGAAATAGTAAGAGAAGGAAGATTTATTCTTAACGCCCAGAGATTTTTACAGATAGTAAGAGTTCTTCCCGACGACGAGGTTACGGTTGATATCAATGATAAATTAAGCTGCACTATCTCCTGCGACAAGGTTTCCTTCTCTATGTTCGCTATGAGAGGCGAGGATTTCCCCAACCTTCCCGACCTTCAGTCCGACAGAGGATTTGAGATTTCCTCCGAGAAGCTTAAGATGATTATAGGTAAGGTTTCTCACTCTATTGCCGAGCAGGATAACAGACCTATGCTCTGCGGCGCGTTCTTCAAAATCCGCGAGGGTGAGATGGAGGTTGTTTCCTGTGACAGCTATACTCTCTCGCGCTGCTCGGTCAAGTGCGATATAAGCTCCCTTGCGGCAAGCGGTGAGCTTTCCTACTCCTTTATTATTCCCGGTCACGCTCTCGGCGAGCTTTCAAAGTGCCTCTCTGAGGGGGAGGAGGAGAACGTTAAGTTCTTCATTTCCAGAAAGCACGCTATTGTAGTTAAGGGAGATACGGTATTCTTCACAAGAACCATTGACAGCGAGTACATAGATTACGAGAGAATTATTCCCAAGGAGAACGATATATTCGTTACCGTTGACAGAGAGAGATTTCTTGATGCTCTTGAGAGAGCTAATATAGTTGCAGAGGAAAAAATAAAGTCAAGCGGTAAGAGCTACGTAAAGATTTCCGTATACGAGCAGTCGCTCTCGGTTACCTCCGCATCGGTTAACGGCAGGGTATTTGACGAGATGGACTGTGTTCACGAGGGCGGTGACCTTGATATAGGCTTCAACTGCCGTTATCTCATTAACAGCACGAAGGTTGCAGAGGGAGAAAATATAAAGATTTCTCTTAAGAGCGCAACTCAGGCTATAACTATCGAGCCTGTTGAGGCTGACGACGAGTTCAAGTACTTCTATATGATTCTTCCCGTTCGTATGAACGACCAGCAATGATTTTAAAGAAATTTTCTGCGAGAGATTTTCGCAACATTAATAAATGCGAGATAGAATTCTCTCCCGGAGTTAATCTTCTTCACGGCAACAACGCAGAGGGTAAAACCAACGTTATTGAGGGAATATATCTCTTTTCAAGAGGAAAATCCTTCAGGGCAAGAGAGGATTCTGAGCTTGTAGGGTTTGGAAAAGAGGGATTTTCTCTTTCTATTGAATACTCCGACTCTTTTGGGGACGGAAGGCTTGAATATTCTCTTTTCGGCAGAGAAAGGCAGAGAAAGAAGAACGGATATAAGATAGGAAGGGTAGCTGAAATGATAGGCTCCTTCCGCTCGGTTCTCTTTCAGCCCGACAACCTCTCTCTTGTAAAGGGTGGACCTGAGGAAAGAAGAAGCTTTCTTGACGTTGCTATATCGCAGTGTGAGCCATCTTATATAAAATATTACTCTGACTATAAGAAGGCTCTGACCGAAAGAAGCTGTATACTTAAATTTTTGCAGAAGGGTATGCCTGTAGACAGACTCGAGCTTGACAGCTGGTCGTCGATTATGGCGGATTATGCCTCATACGTTTATCTTATGAGGATAGAGTATCTTAAAAAAATATCCCTTGAGGCAGAGAAAATTATGAAGGAGATTTCCTCTGACAGAGAGTCTTTATCCTTTGAATATCACTCGGATATTCAAACAGAGTCAAATAACAGAGAAAAGATACGCGAGGAATATAAAAAAATTCTCTCGTCCTCTCTTGACAGAGAAATTTCAGCGGGTGTTACCCTATTCGGTCCTCACAGAGAGGATATAAAAATTTATATTAACGGCAAGGAAGCAAAGAGCTTTGCATCTCAGGGGCAGCAGCGCTCGGTTGTTCTTTCAATGAAGCTTGCAGAGGGTGCGGTTATAAAGGAGAAATTCGGCGAGGAGCCTGTATATCTCTTTGACGACGTGCTGAGTGAGCTTGACGAAAAAAGAAAAAAATATCTTCTCTCAGGCTCATTTGGAAAGCAGTATATAATAACCTCCTGCGATGCCGACGAATGTATGGGATATGCAGACTGTATTATTGACGTGAGGGGTGGAGAGTATGTTTCTTCATATAGGAAATAAGAAAAGCATACCTAAAGGAAACGTAATAGGTATTTTCGACCTCGACTCGGCAACTCTTACTCCGTCGGGAAAGAGCTTTGTCGGCAGAATGGAAAAGGAGGGGCTTGTTGAATACGAGGACGACGACCTTCCGCGCTCGATTGTTCTTTACGATGAGGGTGAGGTTAAGAAAATAAAGCTTTCAAGAATATCCTCTCACAGTCTTTCTTTGAGATTTGAGGGTAAGGAAACATAATTAAATGTAAAGTTATGGTTACATTTAATATATAATATAGCTATTAATTGTTATTTTGATTAATGCTTATGACTTGATTTTTAATTGATTTAAGGTTATTGGTTAATTTTTTGTTTGTTAGGATAGAAAAGGATGGTAGAAAAAATGGCAAACGAAATCGAAAACAAGGGTTATGACGATAGCCAAATTCAGGTTCTTGAGGGACTTGAGGCTGTAAGAAAACGCCCGGGTATGTATATAGGTACTACCTCTATAAGAGGACTTCACCACCTCGTTTACGAGATAGTGGATAACTCTATAGACGAGGCACTCGCCGGTGAGTGTAACTCAATTACCGTTACTATCTGGCAGGACAACAGCGTTTCGGTACAGGACGACGGTAGAGGTATTCCCTCGGGTATGAACGAGAAGCTGGGGCTTCCGACGCTTGAGGTAGTATATACCGTTCTTCACGCGGGTGGAAAGTTCGGCGGCGACGGATATAAAATTGCCGGCGGTCTTCACGGTGTCGGAGCTTCGGTTGTTAACGCTCTCTCGGAGTGGGTAGAGGTTGAGAACTGCAGGGACGGCAACAGATATACCGAAAGATTTGAGAGAGGCGCTGTTGCAAGACCCTTTAAGTGCGAGGGCTCCTCGGACGGACGTCACGGTCTTTTCGTAAGATTTAAGCCCGACCCGACAATTTTTGAGGAAACCGTCTTTGATTTTGAAACCATTCTTGTAAGAATGAGGGAGCAGTCCTTCCTTAACGCGGGTGTAAAGATTATACTTAAGGACCTTCGTGAGGGACAGGAGAGAGAAGAGGTTCTTCATTACGAGGGCGGAATTATTTCCTTCGTTGAGTATCTTAACAACGAGAAGAGAGGAAATCCCGTACACCCCGACGTAATTTATATGAAGGGCGAGCGCGACGGCTCTATTGCCGAGGTCGCAATGCAGTATAACGACAGCTATAACGAGACTATTATTTCCTTTGCGAACAATATGTCTACTATAGAGGGCGGTACGCACGAAACGGGCTTTAAGACGGCTCTTACGAGAGCTATAAACAACTACGCAAGGAAAACGGGTATAATCAAGGGTGACGACAAGGGACTCTCGGGAGAGGACGTAAGAGAGGGACTCGTTGCTATTATCTCCGTTAAGCTTACCGACGCACAGTTTGAGTCGCAGACGAAGGCAAAGCTCGGTAACAGTGAAATAAGAACGCTCGTTGACTCTATAGTTGATAAGAAGCTTGAGGAGTATCTTGAGGAAAATCCTTCCTCGGCTAAAATGATTATAGAAAAGGCCATGGCGGCAAGCCGCGCAAGAGAGGCGGCAAGGAAGGCAAGAGAATTAACGAGAAGAAAGAACGTTCTCGAGGTTTCAACCCTTCCCGGAAAGCTTGCCGACTGTAACGAGAAGGAAGCAAGGCTCACAGAGCTATACCTCGTCGAGGGAGATAGCGCGGGCGGCTCTGCGAAGAACTGCCGTGACAGCCGCTTCCAGGCAATTCTTCCCTTAAGAGGTAAGATACTTAACGTTGAGAAGGCAAGACTTCATAAGGTCTACGCAAACACCTCTATTATTCCTATTATTCAGGCTCTCGGCTGCGGTATCGGCGACGACTTCGATATACAGAAGCTCCGCTACGGAAAGATTATACTTATGGCGGATGCCGACGTTGACGGCTCGCACATCAGAATTCTTCTTCTGACCTTCTTCTTCAGACATATGCGTCCTCTTATCGAACAGGGACACATCTACCTTGCACAGCCCCCGCTTTATAAGGTATACAAGGGCAAGCAGCTCCGTTATGCATTCTCCGACGAGGAGCGCGACAGAGCTATTGAGGAGCTTGGTGTCAAGGGCGTTGAGTCCGAGAGATACAAGGGTCTTGGAGAAATGGACGCCGAGCAGCTTTGGGAAACTACTATGGACCCCGAGAAGAGAACGCTTCTTAAGGTGACGGTTGAGGACGCCATCAAGTGCGACGAGATATTCTCTGTTCTTATGGGAGATATGGTTGAGCCGAGGCGCGAATTTATAACTAAAAATGCAAAGTTTGTTGAAAACCTTGACATTTAAGGAATGAATATTATCAAGGTAATGTTTATAACTTAAAAGAAAGGATAAAAATGGAACATACATATAAAAGCAACGACATAGAATTTCCTCTCCAGAGAATTGAGGAGAGGGATATGGAAAAAGAGGTAAGAACCTCGTTTATTGAATATTCAATGAGCGTTATCACCTCGCGTGCGCTTCCCGACGTCAGGGACGGTATGAAGCCCGGACAGAGAAGAATTATGTACGCGATGTACGAGGATAACCTCACCCACGATAAGCCCTTCCGTAAGTCGGCAACGACGGTCGGTAACGTGCTCGGTAGATATCACCCGCACGGTGACGCGGCAGTTTACGGCACTATGGTAAGAATGGCGCAGGACTTCTCGCTCCGTTATCCTCTCGTTGAGGGACACGGAAACTTCGGTAACGTTGACGGCGACGGCGCAGCCGCATACCGTTATACCGAGGCGAGAATGTCGAGGATAGCCGATTATATGATGGGAGATATCGAAAAGAAGGTCGTTCCTATGACCAGAAACTTCGATAACACGAGAGATGAGCCGATAGTACTTCCCTCGCGCTTCCCGAACCTTCTCGTTAACGGCTCTGTCGGAATTGCCGTCGGTATGGCGACGAATATTCCCCCTCACAACCTCACCGAGGTTATAGACGGAACGGTTTATAGAATAAACAATCCCGAGTGCTCGGTTGACGAGCTTATGGAGTTTATAAAGGGCCCCGACTTCCCCACAGCGGCAATTATATACGGCTCAAGAGGTATCAGAGAGGCGTATGAAACCGGTAAGGGCAGAGTTTACATCAGAGCCCGCGCAAATATAGAGGACGACCACAAGAGAATTATATTCACCGAAATTCCTTATATGGTCAACAAGGCAATGCTTATTGAGAGCATGGCTAACCTCGTTAAGGAAAAGAAGATTGAAGGAATTACGGCACTGCGTGACGAGTCTGGCAGAGGCGGTATGAGAATTGTCGTTGAGTACAGGCGCGACGCAAACGCCGAGGTAATACTCAATCAGCTCTACAAGTATACCCAACTTCAGGACACCTGCTCGGTCAATATGCTCGTTATCGACAACGGCGAGCCGAAAACCCTTAATCTTCCCGAGATGCTCGACAAGTACATCGACTTCCAGAAGAGCATTATAGAAAAGAGAACGCAGTTCGACCTTGACAAGGCACTGCGCGAGATGCACATTCTCGAGGGCTACAAGATAGCAACCGACAATATAGACGAGATAATCAAGATTATCAAGACCAGCGACTCCATTCCAGCCGCAAAGGAAAACCTTATGAACAGATACGGTCTTTCCGAGCTTCAGGCGCAGGCTATCGTAGAGATGACTCTCGGTAAGCTTTCGGGACTTGAAAGACAGAAGGTTGAGGAAAGACTTCTGAAGCTTGAGGGTATTGTCAAGGAGCTAAGAGAAATTCTCGAGGACGAGGAAAAGCTTAAGGATATTCTTAAGGAAGAGCTTGAGGAAATAAAGAGAAAGTTCGGCGACACACGCCGCTCCGAGCTTGTTGAGGCTTCCGAGGAGATTGACCTTGAGGACCTTATTGAAAGACACACCTGCGTTATTACCGTAAGCCACACAGGCTACATCAAGCGTCAGAGAGCCGACGTCTACTCGGCTCAGAACAGAGGCGGCAAGGGCATTATCGGTATGACTACCAAGGAGGACGACTTCGTCGAGGACGTTCTTGTATCCAACAGCCACGCGCACCTTATGTTCTTTACCAATATGGGAAGAGTTTACGCGAAGAAGGCGTACAGAATTCCCGAGGCGGGAAGAACGGCAAAGGGCACGAACCTCGTTAACATAATTAACCTCACCGAGGGCGAATACGTAACCGCAATAATTCCTATTACCGAGTTTGTTGAGGGCGAATACCTCACTATGGTAACACGCAGAGGTATTATAAAGAGAACGCTTCTTTCCGAGTTCGAGTATCAGAGGCAGTCGGGTAAGATTGCAATCAATCTCGACGAGGACGACGAGCTTATCTTCGTAAGACACACGACGGGTAACGAGAGCCTTGTGCTTGCGACCCGTGACGGACTTGCCACGAGATTTGACGAGAACAACGTCCGTTCGATGGGCAGAGCCGCAAGAGGAGTTAAGGGAATTACCCTCTCCGAGGGCGACTACGTCGTCGGCGTTTGTGTCGTTGACGATGAAAAGACTATGCTTACCGTCACCGAAAAGGGTATGGGTAAGCGCTCGCCCTTCTCCGACTTCAGACAGATGAAGAACAGAGGCGGTCACGGCGTAACCTGTCATAAGATAAGCGAAAAGACGGGTAAGCTTGCATCTATTATCACGGTTTCTGACGACGACGATATAATGCTTATAACCAACGAGGGAACGATTATCAGAACCTCTGTTTCGGGCATTAACGTCTACTCACGCTCCGCGGCAGGCGTAATTATAATGCGCCTTGACGAGGGCTCTTACATCAATAACGTTGCGCGACTTGAGCGTGCGGAGGATATTGAGAAGGAGAGCGAGGCGATTGACAAGGAAATAGAGAGCACCGCCACAGAAAACCGTAACGCGGAGGAGAGGGTGTCCCTTGATTCCGAGGAGCAATCCTTTTAAGTGATATATTTTAAAAAATTAAAAATTATATAAAAAAACCGCCTTCGGGCGGTAAGGAGGATTAACACCATGACATTCAAGGAAAAACTCGTTATTCTCAGAAAAACCAAAGGCCTTACCCAGGAGGAGTTCGCTATCGCGGTTGGCGTATCGCGTCAGGCGGTCTACAAGTGGGAGTGCGGCCAGTCCTACCCCGAGGTTCCGAAGCTTCTCGAGATGAAGCTGCTTCTCGGTATCTCCATTGACAACCTTCTTGACGACTCATTCGACGTTCCCCGCCCCGAGAAGAAGAAGAGAAAGAGAAAGCCCAAGACCGAGGACGGCGCAGTAGCAGCAGAAATCAAGGCAGAGCCTGTAGCAGTTGCAGCTCCCGTTGCAGCTGAAGCTCCCGCAGTAGAGGCTGCTCCCGTAGTAGAGGAAGCACCCAAGGCAGAGGAACCCAAGGCAGAAAAGAAGGCTCCTAAGAAGGCAGCTCCTGCTCCTGTAGTAGAAGAGGCACCTAAGGCAGAGCCCGCGCCCGTTGTAGAGGAAGCACCTGTTGTCGAGGAAGCGCCTGTAGCAGAAGCAGCACCTGTAGCAGAGGCAGCACCTGTAGTAGAGGAAGCACCTGTAGCAGAGGCAGCACCTGTTGTAGAGGAAGCACCCGTAGCAGAAGCAGCTCCTGTAGTAGAGGAAGCACCTGTAGCAGAAGCACCTAAGGCAGAGCCCGCACCCGCAGCAGCATCTGCACTTTCCTTCGCAGGCGACGACGATGACGATGAGGAGGATGAGCCCGAGCTTAACTCGCTTGACGAGCTTGTAACCGTACAGGTAGGAAGCTCCGCAAAGGACGATGGCAAGAAGAAGAGAGGCTTCCTCTGGTTCGGAAGAAAGTAATATTTGTAAACTGATATTTACAAAAACGCGCTTATTCTATTAAATTTAAAGCATCTTTAGGTTTGGCGAGGGGCAGAATTATATTTCTTTATACTTTATTTAAGTATATTGAGGATAGAATACCAGAGTCCCCTCGCCACGTCTTTAACCCTCAAGCTAAAATAAAAATCCTTTTTGTGAATAACCCTTCTCTGTAGGTCAATAATTTTTGGCAAGGGCTATCTTTTTGTCAGACGGACTGTGATTGATAACTGTCGCGGTGAGCTGACGAATAACAATGCCGTGCGCTTTAGCAGGCATCGGAACAGCTCTTGATTATTTTAAGTTTGGAGAAGTGTTCGTGAGGGGAGCGGAAAAAAAGGTAATACATTTAAAAAACACGGGAAGCAGCCTTTTCAGTGAGGCGTATTTTATAGTAAACGAGGGTAGAGATAATTCCCGTGCTCAAATAAAGGATATGCTCTCTGAGGCAGACAGAATTATCGACGAGAGTATTTCCCGAGATAGCACCGACAAAGGAGAAAAAAGAAGAAAGCTTTTACGTTTTCTCCTTCCTTTCTTACTCGGTGTTGTCCTGACTTTATCGGTGGCTATATTAATTAGCCTTTTGTTTTGAAAATAAGTAATTAAAGATATAAGAATTAAGAATGAAGAAAGAAAGAATTAAGGGAGACGACGGCAGAAAGCTGCGTGTGATTTCTCTTGGCGGTCTTCAGGAAATAGGTAAGAATATGACAGTGCTTGAATACGGCGAGGATATCGTCGTAATCGACTGCGGTATGGGCTTTCCCGACGAGGAGATGCCCGGTGTTGACCTGGTCATTCCCGACATCACCTATCTTGTGAAGAACGCGCACAAAATCAGAGGAATACTTATTACCCACGGCCACGAGGACCATATCGGTGCTGTGCCGTACGTTCTCCAGTCAATTAACGTTCCGATTTACGGAACGAGGCTCTCCCTCGGCATTATAGAGGGCAAGCTCGACGAAAATCCCCCGCCCTTCGAGCCTGAATTATATACTGTCGAGGCGGGCGACGTAATTAACCTCGGCGTTTTCAAGGCGGAGTTTATCCACGTGAACCACTCTATCGCCGACGCCTGCGCGATTTCAATAAAGACACCTGTCGGCGTTGTTTTCCATACCGGCGACTTCAAGCTCGACGTCTCCCCGATAGACGGAAAAATGATGGATTTGACGAGAATCGGAGAGATTGGAAAGGCGGGCGTGGAGCTTCTGCTCTGCGAGTCAACCAATGCCGAGCACCCGGGCTATACTCCCTCGGAGCGCACGGTAGGCTCTTCTCTTGAGAGAATATTTACTCAATACGAGGACAGAAGGCTGATTATTGCGACCTTCTCCTCGAACGTACACAGAGTTCAGCAGATTATAAACGCCTCGGCAAACCACGGAAGAAAGGTTGCCGTCCTCGGCAGAAGTATGG
The DNA here is from genome assembly GCA_017472305.1 of Clostridia bacterium. Classification (GTDB taxonomy): domain Bacteria; phylum Bacillota; class Clostridia; order Oscillospirales; family CAG-272; genus UBA1740. Next base: position 11,565 of record JAFUQP010000035.1, on the reverse strand, counting down.
TAAACGTCATCGGTGCTGCGGCGGAGCTTGGATATATGGACCTTCCCGACGGAGTGCTTATCGACGTTAACGATATCAAGCGCTATAAGCCAGAGGAGGTAACGCTTATCACTACCGGAAGCCAGGGCGAGCCTATGTCTGCACTCTACAGAATAGCCTTTGGCGAGCACGACAGGGTGAGAATTTCTCCGCGCGACGTGGTTATTCTCTCCTCAAGCGCAATTCCCGGTAACGAAAAGCTCGTCGGCAAGATTATAAACGCGCTCGTCAGGTGCGGTGTCAAGGTTGTGAACGACTCCACCGAGGACGTACACGTTTCGGGACACGCGCGCGGCGAGGAGCTTAAGCTTATGATGGCTCTGACGCGTCCTAAGTATTTTATGCCCATACACGGCGAGTACCGCCACCTCTATGCGAACAAGGACCTTGCGGAATTTATGGGAATTCCCTCGGAAAATATCTTCGTATCGGAGCTTGGACGCGTGCTCGAGATAGGCAAGAAAACGGCAGGCTTCAACGGAACTGTTCCCGCGGGCAGAGTGCTTGTTGACGGCTCGGGTGTCGGCGATATCGGCAGCGTTGTTCTCCGCGACAGAAAGCACCTCTCTGAGGACGGACTTGTGGTTGTTGTCGCGACGGTTGATATGGACGGCGGCTATATTATTTCAGGCCCCGATATCGTGTCGCGCGGATTTGTCTACGTGAAGGAGTCCGAGGAGCTTATGAAGGAAACCAAGCGCCTATCCGAGGCATCTCTTGAAAAGTCGCTTGCAAAGCATTCGGGAGATTACGCATATATCAAGGCTCAGCTCAAGGACGACCTTGCGAAGTTTATCTTCAAGGAAACCAAGCGCAAGCCTATGATTTTGCCGGTAATTATGAACGTATGATAGCCGTAAAAATTGAGAAGGTACGGAAAAGGAGAGGGCCTCTCTCGGGGCTTGTGACGGGGGCGGTCGAGCATATTCTGCTCTCGGGCGACAAAGTGAAGCTCGAAAGGTACACCGCCTACCGCCTGCTTTCTAAAATTCTTAGGAAGGACTTCGGCTGCGACCCCGAGAGCCTCGCTCTTGAATTTGAGGAGGGGGGCAGACCGTATCTGCATAAGGACGGGGTGCGGTCGGCGATTGATTTCAGCATCTCGCATAGCGGAGAGCTTGTCCTTGTTGCGGTCAGCGATAGCGTGAGAGTGGGAGCAGATTTGCAGAAAGAGGTATCGGCAGCTCTCGGAGAGCGACTCGACAAGCGGTTTGTGCTATCCGCGAGCATTGTCCCCCACAGAGAAAAAATCAGCCTCTTCACAGAGGATAGCCCCACGGCGGCGGAAAAAATTCTTAAAAAAACCGCACAAAATCCCGAAGGATTGCCGACCGAAGGCTCGGGAGAGATGCTCCTTTCGGGGGCGCGTGACGGGGGTATTGCTTCCCATGGTGTCGCACCTTGTAGCGGTGTCGCACCTTGTAGCGATGCCGCTTCCCTTGCTGTAGCTATAGCTACACCGAGCTCTGCGACTTGTCGTGAGCTTGATAAAACCGAGCTTTGGGCGACGGCAGAGGCACTCCTTAAGCTTGACGGACGGGGTTTTTCCGCCTATTCTTTGCTTGGTGAAATACTCTCCGAGAAGAGCCTGGGTGTAGCCTGCGCCTCGTTCGCCTTTGGCGACAGAAATTACGCCGCGGCACTTTGTGTGATGCCCCGGGCGGAAGGTTACATAGACAAATCCGTCAAAGACGTGTGAAATCCACCGTTGGCGGATGAAATCGCCGAGCGATAAATTCCTGATTCGCAGAAAAAATTAAAAAACACCGAATTTGTAAACCAAACGTTACAAAAACGGTGTTTTTTATATTGTTTTATAAAGGCTCTTATAAAGGCGTTAAGCCAGCGCCGCATCAACGAGCGTCAGAATTTCGGGCATTACGAGTGCTACGCAAACGAAAATTATTAAGAGCAGCACGCAGAATAGAAGCGTGTTAATAAGCGATATTTCGTTCTTTTCATAGATGCGGTTTGCCTCGTCAGATGCACCCTCGGGAATATAGAACCTCGCAGACTCAAGGTCTATCCTCTCTTCCTTGAAGCCCTTCCTTTTAATCAGCTCGCGGTACTCCTCGTAGCTGTACTCGGGCGCGCCTACTCGCTTGACTATCTTCTGAATTCTCGAATTTTTCGTTACGGCGTATTTTACGGCAAGCGAGCTTAACCTCAGCTCGCCGAGCGTTTTCGCGCTCTCCTCACATCTTGCCTCTCGGCGCAAAAGCGAGCGCACGAGGTCTACCATTCCCTTACGGAAGTAGCTGACAAGCACGGTCGATAGCACAAGTCCGATAAAGAGGCATAGCATCAGCTTGTTTATCTCAAGATTGATGCCGATATTCGGATATTCGTTGAGGTTCAGATTTATAAACCTGTCAAGGTATTCTACAAAACTCATAACTGTTCCTTTTAGCGGTGCGGTTATTCAAAGCCGCCTCGGTTGCCCGACGGCATAGCTTATATATAGTATACCGCCAAAAGGCGCTCAATTCAATACTAATATATAAAGAATTATTGAACGAATATTGAACAAGCTAGGGTTTTTTCGCCGGGGCGTGACGGAATTTTTCCGCTGTGGGGCTTATGTTTTGGCTCTGCTGCCGAGGGGCTTAGTCGAGCACAAGCGACTTTTTCTTACCCTTTTTGTTTTTTGGATATTCCCTAATACGGATAATAAAATCGAGGTTGACTGCCTCTTCCGCCCCGTCCTTTTCTATGAGAAGCGCGCCGTCGGTTACTTCTTTGACTGTTCCCTCGTACTGACGGCCGCCGTCAAAGGTGTAAAGTAGGCACTCCTTGCCAATAAATCTTTCTGCAAGCTCTTTCATTTCGGTGTTCTCCGCTTTTCTTTTTCTTTCAATGATTTTCCGTAGGATTATTGCCCTTCGTTGGCTACGGAAGGTCGTAAAGATGACAATCCATAATAGAATTATCGGTATGTAGATATACGGCTGCAAGCTGTCACCCCCCTCTTGTCGGTATTTCAGACACGGAAAATTACTCCGAGAGGAAGCTGTCGCCGCAGAGGAGCTTGATAATTTCGTCGAGGTCCTCGTTGTTCTCATAGGTGAGGGTTATCGTTTTCTTTTTGCCCTTTTCCTCGATTTTTACGCGTCTGCCGAGGTGCGACTGCACCTTAAGCTCGAGCTCGCGGAAGTAATCGACAAAGGGGATTTCCTTCGGCGGAGTTACCTTAATCGGCTTGTTGAGGCGCTTGACCTCAAGCTCGAGAGCTCTTACCGAGAGGTCGTTTTCAATGCACATCTGCGCGAGAAGAATCATTTCGTCGCGCTCCTTAAGACCGAGGAGCGTTCTGGCGTGACCTGCCGAAAGCTCCTTCGAGGCGACGAGCGTTAACACCTCGTCGGGAAGGTCGAGAAGTCTTAAGGTATTGGCTATCGCGCTGCGGCTCTTGCCGACCTTAAGGGAGAGCTCCTCTTGTGTCATATCGTATTCCTCGGCGAGTGCCTTATAGCCAAGCGCTTCCTCGAGTGGGTTGAGGTCCTCTCGCTGAACGTTCTCGATAAGGGCAATCTCTGCCGCCTTTCTGTCGTCCCTATCAAGCACGATTGCGGGGATTTCCGATAGCCCTGCAAGCTTTGAGGCGCGGAAGCGTCGCTCTCCTGCGATTATCTGATATCTTCCGTCGCCGTACTCCCTGACGAGAATGGGCTGAAGAAGTCCGTTTTCCAGAATCGACGAGGCGAGCTGCTCGAGTGCCTCTTTATCAAAATACTTTCTGGGCTGGTCGCTCTTCGGGTCGATAAGTGAAAGCTTAAGCGTAGCGATTTTGTCCTCGCCGCCGTTTTCGCTCTCTATAAGCGCGTTGTCAAGAAATATTGCATCAAGGCCTCTGCCGAGGCCGCTGTTTTTCTTTGCCATTTCATTTGCTCCTTTGTATGAATGTGGGGAATAATGCCGAAATTATTGTAAGATTCTAAAAGAAAATGGGTCTTTGTCTTTGTAATCTGTTCAAAACAAAGACTTGCGGTGGGGAACTCACTCAAAGTCGGCGCTACAAAATCTTACAAAAAGAAATTTTGTAATCACCTGATAATTACCAATAAATGGTAATTAATGCAAGCGAGTTTATATAATCTTCCGACATAGAACGTTGTCGTAACCGTCTTTTATAATGTTCTTTAAGATATTATTGTAAATAAAGCTTGCGGACTGGTCTTGGTATAAGTAAATCGGTAAAAACTTATATTCTTAGCATCAGCTCTTTTGCGACGGCAGCATATTCAAGCGAGCCCTTTCCGTATGGGTCGTGGTAGCATATTGGCTCGCCGTATCCCGGAGCTTCGGAAATTCTGACAGTTCTTGAAATCGGAACCTTGAAGAGCTTGTCTGCGTAGTATTTTTTAAGCTCTGCGACCACCTGACCGGTTAAAGTGAGCCTTGCGTTATACATTGTGAGGAGAATTCCTACTATTTGTAGAGTCGGGTTGTAGAGAGTTCTTATTTTTTTGATGGTGTTAAAGAGCTGCGACATACCCTCAAGTGAATAAAATTCGCACTGCATAGGTATCACAACGCCGTCCGAAACAGATAGTGCCTTGACGGTGAGCATACCGAGCGAGGGTGGGCAGTCTATAAATATGTAGTCGTAATCGTCCTTAACGCTCTCGAGCGCGAGCTTTGCGAAATCTGTCGTATCCTCGAGGTCGTAAAGCTCAAGCTCCGCTCCCGCAAGGTCGATATTAGCAGGAACAACAGATAAATTCTTGAATTTTGTCTTAATAATGGCGTCTTTGACGTCACATCTGCCAATAATAACGTCATAAATCGTGTTTTTTATCTTCGATTTGGGCAGACCAAGTCCGCTTGTGGCATTTCCCTGCGGGTCCATATCAATCATCAAGACCTTTTTGTTGCCCTTGTTTGCAATCTGAGCAGAGATGTTGACGCAAGAGGTTGTCTTACCAACACCGCCCTTCTGATTAGAAAAGCATACTATTTTTCCCATTTATTCTACCTCTGCTGGTTTTCTGCGGTTTATCCCTAAGAATATAAAAACAAACCGTAGTATAATATATGTGACGTTGCTTTTGCCTGCTCGGCAAAATCAACTGTGTTGCCTTGCGGCACCACGCCGAAAATCAAGGATTTTCGCACATTCCTTGAAATACAGTCGTTCGCCCTTGCTGGCAAGCCGACAGACGCGAACTTCGTGTATTATTATTATACTATATATAATACAAAAAGTCAATTCGTTTTACTCGTTTATCGAATAATTTTGTTTCACGTGAAACGTTGGCTGTTTGACCGTGGTTAATGTTCAGAATGTTTTAAATCGTTTTTTCACGTGAAACATTGCTTTTAGAGTTGCCTTTTGGCACTATCGCCACTAGAAACACATTTTTGTTTCACGTGAAACATTGGTTTCGATATCGTTTGGAGCCTCACCGCCTTAAATCCCCCTTGTTTCACGTGAAACATTAGCTGCTGAACGAGTTTTTGCGATTTTGATTGCTTATAAGGTGTTATCTATCGCGTAAAATTGTTGAGAATATCGCGGATATCAATAAATGAAGTCAAGAGGCACGAGCAAAGTCCGCGCGTATAGACTACGATAAGCAAAGAACACTCGAAGCCGAAGGTTTCATATAGGGTATAATAGGTTTAAGCGTACTAAGGCTATAAGTGCAAATCAGCTGTAGCAATAGGGAAAACGAATGGCATCGGGCAAATTGGGCTTTTTATGCTGTTTTTGGTGCATTTTTTGCTGATTTTCCCCACAAATTAACCCTATAAATGCTTTATATAGCTCTTTTTGGGCACTAAAAACGGAGTTTTTGTTATAATTCGGTTATAGATGCAGAGAGCTTTGAGCAGTTGAGTACTATTTAGAAGTTCATGAGTCATACGAGCTGCCCTTTACTTTAATCCAATTAAAAAGCATTATAATTACCAAATATTAACAGTTTTATATTGAGATTATCTCTCTCGGGTGATTTATGCGTGATTTTTGCATATTTTTTGAAAAAGCGGTTGTAAATTTTACGAAGCGTCTAAGATAGAGCTGCAAACGCAACGATATAACGCGCCTAAAACGGCTATATTTAGGGATTTGTGCTTTAACCGGCGTTTTAAATTCGTAAATTATGCGAATTATATTAATGCATAAATATGACGAGCAGGGAATAAATATACGGTTGTTTGGCTGCTGCGAAATTTGTCGGTGCGGCTTTTTTCTCGGACTTCTATTCGGGTGAGTATCAGCCTGTTTTCTTGCTCGCCTGCTGTCTAAAATCCGATTTCGCGTTCTCGGAGCGTTTCCGAATTTTGTTAATCTGTTTTTTTTGGATTCTCTTGACTTATTCGCTTATTTTATGTATACTATAATCATAGGTTTAAGGCTGTTTTGCCTTGATATTAACAATTTGAAGGTGCAATATTTTTAAGTTTTAAATTATGAGCTGTTTAGTTAAATGTGCAGATATTCCGGGTGCGTTGCGTGAGGACGAATGCCTCTTGATTTTCCAAAGGCACGGCGAGAGCTACGGCAACAGATACGGCGTTATGTCGGGACAGACCGACGTTCCCTTGACCGAGCGCGGCGTTCTCCAGGCAGAAACCGCGTCGCGCGCCTTTGCTTCAGAGCCTCTTGACGCGGTCTATGCAAGCGACCTTGTCAGGGCTTCGACTACCGCCAAATATCACGCCGACCTCAGAGGGCTGCCTTTGCATAAAAATGCAGGATTCCGTGAAATTCACGTAGGCGATTGGGAGTGCCGTCCAAAGGACGGTGCAAGAGAAAGATACGGCGAGCTTTACCTTTATTACTTCGGTGACGGCTTCGCGCTCTACGATTTCCGAGGTGAATATTCAACGCTTCTGCCCGAGAGCGTTTCTGTCCCCGAGGAATATATATATTCCTTGCAGCATAGGAACGGCACCTCTGATAACGTTGCCTCTGCTGCCGCGGCTTCTCGGTATATTCACCCTTCGGGAGAGCCGCACAGAACCTTAAGCGAGGCGCGTGAATATGCGGACACCCGTGAGGTGTCGCTTGCTTCTCTTGAGTCAATCCCTATGTCAGAGGAAACCTATTTACCCGAGTATGAAAGGAAATTCCCCGTCTTTTGCGGAATTGGCGAAACGGTTATCGGCGCGGCGCTTCGTTTTCACCGCACTGCCGTGTCGGTTGCGGAGCAAAACCTCGGCAAAAGACTGCTTATCGGTACTCACGCAGGCGTGCTTCGCGCCTTCTTCGGGCTTATGCTCGGCATAAAGCCTGCTGATATGGGCAGAGAGCTGCCGTTTGCTATTAACGCGTCGTTCTCCTACGTTCTCTACCGCGCGGGAAGGCTTATTCCTCTCGTTTATTCCGACTACACGCATATCGAGTCGATAGGCTTCCTTGATACCAAGCGCTCCCGCACCGAGGTCTGACGGCTCTGCTTCTCCCGCTCGGGCATAGATGCCAAGTGCAGCCGCAACTAGGGCACGAGAGTTGGGGTTTTGCTTATTTCTCTAGAGCGACACCTGCTTAAATAACGCAAGCTATAAAATGGAGACAGAATGAAAACAAAATTGATATTTGTAAGGCACGGAGAAAGCCTCGGCAACGCCGTACGCGTAATGCTCGGGCACACCGACCTTGACCTTTCCGAGAAGGGCTATATGCAGGCGGCTGCCACCGCCGAGGCTCTCGCGGATGAAAAAATAGATTACGTATATTCGAGCGACCTGCTCCGCGCTATGAATACCGCGCGTCCCCACGCAGAGAGGCGCAACATAACCGTTATACCGTCCCGAGAGCTTCGCGAGGTGGATATCGGCGAATGGGAGGGGCGCTCGGTTGAAGAAATTATTGCGTCCTCGGGCGAGGTCTTTGAGCGCGATTGGCACTTAGGCTTCGGCACCTTCACCTTCCCCGGCGGCGAGGCTGTAGCTCGGGCCGGCGAGCGCTTTATGTCCGAGGTTGAGAGGATTGCAGAGCGGCACGCGGGCTCGACCGTGCTTATTGCCGCGCACGCGGCGGTTATTCGCTCCTTCTGGGCGAGGGCTGTGGGGATTGCTCCCGAGAAAATAGTCGGAACGCTTGAATTCCCATCAAACGCGTCATACTCGGTTATGGAGTATGGGCAGGGCAGCTTTACTCCCGTGAGCTATTCCAACGACGCCCACCTCTTGAATATCGGCATTACCAAGGTTAATACCTGATATGAGAACGTTTAAGGTACTTTTGATTACCGCGGTGCTATCGGCAATGCTGGTCACGCTGGCTATAGGCGCCTTTACTATGCAAAAATATACCGCGCTCTGTGACCTGCTGACTCTCTCGGAGCCCGAGGACTATCCGCCAGTGCCCGAGGGCTTTTCGCCTACCGGCTATGCCGACTGCCCCGACGGCAGGCTTATACTCGGTAGATTCGGAAATGCGGCGCGGCTTTATCTATACAAGGACGACGGGGAGCTTACCTATATAACCCTCTACGACGAAGAGGAGATGCCGCTTGGCGGCAGGCTTGGCGGTCTTGCGGTTTTTGACAAATACATATACGTCGGCTGCGACGGCGATATTCTCGTCTATTACTACGAGGACATTGAGTGCTTTGACGAGAGGGTAATCTACTACGATAAAATAAAGGCGTACACCGTCGCGACCTCGCTCTCTATATCGGGCGATTTTCTGTACGTTGGCGGCTATCACCCCGCTGAGGGATGCGACGGCTGCGCTACCCATCTCACCTCGCCCGCAGGCGACGAGGGCACCTCTCTTATAACCTCGTTCCGCCTGACAACCGAGCGCGGCAAGGGGGCTGTGCGCTATATTATCCCTACACCCGTCTCTGCCATATCGGTGGGAAGCTCGCTTCGCGGCTTAGCCGTTGACGGCAAGGACGTGTATATTTCCCGCTCTGACGGGAAGCTGTTCTCCTCGCTCGAGCATCACACCCTCGATACGAAAAGGCGCAGCACCGTGACGGTCACCGACGGCGAGCGGCAGCACAAAATTCCTCTCCTTTTCCTCGACTCCTCAACCGAAAAAAAGAGGATAAATATGCCGCCTATGCAAAGAGATGTTTACATTTATGGGGAAAAACTCTATGCTTTTGCCGAAAGTCCGTCTGTCGGCGGAGCTTATTCGCGCCAGCTCGAGGGCGAGAAAATTTACTCCTTTGAGCTGGATGCGCTTCGCCGGTAGCAACGCTTGCCCAAGACCCAAGGGGGGCGGGAGCCCGACCGGAAGCCGTCAGCTGACGGGCGATAGGCGTACGGGTGTACGGTGAGTGAGGACATGGCAACAGAACGAAAAAAGGCGAAATTCAAAGAATTTCAACCTAAAAAGTATAAATATAAATTTAGAGCGAAGATACCGTTTGAAAGTATCTCCGCTCTTTTCGTTCGGGTTTTCTAAATGCCGAAGCCGTATTTACATAAATTTAGACATTATGAATGCCGCCGCCGCGCCAAGCACCAGAATGAGGAGCGCCGCGATAATAAGCACCTTGCGCAGTCTTCTGCGGCGTGCGTAGCGACGAGTCTTACGAAGGTAGAGAGAAATCGGGTCCCTCTTCTTCTGCATAGCCTTCTTGAAGCCCTGTATCCAGCGAACGTCAGCCTTGGCAATCTCGTCGATTTTACCGAACGCGCCTTCCTCGTGCGCCATACGGTTTCTTATGTTTCTGTACTTGACAAGCCGCGGCAGAACATCGTCGCGGTCGGGAGCGAACCTTGCGGTAATCAGCCTGTTGATATACTCGGTTATACCGCCCGTTGCGGCGCCGAACTTAAGACAGCAGACCTTGTCAAGCTCTATATATGCACTTAAAAACGCGCTGTTGAGTCGGTTACCCATATCTTCCTCGCAAATACAGTTTTTGTAGAGTTGCTATATACATTTTACACTAATTCGGTGTCTTTTGCAATAGAAATTTTTAAAAAATAAAAATTAATTAATAATATTTAATTATTAGCAACAAAAAATCTTTTATTCAGGTATACAAAGAACAATTTCAGTATATTGATTTTATTAAAAATCAACAAAAAGAAGTAAAAAGTCAAAAAGGGCTTTATTTTTTCACGGATTTGTGATACAATATATCTGCCGTTGACGGACGGAGCATTTTTTTGCCGCCCTCGGTTAATTAGGAAATAAACAAGGAGAAAAGAGCAATGCAGGTGCTTAACATTATCAATATTTGCCTCAGTGCGGTGTTTTTGCTATGTTACTTCTATCAGTTTATATATCTTGTAATAGCCTACGTCGGGGGCATTAAGAAATACCCCGATGCACCGCCAAGTAAGCTTGCGGTGATAATCGCGGCGCGTAACGAGGAGGGGGTAATCGCAAACCTCATAGGCTCGCTTATGGAGCAGGATTATCCGAGAGAGTTCTTTGACGTTTTCGTCGTTGCCGACAACTGCACCGACAGCACCGCCGCCGTCGCGCGCGAGGCAGGGGCTATCGTATACGAAAGACAGAATCAGCTCGAGCGCGGCAAGGGGTATGCCGTTGATTTTCTCTTAAAGAGTATTCAGCGCGACAGAGGCGAGGACGCATACGACGCGTTCATAGTCTTTGATGCCGATAACGTTGCGGAAAAGAACTACCTCACCGAGATGAACAAGGCGTTTGCCGCGGGCTACGAGGTTGTTTCCTCTTACAGAAACGCATCGAACTACGGCAGGGGCTGGAGAGCCGCAGGTCAGGGAATGTATTTCCTTCGCGACGCGAGAGTTCTCAACCTTGCGAGAGTCAGAATAGGCGGTAACACCTTCATTGCGGGTACGGGCTTCCTCTTCTCGAACGAGATTTGCAAGCGCTACGGCGGCTGGCCCTTCCATACCCTTACCGAGGACGGAGAATTCACTCTCCATAACGCGGTAAACGACGCAAAGAGCGGATACTGCAACTCGGCTATGTTCTACGACGAGCAGGCGGTTGACAGAAAGACCTCGTGGAACCAGAAGCTGCGTTGGTGCAAGGGCGGTCTTCAGATATTCAGAAAGTATTTCACATCTCTTGTCAAGGGCCTCTTCTCGGGTAAGATAGGCAAGTTCCTTGCCTGCTTCGATATGATGATGTGCCTTGCTCCCGCATACATTATTTCGCTCACAGCGGTAGCGATAAACATCGTTGCCTGCACGGTGCTTCTGATACTCGGTACACACCCCCTTACCGTGCTTTTGGCTGTTCTTCCTATGATAGGCGGCGCGTATATGTCGCTGTTTGTATTCGGACTTGTGGTTACAATTTCCGACTGGAAGAAAATCAGAGCAAGCTCGGCAAAGAAGATACTTTACATATTCACCTTCCCGCTCTTTATCTTCTCCTTCATTCCTGCGGCATTCGTCGCGCTCTTCAAGAAGGTTGAGTGGAAGCAAATTAAGCACGAGGGAGCGAATTAAAAGCGTGTTATCCTTAACGGAGAACACGCATCGAGATAAATCCCTCGCGGGATTTTCGATATGGTTTGCATACCTCGCCAAAGGCGAGATATACAAACTCGATATGTGCTGACGCACTCGATATGCTTTTGCATTCCTCGCCAAAGGCGAGATATGTCAAAAGCT
>JAFUQP010000034.1 GCA_017472305.1 Clostridia bacterium | reverse complement strand
CCGCGTACGGAGTTGATAAACGCTGAAGGCATCTAAGCGTGAAGCACACCTCAAGATGAGATATCCCATCATTTTAAATGAGTAAGGTCACTTGTAGACTACGAGTTTGATAGGTCGAGGGTGGAAGTGCAGTAATGCATGTAGCTGATCGATACTAATAGACCGAGGGCTTGAACTGCTTTTGTTCTCAATACTAGCAAAAGCTCTTCAGGTTCGCTTACTTGAGCGTTCCGTTTCCTTCCTTATTCGGTTTTCTGTGGGCATTAAATGCCGTAAACCAAAAATCCTGTCATCGACAGGATTTTTCTTTTCTAATCAGCATTAAATTTCTGTCACAGACAGGATTTTTCTTTTCTAAACAGTATTAAAATCCTGTCGATGACAGGATTTTCTTTTCTGTGTATTATTAAGTTGAAAAACCTTTCAAGTGACAGAATTATTCTTTTGTATACATAATTAAAGCAGCGTAACACTGATTTGTGCTACGCTGCCTTTTCTATTACAGAAGAAGATAAACTATTCCGAAGGTAACCGTTATAATTCCAAGCATTATCAGCATCGGTATGAACATCTGCTTAACTGCCTGAACGTAGGTTTGCCACTTTTCCTTTGCAGTCGAGCGAGGGCGGCCTAAACCGTTTGAATTGTAGGCGGGACCCTTGCCAAAAGCCGACATATCGGCAATCGTTCTGCCGTCGTCATAGTAGGTTGGCTTCTTCTTTTTCTTATCCTTACCCATATCAGTCTTCTTTCTCAAGCATGTGACATGCTGCGAAGTGACCGGGCTCGTATTCCTTGTAGGTAGGAGTTACGTATTTGCATTTTTCGGTCGCGTGAGGGCAACGCGTGTGGAAACGGCAGCCCTTCGGCGGATTTGCAGGCGAGGGAATATCGCCCTTCAGAACTATTCTGTTCATCTTAACGTCGGGGTTGGGGTTGGGAATAGCCGAGAAAAGAGCCTTGGTGTAGGGGTGAAGCGGATTTTCGAAGATATCCTTCTTGTTTCCGAACTCCATCATTGAGCCAAGATACATAACGCCAATCTTGTCGGAAATAAACTTAACAACCGAGAGGTCGTGTGAAATGAAGATGTACGCGAGGTTCATCGAGCGCTGAAGTTCCTTAAGAAGATTGATAATCTGCGCCTGAATCGAAACGTCGAGTGCCGAAACCGGCTCGTCACAAATTACAAGCTTCGGGTTGACCGAAAGCGCACGCGCGATACAAATTCTCTGACGCTGTCCGCCCGAGAACTCGTGAGGATATCTCTCGAAATAGTAGTCGCGCAGACCGCAACGGTCCATAAGCTCAAGAACGTAATCCTTGATTTCTTCCTTTGGAACAATTCCGTGAACCTTAACGGGCTCAGAAAGGATATCACCTACGGTGCTTCTTGGGGGAAGGGAAGAATAGGGGTCCTGGAAGATAATCTGCATCTTCGTTCTGTGCTTACGCATATTCTTGACGTTGTAGTCGGTAATGTCCTCTCCGTCAAAGATTATACGTCCGCCCGAGGGCTCGTGAAGCTTCAGTATTGCTCTACCAAGCGTGGTCTTTCCGCAGCCCGACTCACCAACGATACCGAGCGTTTCGCCTGCCTTAAGCTTGAATGAAACGTCGTCAACCGCAATAAGCTCACGCGTGACCTTGCCCATAAGTGTTTTCTTGAGCGGGAAGCACTTACGCATGTGTCTGACCTCGAGGAGCGCGTCGGGGTCGTAAGGCTTGTTCATATCAGCCTCGCGCTGTGCAAGAAGCGCCGCCTTGTTAGCCTCTTCGAGTTCGAGATAAGCCTGTACCTCGGGAGAAACTACCTCTTCGGTAGCGATATTCTTATCAGCCATTATTCTCCTCCTCTCCGTACAGGTGGCAAGCAACGAAGTGCGTGGGGCTTACCTGTATCATTTTGGGATAATCGCCCGAGCAACGCTTCGTACACTTGGAGCAGCGCTCCTTGAAGAAGCAGTGCGAAGGCATATTAACGGGGTTGGGTACGTTTCCGGGAATATTGAAGAGCGCATCGTCGCTCGAATTCATAGTCGGCTTCGACTTCTGAAGTCCAATAGTATAGGGGTGAAGGGGATTGTGGAAAATCTCCTCTACAGTACCCTGCTCAATAACTCTGCCCGCATACATTACGACAACGTAGTCAGCCATCTCGGCTATAATTCCGAGGTCGTGAGTTATAAGCATAACAGAGCCGTCCATTTTATTCTTGATATCGCGAAGCAAATCAAGAATCTGCGCCTGAATGGTAACGTCAAGCGCCGTTGTAGGCTCGTCGGCAATAATCAGACGGGGGTTGCAGGCAAGAGCCATGGAAATCATAACTCTCTGTCGCATACCGCCCGAAAGCTCGTGGGGATAGGATTTGTAAACGCGCTCGGGTGCCGCAATACCAACAAGCTCAAGCATCTCAAGCGAGCGCTTTTTTGCAATTTCCTTGGTAGCGCCCGGGGTGTGAATGAACACAACCTCGTCGAGCTGATTACCGATAGTAAATACGGGATTAAGCGAGGTCATCGGCTCCTGGAATATCATAGAAATCTGACGGCCTCTGATACGGTGAATTTCGCTCATAGGCATCTCGGCAATGTCGTAAACCTTCTTCTCCATCTCGAAGAGAGGAACACCCGACTCGTCAAGCTTCTGAACCGGAACCTTCTTAACTACGGGTACGTAGTCGTCGCCCGCACCCTTCGGCTTCTTTTCATATACGGGGTTACCGCGCTTGTCCTTGGCGTCCTCGTATACAATATTGCCGTTTTCGTCGGTAAGATAAACAGGAATGGGCTTGCCGTGTTCGTCGCGCTTGAAATCAACCGCGCTGAAGCGGATATTTCCCGAATAAATCTGTCCTTGCGGGCCCTGGAGAAGTCGCATAACCGACATACTCGTAACGCTCTTTCCGCAGCCCGACTCGCCAACGATTCCAACCGTCGAATGCATGGGAATGTTGAATGAAACGCCGTTTACTGCCTTAACTACACCCTGGTCGGTGAAGAAATAGGTGTTAAGATTGTCAATCTCGAGAATGTTGTTTGCGTCCTTCATTTCGGAGATAAATTCGCTCTCGTCGCACTTTCTGAACTTTTTCTTCTCAAGTGCCTTCATAACCTTGGCGTTTTCCTTGGCTATTTTGCGAATTTCATTGCCTGTGAGGTAATGCTTATCGGTTTTCTTTGTTTCTTTAACGTCCTTCATAAGTTACCTCCTCATTTTAGGGTCGAGAGCGTCGCGCAGACCGTCACCGACAAAGTTGAAGCCGAGAACGGCTATGATAATACATAAACCGGGAGGACCCCAGATGTTGAAGTGATTGGTAAGAATGTCGGTCTTTGTAGCCGCCTGAATCATAGTACCCCAAGCAGCGTATTTTGCGGGAGCACCCATTCCGAGGAAGGAAAGCGATGCCTCGTAAAGAATCATACTACCAAGACTCATAGTCATCGAAACAATAAGCTGGGGCATAACGTTGGGGATAAGATGCTTGAATATCTTTCTTCCGGTCGAATAGCCCATAGCCTCTGCGGCAACCATATATTCCTGCTCGCGAAGCGAGAGTATCTGACCGCGCACAAGTCTTGCAGTGCCTGACCAGGAGATGAGCGTTAAGAAGCCCATAAGGTAATAAATCTTGTACTGCTGGTCTATTCCGTATTCGGGAGCATCAAGAATAGTACCGAGAATAAGAAGAATAGGGAAGCCGGGAAGGCACATAAGAATATCACATATTCTCATTATTACCGTGTCAACCGCGCCGCCGAAATAGCCTGCAATGCCGCCGAAGATAACGCCGAGTATGGTGATAATGAATACCGCCATAAAGCTTATGGTAAGAGAAATCTTACCGCCCGACATAAGTCTTGCAAGCACGTCATAGCCTGTTTCGTCGGTACCGAGAGGGTGCTCTGCCGAGGGCTTTGCCTTAACCTCACCGATTTTCTCGGTTTCGATAATTTGAGCAAATCCGAGTCCGTCGGCATTGACAAGCTCCTTGATGGGAGTATGCTCAACTCTTGCCGAATAGTCGGCAGACGAGGGGTCCCACTGGTTGTAGAAGAGCGGGCCAACCCAACAGAAGAGGAAGAGGCTGACAATCATAACAAGACCGATAATCGAGAGCTTCGAGCGGAAGAAGCGCCTGAGCACCATCTGCATAGGCGACATCAGCTTGAGGTTTTTCTCGTGGGGCTCGTTATCCTCAGGGGTAACGGTTACGTCAGCGGAAGCTGTAGCTTCTTCTGTTTCGTTCTGAATTAACTTTTCGTTTTCCATACCGCACCTCCTTTACGCAAGCTTGACTCTCGGGTCAACTACAGCGTACATAAGGTCGGAGAGAAGAACTCCGATAACGCTGAGGAGCGCGAGGAACATATTGTAGCCCATTATAAGCGGAATATCCGCGCCAATCATTGCCTTGTAGGCAACGTTACCGATGCCGGGAAGGTCAAAGAGCTGCTCGATGATAATTGAACCCGAGAACAGTGAGGGGAGAAGTCCAGCAAGAGAGGTAACGAGGGGAATCATGGTGTTACGGAAGGCGTGCTTGTAAATAACGACGCTCTCCTTACAGCCCTTCGCCCTTGCGGTTCTTATGTAATCTGAGTTAAGAACCTCGAGCATATTGGTTCTTGTCATTCTCATTCGTCCGCCTATACTAAGAATTACCATAACGGTAATCGGGAGCGCAAGGTGATGCGCGTAATCGAGCATCTCCTCAAAGAAGTTAAGCGTACCTGCCGTCTGAGCGTTGGCAAGACCCGAGTAGGGGAACCAGTTAAGCGGGTCAACCGCGACGGCACCCCTGAGCATCTGTGCGAAGAAGAACGAGGGAAGCGCAACGCCAATCATAGCCATAACGGTTACAAAGTAATCGCGGAGCGAATACTGATGGGTTGCGGCGGTAATTCCGAGCGGAATTGCAATCATAAACTCGAAGATAGTAGCAATGAGGGCAACCGCAAAGGAAACTCCCATATTCTCCTTGATAACGTCAACGACGGAATGTCCCTGAACAGAGAAGCTCATACCGAGGTCCATACGGCAGAGCTTGCCGAGCCAGTTGAAGTATCCCTCGAGAATACCGAGGAAGGTGTTGTCGGTGAGACCGTAATTTTCACGCAGAGTTTTTTCAAACTCCTCGGAAACCACGTTACCGCCCGCTGAAATCTGAGCGATTTTGTTGGCAACGAAGTCAACGGGCATGCAACGGATTATAATGTAAAGAATTACCGAAACACCGAACAGTATAAGAAGTGACTGTAGAAGTCTTTTGATAATATACTTAAGCATAATCTACTCCGGGGGATTAATCTGCAAATTCGATTTCCCAGATTTTGTCAAGGGGAGAGGTATAGGGGTTCATTTCCTCTGCCGAGGGAAGGGAAGAGGACTTGATTACGTTTGCGTTGTAAGCGTAAAGCTCGTTTCTCTGGTAAACGGGAAGCTCGATAGCCATATCAAGCACGTAGCCCATAGCCTCGCGGTATAGCTCTGTACGCTCGTCGCGGTCCTCGGTCTCACGCGCGTCGTCTATAACCTCACTGAGGTTAAGGAGAATATCGTACTCCTCGCCGTCGGTATCCTTAAGGATTTCGGGATAGCCCCAAGCCTTAACGCTTGTTGCGCTCGAGTTCTTGTGGTAAACCTGATACATATCAGGGTCAACGGTAGTACCCCAAGCAGCAGCCCATACGGAAAGCGAGCCTGTGGTGAGCTTGGTAAGAGCCTGCGAGTCGGCAATAACCTCTACGTCAAAGCCCCAAGAGGTAGCGTTAAGAAGCTCTGCTGCCTTCTCAAATACTCTGTAGGTCGGGTGGTCGGTGAGGTTAGAGCCTGCGATGGTGAAGGTTAACTTGAGGTCGCCCTGCGAGTAACCGCCGTCCTTGGTCGCTGCCTGCTCCATATGGTTGTTGATAGCTGCGGTAGCTGCGCTGTCTGTGAAGTTGATTGCGGGGTAGCCTGCAAGGTTAGTATCGGGCTTGCCGCTTGCGTCCTTGGGATATGCCCAGCTAACGGTAGACATAGGCCAGTAAATTCTCTCGGCAGTACCTGCGTTGTAGAAGTCGATTGCAAGAGCGGTGTTCATTGCAGACATTATCGCTTTTCTTACATACATATTCTCAATCTTGCCTGCGTTGATACCGATATAACCGTATCCGAGCTGCTTGGACTGAAGCGACTTGAAGCCCTGGGAAGCCATCGAGGCAAGGAGCTGCTCGTTGTGCTGAGTAAGCTGAGGAGTAACGTAGTGAACCTCACCCGACTGAAGCATCTGAATAGCGTTGGACGCGCTTACAACCTGATAACGGAGTCTGTTAATCTTGGGAGCGCCCATAAGGAAGTTGCTGTTTGCCTTGAAGTATACGATGTTTGCGTTGAAGAAGTCGATACCGCGGGGGTTGTTCGAGTCGTTCTTGTCGGTTGCAACGTAGGGACCTGCGCCCATAGGAACCTTGGTGGTCTCGGTTGCCTGAAGCTCGTTCTGCATAAAGTCGAAGCTGTTGAACTTAACGCCGAACTTGTTGTTCTTGATATCAACGGTCTGGCTGGGTGCATAGTAGTGCTGGGGAGCAACAGAGAATGCAAAGTTCCATACCGCCTTGGGGTCAACGCCGTAAATCTCAACCTGAAGCACGTCGTACTGACCTGCGTTCTTCGGAGTGCCGTCGGAGTTATGCTCGTGAGCTACGGTGTAGTCTGTGCCGTTAACCTTGATAGTCTGTACGCTTGTGGTATGACCGAGCGACTTGATACCCTCGATGTTGGGAACCTCAAGTGCGCCGCCTGTCGAGGTCTGCGAGCCGAGGATTACTTCCTTTGCCTTTGCAAGGAACTCGGACTCGAGCTTGCTTACGGTAGCGGGAGCCATTCCGTAGAGGAGAAGTCCGTTAAGCTGGGTGTTGGAGTACTTCTCAAATACCTTTGCAATAGCTGCTTCCTTGGTGGTGATGGTAGCAGGGTCGTAGCCCGAACGTCTGATTTCCTTGATTCTCTGGTAATCGGGAGCGCCGTTGTCCTTCTTTTCGTACTCAATCTCAACGAGTCCCCAGATAGCCATAAACGAGGTTACGTCGTCGAAGAAAGCGCTTCCGTCGGGGTTTTTGTAGCTCTTGTAGGGCTCCTCGGAGAAGCTCTCGGGAGCAGTTTCCCAGTTGGAGTTAAGCTCCTCGGTGAAGTATGCAAGCACCTTCTCATAGTCTGCCTTGAGCATAGCTCTGTAGTCGGCATCGGTGAGGCTGTCCTGCTCTTCGGGGGTTGCAACCGCCTCGATGTATCCGTCGGATACGGTCCAGGCATCAATAGCCGCGAGCATCTCTGCCTTTGTCGTATCGTAGTTGCCGGAGTTGGTCTCGGCGATATCCTCAAATACGTCAACAAGCTCCTGAATTCTCTGCTCAACGAGTCTTGCAGCCTCGGTGGCAGTGCTGTCGGTAGCGCTGTCGTCCTCCTCGTTTATCGAGTCGTCCTGAAGTCTGTACTTAAGAAGACCTACGATATCGGTCGAGTACATAGTGGACGAGCCGGTGTAAACGGGGTCGAGGTAAACGTACATATTGAAGAGAACGTCCTCAATAGTAAGGGGAGTGCCGTCGGAGAACTTGATACCGTTCTTGATAACGAAGGTATAGGTGGTTCTGTCGGTGGACTTGTTGTAGGTCTTCTCGAAGTCCTTGACAACGACAGCCTCGTCGTCACCGAATGCAACAACGACGTCGCCGTTTGCATCAATATCGGTGGTGAGCATCGACATCTGTGTCATAGCAACGATGTTACCGTCGGGAGCACTGGTGGAGAAGAAGGGGTTGAATACGCCGTCAAGCGCATCGGACATAATAACGAGCGCGTTGGGGGTTGAGTTACCCGAGCCGCCGCTGCCCGAGCCTCCGTTACCCGAGCCGCCGTCGCCCGAGTCGCCGTCATCGCCGCACGCGGTCAGCACCGACAGGATGCTAAAGCACATCGTGAGGAGAAGGAGAAGTGAAATCAGTTTCTTTTTCATAATCGAAACCTTGCCTTTCTATGTGATTATATTTTATAAGCTAATTAATTACTCAATAACAATCTCGTCGCCGTAAACCGAAACCGTGAAGTCTCCGGCTGCTTCGCTTACCTTTGCCGCGGTAACGGTATAGGTTACTCCGGTAGGCGTTCCGCTGCCCGATACAAGACCGAGAGTGGGTATGCTGTTTGCGCTTGCCTTGAGGCTCGTGCACTTGTCGCCAAAGAGAAGACTACCGCTGAGGGTAACGTCGGTAAAGACTGCGCTGTCCGCGCATTTGCCTGCCAAAAGACCGACGCTTGCGTTTTTGCTTACACTTCTGGGATTGAGAGTCAACGTAACGTTTTCAAACGAAACGTCCGAAAGGACTGCGCCGGCTCCAACCGAGCTGAACAAACCGTATCCGTCAAGATTCGTTTTTGTAACGCTTGCATCAATATTGCTAATCTTGTGTCCGTTACCCTTAATCTGACCGACAAAGGCTTCCTCATAGAAGTCCTTCGGCCATTTAAGTCCGTCAAAATCAAGGTCAGCAGTAATATCGTAGCAGCCGTCGGGCTTTGCACACTCGATAAGCTGCTCTGCGCTTGAAATTCTGTACCAGTCGCCGGCCTTCCACTTGGTGTAAATCTTCACCGTGGGCTCACAGCTTGAAGCCGCCGTGTCAAGGTCAAAGAGTCCTGTAATATCAGCGGTGTAGGGGATAGTGCAGGCAGCGTCGGAATAAGCCGAAAGGAAGGTGTAGCCCTCGCGCTTCGGGAACTTTTCCATAGAATATGATGCCGCGCCGTCCTTGTAATAAGGGAGCTTAAGCTCAATTCCGCTGTAGGTGTAGGGGGCTACGGTGCCGTCAGCCTTTTCCTGTGTGAACTGAACAGGCTCGCCGCCCTCGTCTACGTAGTAGAATTCAAATGAATAGTAGGGAAGCCACGCCGCATAGAGCGTCAGGGTAACGTTGTTTGCATCGTAGGTCTTGCCTGCCTCGACGGTATATACGTCGTTGTCAAAATCCCACCTGCCCGAATAGGTGTAGCCCTTCGAGAGGTCACTTTCGTCTATGGGAGTTCTTTCGGTATACCAGCCGACAAGGAAATGTCCGGGCTTCGATACCACTATGGGGTTTGTGTTATCTCTTAAAGTGCTTTCTGGGTCAACCAGCTTAAATGATGGGGTTTCTGTCGGATTGAAGGCGTCGTAGAGCACGGACTTCGAGTTTCCGATAAGTCCGCCGCTTGCATCGTATGCAACGGTAAGCGTATATCCAAGCTCGTTAAGCTCGTCAAAGCGCGACTTTTCCTCGCAGGAGGACAGCCCCATCGCGGCGGCGAGCAAAAGCACCGCCGCGAGTAAGGTTAATACTGTTCTTTTCATTCGGTTTTCCTCATGAATTAGTCTTCTTTTTCGTTTTCTTCTTCGGACTCCGAGAGTAGTATCTCGTCGTCGTCACTTATCGCCTCGGGCTCGACCGAGTCCTTGGCTGCCGCCTTCGCGGGCTTCTCGCTCGCGCTGTAGAAGGGAATATCGCGCGCCTTGATGTAAAGGACTACGAACACCGCAAGTGCCGCACCGAGAAGTGCGATTACAGAGCCGAGCACTATAGAGAGAATAAGAACGGTGTTGTCCTTCTTCTCGGGCTCGGGGGTAGGTGTCGTATCCTCGGGGCTCGGAGTAGGAGTCGAGGGGGTGTCCGTGGGAGGAGTTACCTCAGGCTCAGACGAGCCGCCGCCTGCAAGATACTCAAGGTCAGAAATTCTGCTTTCAGCCTTTGTGAGAATATCGAAGTTGGAAACGAGCGCTCTCTGCTCAAGAGAAGCGATTTTGTTGTAGAGTCCCCTTGCCGCAGTAACAATGGGCTTTGTACTTAGCGTGATGTCCTTGATTTCGGTCGGAATCTTTGAGATAGCCTCGATTACCGAGAGAGTAAGGTCGTCAGCCGCAGCACCGCCGTCGACGGTGATGCCGAAGTACTGAAGGAAGGTGAAGGAATCGTAGTTCTGACCGTTAACGGGTCTTATCATCGTGATTTTATCGTCTATGTGACCGATATTACCGATGAAGTTTGCTCCGTAGCGCACAAGAGTGGTGGACGCCTGCGCGTTCCAGATGAAGTAAGGAACAAGCTCAAGTCCCGAAACGTCAACAGGCTTTCCGTCGTAGTTGTCGTAGCCGTAGTTGCCCTTGCCGGGGATATTCTCAAGCGTGTTGTAGTAGTCCTCGTTGTACTCCTCCTCAAGGATAGGTGCATTGTAGCTTTGGAAGGAAAGTGCCTCAAGGCTTCTGCAATTGTAGAACGCCTTGTGACCGATAGAGGCTACGGTGTAGGGAAGAACGGCGGTAACTATATCGGAGCTTGCAAAGGCGTAGTCGGAAATTCTGACCGTGCCCTCGGCAACCTCGGCTCTCTCGCCGCCAGCCCAGGTGATAAGAACGAGTCCGTTCTTTGCGACCCTGTATATCGAGCCGTCGATAATCTTAATCGACTCGCCGATATCAAAGGTGTCTGTTACGTAGGTGTAATCCTTGCCGCCGAAGCTTTCCTTTGCCTCGGTGGTGAAGGGGGCAACCTTGAAGTTGCCGAAGGGGTTGTCGCCAATCTCAGAAAGCTTGTCACCGAGAATAACGGTGAAGCTCTCGGTAGCCTCGGTGGGCTTGTAGTCAACGCGAAGGAAGGCTTCCTTGCCAAGCGACTCAAGCGCGGTGAGGTCGGAATCTCTTACAGAGGTGTAAGCGAACGCGTAGTCACCGATTTTCTTGACACCGCTCTCGTCGATAAGTCCGACAAGCGACTCACAGTTCGAGAATGCGCCCTCAAGTATTTCAGCGCCCTCGGCAAACTTAACCGAGAGAAGCTCGGTGTTGTAGCAGAATGCATACTCGCCAATCTTCGTTGCCGATGAGAGGTCGGCGGTAGAGAAGGCAGCCTCTGCAAATGCGTAGTCGCCAACGCTCTCAAGCTTCGAGAGACCTGTGCCGCCGATGGTCGCGAGATTCTCGCAGGCCATAAATGCCGCCTCGGGAACCTTCGTCAGCGAAGCTCCGAGAGTTACGGAGGATAGCTCTCTGCAGTAGGAGAATGCGTAATTGCCAAGCTCCTCAAGGCTCGAGAGGTCTACACTCACAAGTGCGGGGGTGTAGTAGGAGAATGCGTAATTACCCTCGTTTGTAACGAAGATGGAAGCCGCGCTCTCAAGGGGGTTAGCATCATACTGGTAGTACACGCCGCCCGAGAATGCATAGTCGCCAATCGACTTGACCTTCGAGAGGTCGAGAGTCGCGAGGCTCTTGCAGTTATAGAATGCGTAGTCGCCGATTACAGTACCGTTGCCAAGTGTAGCGGTCTGCAGCTTCGACGCGCCGTGGAAGGCATAGTCGCCAAGAGTCACGCCGTCGCCTATCTCGAGGCTTTCAAGCGAGGAGAGGAATACGTAGTAGTATACGTTCATCTTCCTTGTGTCGTAGGACTCGGTCTCAGCGTTCCAAACCTTCTTGTTGTACTCGTAGCTTGCAAAGCTGTAGTTGTCCGAGCTAATCATAAACGCGCCTCTGCCAACCTTGACACCGTCGCCAAGCACAACGCTTGTAAGTGACAGGCAGTTCATGAACGCGCCCTCGGGAATTTCATAGCCAACCTTGCCGTCAAGCCATGCGTTGCCGAAGTTAACCGAGGTAATATCAGAGGAGAGGAATACGTATGAGCCGAGCTTCGTTTCCTTCGTGATATCTACGGGAACACTAGTGAGAGCGGTAGCCTCGAACGCGTACTTTCCAACGCTCTTAAGTGCTGTAAAGTCAACGCTCGAAAGATTTTCCGCATAGGAGAATGCATAGTCGCCGATTTCGGTTACGTAGGGAAGAGAAACCGAGGTAATCTTGCTTCCCGAGAATGCCGCGTTGCCGATAGAGGTTATTTTCGATACGTCAAATCCTGTGGGAAGCTCGGTAAGCGCGGGAGCAACCAGCACAATTCTCATACCGTTGGAGTCAAGAATCAGGGGAAGGTTGTTGCCTACCGTGAAGGTTCTGTTGCCTTCCAGCACGTTGAACTTTTCAACGCCGGTGTTTCTGAAGGCATAAGCGCCTATAACGCTTACGTCCTTGCCGAGGGTAACCGTCTTGAGTGCCGTACACTCGTTGAACGCGCCCTCGGGAATAACCGCCGCGTTAACAGATACCGAGGTGAGCTTCTTACAGTCGGAGAATACGTACTTGCCGAGCTTAATCCACTCTGCCTTGATGGTAACCGACTCAAGTGCCGAGCAGCCTGCAAAGGCGTACGCGCCAACCGAGCGGGTATCGTTTTCAAGGACTATCTCCTTGAGTGCCTTGTTTCCTGCGAAGGCGTAGTCGGAAATAGCAACTGCCTTCGTAAGAGTAATCTTTCCGTTTGCGTCACCCTTCAGAGCACAGTTCTGGAACGCGCCCTGGTTGATGAACTTAACGTTCTCAAGTCCCTCTACGACCTCGAGTGCCGTACAGCCGTAGAACGCGCCGTAATCAATCGTTTCAAGAGTTGAGGGAAGGGTAACCTTCGTGAGTGCTGATAGACCTGCAAAGGCATACGGGCCTATGCGCTCAACGCCCTCGGGAATAACGACCTCTTTAACCTTCGTTATGAACTCCGAGTCACCAACGTACCAAATCTTGGTGGTCTCGGGAACCTCGTCGGAGATTTCGTCGTCCTCGGTCTTGGGAATGTAGTTGAAGTTGGAGAACGCGTACGGTCCTATTTCGGTAACGGCAATATTCGAGGGGAATATAACCTTACCGCCGTTACCCTCGCCGGCACCGTAGTAGCCTGCAAGAGAGGGACCCGAGGTAACCCAGGGCTCCTTGACCTCAACCTTTATAGTCTTGGTAATGCTCGTACGGCTGCCCTCAACGGTAACCTTTACCGTAATGTTTGCGTTACCCTCTGCCACAGCGGTTACAATACCGTTTTCATCAACAGTTGCGTACTCGCTTCGGCTTGACTTGAATTCAACCTTCGTATCGGAGGGGAAGTAGGCTACAAGGTCATAAAGCAGTCTTACCGACTCCGACGGATACATTTTCAGAGTGAGGTCGTCACCGTTGAACATCATAGTGTCACCGGTAGCACCTATGTCACGATCCTCGGAGTTCAGCTTGAAGAACGCCTTGAGAACGTTATAGCCGTAAATATCAAACCTGTCAGCGCAGGGCTTGGTGTAGGCTCTGCCCGCGACCTTAAGACCGAAGCTTGCTTCAAGTGCTTCTTGGCTCGGGTTTTCGTGGTCGGTGATTTTCGCCGTAATCTTCGTGTAGCCCTCGGAGAGTGCAAGCACCTTGTTGCCAACTATTTTAGCAACCTTCGAGTTCGACGAGGAGTAGGTGAGGAACTCAGACCACTCGCCCTCGGGATAAACCGAAGGAGCAAGGGTGTATACCTCGTTGGGACGGAGCTCAAGCTTCACGTCGAGGGTGTTTCCGCCGCCGAGGTCAAGGGTTTCGAGCGTTTCGTTAGAGCTTTCGTTGAAGAAGAACGCCGTGAAATCGTCGGGAAGAGCTATCTCGTACGCCGCGTTGTTGAGCGCGTAGTCGTAGCAGTAAACCGTGAAGGTGTTCTTGTTGTAGCTCTGCATAATATCGCCGAGGCAGTCGGTAAGCTCGTATACCACGTAGTTTGTGGTGTTGAAGTCGGAGTATACGGGAGTCATATATCTTTCGAATGCCACGTACTCAAGGTCGCCGAGCGACGCGTTGTACTTGACGGTACCGAACAGCATAGACATTGCGTAGTGGTTATCGTAAACCGCAACGCGGGCAAACAGCCTCGTTTTCTTCTCCGAACGGTCGTACTCGGTGTAGAACTCACAGTCGGTGACTACGGGCGCCTCGAAGTCGGTAACGAAGGGGAAGGTGAAGGTGTTGTTGTCGTTGGTCTCAAGACCGCCGTCGCCATAGTGGAGCTTACCCGTGAGGGTTACCGTGTAGGCGGTGTTGTTCTTGAGGTTGTGCTCTATCGCACTGAAATCAACGTCGACGTTCGAGGGATATATCGAGCCGCCGTCGCCGTAGGACTTTCTCACCCAGGTGTCTGTGGTCTTGTAGACAACCTCACCGGTTGCGTCCTCTGTGATAACTATGTCGATTTTCTCTGCGTTACGGAGCATACCTGCCCAAACGTAGCTTATGGAGTTAATCGAATCTGTGTGGTTGGAAAGAGATATGTGAGCTCTGTCAGCCGCGATAAGTCTGTTATCGGGGTTCTGCTCGTAGTAGTAAGAGCCGAGGTAGCTTACGTAGTCGCTGTTGATGCCACCTATAGGACGGGTAGCGTAAGCGTCTGCAAGGTTCTTGTCGTAGATGTCGATAGCGTCGTCAATCTCGTCCTTGTTGGTCTCAAAGTAGTCAAGGTCGAAGAGAGGCGCCTCGGTCCAGTCACCGTAGAATGCAAGGAAGGGAGCGCCGAGCTTTACAGCGCCGCCCTCGCCGTCGAGCTTAACGAAGCCCTCAACGTACATACCGTTCTCAAAGGACTCGTCAAGATATTTCTTGTTCTCGTCGGTGAGCTTGATTGTGAGGATAACGTTTGCGGTTGCTCCTGCCGCAACGGTAAGACGGCTTCCGTCCTTAGTTCCGCCAGTAACCGTGAAGGAAACTTCAGCTCCGGTAAGCTCGTAGGCCTCCTCGGTAACGGTGGTTTCGTTGTGGCTAGTCTTGGTCTCGCTTACACCCTCGGTTAGCACGTAGGTCGAGAGGGAATAGGTGAGAGAGGACGTACCGAAGTTCTTAACCGAGAAGTTAAGAGTATATACACCGGTCTTATCGGGGTCGTCGCCAAGCTCAATCTTGGTCTTGTCCATAGCGGCTTCCTCGGTAAAGGCGGTCTTGGTTCTGTCATAGGTGATAATATATGCGGTTGTCTTTGCAGATGCTGTGAGATTGGCAAGTCCTGCTCCCTGCTTTCTTACGGCGTAGGGAAGTCCGTTTTTGTTGATTACAATGTCGGCAGTCGACATCATAAGCTGATTAACAAGCTCGGTAAGCTTAACTCTGTGCTCGTAGCTATCGTTAAATGCTTCGCCGGTAATCTTCCGATAGTTCGTCTTTACGTACTGACGCAGAAGCGCGGTAACGCCCGCAACGTTGGGCGACGCCATAGACGTACCCGAAATTCTGTCGTAGCTCTGACCGGGCACCGAGGAGAGTATCGAGCCGCCGTGCGCGGTAATCTCGGGCTTTATCTCAAGGCTCGGTGTAGGTCCCCAGGACGAGAAGTCCGACATAAAGGGACCGGAGGTCTGCGAGCGGTCGATAATGATAGTACCGCTTCCTGCCTCGGCGAGCATCTCACCGTCGTCCTGCGAAATCGAGGCAACGGCAATCTTCGTCTCACCGACGTTCATCTTTATGTCACCCGATACGTTGTTGTAGATGATAACGCCGAGTGCGCCCTTCGCCTCCGCGATATTCGCCTTGTCCTCAAACGAGGTATATCCGCGTCGAACGAGAACTATCTTGCCGGTAACGTCAATGCCCGAGTAGTCGGAGTTGTCGCCGGCGCCGGGGATTGTAACGTACTCAAGCTCCGCACGGGTCTGTCCGTCCTCGAGTATATCGTCAAGGAAATTCTTTTCCTCAGCAACTCGGTCGGTGGACTCGATGAAGTATATAATCTTTCCGTTGTAAGTAAGGTAAGGAGTCTTTGCGCCCTCGATGGAAGCAACCGAAAGAGTACCCTTGTATGTAGAGGGAGAGCCAACGGTCGCGCTGTCGGGGTTAGAGGTAAGACCGAGGTTACCGTTCTTTTCGGAGCCGTAGGTGGAGTTGAAGCTGTTCGATGCAGCAACCACCATCGAGATGCCCTGATTGCGGATTCTCTCATAAACGCCCGCGGTCCATTCCTTGTCGTTCTCACGGCTGAAGCCGCAGCCCGTACCGATAGACATGTTGATTACGTCAACACCGAGGTTTACACAGTCGTCAAGAGCCGCAAGAATCCAAGAGGTACGCGCGGTCGCCTGAACGTCGGAGAAAATCTTGAATATCGCAAGCTGCGCGTTGGGAGCAACACCCGTGATAACGTCGTCGTCACCCGCGATAACGCCCGCGACGTGAGTTCCGTGGTTCGAGAGGAGAGGGAATACGTCGGAGTCGCCGTCGGCATAGTCGAAGCCGTAGGGAACCTTCGTGCTTATGTAAACGTCCTCTGCGGTGAGCCCGGGAACCTTGCTTTCGGCGCTGGTATTGCGCTCGTCGAGCATATCTCTGACTGTGTCAATCGTTACTCTCATTCCCGTGGAGTCGAAGTTAAGCTCGGAGAATGCCGAGTGGTAGTAGTCAAGACCGGTATCGAGAACCGCAACGAGCATACCCGTTCCGTCGTAGCCGAAGCCCTCGCTGTTGAATATACCGGTGTCCTGAACGTCAACCTTGTTGTTGACAAGCTTCGTTTCAGCAGCCTCGTATTCCTCGCCGACAACTACCGTAGCCTTGCTGCCGATAACGTCGCATACGTCCTCGAAGTCACGCGCCTTGATAACAATCTCAAATCCCGCAAGCACCGTGTCGTAGGAAAGACCGTCGGTGTAGCGAATATCAGCATTATCAAGAAGCCTCTTGAAGCGTTTTGCCTCGGAGTCAATTTCGGACTTAATCTTAAGTCCCTCGTCACTCTTGGCGAACTCTGAAAGAGTGAGGTCGCTTTTTGAATTATTGTAGGCGGAAAGGAGAGTGTTCGTCGGCATCTCTATAATAAGAGATATCTCGTCGGACTCCTTTACCGTGCTCGGCAGCTTCTGCACCGAGCTTCCGAAGTAGTTCTCGAGGTTAGGCTTTGCGCTACCGTCGAGCTTGGTGATAGAGGAGCCCTGCATAGCAGCACCCGCGCTGCCGCCTGCTCCTTCACCCATTGCCGAGAGGCAGAGGCTGAACACCACGGAAATAACCGTGATGAGGAGCACAACCGCACCCGTCAATCTGATGAGTCTTTGTTTCTTTGCCATTATGTTTGCCTTTCTCACTTTTGCTGCAAACGACCGAAAGTCGAATACGCAATGTTTATTGTACCATAAAACTACAAAAAATGCAAGTAATATATTAAATATAATATATATAAAATTGTAAATAAATATTAAACGCATTGCATAAGGAATAAATACTACAAATTTGAATTAACCGAATATTCATTTTTTTACTATTGACAACACTTGACTTGATGTGTTACAATAACAATGTATAATTACGGGTTTTTGCACTTTTTGTGCTTTTGTACATAGGTTGAATTCCCGAAGAAAGAGGAGAAAAAATGAAAAGAACACAGAGATTGATTGCGCTACTCGTTGCAATCCTGATGCTCGTCAGCACCCTTATGGTTTCGCTCTCGTCCTGCGCGGATGACGGTGAGTCGGGCGACGGCTCGGGCGGCGGCACAAGCGACGGCTCGGGCAACCAGGGAACGGGCGGCAGCGGTGACTCGGGTAACCAGGGAACGGGTGGCTCGGGTACGGGCGGAAGCGGAACAACCCCGGAGATGTCCACCTACACCGTGAAGCTGGAAACCGTCGGAGGAATGCCGATTGCGGGAACGACCGTTTACATTTACGGCTTCAAGGACGGCTCAGCCGATATGACCGATTTCAAGGATTACTGCGTAACCAACGCGGAGGGCGTTGCAACCGTCAGCCTTGATAAGACGGGCAGCTACGCTGCGGTAGTAGACCCCGGCAAGGGCTATAATGCCGAGAGCCACTATCCGCTTGTCGGCGCGACTACTTCTATTAAAATATCCACCTCTCTCGTAACCGATACGAAGGTTGCGGGTAAGACTCTGAAGCTTGGCGACATTATGTACGACTTCGCCTTTACCACGACCGACGGAAAGACAAAGACTCTGAAGTCTTATTTCGACGAGGGAAAGGAGATGGTGCTCCTTAACTTCTGGTTCACCACCTGTGACTACTGCATAACCGAGTTCCCTTATATGGAAACAGTTTACGGAGCGTATAAGGACAAGGTTGCGATAGTCGCTCTTGACCAGCAGGACTCCGCTGAGGAAATCAAGACCTTCAAGGACAGCTTCTATTCGACCTATGATGTCAAGCTTACCTTCGATATGGCGAAGGATAACGAGGGTGTTACCTCGGCATTCGGTATTACGGGCTTCCCGACCTCGGTTGTTATTGACAAGTACGGCACCGTAGCTCTTATCGAGAGCGGAGCGCTCCCGAGCGAGAGGGCATTCAGAATAATCTTCGACCACTTCTCGGCTGAGGACTACAAGCAGCAGGTTGTAAAGAGCCTTGCTGATATTACTCCTAAAATCAAGCCTAACGTACAGATGCCCTCCGAGGACGATATGTATGCAGCCTTCGTCAAGTACGCAGGCACGGCTTCAGCAACTATTGACAGAAACAAGATTAGCTTTGCCAACGACCCCGACGACGAATACTCATGGCCCTTCATTATTACCCTTAAGCACGGCGCAGGCTGCGACGGAGTGGACTGTGACGGCACTGCCTGCGGAGCAGAGAAGTGCATAGTATCAACCAACGTCAACTACGAGGACTCCTATACCCAGCTCTTTATGAACGTAACGCTTGAGGCAGGCGACGTCGTTGCATTTGATTACTTCTCCTCTACCGAGCGCGGAGCCGACATAATGTACGTTTTGGTTGACAAAAAGGACATTTATTCCATCTCCGGAGAGACCGACTCGGGTACTTTTGAGACCTGCTACGCATACGTAGCGAAGGAAGCGGGCGAGTACGAAATTTCCGTGATATATATTAAGGACGACTCCGACAACGTCGGTGAGGACAGAGTATATCTTAAGGACCTTCGTATCTGCGACATCGAGGATATCGACTCGGATACCTTCATTTACCGCTTCGCGGCAGAAAATGAGAACGCTATCGGTCAGTATACCGAATTCCCTGAGCTTGTTAAGAGCGAGGTTGACGGCTACTACCACGTCGGCACTGCCGAAGGACCCATACTTCTCGCAAACCTTATGGGCTATACGAGATTTTCGGGCGAAACCACCGCGTACTATATCGCTATTGATAAGAGCTACGCCGCTGAGTTTATTAACTACTGTAACTATGCGTCCAACGCATCGGTAAACGGCTGCTGCCCCGTAAACGAGGAGCTTATGCAGCTGCTTAAGAGGGTTGCGCGCGACGGCGACAAGGAATACGAAAACGCATGGCTTGAGTTCTGCTGTTACTACGAGGCGTACTACGACAGAGATGACGACGGTATTCCCGAGCAGCTTGAGGACCCCATCAAGGGACTTGCTCCCTTCTCGGCATACGACGCTATTCTCTCCGATAACGGCACCGTAACCGACCCTGAGGACTTCCCGAACTCGGTTTACTACAACAGAGTAATTATGCCGAGAGGACTCCTCTACAGATTCAGACCTACCGAGTCCGGCACCTATAAGATAACGTCTTATTCTATGGGTGGCGGAACCAACGGCTGGATATTCGTCAACAGAGACCTTGAGACCCGCGAGTCCACCTGGCTCACCTACTCCAACGTATACAGACCGAGCGAGGTTAATCCCGAGGACGAGAACTGCTATATGATAGCATACCTTGAGGCGGGCGTTGATTACTACATCGACATTGCTTTCTACGACGTATACGAGGTTGGCGAAATTAAGTTCAAGCTTGAGAAGATAGGCGACGAGGGATATCACAGATTTACACTCGCATCTCCCGGCTACTTCACCTATATTGAAACCGAGAGCGGCGGAAATAACGGAATTATTGCAGGCGGCATCGAGGTTGAAAAGGGTGCCGACGGCTATTACAGAGAGAAGAGAAGCGACGGAAAGGTCGGTTCGTTCCTCTACGCAGATTTCACTTATTCCACTCTTATCTTTGATAAGTCCATTTCAAAGATGATTGAGCTTGAGGGCTTCAACTTCGGTAAGACCGAGGGCGACCTCTATATCGAGTATCTCAGAAGCACTCCCGCGGCAAAGCTCTACTACCTCGAGCTTTATCTCAAGACGCTGTGGGGCGAGGACTTCGACGAGAAGTACGACGAGTATAACGTAGACGACGTAGTATTCGGAGTTTACAGCGGCGAGAAGGATCCTGACGGCAAGCCCACCAAGACCGCAAAGGACGAACAGGTTCTTTCTTGGCTCGAGGAGGCGTTTGAGGACGCAACCTATAACAATGACACAAACTTCGTAGCCTTCCTTCGCGAGCTTTGGGGCGCTGAGTACGAGGAGTATGACGCAACCTATAAGGTTAACGAGGTTCTTCAGGGAATCTACCACGGCACAGGCGCAGACCTTACCGACGAAATCTCGGTTTACCTTGACAGAGTAATTACCGTCGGATATAACGAAATCCTTGACGAAACTATCGAGGAGGGCGACGTCCGCATCGGTACAGTAATCGTTGACGAGGACCTTGCGGAGCTTCTCACGAAGCTTATGGATAAGTATACCTTCGAGGGCGTTGAGAATTCATGGACGAAGGTTTGCTACTACACTCAGTACTTCTGTGCCGAGACCCCTAACTGATAGCTTCGCGCTATTCTTCAAGACTGTATGCACCTGCGCGGCACCTGCCTCGTATGAGAGCGCCTATGACGGCTTTGAAGAAACTTTTCAATGAACAACAAAGTTCTCCGAGTGCACTTCACTCGGAGAACGACTTTTATAAGCATATACAAATATATACAACTTTTGAAAACAAAACTTTACAAAAATCGGCAAAATATGCCGATTGACGGTGGAATGGAGAAACAATGAAAAGAATTTTTCACACTCTTGTTCTTCTTTTGCTCAGTCTTGTTCTGGGCATAGCTATGGTATCCTGCTCGGACGATGGCGACACAGGTGACGGCGGCTCGGGCGGCGGTGATACCGGCGGCTCGCAGGGCGGAGAAGGCAGTACAGACCAGGGACTCTCGTATTATACGGTGTCGGTTGAAGACTACAAGGGCGAACCCGTTGAGGGCGTAATAGTAAGGCTCATTGATGCAAGCGGTAACCTGTTCAAGGCGCAGCCCGTCGGAGTTTCGGGCGAGAAAATAGCCGGCAGGGCAGATTTTACCGACGTGAAGAGCGGCAGCTATACGGTTGAGCTTTTCAGCACGGTGGGCAAAACGCTCAATTATGAGAGCGTTACAGTTTCCGAGGCGAACAAGCAGGTTACCGTGCGCGTTCTTGATAAGGTAGGAGAGAAGAGCTATCCTCTCTACGGCGCGGTTGACGATAACACCTTCGCCTATACCGTTAACGGCAAGGGCGGTTATTCGATTGACCTTACCTCGGGAATTAATTACGTAGTATTCTTTGCCGACACCAAGGGCATCTACGAGCTTTCGGTAAGCGGCGGAGCTATAGGCTACTACGGCAATCCTATGAACGTTTTTTCCGGCGCAATCGAGGGCGATAACGATATGACCTTCGTGCTGTCGGAAACTAAAATCAAAATTGAGATGCCCGACGTCAATACCCCCTACGTTATCGGCATATCCTCTGAGACCGCTGCAACGGTAACCTTTACTGCAAATCAGGTCAGCGGGCTCCCGAACAGACCTATTTATCAGGAGTGGTACAGCGTTTCCGCTAAGGAGTCGCTCTCGCAGTATACCCTTGATACCGATAACTACAGACTTGTTGACGTAGACGTGAAGAGCCGTTCTCTGACGGTTGAGCTTGGGGAAGACGGCTTCTATTATACGGGTGACGGCAAGCTTGTGGTGCTCAGAATAGCCTCAAGCTCGCCCTACATTGATTCTCTTGCAATGATGGCAGGACTTATCAACGAGAACGTCGGCGGAACCGTTGGCGGCTACGTTTACGATGAGGACGGTAACTTTGTTCGCAAGGAATCCTATAACGAAATGATATCCGACTATTATGAGTATGCCGACGAAGCAACAGGAGTATATCCCCTCACAGAGGAGCTTGCTAATGCAATCAAGGCTATAGGAACCTTCCGCGGCTGGTGGTCAGACGGCGGTGCAAGCATTTTCGACGACCAGACGAAGCCTCTTGTAAATAAGGATATCGCATGGCTTCTTATGTGTGCTTACGTTGAGGAAAAGTAATATTTGAAGTTGTAAAATGAAATAAAAAAAGGCAAGGGGTGCGACTGTGTTCGCTGTTCTTGCCTTTTTTGCTTTCTTATTGTATTTCCCACAGAAGCTTTTCTTGCCTTTTTGCTTTCTTAATTGTATTTCCCACAGAAGCCCTGTATAAATGCCGTTTGCAGCCGTTACGTGTGGACAAAGAGCGTTAAATCTGCTTATGCACGCTCTTGTATTCGTCGTAGTAGCGGTAGTAGGGGCACTCGCGACGCGTGCCAGAGAAGAGTCCTGCCGCCTCGTCCTCGTCAAGCGAGAGGTTGCAGCCGTAGGTGTCGGTATACTCGTCGTATTCGTAAAATTCGCAGGACTCGCAACTTGCCTTTGCCTTGTATCCGTACTTAGAGAAATCCATAAATACCTCGAAAAAGTAAATTTTGGTTTACAAAATATGTGCCAATAGTGCCGCAACCGAAGCAATGACAACAATCGCGCAAACTCCGAAAATGAAAATGTTTCTCGTAAATCTGTTAAGCCCAATCTCAAATTCGCGGACGGCTTCCTCGTCCTCCGAGCCTGACTCGCGTATTTCGTCCTTGATAAAATCGGCGGCAGATGCTGACGAGTGAAGGCCTGTCAGAACTCTGCTCATTTCAAGTGAGAAATCGTTGATTTCCGAGGAAATAAGCTCATCGCTTATGTCGTGACCTCTCTTTGCGTCAATCAGCATGGCGTAAATCATAGCCTCGTCGTCACCTGCGCCCTCGGGCGCAAGCTTTACCTCGCCGCATATAAAGGCGAGCTTCCTTGAATTCTCGTCGCAGTCCTCAAAATCCTTTGTCAGAAGCTCGCAGCTGACAGAAACTGACAAACCGTCAGCGGATAGCGCGTCCTTGTAATTGTTCAGGTAACCTTCTATTCGTGCCTTTGCTTCGGAAACAGTCATTTATATGAAAATCCTTTCGTCAATCTCGAGCTTTCCTCCAACCTTTCTTATTCCGTGAGCGCATTCTATCGAGAGCGCGAATACTCTGTCGCCGTTTATACCGACAAGGTCGTCAAGCCCGTTTATAAAATCCTTTGCTGAGGTATGAAAATCCGATGTGGTAGCAAAAATTCCGCGTGACCCGCGCTTCGCGCATACCGCTCCGTAGAAGCCGCGAACCTCGGTTTCGCTTGAAATATCCACACGGTTTTTGGTCTGTATCATTATTGTTTCGTAGAATCCGAGCTTGTCGAGGGTTCTTATAACGCCGTCTATTCCGCCGTCGTCGGAGCCGCCTGTAACGTACGCCTCAACAACCTTTTTTCCCGAGTGTAGATAGTACTTCTTCATAAGAGATACGAAGAAATTCTCGAAGAACTCGCCGCCCTTTGAATGGAGCTTCAGAAGAAAATCACTCTTTAAGGCGAGAATTTCATTAACGTCGTCGGCACGCGCTGAAATCTTCGGGCTGAGTGCGTATATCCCGTCGGTAAGTGTAAGCACTCCGTCGGCAAGCAGCCTCTTGAGTATCTGACCCATATATGTAGAGAGAATATCGTCGTCACGTGTGTTTACCGTCTTGCTTGTGCCGATGCGCTCCTTAAGCTCCTCGCGAAGCTCTGCTTTCATTCTCGGCTTTTCCGTAAGTATAGAAAGAATTTCCTTCTCGCATCGCTCAATTCTGACAACCACCGGCTTGTCAGTAACCGCAAAGTATCTTCCGACGTTGTCAATTCCTATAAGCCCCTCAGTGTGCATCTGGTTGACGGTTGCACCGATACGGCTTCTTAAATTACTCAGAGTGCTGCCTGCCGAGCGGTCGGCAAGCTCCTCTTTTGTGAGGCCCACGCCGCGGCAAACCGCCTCGATAAGCTCGACTCTTACAAGAGGCGACCTCTCAAGAGCCGAAACAATCGCTCTGTAAATTCTCGTATGACTTATGCTTCTCGACATAATAGCACCGCCTTTCTATTAATATTTTAACATAGATTTATGTATATTTCAATAAGTTGTCATTAAATTTCTAAACACTCCGTAATTTAGGGGCACAAAGCAATAGTAGCAGGTTAGCTACAAAAAAACGGCACTCATTTGCAGTCTGTATGAAAAAAACACGGCAGGGAAGCCGAGCAAGAAGCTCAAAAATCCCTGTCGCGTTGTTATTTATGCCTTATATGCCTCGATAGCCGCTCTGATAACGAAGCCGTTTTCGTCGAGAAGCTTCTTTGCGGTATCTCTGTCTACCTCGAGAATATCCGAAACAATTCTAATCATTCTGTCCTCAAGCTTGATGTTGGCGGGACGAAGATTAATCATAAGATTTTCGTATACGTGACCCTGTCTTATCATTACGGCGGTGGATATCATATTGAGTATCATCTTGTGCGCCGTGCCTGCCTTCATTCTTGTCGAGCCGGTGATAACCTCGGCTCCCGTGTCGGGGTGAATTCCGACGTCGGCAATCTCTTCAATGGGAGCGCCCTCGTTAGAGGTGATTGCGATAATCGCCGCACCCTTGGATTTTGCATATTCAAGAGCGCCGAGCACGTATCTTGCGCCGCCTGCAACCGAAATTCCCACAACACTGTCAAGCTCTGTGATTTCGTGCTTTTCTAGGTCCTCTCTGCCAAGCTCGGGATTATCCTCCGCGCCCTCAATAGCATTGCGAAGCGCATAGTCGCCGCCGGCAATAATACCGATAACAAGGTTCTTCGGTACACCGTAGGTAGGGGGGCACTCCGAGGCGTCAAGCACACCGAGCCTTCCCGACGTACCGCAGCCTATGTAGAAGAGCCTGCCGCCTTTTTTCATTCTCTCGGAAATAATATCGACCGCGCGACCGATGTTCTCAAGCTGTGAGTCGAGTGCCGCCGCCGCGTTCTTGTTTTCGTTTTGCATAACGCGCATCATCTCAAGAGTTTCCATCTCGGGGATATTCTTGGTGTGCTCGTTTCTCATTTCTGTTTTTAACATTTTCAACCCTCTTTTATGCTTTAGATGTATATAATTATTTTACCACTACAGTAGTGAAAAAGCAACCCCCCAAATAGTAGACCTCATAAAGAAAAACTCTACCGTCGGTAGAGTTTTTCTCGTGTTAATGTGCAAACTGACTGTTATAAAGCTCAGAGTAGAAGCCACCCTTCAAAAGAAGGTCCTCGTGAGTTCCGCTTTCAACAATTTTTCCGTCGCGCATAACGAGTATCACGTCGGCATCTCTGACGGTAGAAAGTCTGTGAGCAACTATAAAGCTCGTGCGACCCTCGGTCATCTCCGAGAAGGCGCGCTGAATACGCATTTCGGTTCTCGTATCGATAGACGAGGTCGCCTCGTCGAGTATCAGCATAGGCGGCAGACAAAGCATAACTCTTGCTATACAGATGAGCTGCTTTTGTCCCTGTGAAAGCCCCTCGCCGCCCTCGCCGAGGTGAGTGTCATAGCCCCCCTCAAGCCTCTTTATAAAGCTGTGAGCGTGTGCCGCACGTGCCGCCGCGACAATTTCTTCGTCGGTTGCCTCGGGACGTGAAAAGGCGATGTTCTCGCGCACCGTGCCCGAAAACAGCCAGGTGTCCTGAAGCACCATTCCGTATGAGGTACGGAGAGAGTGCCTCGTCAAAGTGCGTATATCCTTGCCGTCAAGCTCGATTTTGCCCGAGTCAACGTCGTAAAAGCGCATAAGCAGGTTGATAAAGGTCGTCTTTCCACAGCCCGTAGGTCCAACGATAGCAACGGTCTGTCCCTTTTTCACGTCAAGATTTAAGCCCTCGATGAGCGGCTTTTCCTTCGAGTAGGAGAAGGAAACGTCGGAAAGCGTGATATCGCCCTCACAATTTTCGATTTCCGTGAATCCCTCGTCGCTCTGCTCGCTCGGCTCCTCAATGAGGTCAAGGACCCTTCCTGCCGAGGCAAGAGCGTTCTGGAACTCCGCGAAAATGCCCGAAATCTCGTTAAACGGCTTGGTATATTGGTTCGTGTAGGAGAGAAGCACCGAAAATTCGCCTATTGTGAGAAGCGCTCCATCACCGCCCGAGGCGATAACGATAAGCGCACCGACGAGTGCCGTCGCGGCATAGACCATACTGTTGACAAATCTCGTCGTAGGGTTAGTAAGGGACGAGAAGAATATCGCATCAAGCGTTGTGCGCTCGAGCCTTCCCGATACCTCGTCAAAGCGCTCTGTTGCGCGGTCCTCGTAGCCGAATGCGCGAACGGTTTTCTGTCCCGTAAGCATCTCGTCAATGAGAGAGGCAGCCTCTGCCTCGCACTCCGAGCGTGCCTTGAACATATTGAAGGTTCTCGTTCCTATGAATTTCGCAATAAAAATCGAAAGGGGAGTAAGAAGAACGACTACGAGAGCAATCTGCCAGCATAAAACGAGCATAAACACGAGCGTTCCGACTATCGTAAGCACACCCGTAAAGACCTGCGTGAATCCAAGCAGCAAGCCCTCTGCAAAGCGGTCTGTGTCGTTTATAATGCGGTTTACAATTTCGCCGTGAGGCGTTGTGTCAATATACGAGAGCGGCAGACTCTCGATTTTTACGAACGCCTCGTTCCTTATATCCTCTGAAACTCGGTAGGCTATGCGGTTGTTTATCGCGCTCATAATCCAGGTTGCGAGTGCGGTAATGCCGATAAGCAGAATCGACAGAAGCAGTCTGTCTGTAATAATAGCGAAATCAACTCTGCCTGCGCCCACCGCCGCATCAATAGCCTCGCCTATGAGAATAGGAACGTAGAGTGTCAGGGCGGTGGAAATAAGCGCCATAAGCAGTGAGAGGGGAAGAAGGTATTTATATCTTCCTATATACTTCAGAACGCGGGTAAGCATTTTCCTGTTTTTCATTCACTTGCCCCCTCTCCGAACTGAGTTTCGTAGATTTCTCTGTAAACCTCGGAGGAGCCGAGAAGCTCCTTGTGCGTTCCCTCTGCAACCGCGTGACCGTCGTCAAGCACGAGAATTTTGTCAGCGTGCATAACCGACGCCGCCCTTTGGGAAACGATGAAAACAGTCATATCCTTACTGAAATCCGAAATCGCGCGGCGAAGCCTTGCGTCGGTTGCGTAGTCAAGAGCCGAGGCAGAGTCGTCAAGTATAAGGATTTCGGGCTTCTTCACAAGAGCTCTCGCAATAGTAAGCCTCTGCTTCTGCCCGCCCGAAAGGTTTCTTCCGCCTGCCTCGATTTCTGCCGAAAGTCCGCCCTTTTCGTTAACGAAATCAAGCGCCTGTGCCGCAAGAAGTGCTTCGTTTATCTCCTCGTCGGTAGCCCCTCTTGCGCCGATACGCATATTGTCACCGACACTTCCCGCAAAGAGCGTTGCCCTCTGAGGAACAATACCGATTTTCCTTGTCAAGGCTTCCTTTGAAAACTCCGGGATAGGCGAGCCTTCAATAAGAACCTCGCCGCCCGTCGCATCGTAGAGCCTCGGAATAAGGTTTACAAGCGAGCTCTTTCCCGAGCCCGTTCCGCCGATAATTCCGACGGTTTCGCCTCGCATAGCCGAGAGTGAAATGCCCGAGAGCGAGTCCTCACTCGCGCGTCCGTACCGAAGTGATGCGGACTTGAGCTGCACGGCGCACTCGGGGTTAACACCCACCTCGCGCTCGCCGAATTTCTGCGAGGACTGAAGCTCGAGAACGTCTGCAATTCTCGAGCCCGAGGCGAGAGCTCGGCTTATCGTAATAATAAGATTTGCAAGCTTGATAAGCTCCACGAGAATCTGCGACATATAGTTGTATAGCGCAATAACCTCGCCCTGCGTAAGCTCGCCGGAATCAACCCGAAGAGCACCGGTATAAATAAGAAGAACTATACCGAGGTTGATAATTACGTAGGTCAAGGGGTTCATAAGCGCCGAAATTCGCCCAACGCGGTTTTGCGCGGCGGTAAGGGTAGCGTTTTCCTCGCGGAATTTTATCGTTTCTCGCTCTTCCTTGCCGAATGCGCGCACACACCGAACACCCGAAAGATTGTCGCGTGTTCTCGAGAGAATTTTATCAACTCCGCCCTGCACCTTCTTGTAAAGAGGCATAGAAACGAGCATTATACCAAAGACGACTACCGAAAGAAGCGGAATAACGAGAGCAAAGGAAAGCCCCGCCTCGACGTCGATAATAAGCGCCATAATCATAGCGCCGAATACTACGAAGGGGGAGCGGAGAAGCAGCCTTAGGGTGAGGTTAACACCCGTCTGCAGCTTCGTCGCGTCTGCCGTCATTCTCGTAATCATAGTAGACGTGCCGAGAGAGTCGGCATCGGCGTATGAAAGGGTTTCGAGCCGTGTGAACATAGCACGTCGCGTAGCGGTTATAAAGCCGACCGATGCCTTTGCAGCAAAATACTGTGCCACAACCGAGAATCCAAGCCCCACAGCGCCGAGCAGCATAAGAAGAAGGCTCATAAGCACCGTGTAGCCACGGTCGCCGTTAGCAATTCCGCGGTCGATTATAGCGGCGATAATCAAAGGAACGATAAGCTCGAGTGTCGCCTCGCAAAGCTTGCCGAGAGGTGCGAGAGCCGTTTCTTTTTCATAGCCGCGAAGATATTTAAGCAGTCTTTTCAAATCAAACTCCGAAATTCAAATAGATTAAGGGTTATTTAGCGAAGAATTCAACCTCAAAGGCGTAGACCTCGCTCTTTCCTACGGGAAGTCTGGCCATAGTCTTGGTTTCGTAGACCTCGGGAGCATCACCGCCCGAGGGAACGTTGCCCCAGGGCTCAAGGCATACATATCTTGCCTCGCTCGAGGGCTCTTTCCAGATGCAGAAGTAAGGAATGTTTTCACTGTAGGACATCTTAACTCCGTGCCTCTCCATAGGAGCCGAAAGCAGGCACTCGCAGCCCGCGCCGACAAATATCATAGTGTCGTTTTCGTATATTTCCTTCTCGTGGAGAGGGTATGCCGAATTCTTCAAGGGGTAGGGCTTGCCGACGGGATTGACGAACGGGCCGTTCTGAAGGGGGTGCCAGGTAACGCTGTCTACGTTCTTGAAGGCTACCGTGAAGTCGTAAATGCTCGACCCGCCCACTCCCTCAAGCGTGAAGGCGGGGTGCCAGCCAAACATATAAGGAAGCTCGACTTTGTCGCGATTATGTACGGTAAAGTTAGCAAAAAGGCGGTTTTCTTTGACTCTGAACTCTGCTACAAGCTCAAAGTCGAAGGGGTAATTCCTTGCCTTTATCTCATCTGTCGGGGTGAGTGAGAGCACGAGCCTGTCGTCGGATTTCTCTACGAGCGAAAACTCACTTCTCGGAGCAAATCCGTGCGCTACCATCTCGTAGCTTACGCCCTTGTAGGTATATGTATTGTTAAGAGTTCTTCCGCAGGCAGGGAAGAGTACGGGTGCGTGGCCGTCCCAGAACTCGGTGCCTGTGCTATCCCAGATGTATTCAAATCCGTCGTCGCCTACAACGGAAATAAGCTCTGCTCCGAGGCTCGAAACAGTCGCGGTAATTTTTTCGTTTTTAATTGTATAATTCATAATACGCTCCGTTTTTTCTTTTTGAAAGGTTGATTTTGACGGGGTTTTCTGCAACGCGGTCGGTATTTTTCCCGGCTTTACAGAGGCTCGAGCGCAGTGAGCCATAAGCTACTGCGCTCGGTGTGATTAGTGCTTTTTGGTGTCGATTTCGTCACGTACCTTCTTAATGAAGTCGTCAAGCGAGAACTTACCGCCCTCGCCCTCTGTACGGGCTCTTACGGTAACGCTCTCGGAATTCATCTCGTCCTCACCTACAACTACCATGTAGGGAACCTTCGAGAGCTGCGCCTCGCGGATTCTGTAGCCGAGCTTTTCGTTTCTGTCGTCAAGCTCGCAGCGAATACCCGCGGCACGCATCTTTTCAACGACCTTTGCGCCGTAATCGGCAAAGTCAGCAACTACGGGAATAACCGTAACCTGGTTCGGCGAGAGCCAAACGGGAAGCGCGCCTGCATACTTCTCAATAAGAAGCGCGAGCGTTCTCTCGTAGCAGCCCATAGAGGTTCTGTGAATGATGTAGGGAGTCTTCTGGGTGTTATCTCTGTCGGTGTACTCCATTCCGAACTTCTTTGCAAGAAGCATATCTATCTGAATGGTAACTATCGTATCCTCTTTACCGAATACGTTCTTGCACTGAATGTCAAGCTTCGGTCCGTAGAATGCAGCCTCGTCAATTCCGATAACGTAGTTCTCGCGTCCGAGATACTTGTCAAGCAGCTCGCCCATAATCGACTGTGCCTCGTTCCACTGCTCGGGCGTGCCCTCGTACTTGTCTGTGCGGGCGGGGTCCCACTGCGAGAAGCGGAAGGAGCAGTCCTCCCAAAGACCGAGAGTTTCAAGGCAGTACTTTGCAAGCTCAAGGCAGCCCTTGAACTCCTCTGCAAGCTGGTCGGGA
Organism: Clostridia bacterium; assembly: GCA_017472305.1. Taxonomy (GTDB): domain Bacteria; phylum Bacillota; class Clostridia; order Oscillospirales; family CAG-272; genus UBA1740. The sequence continues at coordinate 67,714 of JAFUQP010000034.1, read as the reverse complement.
CGGAGAACGAGATGTCCTTCGGAAATGGTGAACTGACGGACTCTGATAAGACCGTGCATCTCGCCCGAATCCTCGTTTCTGAAGAGGGTCGAGGTTTCGCCAAGACGCATGGGAAGCTCTCTGTATGAGCGCTTTTTGTTAAGATATACCTGATACTGGAAGGGGCAGGTCATAGGACGGAGAGCGAAGCACTCCTTGGTGTAGTCGTCGGGGTCGCCCATAACGAACATGCCGTCAAGATAGTGGTCCCAGTGTCCAGAAATCTTGTAAAGCTCTCTCTTTGCCATAAGGGGAGTCTTTGTGAGAAGATATCCGCGCTTTGCTTCCTCGTCCTCAATCCATCTCTGAAGGAGCTGAATTACTCTTGCGCCCTTCGGCATAAGAATGGGAAGTCCCTGACCTATCGAGTCAACGGTGGTGAAGTATTCAAGCTCGCGGCCAAGCTTGTTGTGGTCGCGCTTAAGAGCCTCCTCCTGATGCTGAAGATATGCGTTCATCTCGTCCTTCGTGGGGAAGGCGATGCCGTATACTCTCTGGAGCATTTTGTTGTTCTGGTCGCCCTTGTAATATGCGCCGGTGCACTGCGTAAGCTTGAACGCCTTTACAGCGCCGGTGGAATGAAGGTGAGGGCCGGCGCAAAGGTCGGTGTACTCGCCCTGGGTGTAAATGGAAATCTCGGCGTCCTCAGCAAGCTCCTCGATGCGCTCAACCTTGTAGGGCTCGTCAAGGCTCTTCATAAGCTCGATGGCCTCGGCTCTCGAGATAACCTTACGCTCGATAAGGAGATTTTCCTTAACGATTTTCTTCATCTCCGCCTCAATATTTTTAAGTATGTCGGGAGTAAAGGACACGGGAGCGTCAAAGTCCTGGAAATATCCGTTCTCGGTAGCAGGACCTATGGTCTGCTTTGTTTCGGGATAAAGTCTTTTTACAGCCTGCGCCATAATATGCGCCGCGGTGTGTCTGAATACCTCGCGGCCTTCCTTGTCGGCAAAGGTGTGAAGGGTAACGTCGCACTCGCCGTCAACAACGGTTGAAAGCTCGGTGTTCACGCCGTTCACGCTTGCCGAAATAACCTCTCTTGAAATGATTCCAAGCTCTCTTGCAGCCTCGTAAACCGAAACGGCAGACGCGCTTTCGTAAACCTCTCCGCTTGAAAATCTGATTTTTGCCATTTTTCTAGCTCCTTTATATAAATGTAAAGTTTAGTTATCAATTAATAAATCCGACAGCCCGATTCAGCCCCAAATCACAGTCGTTGACCGCTATCGGAAAATAAAAAACACCCGAAGACAAAATCTGTCTTCGGGGTGAGGACTGTAGGTCCCGCACGGTTCCACCCGAGCTTTTAACTCTTTGGCTATATAATTGTGTGCCATTCGGCGCATGGGCGGTACCCATAGGGCGCTAGGTCCGTGCTTTCAGCAACCGACGGCTCTCTGTGCATAGCGTGTCCTGTGGACGTGTTCCAATACAGTAATGATATCACAAATCTAAATAAAAGTCAACTGTTTTCGGAAAAGATTTACCGAAAGATTTATTAAAGGCTTTTGAAAGTGAATTATACTTGAAAATAAAAGGATACGGAGTAAAAGCACCGTATCCTGAAAAATATTTGCTCTAATTCTTTTGCCAACACTCGCGGTTATTTTGCGCGTGCGCTAGCTTTGGCCGCCTTAAGCTCTGCCTTTGCCTTGTCTGCTGCTGCGGCGATGGATTTGATTACTCTTGTGGGAGAGAGCCACCAATCGCGGCACCAAACACGCATGATATTCCAACCGCGCGCCTCAAGGAACTTGGGCTTATATACGTCGCGCTCCATTGAGGAAGAGGAGGAAAGGAATGCGTCCTTGTCAAGCTCAATACCGACGAGGTATCTGTCAAGCTCCTCGTCATAGATGGCGAGCGAAATACGGCTGTTTCTGTTACCGAGCTGCAGGTGCACCTTGTATCCAAGCTTCTCGAGTCTGTCCTTAATCTGAAGCTCAATCTCGGGCGACGCGGGATTTATACTGCCCGCCTTCTGCTCGACGGGGTCGAGCCTTGAAAGCACCGCGCGTACCTGCTGTGTGTCGCCGTCGGCAACGGCTCTTACGTAGGTCAGATACTCGCGAAGGAGCTTCGGACCCTCGTTCTTTGCCGTGTCAACCTTAAGTTCCTCGGGCTCAATGCTCGTCACGACGATAATCTTGGACTTAGCACGCGTGATAGCAACGTTCAGACGGTTTTCACCGCCTTCAGCCGATAGCGAGCCGAAGTTTGTATAAACCCTTCCGTCGGCGTTCTTTGCGTAGCCTATCGAGAAGATTATTATATCACGCTCGTCACCCTGAACGTTTTCAAGGTTCTTGATAAACAGACCCGTGTCCTCGCCGCCGTCAATACGGTATCTCTCCTTTGTGACGTAGTCGCGGAACTCTTGGTCGCGCCTTGCCTCTCTGTCGATAGCGTCGGCAATGCAGGATTGCTGGTCGCTGTTGAAGGTGATAATTCCAATGCTCTCGCCGGCTTTTCTCGTCTTGAAGATATTCTTGAGAATTTCAACAACCTTTTTTGCCTCGACAGGGTTCGTTCTCTCCTGCCATACTCCCGCTACCTTGTAGCGCTCAATCGGGCGCTCGTTGCGGTTGGGGGAAATGTTCGGGGCAATCTGAAGATTAGAGGAATAGAAGGCGCTGTTTGAGAAGTTGATAAGCTCCTCGTGACGGCTTCTGTAGTGGTAGGTCAGGTTTGCGCTCTCGTATCTTGCAACCGCAAGGTCAAGAAGGCTCTCAACCTCAAGAGCCGCCTGAACGGCAAGGTCGTCCTGGCTCTCGGGGTCGGCACCCATATAACGCTTCATAAAGGTAGCCGAGGGGCGCAGCTGCTTTGAGTCACCCGCAACGACGATGTTCTTACCGCGGTAAATTGTCGGAATTGTGCTCTCGATAAATACCTGCGACGCCTCGTCGAAGATAACGATATCAAAGAGGTTCTTTTCAAGAGGCAGAATTGCCGATACGTTCTCGGGGGAGAGAAGCCAGCAGGGGAAGAGCGCAAGCACGTAGTCGCTGTAAAGCTCCATAGTCTTTCTGATAGGCCAGAGCTTCTGGTCCTTTGAAATCTGATAGAGGAAGTCCTTCGCGTCGTCGCCGTTCTCGTAGAGGTTGCGGTATTCAAGACTGTTCTTGCCCGCGCAAAGCTTGTTGGCAACCTTCAGCTGCTCGCCCTTCATTTTATAGATGCGGGCGGTGATGTTGGAGAAGTCAAGCATCTTTGCAAGACCGTCCTTGCACTCCTCCTCGTATCTTGTCAGCTCGTGATAAATTCTGTATACAAGGAACTTGTCAATAATCTCGAGGTAATGCTGATAGCTCTTGCCGACGGAGTAGGCGAAATTGAGAATTGTCAGCATATTCTTGTCAAGACCGTCAACGAGCCTTGAGAGGTCGCGAAGCTCGATATAATTGTCAAGAGCCTCGTAAACGTGCTTTATATAGGAGTTGTTTCCTCGAAGCAGGTTGTCAATAACCGAAATATATCCCTCCTTCGTCATAACGCGCTTGAGGGAATTGTAGGGTGCTGCAAACTCCTCGATAGCGATAAGCGTTTCAAGGAATTTTTCCTCGAGCTGCGCCTCGCGCTTGCCGAGGAACACGGCTCCCGGGTTTTCAAGCTTGCACTCGGTTTTGACGATAGTCTTGATGTTCCTTGGATTGTCAAGGCGGGAGTAGTGAGCAAGCACCTGCCTTGTGTAGGGATATTTTGAAATGTTGAAGTAGCCGCGCCTCGATTTCTGCGTGTTCTCGAGAATTGCCTTGACCTCGGAGAGGGTGCTGATATCAAGGTCGGGAAGCATCATATCGATGATGGGGTTTTTATCCTTGACCTCGACGAACTTGTAGTACATCTCGCCGAGATTCTTTGCCTTGATTGCAAAGAGCGCCTCACTGATATCCTTATAGCGAAGGAGCATCATCGACTTGTTTTCGAGCATTGCCAGATATACCGCGTAGTCGCTCGAATTCTTTGAGAGAATATACGAGGAGCGGTACATTTGTGCAAGCGAAAGCCCGAAGGGACGAATGTCTGTCAGAAGGTGTTGGATTCCGTCGAGCGTTGCGACCTCGCGGTTTATCTTTTCCTCGAGGGCATCGTACTCGCGCTGAAGTCCCTCGACGTCAACGAGGCTCTCAACCTCGTCGCGCTGGTGAGCTGTGAAGCAGCGGTCGTAGAACGCGCGCTTCTCCTTCGACTCGTCGCTTAAATACATAGCCTTCGCGTTGAGCGTGCCAAGACGGGAGTAAACCACGTCGAGCGCCGCCTTCTTCTGCGAAACGACCAGCACGCGCTTGTTTTTTGCTATAGCGTCGGTTATAATGTTAACTATTGTTTGCGATTTACCTGTGCCGGGAGGGCCGTAAATAACCATATTGCCCATCTCGTCAACCTTGCGTATAACCTCGGACTGCGAGTAGTCGAGCATCTTTACGGCGTAAGTGCTTCCTGTGCCCACGCGCCTCTTTGCGCGCTTTGCAAGACGCCTCTTGTCGCGCTTCTTTTGAGCAACGGTCTTGTTTTTCTTATGGTTGCGAAGAAGCTCTGCAATGGCATCGTTTGTGAGATTTTTCTTTTCAAGAAGGGTATAATCGGTGTAAATTGAATTGGAGAGCGAAAGCCTTGCAAGAACGGCAGCGTGTCTTATCGAAAGCTCGCCTCTTCCGTCGGGCTCCTTGAAGCGTGAGTAGTTATAGACCGTCTTTGAGCCCTGACAGTCGATTCTTATCTTTTTCTCCTTGAGGTAATCAACGACCGCCTTTACGTTCTTGAATGCCGAAAGGTCGTCAAACTCCAGCTCCAGCTCCTCAATATCAAGGTGCTTTGACTGGGCGTAAGCGAATATCAAGGCGCGGTTGAGCTGTATTTTCTCTGCGCCGTTTCTGCGTATTTCAACGGTATCGTCATCACCAATCTCAATCTTGACAGGGAAGAGAAGAAGCGGTGCTTTTATAAGCGTTTTCGACGGGCCTTGATTTATAGAGCCAAAGACGAAGGGGTAACCGATATAAAGCTCGTACCTGCCGGTTTCCTTCTCAATTTCCTCGACCTCTCTCTTAAGCTCCTTAACCTTTGAAATCTCGCCCTCGAGAATTCTCGCGGTGTCCTGGGAGAGCTGCTTTTTGTATTTTGCATAAGCGTTCTCGGCTTCCTCTATGGTGAGCCTTGCTGTTTCGGGGAGTGCCTTCGAGCGGTCGGGAAGTCCTATGTTCTCGGCAATATCGTCGCGCTCCTTTGAGGTAATGAGGGTGAGTGAGTCGGTAGTGCCCGACCAAAGGAACTCGATAAGCTCGGAAACCTTGGAGTCACGTCCCTCAAAGAGCTTGCCGATGTCGTATGCTCCGCGCCTTACGATGCTCTTAAGATACAGGCACTTGTTCTTTCCGCCTATTTCAATAAGACGCTCTTTGTAGTAGGTAAAAATGCTCTTTCCCACGTTATGACTCCTTTCCGAGAATGAATATGCGCTCTTTGAAAAGCAAATCCTCGCATTACTCTCTCACCGATATTTTCTGCAAGTTTTGTAAATAAATACTAGCACTATTAAAGTATATCATAATTTAAGAGAAAAATCAACAAAAAAAGAAAAATAATTTATAAAACCAACTAGTATTTTTACAGCATTTTAAGCCCGAAAATTCGCAGTAAAATAAAAAATCCAAGGCGAAATTTCAAAAACAAAATCCTCTTCACCTTGGATTATATTCAATATGCGCGTTATTTGCTAATAAAACTTTACAAAAATGCGGTAAATTCGGTATCAAGCCGCTCTTTTTTAAAGAGTTGCCGCCATAACCGCCTTGATTGTATGCATTCTGTTTTCGGCTTCCTCAAAGACTATCGAGGCATCGCTCTCAAATACCTCGTCGGTAACCTCCATAGCGGTAATGCCGAACTTCTCGCCAATCTCGCGGCCGACCTGTGTCTTAAGGTCGTGGAAGGAGGGAAGGCAGTGCATAAAGACGGCGGAGTCCTTTGCCATCTTCATTTTCTCTGTGTCAACCCTGTAGGGCGAGAGCTCGCGAATACGCTCCTCCCATACCTCGGCAGGCTCGCCCATAGAAACCCACACGTCGGTATAGATTACGTCAGCACCCGACAGAGCCTTCTCGGGGCACTCCTCGAGCGTTATCGTAGCGCCGGTTTCCTCTGCGATTTTCTTACATTCTGCAACAAGTGCCGCATCGGGGAAATACTTTTTCGGAGCGCAGGCAACGAAGTTCATTCCCATCTTCGCACAGCCAACCATAAGCGAGTTGCCCATATTGTATCTCGCATCGCCCATATACACGAACTTTACGCCGCGAAGTGTGCCGAGATGCTCCTTGATGGTGAGGAAATCCGCGAGAATCTGCGTCGGGTGGAACTCGTTGGTAAGTCCGTTCCATACCGGAACCTTCGAGTATTTTGCCAGCTCCTCTACAAGCTCCTGACCGTAGCCGCGGTATTCAATTCCGTCGTATATAGAGGCAAGCACGCGCGCGGTGTCTGCAATAGATTCCTTCTTACCAATCTGTGAGCCTGTCGGGTCAAGATAGGTAACGTTCATGCCGAGGTCATACGCCGCAACCTCAAAGCTGCAACGTGTTCTCGTGCTGGTTTTTTCAAAGATAAGCGCGATGTTCTTTCCCTCGCAGTATTTGTGTGCCTTGCCTTCCTTCTTCATTTTCTTGAAATCGGCGGCAAGGTCTATGAGCTTTTCTATCTGTTCGGGTGTAAAATCAAGGAGCTTCAGAAAGTCCTTGCCCTTCAAAAAATTAACCTTTTTCATATATATCTCCATTCCGTCGCCAGAGGCGACTGCACAAATTTAAGTAAATTTTCGGTATCGCAAGTCTGCGACGATTTGGATAAAGGCTCCAAATCGCGAAAATTTGGGGGCGTGAACACTAAAGCTTATGATTAGATGAGGTGTATTTCACGCTCCGGCACATTCTGCAATAATTTCCACCGCACGCTTTAAGTCGTCCATAGGAATATTGAGTGCAGGGAGCAGTCTAATCTTCGACTTTGCCTTGATAGGCAGAATTCCGCGCTCAATGCATTCCGCGAGCACAAGTGAGGAGTCCCTCTCGGTTTCAATTCCTATCATAAGTCCAAGTCCCGTGACACTCTTTATGCCCTTCTTGCCCTCGAGTGCCGAGAAAATATATTTGCTCCTCTCGCGTACTCCCGCGAGAAGATTTTCGTCTATTCTTGAAATGATATTCAGAGCGCCTGCCGCCGCAATCGGATTTCCGCCGAAGGTCGAGCCGTGCGAGCCTGCCCCGAGAGTATTTTCCACTCTTTCAAAGAGCATACACGCACCGATAGGAAGCCCACCGCCAAGCCCCTTTGCGGTAGTAACGACGTCGGGGGTAATTCCGAACTGCTCGTATGCGTAGAGCGTGCCCGTACGTCCGTTTCCGGTCTGGACCTCGTCCACCATAAGAAGCATTCCGAATTCGTCACAGAGCTTTTTGACGCCCTTTACAAACTCGACGGAAAGCGGTACGACACCGCCCTCGCCCTGCACAGGCTCCATAAGCACCGCACAGCAGGGGTACTTCTCACAAAGCTCTCTTACCGAGTCTACAGAGTCACTATCCGCATAAACGAAGCCCTCGGGGAAGGGACCGAAGTCCTTATGGAACACGTCCTGTCCCGTCGCCTTAAGGGTTGTAACCGTTCTTCCGTGGAAGCTGTTTTTGAGGGTGATAATGTAATAGTCGCCCTCGCCCTTCGTGTCCTGCGCCCACTTTCTTGCAACCTTGATGGCGCACTCGTTTGCTTCAGCGCCCGAGTTACCGAAGAATACCTTTTTAGCCCCCGTTCTCTTGCAGAGCAGCTCCGCAAGGCGCGCGCAGGGCGCGCTGTAATAGAGGTTTGAGGTGTGCTGGAACTTATTCATCTGCTCGGTAACGGCCTTTATCCATTCCTCGTCGCAGTAGCCGAAGGTGTTCACCGCGATACCCGTCGAAAGGTCGATGTATTCCTTGCCGCACTCGTCAAAGACGCGCGAGCCGCGTCCCGAAACAGGCTCAATATCGAAGCGCGCGTAGGTGTTCGCCACGTATTTTTTGTCAAGCTCTTTTGTATTACTCATTGATTTTCTCTCTGTCCTTAATAACCATAGTACCGGCGCCCTCGTTTGTCAGCATCTCTATAAGAATTGCGTGAGGAACGCGACCGTCAAGGATAGTAACGGTCTTGACACCGTGCTCAATAGCCTCGATGCAGCACTCAACCTTCGGTACCATACCGCCCGAAATAACACCCGAGTCAAAGAGCGCGCGAGCTTCCTTGATGTCAATATTCGGGATAATCGAGCTCGGGTCGTCCTTGTTCTCGAGAATTCCCGCAATATCGGTCATAGTAATAAGCCTCTCCGCGCCGATAGCACCTGCAATGTATGCCGCCGCTGTGTCCGCGTTGATGTTGTATACGTTGCCTTCCTTGTCACAGCCGACAGTCGAGATAACAGGGATATAATCCTTCTCGAGAAGGTCGCGAACAGGCTTTACGTCAACCTTTGTGATTTTGCCGACGTAGCCGAGGGCCTCGTCCTTCATTTCCGCCTCAATCATGTGACCGTCAAGTCCCGAAAGTCCAACGGCGTGACCGCCGTTAATCTCAAGAAGATTTACAAGCGTCTTGTTAATCTTGCCCGCAAGCACCATCTGAACGACGTCAGCGGTTTCCTTGTCGGTTACGCGAAGTCCGTTGTGGAACACAGACTCCTTGCCCATTCTCTTAAGGGTGTCGGTAATCTCGGGGCCGCCTCCGTGAACGAGAACGACGTCAACACCGATAAGGTGAAGCAGAACTACGTCCTCCATAACCTGCTCCTTGAGCTCCTCGTTTATCATAGCGTTGCCGCCGTACTTGATAACGATTATCTTGCCGTAGTATTTCTGTATGTAGGGAAGTGCCTGGGTTAGCACCTCTGCTCTCTGTGCGTTGGTAATTTTAAGTGACATAGCTATCCTCACGTTCTGTAGTCGCCGTTAATCTTAACGTAATCGTAGGTGAGGTCGCAGCCCCACGCAACGCTCGAGGCGTTACCGTCAGAAAGCTTTACAGCTATGGTAATCTCGTCCTCGAGAAGAATTTCCTTTGCGAATTCCTCGGAGAAGTTTACCCCCGAGCCCTTAGAGCAAACGGGAATTTCACCCTTCCTTGAACGGAACGCAACGTCAACGCCCGAAACGTCAACCTCGGCACCGCTGTAGCCGATAGCGCAGAGCACGCGTCCCCAGTTAGCATCAGCGCCGAACATTGCCGCCTTCACAAGAGAGGAGCAGATAACGCTCTTTGCGATAATCTTTGCGTTTTTCTCGTCGACCGCTCCCGTAACCTCGCACTCGAGGAGCTTGGTTGCGCCCTCGCCGTCTGCCGCAATGCTTCTGCAGAGATTAACGGTAACGGTGTTAAGAGCCTTCATAAAGCAGTCGAAGTCCTCGCCCTCGGCGGTGATTTTCTCATTGCCTGCAAGTCCGTTTGCGAGCACCGTAACCATATCGTTTGTCGAGGTGTCGCCGTCAATGCTTATCATATTGAAGGTGTTCTGCACGTCACCCGAGAGAGCCTTGGAGAGCATCTCGGAGCTGATAGCGCAGTCGGTGGTTATAAAGACGAGCATAGTTGCCATATTCGGGTGAATCATACCCGAGCCCTTTGCAATACCGCCCATCTTGCATAGCTTGCCGCCAATCTCGAAGCTGACCGCAACCTCTTTTTTCTTGACGTCGGTAGTCATAATTCCTTCGGCTGCCGCCTCGCTGCCATCGCAGGAAAGTCCCTCGACGAGCGCGGGAATGCCGTCCTTTATCGGGGTGATGTCAAGCGGAAGGCCGATAACGCCGGTAGACGCTACCACGACGTCGGTTGCGGGAATACCGAGTGCCGCGCCGAGAAGCTCGCAGGTTTCGGTAGCAATCTCCACGCCGTTTGCGTTACAGGTGTTTGCGTTACCGCTGTTACAGATAACCGCCTGTGCTACACCGTTTGAAATATTCGATTTGGTAACTGTAAGAGGCGCGCCTTTAACCCTGTTTGTGGTATATACTGCGGCGCAGCTTGCAGGCACCTCCGAATAAATGAGCGAGAGGTCCTTTTTCGTCTTGTTCTTTCTTATTCCCGCGTGAATTCCGTTAGCAGTAAAGCCCTTCGCGGCACAAACGCCGCCACTTGTTATTTTTATCTCCATTTTATTTTCCTCTGAAATGTTTATGTCCTTACAGCACTAGCGTTTTCGTCTTGTCGCAGCCGAGCACTATGTTTAGACACTCAACCGCAGAGCCCGAAGCTCCCTTGCCAAGATTGTCGTATCTTGCCACGAGTATCATTCTCTCGTCGTTTCCGTAAACGCCAATCTGCATACAGTCCTTGCCCGACAGGGAAGCGGCGGAAAGGAAGCCGCCCTCGCTCTCGTCGGAGTAGTAAATAATTTCGTCGTTATAGCATTTTTTGTAGAGCGCCTTTACGTCCTCGATGCCGCCGTAGTTAAGCTGGTCTGAAAACAAGGGGACTGTAACCTCCATACCCGAGTAGAAGTCGGCTACTATCGGGGAGAATATCGGCGCGCACTCAAGCCCGGTTATCTTTACCATCTCGGGCAGATGCTTGTGCGCCTGGGCAATTCCGTACTGCCTCGGAGCCGATAAGAGCGGCGAGCGCTCCACGCTTTCGTAGTCGGCAATCATAGACTTTCCGCCTCCGCTGTAGCCTGTAACCGAGTGAGCCGAGAGCTTAGCGCTCGGCGATAGCATACCGCTCTTGATAAGAGGGTATACGAGAGCGATAAATCCGCTTGCGTGACAGCCGGGATTTGCAATTCTCTTGCCACCCTTGATTTTTTCGTAGAACTCATCGCCAAGCTCGGCAAAGCCGTATGCCCAGTCGGGGTTTGTCCTGTGCGCCGTCGAGGCGTCGATAACGACGGTTCTGTCGTTCTTTATAAGCGATACCGCCTCAACTGCCGCCGCGTCGGGAAGGCAGAGGAATACGACGTCTGCCTCGTTAAGTATCTTCTCTCTTGCCGAGAGGTCCTTTCGAAGCTCGTCGGGAAGTGCGATAAGCTCCACGTCGTCGCGTCCCTTAAGCCTCTCCTCTATTTGCAGACCGGTCGTTCCCGCCCTGCCGTCAATAAATATCTTCTTTTTCATATCAACCGTTATTCTTAAAGTGATTAAAGCTGTGCCTCAACGTATGCAATCTGCTCCTTGACAGACTCATAGCCCGTGCTGCCGCGCGAAATGCGCTTTCTTATACAGGTTTCTAGCGAAATCTCGCCGTAAAGGTCGGTGTCGAACACCTCTGAGTGCGCCTTGTATTCTTCAAGCGGAACCTCGTCAAGCGTTCTTCCGCTCCTTACGCACTCACCTACGATAGTTCCGACAATCTTATATGCCGTTCTGAAGGGGATACCCTTCTTCGTAAGATAGTCGGCAAGGTCAGTAGCGTTAATAAATCCGCGCTTTGCCGCCGCGAGCATATTTTCGGGAATCGGCTTCATTGTTTCAAGCATCGGGATAAAGATGGTGAGGCACTTCTTGACGGTTTCAACGCTGTCAAATACCGCCTCCTTGTCCTCCTGCATATCCTTGTTGTAGGCGAGAGGAAGTCCCTTCAGCATAGTGAGTGTCGCCATAAGGTCGCCGTAAACTCTTCCGCACTTTCCGCGAACAAGCTCCGCCATATCGGGGTTCTTCTTCTGCGGCATAATAGACGAGCCCGTCGTGTACGCGTCGTCAAGCTCCACAAACTTGAATTCCCAGCTTGACCATAGGATAATCTCCTCGGAGAAGCGGGAGAGGTGCATCATAACCGTAGCGAATGCCGCCTCAAGCTCAATGCAGTAATCTCTGTCGGATACTCCGTCAATCGAGTTCATCATAATGCCGTCAAAGCCGAGAGCTGCCGCCACCGAGTCACGGTCGGTGTTGTAGGTCGTTCCGGCGAGAGCGCAGGAGCCGAGAGGCGAGTAGTTCATACGCAGAAGCGCGTCAACGAGCCTCGATATGTCGCGAAGGAACATCATACAGTATGCAAGCAGATGGTGAGCGAAGGTAATAGGCTGCGCTCTTTGCAGATGCGTGTAGCCGGGCATTATTGTTTCGGTGTTCTTCTTTGCAAGTGAAAGCGTTGCCGCGGTCAGCTTTTTCAGAAGCTCAACGACCTCAATGGTTTCCTCGCGCATATAAAGCCTTAAGTCGAGTGCTACCTGGTCGTTTCTTGAGCGTGCGGTGTGAAGCTTCTTGCCTGTGTCGCCTATTCTTTTGGTCAGCTCCGCCTCAACGAACATATGTATGTCCTCAGCGTTTTCGTCAAAGTCAAGCGCGCCCGACTCAAGGTCCTCGAGTATCGAGGCAAGTCCGTCGCTGATTTTCGCAAGCTCCTGGATATTGAGAATACCCGAGCGGCAGAGCATAGCCGCGTGCTCCATAGAGCCCTTTATATCCTGCTTATAAAGCTTTTTGTCAAAGTGAATTGAGGAATTGAAATCGTCAGCAAGCCTGTCGGATGCCTTCTCAAACCTTCCCGCCCACATTTTTTCCATATCGAAAGTTCCTTTTATGTTTTTTCACAAAAATTCGGCAAGGCGTGAGCAAAACTCACGCCCGCCTAACGCGCAAGCGGACTGTTGCCCACTTGTGCGAATTTATCACTTGTTGTTTTTAGCGTTGACCTGCGCCTGAACCTTGATGGGAAGACCGAAGAGGTTGATAAATCCTGCGCTGTCTGCCTGGTTGTAAACGTTGTCCTCGCCGAAGGTCGCAATCTCCTCGGAGTAGAGCGAGTAGTCGCTCCATGCGCCTGCCTTAATCATATTGCCCTTGTAGAGCTTAATCTTAACCTTACCGGTAACGTTCTCCTGGGTCTTGTCAACGAATGCCGAGAGAGCCTCGCGAAGGGGAGTGAACCACTGACCGTTGTAAACGAGCTCCGCGAAGGTAATCGAGAGCTTCTGCTTCTCGTGCATTGTCATCTTGTCAAGGCAAAGGGTTTCAAGGTAGTTGTGAGCGAAGTAGAGAATAGCTCCGCCGGGAGTTTCGTATACGCCGCGGCACTTCATACCTACAAGACGGTTCTCGACGATGTCGAGAAGTCCGATTCCGTTCTCGCCGCCAACCTTGTTAAGGGCGAGAATTATTTCCTTGGCGCTCATCTTCTTACCGTCAAGAGCAACGGGAACACCCTTTTCGAAATCAAGAGTAATATAGGTGGGCTTGTCGGGAGCCATAAGAGGGGAAACACCCATCTCAAGGAAGCCATCCTTCTCGTAGAGAGGCTCATTGCCCGCATCCTCGAGGTCGAGTCCCTCGTGAGAGAGGTGCCAGAGGTTCTTGTCCTTGGAGTAGTTGGTCTCGCGGTTAATCTTAAGAGGAACGTTATGCGCTTCTGCGTACTCAATTTCCTCCTCACGCGACTTGATGCTCCACTCACGCCAGGGAGCGATAATAGGCATGTTGGGAGCAAATGCCTTGATAGCAAGCTCGAAGCGTACCTGGTCGTTACCCTTACCGGTGCAGCCGTGGCAGATAGCGTCAGCGCCCTCTGCAAGAGCAATTTCAACTATTCTCTTTGCGATAATCGGACGTGCAAAGGACGTACCGAGCATATACTCCTCGTAGAGTGCGCCCGCCTTAACGGTGGGGATTATGTAGTCGTTAACGAACTCCTCGGTGAGGTCCTCAACGTAGAGCTTCGAGGCACCTGTCTTAAGAGCCTTCTCCTCAAGTCCCTCAAGCTCGTCGGCCTGACCGACGTTACCCGAAACCGCGATAACCTCGCAGTTGTTGTAGTTCTCCTTGAGCCACGGAATAATAATAGAGGTATCAAGACCGCCCGAGTAAGCGAGTACTACCTTTTTGATTGATTTCTTATCCATTTTGATAAGCCTCCTTGCGGAAAATTTAATAACGCTATATATTGTAATACCTCTCCTTCGAAAAGTCAACCCCTTTTTGAATATTTTTTCAAAAAAATGCAAAAAATATTCGTCCTCTTAATAATTAACATATTTTTTATGCCAAAATATGCATAAAATTCGTAATATTCTGAATAATTATGCATTCGAGACGCTTTTGACATCAGCTAAAGAGAAAGGACAGAGAACACAAAAGGAATTCTCTGTCCCGAAATATGTTTTTGTTCTGCCTCTTAAATCTTAAGCTCGCTCTTGATATCTCTGTTCATAAGAGCGTACATAGCATCGTAAATTGACGTGCCTTTCTTGATAACCGAATAGACCGCCGCGGTAATAGGCATCTCGACGCCGTACTTCCTCGAGAGTGCCATAGCCGCCTCGAGTGCGTGGTAGCCCTCAACGACCATTCCTATCTCGCGCGACGCCTCCTCGTAGCTCTTGCCCATACCGATAAGCTCTCCGCAGCGGTTGTTTCGGCTGTGGCGCGAGGTACAGGTAACTATAAGGTCGCCAATTCCCGCAAGTCCCATAAAGGTTCTCGCCTCGCAGCCGAGCGCAAGTCCCATTCTCGTAATCTCGGCAATTCCGCGAGTCATAAGCATAGCTCCCGAGTTGTCGCCGTAGCCCATTCCGCGGTTAATACCTGCCGCAAGGGCGATAATGTTCTTGAACGCTCCCGCAATCTCAACGCCCTTGACGTCGGTGTTGGTATATACTCTCATACAGGTATTGAAGAATACGTTTGCTACCTTCATAGCAATCCTCTCGTCCTCGCAGGCGGAAACGATAGAGGTCGGCAGACCTCTCGCAACCTCCTCTGCGTGAGTCGGGCCCGAGAGCGCGACTATACTGTATTTAAGGTCGGGTGCATTCGAGCTAATCTCGTCGGAAATTACCTCGGTCATAGTTAAGAGCGTCTGCTTCTCGATACCCTTTGCGGCATTTACAAGCACCACACCGTCGCGAAGATAGGGAAGTGAGCTGTGTGCCGTAGCTCTGATAAACTCAGAGGGGGTAACGTAGAGAACAATCTCCGCGCCAAAGATAGCCTCGCCTATATCTGTATAGTAGCTTATATCATCGGGGAGAGTAACACCGGGCAGATTCTTGTGTGTCCGTGTTTCCCTTAGCATCTCGATTTCCTCGGGAATAGCCGACCAAACCGACACGGAGTGAGAGTTTTTTGAAAGAAGCGAGGAGAGAGCAATGCCCCAAGTACCTGCGCCAAGCACGCATATATTCATATCGGACCTCCGAAAGTAGCCATATTTTACGAATATATTGTAGCACAAAGCGAGAGAAAATTCAAGAGCTCGGCTCAATAATATGATTTTCCCTATGCAAAACGCTTGATGCAAACGCAAAAAAGCTCATTCGGTTTCTAAAAAACTATTTCAATTCGTCCTCTGCAACGTATGCAAGGTCTACGGGTGTTGCGAGGTTTCTTACGAGCTTTTCGTAAAACAGTATCGCGCGTCCCGCATCGGCGAAAACGTCGTTTGCCTCCGCCGAGGTAACCTCTCCGCTCGGCGCGGTAAGCTCAACTCTTACCGAATACAGTGCAATACCGAAGCTTGCCACCGACTCGCTCTCGCGGCTGATTAACTCGTATCTGTATACGTAGCCCCTGTCGCTCCTCTCGTCGCGCCTTATAACAGTGTCCTTCGTTCTTTCCTTGCTTCTCATAATTTTCTCCATTCTGTTCTCGGGGCAGAGCCTGAACGGCGTTGAGAAACGCGACAGTTTAGCTTATGTAAGCCTTATTGCACCCGAATATAACAATAGTATTTTACCATAATAATATGACTTTTGTCGTTTGGAAATCTGCCGTTTTTTGTCACCCGAAAGTAAAATAAAACCTGTGCATTGCAAATCTTGCTCTTTCGGTAAGTATAAGGATAAAACAGGAGAAAAAGAAAACCGTCCTGCAAGAAAAAACGTCAAATGCAGGACGGAAAAAGTATTAAAAGTCGAAATAAATCGTACTTTATGACATTTTGAAGGTCGGAAAGCAAGATTTGCAATCAAATATCCGAAAGTCTTATCTCGGCAAGCGAATTAACCTTGCCGTCGCTTCTGGTTGTACGGAAGAAATATCTTCCCGACGACTCGGCGCGCTCAACACGCAGCCTCTCGCCAATCTCGGCTTCGCTTTGGTAGTTTACTGTAATCGAGCTTATCATTTTACCCTTAAGGGGAAGGAAATTTGAGTACATATCGGGGTATTTTGTATTATTCATATGCATATTCTGGTCCACGTCGCCGTAATGCACGCCGTAGTTTCCGACCTCTGTAAGCTCCGAGGGGAGTCTTATGTGCCCGAGTGACAAATCAAGCGGCGGAAGCAGGGGAAGCCCAAGCTCGAAGTCGTCAACCTTGACAAGCGCGCGGCTCTCGGTATCAATCAGCGCCCACACCGACACAGCCCTCGCGACCGTCACTCCGTCGCACTCAAGCCCATAGCAGCGAAGGAAGCTGTACCCGCGGCTCTCGCAGGGGAAGGAAATCGCCTTGTAGGGTGCGTATGCGTGGAGGGGTGCAGCTATTTCAAGTCTGAATTTTGAGAGAATAAAGGCGCGGCTCATTGAGCGAAGTCCGTCGTAGGAGTATCCGCGCTCGGTGAGCTGACTTTGTGCAGCTGTCTGTATATATTTCATTATCGACGAGGTTTTTGCGATTCCGTTGTAGTCTACCTCGTGGACGTCAACCTCTCCTCTTACCTCAAATGGCTTCATAGCTTTCTCCTTTTTATGCGCTTTATGCTAATATGATAAATCAATCCGTTGGCTTTGTCAATTGAAAAAACGAAAACAAAATGTTAAATTTTGCTCTTTTTGTAGACAAACGGCAAATAATATGATAAAATAAAACCGTAATAGGCTGAAATATAGCCCGATTAAAGAAAGGATAACGGATATGCTTAATATAACGAAAGATAATTTCAAAAAAGAAGTAGAGGAGGCAGAGGGCCTTGTCGTAATCGACCTTTGGGCAGAGTGGTGCGGACCCTGCCGTATGCTTGCACCTACTCTTGACGAGCTTGAGGCGGAATATCCCGAGGTAAAGTTCGGTAAGATTAACGTTGATAATGAGCCCGAGCTTGCAAGACTCTTCAAGGTACAGAGTATACCCTTCGTCGCCCTTGTCAAGGATAACGTTTTTGTGGATATGTCGGTCGGCTACGTTCCTAAGGCAAGTATTTCGCGTCTTATTGAGAAGTACAGATGAAGATAAGGCTTAACGAAAACGCCGAGGTCGTCGCGGCGATTAAGGAAGGACTCGTTCGCACGGGCGGCTACTGCCCCTGCCGACTTGAGCGCACAGAGGATAATAAATGTATGTGCAAGGAATTCCGCGACCAGATAAAGGATGAGAATTTTGAGGGCTACTGCCATTGCTACCTTTATTATAAAGAAAAGTAGTATCACGAATACACAGAGCGAGCGCAGGATAAGAAAAATCTTGTTTGCCCGCTCTTTTTCTTTTATTTTCTCGGCTTTTGCATAAAGCTTGGAGAGTGTGTCGGATAGCGAGAAATCTTAACGCTCCGAAGCCTTGATAAACATAGCTTCCGGTGGTATAATTACTAACAAATATTACCAAATGGAGATTTGTATGAAGAGGCTGACTTGTGCTTTAATAATGCTCTGTACTGTTATTTGTGCCTTCTGTTTTTCCGCATCTGCCAAAGACGCGAACGAAGGCGGGCGCAGTACGGGTGAATATATTATAAAGGAGTCGGGGGACTCTTATACTCTCTCCTTTACAGACGGAAGCAGCAGCGTGTCTGCCGATACTCTTACAGAGTGTTTTTCTTTACTGCCGAGCGAGGCTACGGTAATCCTTGAAAATATTAGGACGGACAAGCCGCCAAAGCTTCCCGAGGGAAAATATACTCTCGTCGGCGCGCTGTCGGTCACCGAAGGAATATTTACAGTACCCGAAGGTTGTGCCTTGACTCTCGATTCATTAACTCTTGATTTTTCGGACTCCTCAGGTTCATATATGCGTATCAAGGGCGGCGCTGTTATGCTTCGCGATTCCAAACTTCTCGGCTCGCCGTCGGGTGCGGTGCTTCTTGATTATCTCTCCTCGTCCGAATTGACGGTGTACTCGGGGGAGATAACCTCGGAGTCCGATTTGGCCGCGGTAAGAGCCGAGGTCGGTACTTTTTGCGCCCTCGGAGGAGAGATTGTAAACACAAAGGGCAGTGCCGTAAGCTGTTCTGCATCGCTTCTTCTCGCCGGCTCGCCAAAAATTAGCGGTGTAGGCTACGATATTGTAACCGACAGACCTCTGACGCTATCCGCGGGCGGTGTCGCCTACTCCTCAACCGAGGAGCTTTGTGTGATGCTCTCCGACGTCTTTCGGGTCGGTACGCTTACCGAGGTGCTGTATAGCTCCGACAGTGAGAGGGCGCAAGCTGTCAGAATTTTCGACCGAGAGGGAAGGGAATACGGGCTGACGCATTTTGCCTCGTCACCCTATTCCGACGAGAAAAATTTCTCAGCGGTCTACCTTCCGTATAGGGTAACCTACTACGGAAAAACCGGAGTGTTCAGAACCGAGGAGGTTCTTTCGGGGGAAATACTGTCAGCACCGACCGCTCCCGAAATCAAGGGCTACAGTCACTCGGGCTACTATACCGACAAGGACTCCTCGCACGCATATTCCTTTGGTGAGCCGGTCACCTCCGACCTCTCGCTCTTCGCGGGCTACAGGCTAAAGCCGCCCACGCTTAAAATTTCTTCCTACCTTGCCGACTACAACGGAGCCTCTCACACTCTTGCCCCGGACGTGCTGACGCACACCCTCCTTGACGAGGGCGGCTTCTTTGGCTACAGGTGGTATAAGGACGGTAAGGTCGTGTCCTACGACGAGAGCCTCGAGCTGTGCCGACATAGCGATAGCGGAGTGTATTCGCTCGAGGTGACCTTCTATTATTCCAGTGACTCGGTGACGGTGAGAGCCGAAAACGTATCATTTGTTATTAATAAAGCAAAGGTGCCTCTGCCGACGGTTCGGGCAAAATACTATAACGGAGAAAATCAGTCGCCGACAATACAGAAAAGCCCCTACTACTCGGTAAGCCGCGTCAGTGCAACAGATGCGGGGGTATATCCAGTCGAGCTTATACTCACCGACCCCGATAACTATAGCTTTGAGGGCACCTCGGAGAGGCGCGTTTCTGTCCCGTTTGAGATACTGAAGGCGGAAAACTCTTGGACGGTTTCTCCCTCGGTTTCGGATATCTATGAGGGACAGTCGCCCGCACCCGAGGCATTCGCGGCATTCGGTGAGGTCGTATTTTCCTATTCCGCATCGCGCGAGGGCGAATATTTACCATCGCTTCCCTCGGGTATAGGCACAAGATTTATGGTAGCCTCGGTAGAGGAAAGCGCAAATTACACAGGGCTTTTGTCAGAGCCCATAGAATTCTGCGTGTTGGAGGAGAGATTGCTCTCACTCACCGTAAAATCAAGCCCCGAAAGACTGTCATACACCGCCTTCGAAAGCTTTGACTGCACGGGACTTTTGCTTGTTGCAAGCTATTCGGGCGGTAGGGAAGAGGAGCTTGGGGCATCTGAGCTGACCGTCAGCTATCAGAGAGGCGACACCTTCCTTTACGGCGATAACGCTGTAAACATAGGATACGGCGGCAAGAGCTGCAGAATTTCGGTCATCGTATCCGCCGCTGAGTACGACCTCTCAGGGCTATCTCTATCCGACCTTGTGCTCGTATATAACGGAAGCTACAGAACGCTTGTACCTGCCATAAGTGAGATTGTCGGGGAGGACGGCTATCCCTTGAAGGTAGAAATAAGCGGCGGCGGCACCGACGTCGGAGTCTATAACGTCACCGTCGATTTCTACACACAAAGCACAAACTACAACAGTCCCCCTTCTAAGAGCTATTCCCTCGAAATAAAGCCGCTTTCGGTAGAGGCACTGTGGGGCATAGAAGAGTTCGTTTACGACGGCACGGCAAAGTGCCCGACAGCAACCTTTGTCGACGTTCTCGGCGTGAGCCGACCTCTCAGCGTCCTCGGCGCAAAAACCGACGCGGGCGACGGATACACGGCTACGGCAGAGAGCTATTCGAAAAATTACGTGATAACAAACCCGACTCACCTCTTTTGTATAAAGCGTGCCAACTACGACCTCTCGGGTGTCAGCTTCTCCTCGTCCTCCTTCGTCTATGACGGAGAGAAAAAAGAGGTCTACGTACAAAATCTTCCCGACGGTCTTGTTGCCGTAGGCTACACAGACGGCTCGGCTACCGAGGCAGGAAGCTACACCGCAACGGTGATTCTTTCCTACGACGAGAAGAATTACAATCCCCCTAAGCCTCTAAGCCTCGTCTGGACAATTCACAAGGCTGACTACGATATTTCAGGTATAAAATTTGAGGATACCGAGGCAGTCTATGACGGTGGGGCGCATACGCCGAGCGTTGTCGGAGAAATGCCCGTCGGAGCCGACGGCATACCGCTGTCCTACAGAATAGACGGCTCGGCAACTAACGTTTCGGACGGTGCGTGCGAGGTGAAGCTCGTCTTTGTCAGCAACAGCCCGAACTACCGCGCCCCTGCGCCTCTTTCGGCATTTGTAAGAGTGCTTCCGAAGGGAGTTGCCGTTATCTGGGAGATTGACAGATACACCTATAACGGACGGGAGCAGCTTCCCTCGGCTCACTCTCTTGAGTGCGAAATCGAGGTGTCGGGAGCCGCGGTCAATGCAGGCAAATACACCGCCACGGCGAGAGCGGTATCTCCAAATTACAGAGTAACCAATCCCGAGGCGGAGTTCGAGATTTTCAAGGCGGAAAACAGCTGGACTGAGCTACCGAAAATCGGCGATTTCTACAGCAGTAAGAGCCCCGCACCAACCGCCTCTGCGTACTTTGGAGAACCGAATTTCGACTATTACACAGATGAAGCCTGCAGTCTTTTTGCTACGCTTCCGCTTTCGGCAGGAAGGTATTATATGAGGGCGAGCATACCCGAGAGCGAGAACTATTTGCCCCTCTTTTATACCCCGGTTGCCTTCACCGTTTTGGAGGTTGTATTAACAGAGCTTCGAGTAACGCTGAATAACAGCTCGCTCGTCGCGCTCTCGCCATTGACCGACAGTGATTTTCTGGCGGTTGCGCTATATAACGACGGAGAAGAAATTCCGCTTCTTCTTTCGGATTTGACTGTCAGCTATAACGGCAAGGCTCTTCCCGAGCGAGGCGACAGTGAAATATCCGTGAGCTACGGCGGGAAGACGTTAACGATTCCCGTCAGTGTCGGCTATGCCGACTATGACCTTTCGGGCATTAAGTGGCAAAGCACCGTCACCGAGTATAACGGCACACCTCAGTCGCCCACGCTTTCGGGACTGCCCGAGGGAATAAGTGTTGTCGGCTATGAGGGCGCGGAGCGTACCGCTGCGGGGCGGTATACTGTCACGGCACAGCTCCTATATGACACTAAGAATTATAACAAGCCGACACTCCCGCCCTGCGAGTTCGTTATAAACAAGGCAACCGTCACCCCCACAGTCCCCGCCCCCTCGGTATACGACGGACGCGCAAAGATACCCGAAAGCGGAAGTCCTTTATATACCTTATCGTATGAGGGCGAAATCCTGAATGCGGGGAATTATCTATTGAAGCTGAAGCTTACAGACCCCGATAACTACAGGCTCGAATACGACACACTGTCGTATACAGTCTTGCCGCGAAGGCTCTCTGTGACGGTCGGCGACATCTCGCGCTATCTTGGCGGCGAGTGCGACAAGGCGGATTTGTGCATTACGGACGGCGCTCCGGTCGAGGGGGACGAGCTGACCTATACCCAAATTATCCGCGACGGACGGGTGTATCTTGTGTCAACCAACCCGAACTACGAGCTTTCCTCTGCATCGGGAAGCGTTACCGAGCGTCCCTATCCCTCGCCCCGCGTAACTCGAATAATCCTACTGTCGGCATTCTCGCTTGCTATTTTCGTCCTTCTTTTGCTCCTTGCAATTCGGGGAAGGGAAAATATCCGTGCAGGCTTTGCCGCAGCCTCTTGCAGGTGGCATAACAGAAGGCTCAGAATACCGCCCCCGAGGACACTTTCAAGCTATCCCGAGGAGTATTCCGCACGCCCCGAGCTACCGCAAAATGACCGAAGTGATAATTCTTCTTCAAGAAACGCCGAAGCTCCTGAGGAAAAGTCGGAGAAGCCTTGTACCGAGGCATATCCGACAGAGCTTACGGACGGAGCGGAAAGAAAAAACAGCGTTGAAAATCAACCCCCAAGAGAGGCACACGGCGAGGCGCACGACGACCCTGACCTGTTTGCAAGTCACCATATAGGCGAAGCACTCGAGGCTCTCTCGGTCGATATGGAGCGCGCCGACGAGCTTATCAGCGACTCTCTTGCAAAGGAGCTTGTCAAAAAGAGCAGGGAAAGCGTAATAACGGGCGGCTATCAGAAGGGAATAATCAACGTAGATACCCTCTCAGAGAGCTTTACGGACGGCGAGCGCGTTGATATCAATATTCTCAAATCGAAGGGACTCCTCTCGGATAATACGGCATACCTTAAGGTGCTTGCCCGAGGCTCTATAGATAAGCCGCTCTCGGTATACGCCAACGACTTCAGCCTTTCTGCGGTGAAAATGATAGCTCTGACAGGCGGCGAGGCGGTAAAGGTTGTTACTGTTAAAAAGAATACGCGCGATTTTACTGATAATACTTGAAAAAGCTCCCGATTTGTGCTAAAATAAATTTACAGGGCTAACCGCTATTGGCACTCCTTCGGTGTCAAAGCTCGGGCTGCCTTGAATATACTGGCAAATCAGAGGTTTTGAATGAAAAAGCAATCGACGGATTTGAAAAAAATTATCACCCTTGCGCTTCTGACGGCTCTCGTCGTTGTGCTTCAGTGCATACCTATTAAGCTCGGACCCTTTGAGCTTGCGCTTTCAGTCCCGGTGATGATTATCGGAGCGGCAATCTGCGGTATAGGCGCAGGAGCGTGGCTTGGACTTGTGTTCAGCGTTGTAGTAATGTTCCTTCCGGGAACCGCGGCGTATCTTTCCTTCAGTGTTGTTGGTACGCTTCTTACGGTGCTTCTGAAGGGCACGCTTGCGGGACTTGTCGCAGGAGTCGTTTACAAGGCACTTTCTCGCTTTGGAGTGCTCGTAGCCTCGCTTGTATCGGCGGTTGCCGCAACCTTTACCAATACAGGCGTGTTCCTTCTTGGCTCTATGATATTCTTCGCTATGGATATCGCTACCGTTATCGGTGTGTTTATCAGCATCAATTTCATTATCGAGCTTATAGTTAACGTGGTTCTCGTGCCCGTGGTGGTAAGAGTAATCAAGCTTAAGAAAGTATAGCTAAAACCGAAAAAGGAGATGGGCTGCCGAAATCGGCAGCCCACGATTGATTATATTATGTCGTATACCGTCGCAAAATGCCGCGAGGCGCTGATAGCCTACAAGCCCGTCGGTGTTCTCTCGGAGCACTCAGAGGACGAAAACAATATAGTGAGCCTCGTATGCAAAGAGCTTTCGGCACTCGGCGAGCCAACCGAGCTTTACACGGTCCATAGGCTCGACAGAGCCGTTTCGGGGCTTCTTGTCCTTGCAAGGACGAAATCTGCCGCCAAAAATCTTTCGAGCCTTGTCAGCGAGGAAGGTTTCGGCAAGGAGTATCTTGCACTTGTCGAGGGCGAGCCGAAGGAAAAGGAAGGCGAGCTTTTCGACTATCTGAAAAAGGATAAGCTTTGCTCAATGGCTGTGAGTGCTCTCGCGAGCGACGCTACGGCAAAGGAGGCACGCCTATCCTACCGAGTGATAGCCACCGCAGAGGGTAAAAAGGGCAGGGTATCATTACTGTCCGTCACACTTGATACCGGCAGGTTTCACCAAATACGCGCGCAAATGTCGCTTCGCGGAATGCCGCTTGTCGGTGACTCAAAATATGGCAGCACCGACAGATTTGCGCGTACTCCGTCGCTCTTTTGCCATAGGCTGGAGGTAGAAATAAACGGCACTCGGCTCGTCGGCTCGGCACTGCCGCCGCTCGACAAGTACCCGTGGGCGCTGTTTGCCGAGGAATTGACGGCTTTGACTGACTGATACGCATTTTCAAGCCTAAAAGGCTTTGCGCGAGCCTATGCCTGATTTCTTCGTTCAATCCCATACCCCATTATTAATTAATTTAAAACTCATTACAGAGGAACAAAAATGACCGAAAAGCTGTACTACGAGGATGCCTACATAAAGGAGTTCTCCGCAAACATAATCAGTATAAACGAGTGCGAGAGAGGCTACGATACGGTTCTTGACCGTACTGCCTTCTTCCCCGAGGAGGGAGGACAGTCGGCAGACGGCGGTAAAATATCGGGCATAGAGGTGCTCGACGTTTACGAGGAAGACAGCGTAGTTCACCATATACTGAAATCCCGTCCCGAAATCTCGCACGTTCAGTGCGAGCTTGATTTTAACACTCGGTTTGAGAAAATGCAGCTTCACACCGCCGAGCATATACTCTGCGGCATTATACATAGACTCTTCGGGCTTGAAAACGTCGGATTTCATCTTGGTACCGACGAGGTAACCTTCGATATCTCGGGTGTTCTCACCCGTGAGGAGCTTGACAGAGTAGAGGACCTTGCAAACGAGGCGGTTTTCGCGAATATCAGGGTTGACGTAAGCTTCCCGACAAGTGAGGAGGCAGAGAAAATATCCTATCGCTCAAAGCTTGACCTCAAGGAGAACATAAGACTTGTAAAAATAGGAGAGGTAGATACCTGCGCCTGTTGCGCTCCGCACGTTGCCTATACCGGTGAGATTGGAATGATAAAAATTCTCGATTTCGCAAAGCACAAGGGCGGGCTTCGCATTATTATGAGCGCAGGCAGAAGGGCGGTAGCCGATTACAGAATAAAATATGCGAATTTGAGAAGAATTTCGGCACTTCTCTCCGAGCCACAGCACACGACGGCAGACGCGCTCGAGAAATACGTCGCTGACACCGAAGCGCTTCGCACGGCGCACAAGCAGATAAAAATCAAGCTTGCTGAAGTGAAGGCGAAGGGCATCTCGGAAAGCGAAGGCAACGCACTCTATCTTCTTGACGGCTTCGGCTACGACGAGCTTCGCGCTTTTGCCAATATCGCGGTGAAAAGCGTCGGCGGCATACTCCTCGCGCTATCGGACTGCGGTGAAGGTTATAGCTACGTCATAGCCTCGGAAAAGGAAAACCTTTCGGTACTTATAAAGGAAGCAAACGCGAAGCTCTCGGGCAGGGGCGGAGGCAGACCTAATATGGTGCAGGGAAGCTTCAATGCAAGCCTCTCCGAAATTGCCTCGTATTTCGATACCGATATAATTACCCTTTAAAGCTCCCCGACTGTTTTATAGCGCTTTGAGATGCGAATGGGCGTCAACGGTATTCAACAAAAGTCGCCCGACACGCAACAGTTGCGCCGCCCGATGACTCGCAGGCGAAAAGCTGCATAACGGAAAAGTATAACCGACCGCGAAGCTTAAAATCAGCATTTAAGCCAATCCTTTCTATGACGAAACAAACAATTACCCGAAATTTTCCGTGCTAAAATATAATTTTCCGACAAAAGTAAGTGGAAAGGCACTCACGTAAAATAAGCGTTATCCAACAAGCCGAAAGCCAGAGTATCTGTAGCACGAAATAACAAAATCCCGCCACAAGGCGGGATTTAAATAAAGCTGCAATAATTCAAAGTGAAATTATTTTTGCGGCGCCTACCGACAGCTAACCGAAGGCAAGGCGGTCAATCGGCCTTGAAGGAAAGGGTTATGCTATCCTTAGTCGGCTCGAGCCTTGTCAGCTTGACCCCTGCGGCAATAAGCATTCTTCTTGATGCGGTGGTCGAGGGGGTATCGTGGTATTTATCCGAGAGGTAAACAACCTCTTTTATTCCTGCCTGAATGATAGCCTTCGCGCACTCGTTACAGGGGAAGAGCGCAACGTATACCCTTGAGCCTGCGAGCGCCTTACCGCGAGCGTTAAGTATTGCGTTAAGCTCTGCGTGAACGACGAACTGATATTTCGTTTCGCCAAGCGCCTCATCTCTGTTCCACGGGAACTCATCGTCGGAGCAGCCGTAGGGGAAGCCGTTGTAGCCTGTGGAAAGTATTCTGTTATTCTCGTCAACAATGCAGGCACCTACCTGCGTGTTCGGGTCCTTCGAGCGCTCTGCGGCAAGCAGGGCAACTCCCATAAAGTATTCGTCCCAGGATATGTAGCCTTCTCTTTTCATATCTTCTCCGTTCCGCCGTAGAGTTATCTCGGCATTTCGACTAATATTGAAATAATTTTACCATAAAGCGACACCCTTGTCAATACGTTAATGAGCAGAAAATAATCCTAAATCGCACTAAAGAGGTAAGGAGCAAGCAAATTACCTTTAAGCACATATTCAAATAACCTTTAGATACCCAAGCAATTTGCCGTTAAAATTCTTGTATTTAAATTCTGACAAACCTCGGAGAAAGGAGAATAAATTGAAAGCGGATATCCTCAATGACTATTTCTGTTGCACGCTATGCCAAAGGCGGTGCAAAATTAACCGCTACGAGGCAAAGGGCT
This sequence comes from Clostridia bacterium, assembly GCA_017472305.1. GTDB lineage: Bacteria > Bacillota > Clostridia > Oscillospirales > CAG-272 > UBA1740. The sequence goes on along the minus strand of JAFUQP010000034.1, from coordinate 41,153 downwards.
ACTGTAAATCCACAGCCTCGCTCTCTGTCGCGCGTGCCGCCCTTCACCTTTGGGAAGAGCCGATAATTTCAGGCACTCGCGGCTCGGGTACAATATTCTTCTCGGGCTGCTCACTCGGCTGCATATACTGCCAGAATCACGAGATAAGCGGCGCGCAGCTCGGCCGTGAGCTGACACCCGAGGCACTGGCTGCCGTTATGCTTCGACTCGAGGAGCGAGGCGCGCACAACGTAAACCTCGTAACGCCAACGCACTTTGTCCCCTCTGTCAGAGAGGCAATACTGATAGCAAAGAGCAACGGGCTCTCGCTGCCGATAGTCTACAACACGGGGAGCTATGACTCACAAGAGGCACTCTCGCTTATGTCGGGACTTGTTGACGTGTATCTGCCGGACCTGAAGTATTACCGCTCCGAAACTGCTCGCGCACTTTCCTGTGCTGAGGATTATCCGAGTGTCGCTAGGCAAGCGATTGCCGAAATGCATAGGCAGACGGGTGCGCCCGTTATCGGCGAGGACGGACTAATCAGGAGAGGCACCGTCGTCAGAATACTTCTTTTACCGGGGCACGTCGCGGAAGCAAAGCTCTCGCTGAAGTATCTCTATGAAGCCTACGGTAATGAAATTTTTGTAAGCCTTATGAGTCAGTACACCCCGATAGGAAAAATGCCGCCGCCCCTCGACCGCAGGGTAACCAGAGAGGAATACCGTCAGCTCACCGACTACGCCGCAAGGCTCGGTGTGGAAAACTGCTTTATCCAGGATATAAGCTCTTCAAGCGAAGCCTTTATCCCCGACTTCAAATCACTGGAAATCCCTCTTTAAGTAAAACCTTCGTTCTTCTCTTTGCTTTGAGAATAACTGCCGCTATCCTTTTAGCATTGAGAATAACCGCCGCTCTGCTTTTAACTTTTAGAATAATCTCTATTCTGCTTTCTGGAATTTCCCAAAGCCTCTTTCACCTCAAAAAACGTTCCTAACCCGATACTCAAAGGTAATTAAAAACCGAGCAACAAGCGTAGCCTGCATCAAAGCGAACTACTGTTGCTCGGTCTTTTTTGTTAAAACGCAAGAAAATGTAAACCGAAATTTACTTTTTCAAGGATTTTTGTTCTCTGTCACGCAATCTGTAATGACGCGAACGCTTTTTCTTGATATACACCGTGTATATTCCGAGAGCAAGCACGCCGCCAACTATAACAATGCACGTCACGTGTATCCATAGCTCGGTTGCGTTCTCTGTTTTGAGGCTCTCCCAGAGGGTGTTTACTTTGTCCTGAATACCAAGCACCTCAAGGCTTCTGTAGCAAGCCGTGCCGAAGCTCTTGTCGTAGCTTTCGTTTACGACTGACGGGGGAGTATCGTAGAGAATTGCCATTGCGTCCTCGCCCATATAGTCGATATAGTCTGCATTGTTCTTTACAAGCTCGTTCGGTGAAGCGTAGCCAACGTATTTTGCGTTAGCAACCGCGGGCTCCTCGGAGAGCATAAAGTTGATATACTCGCAGGCAACGTCGGGGTGCTTTGAGGATTTTGGAATACAGAACGCGTCAACGAAGTAGTTAACGCCCTCTTTCGGGTAGTAGAATGCGAGGTCCTCGTTCTGCTCAGCCATTGTGACAAAGTCACCGGCAAAATATGGAGCGATAGCCGCCGAGGCGGTGGTCATCTTATTGAAAATCTCATCGTTGACGTATGCCTGAACTAGAGGCTTCTGCTCCGAAAGCTTTGCGAGTGCTGTCTGCCAGTCGGCATCACTTGTGGAATTTACGTTGATTCCAAGAAGATACATAGCAGAGCCAAAGGCGTCGCGTGGGTTGTTGAACTGAAGAATCTTGCCCTTGTACTTCTCGTTCCAGAGAAGCGACCAGCTGCCGTCGATGTCCTCTTCGTCAACGAGGGCGGTGTTGTAAATTATTCCCGTCATACCGTAGGTGTAGGGAACAGAGTAGAGGTTTTCGGGGTCGTAGTAAACGCTCTCGCCCTTGAAATCCTCTGAAATGTAGGAGTAATTCTTGATAATGCCGAAGTCAAGCGGAAGGAGCATTTCGGCATCAATCATCTGCTCAATCATATAGTCCGAGGGAACTACGACGTCGTAGCTTCCCGCGCCGCTCGTTAGCTTTGAGTACATATCCTCGTTCGTTGCGTAGGTGGAATAGCTCACCTCAATCTCGAATCCGTATTTCTCGGCAAGCGTTTTGCCGTCGGACTGTATTTTGGTGTTGAAATATTCCTCGAACGCCTTGTTCGTGTCAAGCTCGCCGTAGGAGCCGTCTGAGATATATTCGCCCCAATTGTAAACGTTTATTGTCATTTTTGGGGCTTTTTCACCGCAGGACGCAAGAGTCAGGACTGTGAGGAGCAACAAAAGCAGTATGGGGAAAAGTCTTTTTTTCACTTTCATTTTCCCCCTTTCTTCTTTGCGTCAAGCTTCTTTCCGCTCTTGATATTTGACAGAACGAGAAGAACGAAAACGGTTACGATAATCAGCGTTGAGAGCGCGTACATATCGGGGGTAACCTTCTTCTTCGTCATCGAGTAGATAAGAAGGGGAAGCGTCTGGAAATTCGACGAGCCGACGAAATAGGAGATAACGAAATCGTCAAGCGACATCGTGAACGCCATAATCATACCCGAAAGAACACCGGGCATAATATTCGGCAGCTTAACCTTGAAGAATGCCTGAATAGGAGTACAGCCGAGGTCAAGTGCCGCCTCGGAGAGCGAGTCGCCAAGCTCGTTTATTCTCGGCAGAACCGAGAGAATAACGTAGGGCAGACAGAAGGTAGTGTGTGAAATCAGCATAGCCGTGAAGCCGATAGATTCGTATTCGAGTCCGATTATCGCCGCGACAGCGACGAAGAAGAGCATCATCGACATACCCGTAACGATGTCTGGGTTCATCATCGGAATATTGGTAACCGAATTTACCGCGGATTTCATAAATTTGCTTCTCATTTTGTAGATTCCCTCTGCCGCGGCAGTACCGATAACGGTTGATATCAGAGCCGAAAGCACCGCGAGAATCAAAGAATTCCTCAACGCAATAAAGGTTTCGGCGGAGGCAAACAGCTCGGCGTACCATTCAAGGCTGAAGCCGGTGAATGAGGCTGTGCTGTTCGAGGAATTGAAGGAAAACAGAATGAGCGTGAGTATCGGAATATACAGAATTCCGAAAATGAGTATAAGATAGGCTCTTGAGAGGTGCTTCATACGATAATACCTCCCTCGTCGGAATCGGTGAACTTGTTCATAACCGAAAGTGAAAGAAGAATCAGTATCATCATAACGAGCGATATTGCCGCGCCGACGTTGAGTGCTCCTGTGACGAACTGACGCTCAATGGTATCTCCGATAAGCTCAAACGTACCGCCGCCAAGCTTCTGAGAGATATAGAAGGTGCTGATTGACGGAACGAGAACCATCGTAACACCCGAAATAATACCCGACATAGAAAGAGGAAGGATAACCTTCGTCATAACCTTTACGGGACTGCAGCCGAGGTCGCTTGCCGCCTCCCACATATTTTTGTCAATCTTCGACACGCAGGTGTAAATCGGAAGCACCATATAGGGAAGGAAATCGTAAACCATACCGAAGATAACCGCGCCCTTCGTTCCAACGATATGCATCGTCGTGCCGAGCAGGGTATTGAGAATACCGCCGTCATCGAGAATTGCCATTATTGAGTAGGTTCTGATAAGAAGGTTTGTCCACATAGGGAGCATAAGAAGCATAATGTAGAGCTTCTGCCTTTCGGGCTTTGCCTTTGCGATTATATAAGCCAGGGGATAGCCTATAACGAGGCAAATTGCAGTCGCAATAATTGAAAGCTCGAGCGAAAGCGCGAAAATCGGTGCGTATTCCGTGAGCGAAAGAATGTTCTCAAACGAGAAAGCCCCCGACGCATCGGTGAACGCATAGTAAAGAACGATAAGCAGCGGCAGAATTATGAAAAGCACTGACCAGAAGATGTGCGGAGCCGCCGCTATCGAACGCATAAACGAATGCCTTTTCTTCATCTTCAGAATTCCTCCGCGCTATCCGCGTCGGATAGCCTGTCCATCTCGTCGGAGAAGGACGAGTAGTCGCCGAATTTGCCGGAGTATTTCGACTTTTTCATAATATGTATGGCATCGGGCTCAATATACAAACCGATAATCGCGCCCTCGGCAACGAAATCGGTGGACTGAATCATCCATTTGAAGCCCTTGATGTCAACGATTATTTCGTAATGAACGCCCTTGAAGGTAACGGCGGTAACCTGACCTGTAAGCATACCCGCCTCGGGCGCAACCACGTCCACGTCCTCGGGGCGTACCACAACGTCAACCGCCTCGCCCTTGCCAAATCCGCCGTCAACGCAGTCGAATATGTGCTGGGAGAACTTGACACGCCTGTCCTCGAGCATAATGCCGTCAATGATGTTACTCTCGCCTATGAAATCCGCAACGAAGGCGTTCTTCGGTTCGTTATAAATATCGGTCGGAGTGCCTATCTGCTGGATTTCTCCGTCAGCCATAACGACGACGGTATCCGACATCGAGAGCGCCTCCTCTTGGTCGTGAGTAACGTAAATAAAGGTGATTCCTATAGCCTGCTGTATAGTCTTAAGCTCGTTCTGCATATCCTTTCTGAGCTTAAGGTCGAGAGCGCCGAGCGGCTCGTCGAGAAGCAGCACCTTCGGGTGAGAAATCAAAGCTCTGGCAATTGCAACACGCTGCTGCTGACCGCCCGAAAGAGTGCTGACGCTCTTGTTTTCAAATCCGAGGAGCGCAACCATCTTCAGCATCTCGCCGACTCTCTTTTTTATATCATCCTCCGCAACCTTCTTAAGTCGAAGGGGGAAGGCTATGTTCTCATAAACATTAAGATGAGGGAATAGCGCATACTTCTGGAACACCGTGTTTACGTTCCTTTTGTATGCGGGGACGTCGGAAATCTCCGCGCCGTCAAAATAAAGCTTGCCCTCGTCGGCAGTTTCAAATCCGCCTATAATCCTGAGGGTTGTTGTTTTTCCGCAGCCCGACGGACCGAGAAGCGTAATAAATTCTCCGTCTCTGATATAGAGGTCCATTGAATCAATGACCTTCTGACCGTCGTAGGATTTTGTAATTCCTTTCAACTCAATGAGTTTTGCCATTTTCTTAAAATCTCAGATCCTTTCTTACAGTGCAAAGCACCTTCACTCGTTGAAAAAGCACGGCAAACGTCACGAAAAAGCGTGCGTATACCTGCGCTTTGATATAATTCGACAGCGTTATTATAACAAAAACGTTTCCGTTTTGCAATACCTTTTTGAATATTTTTTTCGGCGGGGTGCCGACACTCGGAAAATACAGGGGAAAATCAGCCTTTGGGTGATATCTTTTCTGCGGAGTTGTCCCGCGAGAACCGAGATATCAGCAGAGATATAAAGACCGCGTAAATCCAATATCCGCCGTCGAGTCTGTCCATAAGATAGAGCGAGAGAAAAGCGAGAAGACTGATAAGCGAAAGCGATATTGCCGAGAGTACACGGTAAGCGAATTCGCGGGCGTCGCGCTGAAGCAGAAGCGCGCGGATAGCGCCGTAGCCGTCGTATCCCTCAATTGGCAAGAGGTTTGCGACAGCCGAAGCAATGTTGATAACCGAGAACGGAAAAACGGTATCTCCGAAGATAGGGAACAGCAAAAGAGATATTGCCGCCGCAAGAATATTAGCGAGCGGGCCGAAAAGATAAAGCAACACTTCATCGCGGTAGGACAGCGTGCGGGATTTTGTTATTCTCATACCCGAAAGCACGCTTTTTATGGGCGAAGTGCTCCCTGTGCGCCAAAGAAGCAGGCCCTCGTGACCGCATTCGTGTATCAGAGCGGCGATAACCGTCAGCCCCGCGATATAAGGCTCGTCAAATCCGTACAAGAAGAACAACCAGAAAATAAGAGGTAAAAACCGCTCAAAATTCTTTATAATATATAAAACCTTTGATTTTATTTCGTTATTATGCATAAAAAATCCTCGGAGCAAATGTGCAAAAGGCAGAAAACCGAAAGAATTAACGATTTTTCTTGCAATTTGAAATTCTTTATGTTAAAATTATATTACCTTAAGAAATAGGGAATTCCCCCAAAGGAGAGAAAAATGAAAAACTATCTTAAGACATTGATTGCTTTACTGCTTGCCCTTGCAACCGTATTCGCATTCGTTGCATGCGGCGGCGATGACGGCGGCGACGGCGGCGACGGCGGCTCGGGAGATACAGGCTCGGGCGATACCGGAAACGGCGCAGGCGGCTCGGGTGATACCGGAAGCGGTGACACCGGCTCCGGCGATTCCTCAGGCGGCTCTGCCGACAGTGTTCCCGGCGGCGACGTATACGATGATGAGGACGATTACCTCATTCGCTTCGTTTACAGCTATACCGCAAAGGTAAAGAACTCCAACGGCAGAACCGAGAACAAGAAGGAGCAGAAGACGGTTTATACTATCGCGCTTCCTCTTGACAATCAGGGCTTTACCGCGGATACTATTGCTGAGATGAACTCTATCGAATATCACGGCTATACCTTTGATAAGTGGTATACCTCGTGGGATAAGACCAATCAGAAGCCCGCGGGCGAGGAGTTTGTTCCCGGCACCACTCCCATAACCGCTGATATAACCCTCTACGGCTACAGAGAGGCTAAGGCGGGTGCTAACGCAACCTTCAAGGTTGAAACCGTTTACATAGACGAGAACGGCGATCTTACTGCGCCTATCTTAACTTACCCCAATGTTTCGGAGGACGAACTTAAGAAATATAAGAACCTTGAAACCTCTGACGTAATCCTTACCATTGAGGGCGAGGGCGCTATGTTCAATTTTGCCAACGCGAACGAGATTGACGTTCCCTGGTACAAGTACGCAAGCAGCGTAACCAAAATCGTTATCGGTGACAAGATTACCACCATCGGCTCGAATTCCTTCGGCGGCTTCTCCAGACTTAAGACCGTTGAGATAGGTACGGGCGTTACCGTTATAGGTGAGGCGGCATTCAGAGACTGTGCAGGCAAGAGCTTCACCAAGATTGATATTCCCGCAAACGTTAAGACCATTTCCAAGAACGCATTCTACAATACTCTGCTTAAGGAAGTTTCTCTCCGCGGTGTTAATTATATTGAAGACAGTGCATTCAAGAACTCCAATAAGATAAAGCAGCTTCTTCTTATCCCCGGCACAATGCCCGACGGTAAGATACTGCTTAAGGTTGCAAAGGATGCCTTCCACCCCGGTGCAGTAGGCTCGAGCAACAATACCCACGTTCTTGCAACCGGTAAGGTATTCTACCAGGGCGATGCTTCGCAATTCATTGAGCTTAAGGATAAGCTTGCAGACGATGCAAGGGGTGTTTACTTCGAAAGCGGCAACGACGTAATTTACGATAACCTTGATAAGAAGGCTACACCCGTAGTTTACTCCTATGCACAGAAGAAGAGCGACCTTCCTGCCGGTAATGAGAACGGCGAGGGCTATTGGCGTTACGCAGAGACCGGCGGTGCCGTAACGGGTATTCCGATTCAGTACTGCTTCTCCGTTCAGTACACTATGAGCGGTAACGCAACTCCTATTGCTACCTTCTATATTCCCGTATCCGAGAAGCTTGATAAGAACGGCAACCTCATCGTAGACGAGGACGGAGTTCCCGAGCTTCAGGCGCTCGTTGAGCGTAAGCACGTTGATGCTCAGGAGGCTCTCTCCTATCAGGGCTACAAGTTTGCTTCCTTCACCGGCGGCGCACTCGTCGAGGGTGATTACATTCAGGACGACAAGATTCTTACCTGCGAAAGAGGTGCTTGGCTTTCTGACGACGGCGGTATAGTCTTTGCAAAGACAGAGAACAGCGAAACCAAGGAAGTTACCATCACGGTTTCGAAGGATGAAGCTGTTGAGACCAAGATTATCGAGGACGAGAAGGCAGACTTTATCTACAACTATATTCTTGATAAGTATAATGCAGACCTTAAGTCGCTCGTAGAGTCTAAGGCAGAGGGCGAAACTCCCAGCGCTAAAGAGCTTCAGGGACTTAAAGATACGTACTACTCCGATTTCAACCATAAGATCGCATGGCCTAAGTGGACAAATGAGGCAACCGTAGCGCTCAACGAGGAGCTTGGCAATGCAAACAGCGAACTTAATAAGTCGATAGCAGACAGACTTGATAAGGCATTCAAGATTTGGGACTTTGAGAGCACCGCATCCACTCAGTCGATATGGACCGGAAAGATTGCCGATGTTATTAACATCAAGACTCTTATCATTAACGAGGGCGTTGAGTACATAGGTAAGTACACATTCTTCGGTCTTGCATCTATCACTAACGTAATTCTTCCCGAGAGCATCAACGGAATTGATATTAATGCGTTTGGCGGTAACACCAAGCTCGAGTATATCTATTACAACGGCACTGATGCTTCCGATACCTACTTCTATTCCGATTCTTCTGTTAAGCTTGATGGCGATAACAATGCAATCAATATCACAGTTAAGGGCATTCTTGAAGGAGGTACTCCCGCGGTTGTTTACACTAAGGCTTCCGCACTTGAAGACAATACCGTTCCCGCACTTGGCAGCTATTGGTGCGACGTTACCGATAAGAAGCTTGCTTGGACGGTTGAGGAGCAGAGCGTAACGGTAGATAACGTTACTACAGTAACCCACAACATCACTGTCGGCGGCGCCGATGAAATGGTTGACTTCGTTAAGTCCGAGCACGCACCCTGGTATTGGGTAGGCGCGAAGGAAACCGTTACCAAGGTAACCTTTAAGGATAACATCGCGAAGCTTGGTAAGAACGTTCTTAACGGATACGCAGGAGTTAAGGAGCTTAAGCTTGCTCTTAACCTTCGTTCAATCCCTGCGGATGCATTCGTAGGAACCGACATTTTTGATAACTATGCGGGCGCAGGCTATGCAAGCGGTATTCTCGTGGTTGACGGATGCCTTCTCAACGTAGACGAGGCAAGAATGAACAACAAGCATCTCGATGTCAACTACGGCGTAACGGTTATTGCTGAGGGCGCGCGTGCCCGTCTTGATAAGCTTGAAAGCGTATTCTTCGCATCCAGCCTTCTTTACATCAATAGCGGCGCGTTCTATAACGACGCTAACATTAAGACGGTTTACACTGAGGTTATTCCCGCGGCTTGGGCAACGTCGGTTGCAAAGGATGTTAACATTTCCGGAGCTGCTACCTTCTACAATGCATCCAACGCTCCCAGCGCAGAGGATGACGCACAGTACGATTTCTACTACAAGAACGGTAACGAGTTCGTAGTTTGGGGCTGCTCGCACGTATGGGGTGAGTGGATTGTTGAAACCGAGGCTACCTGCTCGCTTGAGGGTCAGAAGAAGCGCTACTGCATATATGACAGCACTCATGTGGATTATGAGGTTATTGAAAAATCGCAGGCTCACGATTGGAGCTCTTGGAGCGTAATCCCTACTACTGCCGAGGATGCTGCACACGAAACTCGTAACTGCACTTGCGGTGCGTCCGAGAAGAGATACCTCGAGGGTGTTGTTACTCTCGAAGGCGCAAATAACACCGTAGTTCTTCCTTCGGGACAGACCAACTGGTTCAACGTTCCTTACACCGAGAGCGGATTCCTTGTAATAGAGGTTGCGGGCGATGCTGCAGCGAATGTTGCGGTTAAGCACGGTGCAGAAACCTACGCTTCTGTTAAGTATAATGACGAGATAATACTTGGCGGCAAGATCTTCGTTCCTCTCAACGCATTTAAAGGAAACGAAGCCTTCGTTGGTATTGATGTTGCCGGCAACGCGAGTGTGACTGCAACAATCAATTTCGTTTCTGTCAGTGATGATGAATTAACAGTTCTCGAGGACGGTGACGATCAGGCTCTTACTATCGAGGCTAACGGCTTCCAGCTTGTAGCATTCGAGTACGTTGAAACCGGAAAAATCTTTGTTGACCAGGAAAATCTTGTAAGAGTGATTTACAACGGCAAGGAAAGCGACGGTAGAGGTCACGAGCCGGCACCCGGTTATATGATTTACCATACTCCCATTGAACCTGTTCTTGATGGTGACAGGAAGGGTATTGCACTTCTCGTTATCTTCAATACTACAGATGCAGAGGCAAATATCACCGTTGATATCGAAACCACCAAGAACTAATTTTAATCAATACCCGAAAGGGCTGAAGCAAACGCTTCAGCCCTTTCTTTATAATATAATTGAAAGATATCCTCGTGAATAAATAGCGAGTGTTGATTATAGCGGCAGTATAGGAAAACATATCGCAAAAGAAAAACGGCTCTCCGCAGCCTGAAATACAGAGAACCGTCTATTCACATTTTTCCGGCTTGAAGCGGTCGGGAATGATAACTGCTCTCGGAGAGCGGATTTCCTTAATACCGCTTGAGGTTTCCACAAGAAGCGAGCAGCTTGACTTGTCAACGTCAAGAACTCGGCAGCCTCTTTTACGCCCGTCCTCGATATACTTGATTTTCTTACCGTAGAGCATAAATCTGTCCTTGTATATATCCATATACTTTTCAGGAGATTTATAAGCCGAGTAAACGGTGAAGAATTTGTTCAGTATCGACTTTGCTATAATAGTACCGACCGACAGGTCGTCGCTCTCAAATACCTTTTTCACCATATCCGAGAGCCTGCCGGGGAAGTTATCGCCGTCGGTTCTGACCGCGAAGGAAACAATAAGGTATTCGTATGACGTGTAGTCGTTAAGCTTGCCCTCAATAGCCGTACCGCCAATACGCCGTCCGCCGCAGTAAATATCAGACACCCAGCCGATACCCGGCTTCTTTGTCGTATGCTGCTCAAGTGCCGTACAAAGCGCAACCGCCGAGAGAGGTCCGAGAGGACCCGCTTGGCTCGAGAAGAAGGTTGGCCTTAATATGCAGGACATAAATATTCCGTTTTCATATTCGCCGCTTGTATGCTTTGCCGCGGTAAGCGAGCTTGTTGCCTGCCTTTCGGTGAAAACAACGTATTTGTCGGGATATCCCGCTTTTGCATACTCTCTTGCAAGCTCAAGAGTCGAGTGTAGAGTGCTTCTGCACTCGAGCTTAACGGAGCTTCCGTCAGAGGCTCTGAAGCTGATTATATCGTCCACGGAATACTCCTTTCTCGTTTGTTTTTAGAGCGCGGGCTCTTTTTTCTTTCGAAAAACGCGGCTAGCCATATTAATTGAAGAAAGCGGAGCTTATCCCGCTTTCTTCGGCTTTCGTTTTATAAATCAGTACGCCTTGCCCCAGTAAACGAGCTTTTTAGCCTCTCTGCCGCAGCATACGCACTTGTCGGAAATTGCCTCGCCCTCGAAGGGAATACAACGCGAGGAAACGTCAGCGCACTCCTTAAGCTTGAGCTCGCATTCAAGGTCGCCACACCACATAGCCTTGATGTAGCCACTCTTCGAGCCTGCAATCTCGCAAAGCTCTTCAAGAGAGGTAGCGCTGAAGGTTCTGTTCTCGCGGTTCTTAAGTGCCTTCTCGTAGATTGCATCGCGAAGCGCGGAAAGCCCCGAGTTAACATCCTCAACAATATTTGCAACCTGAACAAAGCTCTTCTCTCTGTTGTCACGTCTGACAATTACGCACTTGCCCTCCGCAATATCGCGAGGACCAATCTCAACGCGAAGCGGAACACCCTTCATCTCGTACTCCGAGAACTTCCATCCGGGCGACTGGTCGCTGTCGTCAACCTTAACGCGAATACCTGCTGCTTTAAGGGTATCGCGCAGAGCATAAGCCGCGTCAAGAACACCCTCCTTGTGTTGCTGAACGGGGATAATAACAACCTGAATAGGAGCAACCGAAGGGGGAAGAACGAGTCCCGAGTCGTCGCCGTGAGTCATAATGATACCGCCGATGATACGGGTGGAAACGCCCCAAGAGGTTTCGTATGCATACTTGAGTGTGTTATCACTGTCAAGGAACTGAATATCAAACGCCTTTGCGAAGCCGCAGCCGAAGTTGTGCGATGTACCGCCCTGGAGCGCCTTTCCGTCGTGCATAAGAGCCTCAACGGTGTAGGTTGCCTCAGCGCCCGCAAACTTTTCCTTGTCGGTTTTTTGTCCCTTGATTACGGGAATACCAAGCTCGCCCTCGAAGAAATCGGCGTAAACGTTAAGCATCTGAACGGTTCTTGCCTCTGCCTCCTCGGCGGTTCTGTGCATTGTGTGGCCCTCCTGCCAGAGGAACTCTCTTGAACGAAGGAAGGGGCGGGTGGTCTTTTCCCAACGAACCACAGAGCACCACTGGTTATAAACCTTCGGAAGGTCTCTGTAGGACTTGATTATATTGGAGTAATGCTCGCAGAAAAGTGTCTCTGAGGTAGGACGAACGCAAAGGCGCTCGGCAAGCCTCTCCTCACCGCCGTGAGTAACCCACGCAACCTCGGGGGCGAAGCCCTCGACGTGGTCCTTTTCCTTCTTGAGTAAGGATTCGGGAATAAACATCGGCATATATACGTTCTCAACACCCGTCTCCTTGAAGCGGGCATCGAGTATTTTCTGTATGTTCTCCCATATAGCGTATCCGTAGGGGCGGATAACCATACAGCCCTTAACGCTCGAGTAGTCGATAAGGTCTGCCTTCTTAACTATATCGGTGTACCATTTGGCGAAGTCCTCGTCCATTGAGGTAATCTCTGTCACGAGCTTCTTGTCGTTCTTTGCCATAGCTTGGATAAAACCTCTCTTATATATAAATAATATGTCACACTAAATTATATAACAAATTTTTCTATTTGTCAAGCATTCTTATAATCTTTTATGACAAATGAGAAAATGAGGTTCTTGATGCTTCTTTCGCTTGCTTTTGAAAAATAAAGAATGTTTTTTGATAAATTTTGCAAAATCACTTGAAAAATCCTTCATAATATACTATAATAGAAGGGTAATTTACGCAAAAAACGAATAATTTTGTCGCTTTCCCTTCAAAATTATTCAAAAAGGAAGAAAAATGAAGAAATACACCGAACTCGCAAAAGAAGAACTTCAGAAAGAATACGAAAAGCTCCTCAGAGAGTACAATGAATACAAGAGTCAAGGGCTTAAGCTCGACCTCTCCAGAGGCAAGCCAAACTCCGACCAGCTCGATATAAGCCTTCCGCTTCTCTCGGAGGCAAGACCGAGGGAGAAGTGCTTCTCGGAAAACGGAATAGACTGCCGTAACTACGGTGTGCTTGACGGTATCCCCGAGATGAAGCGCCTCTTTGCCGAAACGCTTGGACTTAAGGAGGAGTATATTGCCGTCGGCGGTAATTCCTCGCTTCAGCTTATGTACGATACCCTCACGAGAGCAATGCTCTTTGGCGTACTGAATTCTCCCCGTCCCTGGTGCCGTGAGGAGCGCCGCAAGTGGATATGCGTAGCCCCCGGCTATGACAGACATTTCAAGATGACCGAGGTACTCGGCTTCGAGCTTCTCACCGTCAATATGACTCCCACGGGCCCCGATATGGACGAGGTAGAGCGCCTCGTTCTTGACCCCGAGGTCAAGGGCATCTGGTGCGTACCGAAATATTCCAACCCCACGGGCAATACTTACTCCGACGAAACCGTTACCCGCCTTGCAAAAATGAAGTGCGCTGCCCCTGATTTCCGTATTATGTGGGATAACGCGTACGCTGTTCACGACCTCTACGAGGAGGGCGATGAGCTTCTCGATATCTTTGGCGAGGCAGAGAAGTACGGCAACCTCGACAGAATATTCTACTTCTCCTCTACCTCAAAGATTACATTCCCGGGTGCAGGCGTTGCTCTTATGGCAGCATCTCCCGCAAACCTTAAGCAGATTTCAAAGTACCTCGGTGTCCAGACTATCGGCTACGATAAGCTTAATCAGTTAAGACACACCTCGTATTTCAAGAATGCCGCAGCGGTTCACGACCATATGATGACGCTTGCAGGCTTTATCGGTAAGAAATTTGAGATTACCCTCGCGGCTCTCGATACTCTCGAGGGGCTTGGAATTGCCGAGTGGACTAAGCCTCGCGGCGGTTACTTTGTATCGCTTAACGTAATGCCCGGAACGGCAAAGCGTGTCTACACCCTAATGGCAGAGGCGGGAGTAACCCTTACCTCAGTCGGCGCAACCTTCCCCTACGGCATAGACCCGCGCGACGAGAACCTACGAATAGCTCCGACCTATCCCACGGACGACGAGCTTAAGTGCGCGACGGCTATTCTCGCTCTTACAGTTCGCCTTGCCGCACTTGAAAAGCTTCTCTCGGTATGACGAAGCCAAGTTGTTCGTAAGTAATTTTTTGGAAAATCGAAAAAATCACGGCATCTCAATGCAAGATAGCCGTGATTTTTCTTTAAATAATGATTTTAAGCATTCAGTAACCTTAATCCGTTGCGTCGGTTTATCAATTCGTTACATCAATTTTTCAATTCCGTGATTTTTTAAGGCGTAGTAGAGAACAGTGCCGAATATTCCTGCCGAAATCAGCTCTCCGAGAAATACTGTAAAGAGAATAAAGAAATATCCCTCGCTCGCTCCGTATGCGAAAATCAGCACGGGCGGAATGATAAGCGCGTTTGAAATAACCGTCGGTAATCCGGCAAGCGGGCGAAGCCCCTCGGGAAGCTTACAGAAAAGTCTTGCAAGTGCTGCGCCGATAAGCGTCGCGAAGCTGCCAAACAGCACGTCTACAAAAACGCCCCCTGCCATAATATTCGATATTATGCAGCCTATAAAGAGCGCAGGCACAGCCTCAGGTAAGAACAGAGGTAAAACGCAGAGCGCCTCTGAAATTCGAAGCTGAATAACGCCGCTTGAAAGACCAAGAAGGGTAGATACCCAGGTAAGGATAACGTACAGAGCCGCGATTATTGCGCCTCTTGAAAGATAGAGAGCATAGTTTTTTCTTTTCATAGTTCTACCGTCGCATTTCGCATTTTTTCTCACCGAGGCAGAGTGCCCCGAGAAAAAAATAAGGGTGCCGACCCAGCACCAAGGAATAACCGACTAACTCCTGTAGTTTTGTTTTAGATGAGGAAGGTCACGAACTCATCACCGTTAGGCAGAAAATATTTTAGCATAACAAAACCGAAAATGCAAGCGGTTTTTAATAAAAATTCTCATCTTTTGCAAATAATTTGCTTTTTGCCTCTGTAAAAATAATCCTGACAAGTATTCTGCTGGTAATTTATAATAAAAGGGCGGAAAATCCTGCCTTATCTTCTAAAAAGTTAAGGTGGCAAAAGAGCTTCCCCTACAGTATAATGTTAAAAGGGAGGTGCAAGGTGGAATTTTTACTTATTGGCGAGGCAAAGCTGAAGATAATTATGACCGAGGAGGAATCGGTGCGCTACAAGCTGAATTCACTTGGTACGGAGTGCAATACCGCCGAGGGAAGACGCGCCTTCTGGCAGGTCTTGGATATGGCAAAAAGCGAGGTCGGCTTCGACCCTGCGGGAGATAAGGTTTTGATACAGTTTTATCCGTTGAAGTCGGGGGGCTGCGAGGTGTTCGTTACCAAGCTCGGAATACTCCCCGAAAGCAGCGCAAGGCTCGTTTCCAAGTCTGATAAGGTATCAATGCTCTCCCGTAAAAAGAGCTATTATTCCTTTGACGGTGTCGGTGAGCTTGTTGGAGCAATTTCAGCACTCAAAAGAACGCTTGGCGGCTTTAGTCCCCGCGCCGACGTCTACAGCTCGGATAACGGAAAGTATTATCTCTCGATAGAGGAATACGGTAAGGGCGGGGAATCGCTTGAATTTCCGTCTATTCTGGAATTTGGAAAAAGCATAGGCACTGATTTGCAGCTCTACGTAAACGAGCATTTTGATAAGCTTACAGACGGAGATGCGCTTTTGATGTTCGGGTCAAAGCCCACCCCCGACGGACCGTCATAGCGGCGAGTGCGTAAGCCCTTTTCGATAGAAAACAGTCAGCTTTATTATAATATTAAAAGGATATAACGTGATGAGGAAAATCGGCAAATCACGCTATATCCTTGTTCTTTATGTATTAGATTTGTTACTCTGCATATTTAAGAAAAAATCGGTGAAGTATATGGGAAAATCCGCCATTCAAAACCTTGTGCGTTCGATTCCGCTACGGCTACTCTGCGCGCTTTGCTTGATTCAGAGAATAGTGCATTGTGATATGGGTATTATTTGTTATCAAGCTCATCAATCATCCTCACGCGAATTGCGTGTCTTCCGCCCTCGTACTCCGCTGAAAGAAAGGCGTCAACGATATCCAGAGCAAGGCAAGAGCCAATAACCCTTGCGCCCATACAGAGAACGTTTGCATCGTTGTGACATCTTGTCATCTTTGCGGAATAGGTGTCACCGCAAAGAGCCGCGCGTATACCCTTATGCTTGTTGGCGGACATTGACATACCGATGCCGGTGCCGCAGATAAGAATTCCGAAGCTGGTGTCAAGCTCCCTCTGCACGCACTCGCATACCTTTATAGCAAACTCGGGATAGTGGCAGGATGCGGTGCTGTCAGTGCCCAAATCCTTGACCTCGTAGCCAAGCTCTGCAAGGTGCGCTTTTACCTCTTCCTTTAGCGTATAGCCCGCACTATCTGCTCCTATGTAAATAATTCTTTTCATTTTTAGCTCCTGTCGGGTGATTTTTCTTTTTCAAGACGTTCTCTCTCGGCTTGGGGAAGCCTTAAGTATGAGGGGGAAAGCTCAAGGTCGGAAACAGAGCTTCTCGACAAAAATTTTCTGTAAGCAACCCTGCCCACCGAGGCGGCATTTTCGTTTATCAGAAGGGGCGGGGTGGCTTCGATTTTTAAGCCGTTTGCTAACAGCCGGCGTCTTGCAACGCCGTATCCGTCGCCGGAAAGGTATATTTTTCTGTCAGCACCGTATTCCGAAAGCTCCGCTGCAAGTCTGTCAAGCGAGATTGCTCGGTCGTCCGTAAGTCTTGTTACGCACTCTCCGTCAGAGGTGAAAAGCGCGTTATATACCTCGCCGCGCCTTGCATCCATACAGGGGACGAGTATGCCGTCGAGTGGGGATATGTTTTCGGCAAGAGCTTCAAGGGTTGAAACCTCGACTATGGGAGTGCTTCTGCCAAAGGCAAGCCCCTTGACGAGCGACACACCGATTCTGACACCGGTAAACGAGCCGGGACCTGTCGTGACCGCGTATAGCTCGATGTCCGAAAATTCAAGCTTCAGCTTCTTTAAAATATCCTCTGCCATCGGGAGAATCAGCTCACTCTGCGTCAGTCCGTTGTCGACAGAGTATTCGGCAAGAGCCCGACCGTCCTCAAGGACGGCAACCGATGCAACCTTGGCGGTGGTATCCAGTGCGAGTATTTTCATATTTCAAGTTCCTTTTTCGAGGTGATTTCTATTCGCCTTCCGCACTCACCGCCCTCGCGTGAGATAGTGACGAAGATTGCATCCTCGGGGATATAATCCTCAATGTTTTCCGACCACTCCACTACGGTGTATCCGTCGGTTTCAATATAATCGTCAAAGCCCGTGGAATAGAGGTCGTCACCATCGGATATTCTGTAGGTATCAAAGTGGAATATCCTTCGCTTGCCACGGTATTCGTTCACTATGGTGTAAGTCGGGCTTTTGACCCCCGAAACACCGAGAGCAAGTGCAAAGCCGCGAGTAAACGCGGTCTTTCCAACACCCATCTCGCCGCGCATCGCAATGAAGGCACGGGGGATATTCCTGCCGTCGAGCGCCGAGGCAAGCCTCGCGCCGATTTTTTCGGTTTCTTCGGGTGAGTCAGTATAAAAAAGCATTTGAAAAATTACCTTATTTCCTTTAAATAGTCGTCAGCACCCTCGCCCAGTACGAATTCAAGGCAACGCCTGTATTCAGCCTTAAGCCTGTCAAGCAGAGCTGCCGAAGCCTCCCTCTGCTTTACAGCGCGGATAAGAGTGTTTTTCGGCGTGTTTTCGGGGTCGGTAAGCTCTGGAGCAGTAACCGAATAGCCCTCGGAGCGAAGGTAGGATATTCGCAGAGCGTCGGTCAGAATTTCTGAAATTTTGTTTTTCAGGTGCGGATATGCAAGCACGAAGCCGAGCTCAGGAGCGTCCACACGCTTACTTAAATACTTGTGACAGCAGGGAGTCGAAAGAATGATATCGGCACCGAGGCGTGTTGCGGTAGAGAGCACGATGTCCGTAGCTATATCGCAGGCGTGAAGCGAGATAACCATGTCGGGCTTTCTGTCACTCGAGAGCGCGAGAATATCCCCGACCTCAAAGTGCATACCCGAGTATCCGAGCTTTTTGGCAAGCGACTCGCACCAAAGAATAACGTCGCGCTTGAGGTCAATGCCGAGCATATAAACGCTTCGCCCCTTGATTTCGGTAAGGAAATGATAGACCGCAAAGCTGAGATAGCTCTTTCCGCAGCACAGGTCGTAAATACAAAGCTCCCCGTCCTTTGGAAGACGCGCGTACAGCTCCTCAATATGCTCGAGAAACTTGTTTATCTGTCTGAATTTTCCCTGCTTTTTGTCGTGAACTCTGCCGTCCGACGAGCTTATTCCAAGCTCTCTTAAGAATGGCTCTGTGCCTGAGAGAATATAGCTTTTCTCTCGGTCTATCGGCTCAAGCTTCACTGTGAAAAGCTCGCCGCCCGATAGCTTTCTCTGCAGCGCGTCACCGCCAAGCACCACAGGCGAGCCGCTTTTTGAAATCTTGTACTCGGCATTGCCCATAGAGGTTAACAGGTTAATCTGTCTGTATCCGTCGATAAGCGGCGAGAGGACCTCGCAAAGCTCCTCCGAGGAAAGGTTTTTGTGTGACACCGTGTTGCCGGGAAGAAAATACTCAAGAATAAGCAGCTTTCTTCCTCTGTGAGAGGAGAGCCTTGACGAAATTTTTTCAACCTCACCCGAAATCGGGCGTGAGAATACAAGCTTCTTGATTATTTCCTTGTCAAAGGCATCACGTATCAGGGAAAGGAAGCCGTCCTTATTCATCATCTTCAGACTTTTCGTCTTCGGCGGGAGCGGGGATAGCCTTTTTCTTAAAGGAAATCTTACTCTCTGTTCTGTCGGAAATTCTCTGGAGATTGTGTCTGTGACACCATACAATGAAGATAGCGAGAAGAATCGTGCAAAGCGTGATAAGACCGGGAGTCGGCATACCTCCGAACACGAGCTTGACGTAGCTGGTTACCATAATGGGGTAGAGCACCGCAACGCTTACCGAGCCGAGCGATACGTACTTTGATACCGCGACTATTGCGATGAATACAACCAAAAGAATAAGGAAAATAATAGGAGTCAGAATGAGCGCCATTGTGGAAATACAAAGAACTCCCTTGCCGCCCTTGAAGCCATAATAAATCGGGAATACGTGGCCGAGAACCGCAAACAGTCCCGCAATATAGCAGTATCCCTCGTTCAGGCTTATACCCATATTGTAGCGGAATCCGAAGAATACCGCCATAATCAGAATTGCAAGCGCGGTTTTAACCATATCCCCGAGAAGGGTAAGCACCGCCGCGCCCTTGCCGTATGTACGCAGCATATTCGTTGTGCCGGCGTTACCGCTGCCGTGACGTCTAATATCGTCACGGTAAATAAGCTTTGAAATAATTATAGCCGAGTTAACGCTGCCGAGAAGATACGCCGCGGCAATACCGAAAATGAGAAATGCGGCAATAAGCACGTAGAACTGCCATTCCTCGACGTGAATTGAATAAATAAGACCTTCGTTTAATAGCTTGAAAAGGTTCATAAAGGGCACCTCAAGTCTGCCAAGCGCTCATGGCGCGTAAGGCAAGGATTGTTTGGATATCATAAATAACCAGTTTAATTATAGCAAACCGAGCCGCGAAAGTCAAGAATAATATAAAATTTAAAAGCAAGTACTTGTAATTTCGCCTATACTATTGTATAATAAAACAAAATACCTGTAGGATAGGAGGTTGCAGTGAGAGAACGAATAGAACGGCTTTTGGCCGAAATGAATATTGAGTATTTCACGGTTCTTCCGTATTCTGCCTTAAGGGAAAGCGTACCGAGGATAATCGAGCGCGCAGCTATTACGCCCAAAACGGTGATACTGTATCTTCTGCCGTACTACGGAGGAGAAACCGTAAATCTTTCAAGATACGCCGCCTCGCGCGACTACCATTTAATTATTAAAGAGGTGAACTTGAGGCTTTCCTCGCTTATCGGCGAATGCTTTCCGAATTCGGTCTCGCGCGGCTACGGCGACCACAGCCCGATAGATGAGAGGAGCGCAGCGCTTGTCGGGAGACTCGGTATCCTCGGCGATAACGGACTTCTTATTAACGAAAAATATGGAAGCTACGTTTTTATCGGTGAGCTGATAACCGACGTCGAGCCCGAGCTTCTCGAGGCAAGCGCCCCGGCAGATGTGCGTTACTGTCACCACTGCGGAGCCTGCAAGGCAGCCTGCCCGACGGGGATACTTTCGGGAGAGGGTGACTCCTGCCTCTCTATGATAACGCAGAGGAAGGGCGAGCTTTCTGATGAGGAGTGCCGCCTTATGCGAAAATACAATACGCTTTGGGGCTGCGACGAATGTCAGAGGGTGTGTCCTTATAACAGAGAGCCAAGACTCACTCCTATAGAATTTTTCCTTGAGGACAGAATTTGTGAGCTTGACTCCGACACGCTTTCGGGTATGAACGACACTGATTTTTCGGAGCGCGCATTCGCGTGGCGCGGGCGAAAGACTGTCGAGCGAAATCTTAAAATACTTGGAAAATAGACACAATAAGACAACAAATATTTACATAAAGGTGTGAAATTATGCTAAAAATTGAAAATCTGACAAAAAAGTACGGTGAAAAATGTGCCGTTGACAACCTCTCTCTTGAAATCAAGGAAGGCGAAATATACGGCTTTATCGGCCACAACGGAGCAGGTAAAACAACGACGCTTAAGGCGTGTATGGGACTTATATCGTTTGACGGTGAAATATACGTTGACGGTGTGAACGTGCGCGAAAATCCCATAGAGTCAAAGAGGCGCGTTGCCTATATTCCCGACAACCCCGACCTTTACGAATTTCTCTCGGGAATCAAATACCTCGATTTCGTTGCCGACGTATACGGAGTCAGCACAGAGGAGCGCAACATTAAGATTGCCTTTTATGCCGATAAGCTCGGACTCACGGGGGACCTTGCAGAGCCTATTTCAGCATACTCCCACGGAATGAAGCAGAAGCTGGCTATCATCTCTGCCTGGCTTCACTCCCCGAAGCTCATAATTATGGACGAGCCGTTTGTGGGACTTGACCCGAAGGCAGCCTTTATTCTTAAGGAAATGATGCACGAGCACTGCGCCGAGGGTGGCTCGATATTCTTCTCAACGCACGTTCTTGACGTCGCGGAGAAGCTCTGCGACAAAATTGCAATTATCAAGGACGGTAAGCTTGTAATTACCGGAGATATGGAAACCGTCAAGGGTGACGACTCGCTTGAAGAGGTGTTCCTTGAGCTTCTCGGAGGCGACGCGGAATGATTAAAACACTTATAGGGCTAAGGCTCAGGCAGACCCTGTCCTCTCTCGGCGGAAAGAAAAAGGACGGCACAAGAAAGCCCCTGTCTGTACCAAAGCTTATTCTCTACGGTATTCTTTACCTCTACGTCATAGTCGTTTTTGCGGGTATGTTTACCTTAATGGCGCTCGGTATGGCGTCGGTGATGATTCCCGCAGGGCTCGATAACCTTTACTTTGCGCTCTTTATGCTTATATCCTTTATGGTGATTTTCGTTTTCGGTATATTCGAAACGAAGTCGCACCTCTTTGACTGCAAGGATAACGAGCTCTTGCTCTCGATGCCGATTAAGCCGGAGCATATCGTCTTATCAAGAGTATTTACGCTTCTTATTTATAACTATCTTGAATGTGCGCTCGTTATGTTACCCTGTATTGCGTGTTACGCGGCGCTTGGCGGCTCGCCCCTCGGTATTATCGGCGGTGTTATCGTATTTCTCTTCCTTCCGCTTCTTGCCCTGACGGTTTCCGCGGCATTCGGCTATCTTGTGGCGATACTCTCGAAAAAATTCAAGAGAAACACGCTCTTCACGACGGTGATTTCAATTGCCTTTATAGCTCTGTATTTCGTTTTCTACAGCTGGCTTATGGAGAGCGGCACCGAGGATATGACTCCCGAGGCTATGGGGGAGCTCGCAGCAAAGCTCGGTTTTATCGGTATACTCGGCTCGGTAGCAACCCTTCACCCATTCTATACGCCGCTGTTTGTCATTCTTTCGGCAGGAATTTCCTTCGGAGCGTATATGCTAATATCACATAGCTACGTTTCCATTGTGACCTCCGGCGGCAAGGTTAAGAAAAATAAATACCGCGCCGAAAGGCTTGAGAAGAGAAGTGCGGTTTATGCATTTACAAAGAAAGAGCTTTCACGCTTCTTCTCCTCGTCAACCTATATACTCAACTCGGCAATGGGCTTGATTTTTGCCGTAATGCTTTCGGTAGTGGCGCTCTTTAGCGGCGGCGAGCTTATACTTTTTGCAGAGATGCTCTCTCTTGATGGCATAGACGGCTTCGGTGCGCTCTACGCGCTTGGCGCGGCTCTCCTCTCGCTACTCGGCTCTATGACCTATATATCGGCTGCGAGCGTATCGCTTGAGGGAAAATCCCTCTGGATACCGAGAACAATGCCTATATCGGGCAGAGAGGTGCTGCTGTCAAAGACACTCGCGCATATTATTATCGCAGGCATACCGACTCTCTTGTCATCTGTACTCCTCATTATAGCACTCGGTGTCGCGCCCGAATATATGGCGTTCTATATACTCTCGCCGCTTCTCACCTGTGCTGTTTCTGCCGTTTTCGGCAGCGTTATAAATACCGCCTTCCCGAAGTTTGAATTTAAAAACGAGGCGGAGCCGATAAAGCAGTCACTCTCAACCTTCCTCGTTATGATGGCACTTCTTCTGTTTGAGGCGCTCATAGCCGTCGGCACCTTCATTATGTCTGTAATAGGACTCGCGCTGCTTTCGGCTGTTCTCGGACTTGTGTTGAGAATTGTTGTGCTTTGTGCGCTCACCTTCGTTATGTTCACTGCATCTGCAAGGAAATTCGAGCGTTTCAGCGCATAAATGTAAATAATAATAGTCGAAAATGCAGATAATACACTAAAACAAACCGAAAGGGAGAGAGCGTATGCGATATTCAAAATACAAATACGGCAGAAAACGCGTGCCCGCAGTCTTTTACGTTACGTCGGCGCTTCTTATCCTTTCGGTTATACTTTTGATTTTTTCCAAGATATCTACCGCGGCGGCAGATTTTCTGAACGACAACCTCTGCTACTACGTAAGAATGCTGCTCGCGATTCCTTCAAGCCTCGTTCCGTTTTCGCTCTTTGAGCTGCTTATAATTCTTTTACCGATAATTATTACGCTCGTCGTAATTCTTGCCGTCAGACGCTTTCGCTCCCGCGAGGGGCGAGCTCGGTTTCTCCTCGGGCTCTCGTCGCTTGTTTTTGCGATAGCAACCCTTTATATTCTTACTCTTTCGATAGCTTATAATACAACGACTCTTGACCGCCGCCTCGGACTTAAGGACGTCGAGGTAAATGCCGAAAGCCTTTCGTCTGCTATGATTAAGCTCCGCGACGAGGTTAACGCCCTCTCGGCAGATATCAGCTACGGTGAGGACGGTGCCTCTGTTCCGGAATACGGCTTTCGTGAAATGAGCGAGAAAATCTGCTCCTCTTTCGGTACGGTAAACGAAAAATACTCCCTGAAGGGCAGCTTTAATTCCTCGGCAAAGCCGATATACTTCGGCAACGTTATGTCCTACTTCCGCCTGACGGGAATTTACACCTTCTATACGGGAGAGGCTAACGTTAACAGCGCTTACCCTTACTACGATAAGGCATTCACCGCGGCTCACGAGCTGTCGCACCAGCGCGGAATTCTCCGCGAGAACGAGGCGAACTTTATGGCGTACCTCGTTAACTCGCATTCCGAGGATAAATACCTTCGCTACAGTGCGGCCTTAAGTATGTACGAATATGTTGCTTCGGCTCTCTACAGAACCGACAGAGAACGATACTATGAAATAGCAGGCGAACTCTCAGAGCGGGCAAGAGGAGATATTCTTGCATCGAACGCCGTCACCGAGAAGTACGGCGACACCTTCCTTGCCGACCTCTCGAGCTTCTTTAACGACTTGTTTCTTAAAACCAACGGCACTGACGGTGTCGTAACCTACGGCAGAGTCGTAACCCTCGCCGTATCCTACCTTAATCAGTAAATTCAGCTTTTTGTAAGCCCTGAGTCGTGCTTTCGGAAAGCAGCGCAACCTATCCGACACCCGCTCCGCTCTCTCAGACCCGACCGCGTCCTCGCCCTCGGTAACCGACACCCGCTGTTTCGAATAAGATGTTAACAATCATCTTTTTTGGAGCAGTTATGAAAAGTTTCGTTATCCTCGGCGGCAAGCCACTTGTCGGTAATGTCACCGTCAGCGGCTCGAAGAATTCAGCCCTTCCAATACTTTTTGCGACGGTTATCGCAAGGGGGGAGAGCATTATTGAAAATCTTCCGAAAATCGGAGACACCGAGGCCGCGCTTACCATACTGTCGGAGCTCGGAGCGGATATTCGCCTTGATGGAAATACCGCGAGGATAAATACCGAAAGCCTCGTCTATTCCGAGCCGAGCAGTGCGCTTACCTCTCTCATTCGAGCATCTACTTATCTTATCGGCTCGCTTCTTGCAAGATTCGGAAGATGCAGGCTGTCCACCTTTGGCGGCTGCAATTTTGCCGACAGACCGATAGACATTCACCTTGACTCGGCGTATCGGCTCGGCGCGATAAGAGAAGGCGAGCTTCTTTTGGCGAATAGCCTTCACCCGGCTGAAATCACCCTTCGTCTGCCCTCTGTGGGGGCGACGGTCAATACGCTGCTTCTTGCCTCGTCTATAAAGGGAAAAACGGTAATTCGCGGCTTTGCCCGTGAGCCTCATATATTAACTCTTATAGATTTTCTTCGCTCCGCCGGCGCAAAAATTGAGCTATCCGACGGGGAAATTACCGTTGAGGGCGGCGACCTTCACGGCGGCAGAGTAAGAATTGACGGTGATGTGCTCGAGGCGGCAACGTTTCTTACAGCCGGCGCGATTACAAACGGGCGTGTAGGAGTTCTCGGGGTCGATTTTAACGCCATGAACAGCATCACGCGCGCGTTTTCGGCACTCGGACTCTCACTTCTTTACGAAGGTGAAGCCCTCGTTTGCGAGCGAGGAGAATATTCATATTATACGGAAATAGTTGCGCGCCCCTATCCGGGCTTTCCGACCGACCTCCAGCCGATATTCGCGCCCCTTTTTGCGTCACTCTCGGGCGGAAAAATTACCGATACCGTATGGCGCGAGAGATTTGGATATCTTGACGAGCTGGCAAGGCTCGGTGTTAAAAGCGCAAGGCTCACCGACGGAGCGCTGATATATAAATCCAAGCAGCATTCGGGCACGGCAAGCTCCCCCGACCTTCGCGGCGGAATGTCGCTTGTGCTATCAGCACTTCATTCGCGCGGCGAGAGCAGAATATACTCCGCAGAAAAGATTCTTCGCGGCTACGAGAGCCTTGACGAAAAGCTCTCGGCACTCGGCGCCGATATAAAAATCTTAAGCTGACCGACAGCGAAGCACAAAACCCAAAAGCTCAAATTCAAAAGTCAATAAATCACCCAAACTATATTTTAAAGCAAAGGACGAAAAAATGAAAAGAGTTTTAACGGTTCAGGATATCTCCTGTGTCGGCAGATGCTCACTCACCGTAGCACTGCCGATTATTTCCGCTGCCGGTGTTGAGGCAGGAGTGCTTCCTACCGCCGTGCTTTCCACGCATACAGCATTTCCGAAATTCACCTTCAAGGACCTGACCGACGAAATCGAGCCCATATCCAAGACCTTCCGTGAGCTTGATATCGGATTTGACGCGATTTATACAGGCTATCTTGGCTCATTCAAGCAGATAGAGCTTGTAAGCGAGCTCTTCGAGCGCAACGCAAGTAGCGAAACACTGCTTATCGTAGACCCCGCAATGGCAGATAACGGAAAGCTCTATCGGGGCTTCACTCCCGAATTTGCAAGGGCTATGGCAGGACTTGTGGCAAAGAGTGACCTCGTGATTCCCAACCTTACAGAGGCGTGCTGTATGCTTGACATTCCTTATACCCAAGACTACGACGAGGAGTATATCAAGGACGTCCTTCGACGACTGACGGCTCTCGGGGCAAAGCGTGCCGCGATTACGGGTATAAGCTTTGATGAGGGCAGGCTAGGCGTATACTTCTACGACAGCACAACCGATAAATTCTATCAGTATTATAACGACAGGCTTCCCGTCGCGTATCACGGCACGGGCGACATCTTTGCCTCTGCGACAGTCGGCGCTCTTATGCGAAACCACTCCTACGAGTCTGCGCTCTCCGTAGCCGTTGACTATACCTACGAGTGTATAAGGCTTACTATGGAGGATGAGAACCGCAGAAGCTACGGTGTAAACTTTGAGGAGGCTATTCCTTACTACTTAATGCGCTTAAACTACAGATAATCCCGATATCGAGAGGACTCGCTGCACGGCAGAAATCCCTTGCTCCGGTAAATCGATATAAACCAAAACACCTGATAATTCAAAAAGCCCACCGTTTGGCTGCTTTGTGCCGCGCGGTGGACTTTTTTATGTATTTCTGTTGCTTTTCGTTTTCTGCTATTTATCTGCTTTTTCGCCCAGAGGAATATGCTCTTGCCGAGTGAGCATTATAAGAGCATATCGCTTTAATTGAGGTTATCTCTGAAGCCCTTGCCGAGAATTTCGCTCGTCTTTGTGATAATCATAAATGCGTGAGGGTCAATATCCTTGATTGTTTTACGAAGCTTTATAGCCTCGCTTCTTCTGCACACAGTCATAATTACCGTTCTTCCGTCGCCTGTGAAAGCGCCTCTGGCATCGTAAACGGTTGCGCCTCTGTGCATTTTCTCGGTTATGTATTTGTCTATTTCTTCAGGCTTTGTCGTAATAATTGTAAACGCCTTGCAGAGGTTTATAGAGTCGATAATATCGTCAACCACGAACACCTTCGCAAACAGACCGATAAGCGAGAAAAGGCCAGTCGTCGGCGCAAAGGAAATGTACTCTCCGCCGTTGAAGTTTATAAAGGTCGTAGCGGCTATAAGCAGGTCGGCGCAGAGCAGGGCAGTACCGACGTTCATATCGGTATGCTTCTTCAGTATAAGAGCAATGATGTCTGTGCCGCCCGACGAGGCGTGACACTTGAAGATAATTGCCGAGCCGATACCCGTGAGAAGCACCGCGTAAACAAGCTCGAGAAGCGGCTGTGCCGTCAGGGGTGCCGAAAGAGGAAGGAGAAGCTCAAAGAGCATATTTTCAAGCGAGAGGGTGATTGAGCAGTAGAAGGTCAGAACTGTACATTCCTTGCCGAGAAAAATAACGCCGACGCCGAGCAGTAGCATGTTGATTATCAGCATATAGAATGCCTGTCCGAAGGTAGGGAAAACGTTTGCGAGAATTACCGCTATACCCGAAACTCCGCCTGTCGCAAAGCCGTTTGGCGCCTTGAAGAAGTAAATACCCACCGCCATAAGGAGTATTCCGAGGTTCAGGAAGAGAAATTCGCGGATTTTTGCCGCCTTGCTTTTTGTTTCCGTCATTTGAAAATGCTCTTTTCTTTATAAATTTTCGGGTTCTTTTTTACCCACTATATTGTAGCACAAAAACGGTGAATGTCAATCCCAAATTTGAATTCATTTTCGGGCGCACAAATGGCTTTTACAAGACGAAAATGAATTAAAAAAGCTCTCTTAATTCATATTTTTAAACTTGACAACATCCCCCCCTGCGTGGTACAATATAAAGGTAAAACAGAAGAGTGTCAAGCGGTGTATTAATACCGCAGATCTTGACCAAACTAACAGAAAAAGCGGAGTGTCGAAATGACGAAGGAACAGGCAATAGCGCGCGCAGAGAAATTGCGGGCAGAAATCCTAGAAAACTCAAGGCTCTACTACGAGCTTGACGCGCCTAAAATTACCGATTACGAATACGATATGATGTTTCGCGA
Source organism: Clostridia bacterium (assembly GCA_017472305.1). Taxonomy (GTDB): domain Bacteria; phylum Bacillota; class Clostridia; order Oscillospirales; family CAG-272; genus UBA1740. Next base: position 13,100 of record JAFUQP010000034.1, on the reverse strand, counting down.
GCTCACAGAGCTAGAGGAGCAATATCCCGATATCAGAACCCCCGACTCCCCGACCGTAAGGGTTGGAGGCAGGGCGCTTGATAAGTTTGAAAAATATACCCACAACGTCAGAATGGGAAGCCTTACCGACGTCTTTTCCTACGAGGAGCTTGAGGACTTTATCTCGGGCATCACGGAGCAGAACGGCAAAGACACAGAGTATTCCGTAGAGCCTAAAATTGACGGACTTTCGGTATCTCTTACCTACCGTGACGGAGTTTTCGTCAAGGGTGCGACAAGAGGCGACGGACTTGTCGGCGAGGACGTTACCGAAAACCTTAAAACCGTAAAAAGCGTCCCCCTTCGCTTGAAGGAAAATATCGCGAGCCTTACCGTAAGAGGTGAGGTCTATATGCCGAAGCGCGTTTTCGAGGAGCTGAACGAGGCACGCGAGGCGGCAGGTCAGCCCCTCTTTGCCAACCCGAGAAACGCGGCGGCAGGCTCGCTTCGTCAGCTTGACCCGAAGATTGCCGCCTCTCGCAGGCTTGAAATACTAGTCTTTAACCTACAGGAGGGAAGGCTCTATCCCGACGGCAGGGAGTGTAAGACTCACAGCGAGTCGCTCGAGCGACTTACCGAGCTTGGCTTTGTCACAGTTCCCGAGAGAACCGTTTGCCGCGGCTACGAGGCGGTGAGCGAGCATATTAAATACCTCGGTGAGGCGAGGGATACTCTCGCCTTCGATATGGACGGCGCAGTAGTTAAGGTCAACGGACTTTCCGACAGAGTAAGGATAGGCGAGGGAAGCAGCACCCCGAAGTGGGCGGTTGCGTATAAATATCCCCCCGAGGAAAAGGAAACGAAACTCCTTTCGGTTGATATCCAGGTCGGAAGAACCGGTGTTCTTACCCCGACGGCAAATCTTCTGCCCGTGCGCCTTGCGGGAACTACAGTTTCTCGCGCCACGCTTCATAACGCGCAGTTTATCGCCGAGCGTGATATCAGGATAGGCGATACAGTCGTGGTCCGTAAGGCGGGCGAAATAATACCCGAAATCCTTCGCTCGCTTCCCGAGAAGCGAAGCGGTGCCGAAACACCCTTTTCAATGCCCGAGCTATGCCCGTCCTGCGGCGCTAGGGTAGTGCGCGACGAGTCGGGCGACGGAGCCGCGACAAGATGCACGAACCCCGCCTGCCCCGCGCAGACGGCAAGGAGCATTACTCATTTTGCATCGAAGGGCGCAATGAATATAGACGGACTTGGTCCCCAGGTTGTCGCCCTGCTTCTCGAAGCGGGTAAAATCAAGGATATCGCCGACCTGTATACGCTTTCGGTCGAGGATATCGAGGGGCTTGACAGAATGGGAAGAAAGAGTGCCGAGAACCTGGTTTCGGCAATTGAGGACTCGAAGTCGCGAGGACTTGAAAGGCTCCTCTTTGCACTTGGCGTAAGGCAGGTCGGAGAGATTGCTGCAGAGGAAATTGCACGCAAATTCCGCACTCTTGACGCTCTCTTTGAGGCAGGTCGCGAGGACTTCCTCGCGGTTAAGGATATCGGTGAGGTAACCGCATCTGCCCTCGTGGAATTCTTCAGCGCGCCCGAAACGAGAGAGCTCTGTGCAAGGCTTTCGGACAGCGGAGTTAAAACCGAGGCGGTCGGCGAGGCAAGAGGCAGTCTCTTTGAGGGGCTTACCTTCGTTCTTACGGGCACTCTGCCGACTATGACGCGCGAGGTGGCATCGGAGCTGATAAAGAAAAACGGCGGTAAGGTGTCGGGAAGCGTTTCGAAGAAAACGAGCTTCGTCGTAGCTGGAGATGAGGCGGGCTCAAAGCTTACTAAGGCTCGTGAGCTTTCGGTTCCCGTGCTCACCGAGGCGGAGCTTCTCGAGAAGCTCTCGGCAAATTAATAGGGCTCTTTTCTTGAAGGGCAGATGAACAATCCAACCGAATATTATCTGAAGGACTTTTTTGTCCAACCCCCAAAAAGATAAAGAAAACGCGTATTTTGTAAACAAACACTTACAAAATACGCGTTTTAGTCTATTTTTACGGTGATAATCTCGCCGCTCTTCGGGTGAGGGAAGCGCAGCTCCTTGCATTCGAGATAATAGCTGCTCTCACCGCGCTCACCGTAAAGAAAGTCGCCGTCGAGCGGGTGTCCGATGCTCGCCATATGCACTCTTATCTGGTGCGTCCTTCCTGTGTGCAGTACGATGTCGCAGACGGCATTTTCTCCGATAACCGCCTTAACTGTGTATTCGGTTATCGCTCGCTTTCCGTCGGGGGCGCAAATTCTTTTTATCGAGCCCTCACACTCTCGCCTTATCGGCTTGTCGATAACTCCGTGACTTGGCGAGGGAACACCGCAGACCGTAGCCTCGTAGCGCTTGAATATCTCTCCGCGCTTCATAGATTCCGAGAGCCTTGCGGCGCTGACGGGATTTTTAGCGACAAGCACAAGCCCCGAGGTATCTCGGTCAAGCCTCGTTATAGCGCGGAAAACAAAATTTTCTCCGTATCTTGCCATAACCGCCTCGGCAAGCGTCGGCAGACTGTTTCCCCTCGATGGGTGGGTAGGCATATTCGTAGGCTTGTAGAACACCGCAAGCTCCCCGTCCTCAAAGTATGCCTTGAGAGGAATATCGATAGCCCTTATCCCCTCGCTTCTCTCATCGGGAAGCATAAGAGTGAGCCTCATTCCGTTTTTTATAAGCCTTCTGACAGTCGCAGGCTCACCGTCAATAAAAATACCTGTGCGCTTTGCTTTTTTAATTAGCGTAACAGAAAGTCCCAGGGTTTTTAAATACTCCCTTAGCAGTATTTCTCCCACAACACCTTCTATTGTGTATTCGAGCTTGTCCAATTCTTCACCCCCACACATATAAATTTTAGCATAAAAAGAAGTTAAAGTCAATAACCAAGTCTACCTATAGTAGAAGCAAAAGCCTTGAAAAATACAGCTAGCTGTGTTATAATAATCATATACTGATAGAATTCTCCAAAAATGTAAAGCGAGGTTTACAATGAAATCCGAAATCGTTAAACTGAACGGTGCATATGCTCTGAAGCTCGACGGCAAGGAGCAAAGATATGCGGGCTATCGCACCTGGCGTCCGAATGCGGAATACATAAAGGGCTTTGAGGACGAGGGCTACAACCTTATGACCGTTCTTCCGAGCGGTATAAAGAACGCGCACGGCACCCCCTACGCACCTCACGGCGAGTATTGGCAGGGCGACGGTGTTTACGACTTCTCCATACTCAAGAGGCAGATTGACGATTACGCTGAGAATGCTCCGGGCTGCCGACTTGCCGTAAACCTTATGCTCGATACCCGCGATTGGTTTCTTCGCGACCACCCCGACTGCCCGAATTCCTTCATATATTTTTCCTCTGCCATATCATACGAGCCCTGGATTAGGTGCGCGGAAAGAATGCTTAAGGATACCGTGGACTTTCTTCTCACGGAATACCCCGACAAGCTTTTCGCAATATTCCTTGCCGCGGGCGGAACCTGCGAGTGGCATAACAAGGCAAACGATTTTCCGCGCACCGAGGGAACGCTCCGTCACTACAGAGAGTGGTGCGGCGACCCGTCGGCAGATATTCCCACGCCCGAGGAAATTTCGTCAACAACCGACCAAAGCTTCCGAAATCCCGAGCGTGAGGCGAATACAATCAGGTTCTTGAAGTATTTCAACGAAATAATTACCGAAACGCTTGCACATTTTGCCGCCTACGTTAAAAAAATTACCGACGGCAAAATTCTCGTCGGCGCGGCGGCAGGATATCTTCTCTGTGCCGAGAACCCTCTCACGGGAAGCTCCGACGTCGCCTCTGTTATGGATATCGACGATATCGACCTTATCGCATGTCCCGCCTCGTATTTCCACAGAAAGCTTGACGGAGTAACCTATTCGCAGGCGGCTCTTGACTCGGTGCGCCATAACGGCAAGCTCTTCGTTCATTCGATAGACAACGCCACCGCCGCGGTAAACGGAAATCCCTACGTGCAGATTTTACAAAACGCTCACTGCCGCCACGAAACGATGGAGCAGTCGATAAACTACGCCCGCCGCGAGTGCGCTTTCGCTATGTCCAAGGGCGCGGGCTTCTGGTTCTTTGACCAGTACGGCGGTTGGTATCCCGATAAGGCGAGCCTCTACGAGCTTCACCGAATACTCGATGCCTACGGCGAGGTCTATTCAAGGCCCGTGAGCTTCAATTCCGAGATAGCAATGGTCCTTGACCCGACCTGTTGCTACTATACTAATATGGGTAGCTACTACAGAGTAGAGAACGTCTTTGGACTTGTCGATAAGCTCGGCAGAACGGGAGCCCCCTTCGATTGCTTCTCAGTAAAGGATATCCTGAAGGATAGCTTTGATTTCTCGCAGTATAAGTTTGTTATTTTCCCGAACCTCATTTACCCCTCTGACGAGGTGAGAAGGAAGGTTTCAAGCCTTCGCGAAATGGGCATAAGCCTTCTGTTCCTCGGTCACTCGGGGCTTGTTACTGAAAAGGGAATTGACGTGTCGCGTGCCTCGGAGCTTGTAGGAATTAATCTTTCGGAAGACTCTGGCGAGGAGTTCTTTACGCTTATTGACGAAAAGTACACCACCGACGGCATACCGAAAATCTACGGCGGCACGACCTCGTCTGCCGTCAGACCTGCGGGAGCGCAAAAGGCGGCGCCAAGACCCCTTCTTTATGCCGACGACAGCCAAGCTGTTTCCGTAGCCACCGACTTCAAGTCGGGTATTACGAGGCTCGCGCTGAAGGATAGAGGCAATTCCTTTGACGCTTGGTCGTTCAGAGGACTTCTTCCAAACGAAATCCTCGATAAGCTTGTCGAGCGCGCGGGAGTATTCCGCTACCAGACGGCAGGGCTTCCCACCTATGCAAACAGCCGTATGGCAGCATTCTTTGACCACAAGGGCGGCGTTCGTAATATCAGCTTCAGAGAAGTGGGCGAATACCGCGAGTTCTTCTCGGGAGAGGTCTATTCCTTCGACGGCTCACCTATTTCCGTAAGCTTTGCGCCCGACGAGTGCAAGCTCTTCATACCCGTTACGTAATGATTGAATAGCTTTGCCCTTCAAGTGCAAAGCCTCTGATATGAATACCCCTTGAGCGAAGATAGCTTTGTTAAGTATCTTCGCTCTTTTTGCGTTTTATTGTGACCGAATGACAAAGTCACCGCTTTTGACGTTCAAAGCAATATATAGTGTTTATTTCTGCTTGACAAACTATATTTCGCGTGTTATAATATAATTTGGAAAAAATTATCGGAGGAATACAAGTGGCGACCCGAATAACGAAGAGAGAATACGACGACCAGAGTATTAAGAGCCTGAAGGGTGCCGACAGGGTAAGAAAAAGACCTGCGGTTATCTTCGGCTCGGACGATATTATCGGCTGTCAGCATTCCTTTATAGAAATTCTCGCTAACTCGGTTGACGAGGCGCGTGAGGGCTACGGAGATAAAATCATAGTCAAGAAATACCGCGACCTGTCTATCGAGGTTGAGGACTTCGGACGAGGCGTACCTCTTGGCTATAACGAAAAGGAGAAGCGCTGGAACTGGGAGCTTGTTTTCTGTGAGCTTTACGCAGGCGGTAAGTACGATAACAACGACGGCAACTCTGCCTACGAGTTCTCACTCGGACTTAACGGACTCGGAGCCACCGCAACGCAGTATTCATCTGAATATATGAACGTTCGCTCCTATAACGGCAAAACCCTCTCGGAGATTAACTTCAAGTCGGGTAACGTCAAAGGCGAGCTTTCGGTGACTGATATAGCAGCGGGAATGAAGCGCCGCGGCACTGTAATCAAGTGGCGCCCCGACCTTAAGGTCTTTAAGGAAATTGACATTCCCGTCGAATTCCTTGAGAACACCCTTCGCCGTCAGGCGTTCGTAAACGCGGGTATTCACTTCATTCTCGAGCTCGAGAATGAGAAGGGGAAGTTTGACCGCTCCGAGTTCTATTACGAAAAGGGAATTGCCGACTATATTGCCGAAATAACCGCGGAGAGAACCCTTACCTCACCCGTCCTCTGGAGCTTTGAAACCAAGGGCCGCGACAGAGAGGATATGGAAGACTATAAGCTCCGCTGCGAGATTACCTTCGCCTTCGTTCGCTCCTCGGGCGGCGCAGAGTATTACCACAACTCCTCGTTCCTCGAGTATGGCGGTGCACCCGATAAGGCGGTCAAGAACGCCTTCACCTACGCAATAGATAAATATATAAAAAATCACAATAAATATCAGAAAAACGAGCCGAAGATATCCTTTAGCGATATCGCCGACAACCTCACGATTATAGTAAACTCCGCCTCGACCCAGACCTCTTACGAGAACCAGACGAAGAAAGCGATAACCAATGCCTTTATTCAGAAGGCAATGACCGAGTTTATCAAGACAAATCTTGAGATTTACCTTACCGAGAATCAGTCGGCGGCGGCTACGATAGTCAATCAGACTCTCGCAAACAAGAGAGCGAGAGAGAGTGCTGAGAAGGTAAAGGACAACGTCAAAAAGAAGCTGATAGGCACAATGGACGTGTCTAACAGGGTAGAGAAGTTCGTCCCCTGCCACTCAAAGGACGCCTCAATCCGCGAGGTCTTTATAGTAGAGGGTGACTCGGCTATGTCGAGCTGTAAGCTTGCAAGAAACGCGGAGTTCCAGGCAATAATCCCCGTAAGAGGTAAAACTCTTAACTGTATGAAGTCGAGCTACGAGAAGATTTTCGCGAGCGATATTATAGTCGACCTTCTCCGTGTTATCGGCTGCGGCGTAGAGGTCAAGACCTCGAAGAAAACCGACCTTACGAGCTTTGACTATAATCTTCTCAAGTGGAACAAGATAATAATATGCACCGATGCCGACGAGGACGGCTTCCAGATAAGAACGCTGCTTCTGACTATGTTCTACAGACTCCTTCCAACCCTTATAGAGAAGGGCAAGATTTTCATAGCCGAAACGCCTCTGTTTGAGATAACCGCGGGAAGCGAAACCTTCTTTGCCTACAACGAGTTTGAGAAGAATGAAATACTCTCGAAGCTCGGAACGAAGAAGTATACGATACAGCGTTCAAAGGGACTTGGTGAGAACGACCCCGAGATGATGTCGAGAACAACAATGTGCCCCCAGACGAGAAGACTGATAGCAGTAACCCCCGCAGATGCAGAGGCAACAGCAAGAATGTTCGACGTTCTTCTTGGCGACGCACTCGCCGACAGAAAGCGCTTTATCGCCGACTACGGTCACCTTTATATCAAGGATGCAGATATTTAAGTAATCAATTTGAAAGGTTTATATTATGGCAACTCTTACAAGAAATGAAAAATTCGCAGGCGTCAAGGGCCCCCTTCTTACGATTGTAATGGACGGAGTGGGCATAGCTCCCGACAACGGAGCCAACGCGGTTGCAGCCGCTCACACACCCACCCTTGATATGCTTATGAAGAACTATCCCACCGTTGCAATCAAGGCACACGGCACAGCCGTAGGTCTGCCGGGTGACGACGATATGGGTAACTCCGAGGTAGGACACAACGCTCTCGGCTCGGGACAGGTGTTTGCACAGGGCGCAAAGCTCGTTTCGCAGTCTATCGAAACGGGAAAAATCTTTTCTTCCGACGCCTGGCGCACCCTCGTTGACGGCGTAAAGGCTAATAAGTCAACTCTTCATTTCCTCGGTCTTTTCTCCGACGGAAACGTTCACTCGCATATCGACCACCTCAAGGCTCTTATCGTTAAAGCAAAGGACGAGGGAGTAGAAAAGGTAAGAATTCACATTCTCCTTGACGGCCGTGACGTTGGCGAAACAAGCGCTCTCGACTACGTATGCCCCTTCGAGGAGTTCCTCTCGGGACTTCGCTCCGACTCCTTCGATATCGCTATCGCCTCGGGCGGCGGCAGAATGAAGATTACTATGGACCGTTACGAGGCTAACTGGGCTATGGTTGAGGAAGGTTGGAAGACTCACGTGCTCGGCGAGGGCAGGGCATTCTCCTCGGCAGAGGAGGCAATCACCGCCTACAGAAACGAGTATAAGGTTATCGACCAGGACCTTCCCCCCTTCGTTATTGCTAAGGACGGCAAGCCCGTCGGCACCGTAGAGGACGGCGACAGCGTTATCTTCTTCAATTTCCGCGGTGACCGCTCTATCGAGATTTCCAAGGCGTTTGAGGAAGGCGAGAGCTTCGATAAGTTCGACAGAAAGCGCGCGCCCAAGGTTCTTTATGCGGGTATGCTCGAGTACGACGGCGACCTTCATATCCCCTCGCGCTACCTCGTAAGCCCCCCCGAAATCACAGGCACTATGACCGAGTACCTCGTAGGCGCAGGCGTTACCGAGCTTGCAATCTCCGAAACGCAGAAGTACGGCCACGTAACCTATTTCTGGAACGGTAACAAGTCGGGTAAATTCTCCGAGGAGCTGGAAACCTATATTGAAATCCCCTCCGACGTCGTTCCCTTCGAAGAGCGCCCCTGGATGAAGTGTGCAGAGATAACCGATAAGCTTATCGAGTGCCTTCGCTCGGGCAAATATAAGTACCTTCGCGTAAACTTCCCGAACGGCGATATGGTAGGCCACACAGGCTCCTTCCTCGCTACCGAGTGCTCTATGGAGGCACTTGACCTTCAGCTTGCAAGACTTCTTAAGGTTGTTGACGAGCTAGAGGGCGCAGCGCTTATTACCGCCGACCACGGTAACGCAGACGAGATGTACGAGATTGATAAGAAGACTAAGGCTCCGAAGGTAGGTAAGGACGGCTCCTACAAGGCAAAGACCAGCCATACCTTAAACCCCGTACCCTTCATTATCTACGATAACTTCACCGCCGATAAGTACACCCTCAAGACTGACCGCACCGACTTCGGACTCTCGAACGTCGCCGCAACCACCGTCAACCTTCTCGGCTTCAACGCTCCCTCTATCTGGGACGAGTCAATGATTTTGCTTTAAGCGAAATCATTGAACTATGCTTGCCCGCAAGCAACGCTTAACTCAGCGCTCGAAGAGCGCGCTCACTCATCACCCATCACTCATCACTCTCTCGCGCCACGTGCGCGAGAACTCATCACTCATCACCCCTCACCCATCACTCTCGCGCCTCGTGCGCGAGAACTTATCACTTGAATTACGGGAGTCGTTTATGTCTGAGAGCATCTTAAAGGACAAAACAAAAGCCTTCGCAAAATCCATAGTTATTCTATGCAGAGCTTTGAAAGAAAGGCGCATAGAACACGACTTGGTTAATCAGCTTTTGCGTTCCGGAACGTCTGTTGGCGCAAACGTTCATGAGGCACAGTATGCTCAAGGAGCGAAGGATTTTATTTCTAAATTGGAAATTGCTCTTAAAGAAATAAGTGAAAGTGAATATTGGTTGGAGCTGTTGAAGGACGTAAACAGCATTACCGAAGAAGAGTTTCTCGGACTTAATGCTGAGGTCGTATCAATTCGTCGCTTGCTGATTTCCTCGGTAACCACGTTGAAATCCAAATTGTGAGTATAATAAATCCAAGCGCAACTCATAACGCTTGACGAAGTCAAACTTATAACATTTTAAAAAAAGCCTTCTCCTCCGCGGAGAAGGTTTTTTTGCCTTAAATTATATCCAAAAATCAACGCTACTGTTAAATTTTTCCCTTGCCAAAAAATAATTATAAAAATATTTCGTTTATTCATACTTTAGACATATTTTTCTGCTATAATAACCGACGTTTTGTATGAATGAATTCGACTCTCGTGAATAGAATATATAAAGATGAAGAATTCATTAGATAAATTGTTTGGAGGATAGTATGGTTTTTGATAATCTTAAGGTTCAGCACAAATCATTTGGCGCGGGAACGGTAGTATCGAAGAGCGGTAAATACATCACCGTAAAATTCGACACCATGCAAAAAATCTTCGTATATCCCGACATTTTTGAAAAATTCCTGACACTTGAGGACGGAACCGTTTCAGCGGACATTCTCGAGGATTTGAAGCAGGAAAAGGCAGAGAAGCAGAAGATACTCGATAAGAAGCACGAGGAGAACGAGCGCGCAAGAACCCGCGGTATCGTTATCCCGGGCAAGGAGAACCTCAATCCCGAGCTTGATGAAGAGGAAGCAAGCTTCAAGAACACCGAGCAGGAAGAGATATGAGGACGAAGACGCCGTTGCCGCAAGAGGCAACGGCGCTTTTCATATAATAAGAATAATCACTTGACTTTTTATAATTAATGTAGTAAAATATCTTGGTAGAAACTTTAGAAGGGAGCTTTGCCGTGATACTTTGGGGATATGTGTTTTCGCTTGGATACGCACTTGCTTGCATTTTGCTTGCCGCGCTGCTGTATAAGCTCGGTGTACCGAAGCGATTTACGCGTAAGGTAGTTCATATTCTCGTCGGCTTTGAGTGGGCGATACTCTATCATTTTGTCGGCGCGTCAGTGCATTTTCTCGCAGTATGTATAATATGCCTTCTCGCGCTTTACCTCGAGTACCGTATGCGGCTTCTTCCTATGATGTCCTCGGACTCGGATAACGCCCCCGGAACCGTCTATTACGCGCTCGCTATGACCGTAATGGCGGCAATAACGCTCGTTTTGCCCGAGATGATTTTGCCCTTCGGAATAGGCGTTTTCTGCACGTCCTTCGGTGACGGACTTGCGGGAGTTGTAGGGCAGGGAATTACGAAATGCAATCCCAAGATTCTCGGCAACAAAACACTTTTCGGTACTCTTGCCAACTTTGCCGTGTCGCTTGCCACACCGATAATCTTCAGCAGCATTTTCGGTATGGGACTTGAGCTTTGGCAGTGTATAATTATCGCGCTCTTCTCAACCGAGCTTGAGCTGTTTGTCGGCTACGGGCTTGATAATATTGCCGTAACGCTCGGTGTATCGGGACTCTCCTACCTCTTTATGACACTCCCGACCGTTGGAAATTACGTGCTTCCGATAATCCTTACCCCTGTAATAGTCGCACTGGCTTATAGGAAAAACGCACTTACCGTTGGCGGAATTTTCGGCGCACTCTTTCTTGACCTCGCAACCTCACTCGCTTTCGGTAACTTCGGATTTTTGCTTATCTGCATTTTCTTCGGCGGAAGCGTATTCATAGATAAATTCAAGAAACGATATAAGGAAAAGCATTCCGAGAGCGGAGAGGTAGCCGAGAAGCGCGGAGAATGTCGCGATATCGTGCAGGTTGCCGCCAACGGATTTGTAGCGCTCCTCGCGGCACTACTCTATATGCAGAGCTTAAGTCATATTCTCGTAATTGTGTTCTGTACCGCAATAGCAGAAGCCTTTGCAGATACCACAGCATCAGGCGTCGGTGTATTTTCGGGCAACGTCTACGACCCATTCAGAATGAGAAGATGTGAGAAAGGCGAAAGCGGCGGAATGTCCCCTCTCGGTACACTTTCATCACTTGTTGCCTCGTTTATAATTGCCCTTACTGCATACCTCTTTGGAAGAATTTCACCGCTCGAGTTGATTATTGTTACGCTCTCGGGCTTCCTTGGCGCGGTATTTGACAGTATGCTCGGTTCGCTTCTTCAGGTTAAGTACAGATGTCCTGTCTGCAAGAGAACGGTCGAGGTCGAGGAGCACTGCGGCACAGCTACCGAGAGGATTTCGGGAATTTCCGCTGTCAATAACGACACCGTCAACTTCCTCTCCACGGTATTTTCTTCCCTCGTCGCAATTATACTTCTTTTGATTTTCCGATAATTCAACACTAAAAAACGGGCTGCCGAGCAACTGCTCGACAGCCCGCACTGCAAGCTTCAGTCAACAGAAGCCTACAGCTCTCGGTTTTTCGGAAAGGAGAAGATTAGACTAAAAATTAGCCGTTGTTCTTGATAGAGTTCTCGTAAGACTCTACCATCTTCTTAACCATCTGACCGCCGATGCTACCAGCCTGACGGGCGGTGATGTCACCGTTGTATCCCTGCTTAAGGTTAACGCCTACCTCGTTTGCTGCCTCCATCTTGAACTTGTTCATAGCAGCCTGTGCTTCGGGAACGTTTACTTTGTTCTTAGACATAAGAATAAATCTCCTGTTTTCTTTTCAAATCTATATTATCGAGCCCGAAAGGAAGCTTGCCCGTCGGGCTCGTTTCCCTTGACTCTGTTATTATTGTAACTCAAAATTCCCGAAATATTATAAACAAAAAATGGAATTAATTTAGCTGTAAAAGCCTTGATGCGATATACTTTTTAGGAGAAAAATAATGATATCAATCCGTAAAGCCGAGCCGACCGATGCCCGAGCGTTGCTTCTTCATATCAATACCGTGGGTAAGGAAACCGATTTTCTGTCATTTTCCGAGTTTAATATAAGCGAGGAGCGCGAGGCGCGCTTTATCCGACGTTTTTCGGAGAGCGAAAGCGACCTTATGCTGATAGCCCTCGACGGTGAGCTTGTCGTTGGAAACGGTGTAATAGAGCGCGAAAGAATACCGCGCTACAGTCACAGAGCAACCCTTTCTCTGACAGTTCTTTCCGAATACTCGGGGCAGGGAATAGGCTCGTCGCTTATGAAGGAGCTTCTCGACTTTTCGCGCGTCAGCGGACTCCGCACGGTATCCCTCGAGGTCCGCGCCGATAACGTGCGAGCAATTTCCCTCTACAGAAAATTCGGCTTTGACCTAATCGGCACCTATAAGGATTATTTCTGTATCGACGGAAAATATTACGACGCACTGATAATGCAGATAATATTACAGCGTTAAGTATATAGAATTAGGTATATATAATATTGTAGCATTTAGTATGAGAAATACGCTTCAAGCCGTAGTTGCAAAGAACGCAATAGGGCAGAACATTGGTCGAAAATCATAATTTCTGAAAAAATATTAAAATTTTTTGAAAACCTCTTGACAATTAAAAAAGAATGTAGTATAATAGACGAGCCGACTTTCGGGGAGGCAAATTGCTCATTGAAAATTGAACAACACGAAAAGAAGAAAAGCACAAATTGTGCGGCACAGAGTAACGATAGTTACGAAGTGCTATCTTGTCAAGAAACACATTGAGAAAAACTCAAAAAGTAAGAAGAAGCTAAGACAATAGCTCTGAAAAAAGATAGTTAGTACCCGAATGGGTAGTGAT
>JAFUQP010000033.1 GCA_017472305.1 Clostridia bacterium | reverse complement strand
CTTATGAGAGAAGTGATTGAACATTATAACAAGCTAATTGACGAAAACAATGACCCTGCTCGCGATCCTAAACCATTGAGAGATTATATGGACAAGTGGGACGGAGATAAGTTTATCGAGAGTATGCAGCTTGATAAAAGCAAATCCGTTTTAGAAATAGGAATTGGAACAGGGCGACTTGCCATCAAGGTTGCACCAAATTGTAACAGCTTGTGTGGAATAGATATATCCGAAAAGACAATTGGGAGAGCAACTGAAAACCTATCAGCGTATCAAAATATAAAACTTATTTGCGGCAATTTTATGTCTTGTGAATTTGAGGCACAGTTTGATGTAATATACTCGTCATTAACCTTTATGCATATACAAGATAAGTTATCAGCTATACAAAAAATTGCGGATTTGCTGACTAATAACGGACTTTTTGTTTTGTCGATCGATAAAAATCAGAATGAGTATATCGATATGGGTGATAGAAAGGTAAAAATATATCCCGATAATCCTAACGATATACGTAGCTATCTTTCAATATCCAAGCTTAAGATCTTAAATGAATTTGAAACAGATCACGCATACGTAACGGTCAGCACAAAAGCCTCCCTTGTGTAAAGGGAGGTGGCACGCGTCAGCGTGACGGAGGGATTGTAATGCAGCGAAAACACAATAAAGATATTGTGCCAACCGCAAAAATGTTGCGAAAGAATATGACAAAAGAAGAAAAACACCTCTGGTATGATTTTCTGCGTACCTACCCCATCCGCTTTTCGCGCCAAAAGGTTCTCGGAATGTATATTGCGGATTTTTACTGTGCAGAGGTAAAACTCGTCATAGAGCTTGACGGCTCGGGACATTATACCGAAGAAGGAAAGCAATGTGATGAAGAAAGAACCGCTTTTCTTGAAGAATATGGATTGACAGTTATCAGAATACCTAATACGGAAATACATAAGAATTTTCGGGGTGTTTGCGAATATATTGATCACCTCGTGGAACAATCCCTCAGTCAGCTTCGCTGACAGCTCCCTTTACACAAGGGAGCCTTTTTTGTTCACCTATGGCTTATCAATTTTCCTGACAAGCACTGCATTTGTGAACACAAATACAAAATACGGCATACCTCTTTCGAGATATACCGTATTTCTGAAAACTGTCCTTTAGAGTGAAGCTCTAAATAGCTCGGTTTTCTGTTTGGTGCGGGCGACAGGAATCGAACCTGCACGGGGTAACCACCAGATCCTAAGTCTGGCGCGTCTGCCAGTTCCGCCACGCCCGCAAGCCCTATTATTTTATCATAAAATCAAAGGAATGTCAATACAAAAATCGCAAAAACAAAAAAGATGAATAAACAATTTTAATATTCTCTTTTTATATGTGAAAATTAAAAGCGGTGTTCGAAAGCACCGCTTTTGTCATAATTTGACTATCATTCTTTACATTTTCTGACATTTCTAGCGGTCAGCGGTCCTTGGAGTGCTCGATGCCGATGTCGGTGCTGAGGACGGCACCGCTGGTTATTGCTCCGCTGCCGTAGCGCTGAAGAATTTCGTCAACAGTCTTTTCTCGCTTTTCTGCGCGGCTTCGCCGCTCGTCCTCGCCGTCGTCAAAGAGTGATATCTGCTCGGCAGAGCTTTCCCTCGGGACGAGGCCAGTGGCGGTGACGGTCAACATTCTGACAGGTCTGCCTGGCGACCACTCGTCGGAGAGAATAGCGTATGCTGTTTTTGCAATTTCCCTTGAGATATCGGTTGCGGGGCTCTGCGGTCTTTGGCGCTGAATTGTTCTTAAATACTCGTCCTTAACGGTCAGCTGAACGGTGGTGCAAAGCATTCCAAGACGGCGAAGGCGTCTGCCGATATCGTCGGCAAGATACTCAATGCCTATGCGGTATTCGTCGCTCGTCACTAAATCGTGACGGAAGGTAAAGCCCGAGCCAACGCTTTTTCTGTCCTCGCGTGTATCTCTTGGGGCGACAGGGCTTTCGTCAATACCGTGGGAATAATCGTATAGCATATTCCCTGCCTTGCCAAACCGTGCTGTGAGCAGCTCACGTGACAGCTCGGACAGCTCCCCGACCGTTCTGACACCTATAAGCCTCAGCTGCTCGCAGGTTTTCTTTCCTACGAAAAGAAGCGAGCCGACCGGCAAGGGATATACTATTTGCTTGTAATTTTCTCTTGAAATAACCGTCGTTGCATCCGGCTTCTTATAGTCGCTGCCAAGCTTTGCAAACACTTTATTAAACGACACACCGACCGAAACCGTAAGCCCTATCTCGCGCTTTACTCTCTCTCGGATTTCGTTTGCGATTTTTTCTCCCGAGCCGAAAAGCTTCTGACTCGCCGTGACGTCAAGCCAGCTCTCGTCAATGCCGAAGGGCTCTATCATATCGGTATAGTCGGCATAGATTTCGTTTACGCGCTTCGAGAAGGTCACGTACTCTCTGTGATGCGGCTTTGCTATAACCAGCCCGGGACATTTTCTTTTAGCGGAATGAACTGTTTCGGCGGTTTCTATACCGTATCTCTTTGCCAGCTCGTTTTTGGCGAGGACTATTCCGTGTCTGTCCTCCTCGCTGCCGCAAACCGCCATAGGGACGTTTTTATATGCGGGGTTGAGGACTGTTTCAACAGAGGCAAAAAAGCTGTTGCAGTCACAGTGAAGTATTACTCTGTCCATTTTTGCCTCCTTTATTTTTGCTTATTAGTGATTTTTTGCGTTTTTGTGCTTGCTTGTTGCTTTATGCGCTTTTGTGCTTGCTCATTACTGCTTTGTGCGCTTTTGTACGGGGTTGCCTTCCTTCAAGGTAAAGCTGAAGGCACAGCAGCCCTCGCCGGGCTCTACCCAGATTTTCTCGTCGTGGGCATCAATGATAGTCTTTGAAATATAAAGCCCGAGTCCCACGCCGCTCTTGTCAAGTCCGCGCGACTTGTCGGTCTTGTAGAAGCGGTCGAATACCATTCTGCTATCCTCAAGGGCTATGCTCTGCCCCTCGTCGTAGACAGTAACCGTCAGCTTCCTTTGCGGTGTGCGCTTTATCGAGATTATGAATTTGCCGCCCTCGCGCGAGAATTTCATCGCGTTATGGCAAAGGTTATACAGCACCTGATATATTGCGTCCTTGTCGGCGTTCGCGTACATCTCGTCCTCGTCGGTGTTAAACTCGACCTCCAGGCGCTTTGACTCAATCTTTTGCTCGAAGGAAATAAGGATAATTCTTGCCATCTCGGCAATATCGAAGTCGGTGAAGTTAAATTTCCTCTCGCCCGACTCCAGCCTTGATACGTCGAGTATCTGCGACACCAGCCTTGAGAGTCTGTGAACCTCTGCCGAGATTACCCCGAGGTAATACTCGTGCTTCTCCTCAGGGATTGCGCCCGAGGTTATTCCGTCGATAAAGCCCGCTATAGTCGTCATAGGGGTTCTCAGGTCGTGAGAGATATTAGCGAGGAAGGAGTTACGCATTTTCTCCAGTGCCTCAAGCGACTCCGCCATATTATTAAATGCGTTACCAAGCTCCGCGACCTCGTCGTGGCCGTAAACCGTAACTCTTGCCGAAAAGTCGCCCTTACCGAATTTCTTCGCCGCACCCGTCATTGTACGAAGGGGGTGAATTATACGCTCAGTGATAAAGTAGGTGGCGATAAC
Organism: Clostridia bacterium; assembly: GCA_017472305.1. Lineage (GTDB taxonomy): Bacteria > Bacillota > Clostridia > Oscillospirales > CAG-272 > UBA1740. The sequence goes on along the minus strand of JAFUQP010000033.1, from coordinate 24,885 downwards.
CGCCGCGAGCATTACCCAAACAGAGCTGTTAATGACGGCGTTTCGGGTTATTTCAACCAGCCTGTCCTCGCTGTCGGTGGTCGAAAGCCCAATAACGTGGCCGCGAGTCACGCCGCCTGTGACAACGGACTTTGCATATACGAGCGCTCTGCCGCCGCCTGCGATACCGAGCGGTCCGTGATAAACCAGAAACGACTCGCCGCTGTCGGTGGTATGCTCCTCGAACTCGCGGAAGGTGAGGTTTCCGAAGCCTTCCTCGGTATTAACTGCGACAGTGCGCCTACCGTCGGTCGTTTCGGAATGCGCGCCGAGGCTTGAAATGATAACGTTGCCGCCTGCATCGGCGATTAGTATATTATAGTGAGCATCGAAATTAATAACAGGCTCGATTACGTCAACGAGATGTTCAACCGTCCCTCCGTCCCTTATATCCTCAACGCCGCTATCGACGAGCGCGTCGGAGATAAGCGACACCGAAAGCTCAATCTGCTCCTCGGTTTCGCTTGATACGTAGCTTCTTATTATCGAGGTAATTATTCCCGAAAGCATAAGAAAGCTTAAAAATATTATAATTACGAATGCCGTAAGATATTTTGAAAAAGAGGTTTTGAACATTTATCTATCCTTCCGTAAGCTTCGCTTGTAGTTTCTTCAATATATTTTAACATATTATATCATATTATGTCAAACTATTTTCCTCTTTTCGATTGACTAAATTTAAAATTTGTGTTAAAATATAGCGTAATGAATTATTTATGCGGCAAAACGCATTTTCACAGATTGGAGAAACACATGACCGTAACAAGATTTGCACCGAGCCCCACGGGCTATATGCACATAGGTAATTTAAGAACCGCCCTTTACTCCTTCCTTATCGCCAAGCACGACGGCGGTAAATTCATTCTCCGCATAGAGGATACCGACAGAGAGAGGCTTGTTGAGGGCGCTACCGATATTATAAAATCTACTCTTGCCGTAACGGGACTTCACTACGACGAGGGTCCCGACGTTGGCGGCGAGCACGGCCCGTACGTTCAGTCGGAGCGTAAGGAAATATATATGGAATATGCAAAGAAGCTCGTTGATATGGGCGCTGCATACTACTGCTTCTGCACCAAGGAAAGACTCGAGAAGCTTCACGAGGACGATGCGGTTGGCGGCTACGACCGTCATTGCAGAAATCTCTCGAAGGAAGAGGTTGAAAAGAACCTCAGAGCAGGTATTCCCTTCGTTATCAGACAGAAGATGCCGCTTGAGGGCGTTACCTCTTATAAGGACGAGGTGTTCGGCGAGATTTCTATGAACAACTCGGAGCTTCAGGACCAGATACTTATGAAGGCAGACGGTTACCCCACTTACAACTTCTGCCACGTTATAGACGACCACCTTATGGGCGTTACTCACGTCGTTCGCGGCTCGGAATACCTCACCTCAACCCCGAAGTACGTGCTTCTCTACGATGCGTTCGGCTGGGAGCGTCCCGTGTACGTTCACCTTCCCCTGCTTATGGGTAAAAACGCTGACGGCTCGGTGTCCAAGCTCTCGAAGCGTCACGGCGCGGTTTCCTTCCAGGACCTTGTCAAGGACGGATATCTGCCTGAGGCTATAACGAACTATATTGCCCTTCTCGGCTGGTGCCCGAAGCAGTCTGAAACCGAGTTCTTCGACCTCGAGGGACTTAAGGCTGCGTTTACTATCGACGGCGTGTCGAAGTCGCCTGCGGTATTCGATTTCGAGAAGCTTCTTTGGTTTAACAGCGAGTATATCCACAAGCTCACCGATAGCGATTTCACCGAAAGGGTTACACCCTTCATTACCTCGGAAATTCCCGAGAGTATTAACAGAGAGAAGATGCTCGCGCTCCTCAAGACGAGAATTTCCACCCTCTCCGAGATAAATTCGAAGATGGCGTTCTTCCTCTCGCTTCCCGAGTACGAAAAGGAGCTCTTCCTCAACAAGAAGAACAAGATTTCGGACTTCGAGATTGTAAAGACCGTCCTCACCGAGGCAAAGTCTGTGCTCTCTTCGGTTGAATACTTCGATAACGACACGCTGTTTGCATCGCTTATGCCGATTGCCGAGAAGCTTGCAATTAAGACAGGCACGCTTATGTGGTGTATAAGAATTGCGGTTTCGGGTATGGCGGCAACCCCCGGCGGAGCTACCGAGATTATGGAGGTTATCGGCAAGTGCGAGTCGCTTGCGAGAATTGACAAGGCACTTGGTATGCTTGCATAAATCTGACAAAAAATCAATTTTGCATTTTAAAACGCGGCAGAAGCACGTAATGTGACTTCTGCCGCGTTGGTTTTGTTTTATCAAAGATAAAGAGTAACAGATGTTCCTATTGTAAGAACTTCTTAATACGAGCAAGAGAATATCCGTCAGTCAAGCTCGCGCTTGCCTGTGTAGAGCTCATAGTATCTGCCCTTCATTGCCAGAAGGTCGTCGTGGTCACCTCTCTCGATAATCTCGCCGCGCTCAAGCACCATTATGGCGTTGGCGTTACGGACTGTCGAGAGTCTGTGGGCGATAACGAAGGTCGTTCTGTCCTTCATAAGTCGGTCCATACCGTGCTCTATGTGGCGCTCGGTTCTCGTATCGACAGACGAGGTTGCCTCGTCAAGCACAAGTATCGGTGCCTTTGAGAGTGCGGCGCGGGCAATGTTAAGCAGCTGCCTTTGTCCCTGCGAGAGGTTTGCGCCGTCGCCCTCGAGGAGGGTGTTGTAGCCGTCCTTCAGCCTCATTATGAAGCTATGGGCGCTTGCGGTCTTTGCCGCCGCTATTACCTCCTCGTCGGTTGCGTCAAGCCTGCCGTAGCGAATATTTTCCATTACAGTGCCTGTAAAGAGGTGGGTATCCTGAAGCACCATTGCGATATTCTTACGCAAAAAGTCGCGCTTATAGGAGCAAAGGGGCTTTCCGTCTATCGTGATTTCGCCCTCGGCGATATCGTAGAAGCGGTTCAGTAGGTTTGTAACGGTGGTTTTTCCTGCTCCCGTCGAGCCGACGAAGGCAATTTTCTGCCCGGGCTTTGCATAGAGCGAGATATTCTTTAAGACGGTTTTCTCGGGAACGTAGCCAAAGGTTACATCCTTCATAATCACGTGTCCGAGAATAGGCTCCTCGGTGCTGTCCTCGCCGTCGGGCTCCTCGGGCGCCTCGTCCATAACCTTGAACACTCTTTCGGCTCCTGCGAGGGCTGCAAAGAGGGTTGACACCTGCATTGAGAGCTGATTTATGGGCATCGAGAACTGCTTTGAATAGTTTGCGAAGGCGGTAAGCTCGCCGGGAGTAAAGCCCGTAAGAACTATAAGAATACCGCCGACACCGAGGGTTATTGCGTAGGAAATAAGGCTGATATTGTGCATTATCGGGCCTGTTACACCGCCCCAGAACTGCGCCTTCTCCTGCTTTTCGCGAAGGTCCTCGTTGATAAGGTTAAACTCCTCGACGCACTCGTCCTCGTGGTTGAATACCTTAATAACCTTCTGTCCGCTTATGGTTTCCTCGATATATCCGTTTACAGCGCCGAGCGCCGCCTGACCCTCGCCGTAGTAGCGTGAGGAATTCTTACCGATAACTCCGACTGCGAAAATCAGCACGGGAACGAATACAACCGTAATAACGGTAAGCCAGATATTCGTCGTAAGCATAAAGATAAACGTGCCGATAAGGCTTATCGAGCCGCTGACAATTGAGGTCAAGGAGTTATTGAGCATAACGTCGATATTGTCGACGTCGTTGGTGAAGCGCGACATTATCTCGCCTGTGGGGTGAGAGTCGAAGTATCTTACGGGGAGCTTTTGCAGACTTTTAAAGAGGTCGTCTCTTATTTTCTGTATCGAGTTCTGCGAAACAGAGAGCATAAGGCGAGCCTGAAGATAAGAGCCGAATGCCGAAATAAGATACACCGCGCCAAGCACCACAAGAGCCGCAAAGACGTAAACTGTGACCTCTGCCGCGACGTTAACCATAAGCGAGCGCACGAGAGGCGTGTCGGCAAATGCAGAGATAATGCTATCTGCAAAAATAGCGATTCCGCTCGGGTTCAGAGGTGCATTAGGGTTTATCGCGAGAGTAATTCTGTTGATAATAGGTACTATAAGATATCCGCCCGAGAGCGAGGCAAGTGTTGTGAGAATCATACATATAAATACAAGCGCAAGTCTGCCCTTATATTTTCCTACGTAGGAGAGAAGCCTGCCTACGGTCTTGCCCATATCCTTCGGCTTTCCCTTCCCTCTCGGTCCGGGGCCTCTGCCCGGTCCTCCGCCGCGAAGCGAGGTGCCGTGCGATATGCTGTTATACTGCGAGCGCAGCTGCTTCAGAGTTCTTGCCATCGTCAGCCCTCCTTCTTATCCATCTGAGAATAGTAGATTTCACCGTATTCGACGTTGTTTTCGAGCAGCTCGTCGTGGGTGCCCACACCGGTGATTTTTCCGTCGTTCATTACGATAATTTTCTCGGCGTCCTTAACCGAGGAAATACGCTGTGCTATAATAATCTTCGTCGTGCCCGATAGCTCGTTTGCAAATGCCTCTCTTATCTGCGCCTCTGTTGCGGTATCGACGGCACTCGTCGAGTCGTCGAGGATAAGTATCTTCGGCTTCTTGAGAAGCGCGCGAGCGATACAGAGCCTCTGCTTCTGTCCGCCAGAGAGGTTCATTCCGCCCTTATCGAGCATAGTGTCATAGCCATCAGAGAAGCTATCGACGAACTTATCGGCGCAGGAGTGCCTTGCGGCAAGCTTCATTTCTTCGTCGGTTGCCTCCATATCGCCCCAGCGAAGATTGTCGGCAATGCTTCCCGAGAAGAGAAGGTTCTTTTGCAACACCATTCCTATACCGTCACGAAGGTGGACAAGCGAATAGTCCTTGACGTTCACACCGTCAATAAGCACCTCACCCGAGTCGGTGTCATAGAGTCTTGGAATCATTGACACAAGCGTGGTTTTACCGCAGCCCGTTGAGCCGATTATGCCGACGGTTGAGCCTGCCTCTATCTTTATAGAGATATTATTGAGGACCGCTTCCTCGCTGTTCTTATAGTAGCGGAAGGTTACGTCGCGGAATTCAATTTCGCCGCTCTCGACGCGTCTTTCGGGGTATTTTGCTCCGTCGTCGCTTATGTCAAGCTTCTCGTCAAGCACCTCGCAAATTCTCCTGCCCGAGGCAAGAGCGCGCGACGAGGTCATAAGAAGCATTGTAACCATCATAAGCGAGGAGAGTATCTGCGTTGTGTAGGTGATAAACGCGCTTAAGTCACCTATCTGCATTCCGCCTGCGAGCGAGTGCTCCGAGAGAACTATGCCGTGGCCGAACCAGATTACCGCAATTACCGTCACGTACATAAAGATGTTCATTACGGGGCCCATCCAAATCATAAGCTTGACGGCGCGCATTCCCGACTCCTTAAGGTCGCGGTTATCTCCCTCGAACTTGTCGATTTCAAAATCCTCTCTTACAAAGGACTTTACAACTCGCACGTTGGTAACGTTCTCGCGGACTGTAGAATTGAGCTTATCTATCTTCTTCTGCATTATACCGAAGCGAGGAAAGGCTACCCTGATAAGAAGGAGTATGGTAATAATGAGAAGAGGCATTGTAACGAGAAGCACCAGCGAGAGCGAAGGCTTGAGCGCCACTGCCATAATTATACCGCCTATAAGCATACCCGGGGAGCGAAGCGCCATACGGAGAAGCATATTTACAAAGTTCTGTATCTGAGTGACGTCGTTTGTCATTCTCGTGACGAGCGAGCCTGCCTGATACTTGTCGATATTGGCAAAGGAGTACATCTGTATTTTCGAATATACGTCGGAGCGAAGGTCCGCGGCAAAGTTAACCGATGCCTTCGAGCCAAAGTACGCGCCTGCAACGCCGCCTGCCATCATACAAAGAACTATGGCGATAAGTATTCCCGCATAGCCGAGGCTCTTGCCGACTGTGAGCGTGCCTGCCTCGCCCTCGTTGATTATCATAGCGAGAAGCAGCGGCATAAACATCTCGCCTATTACCTCGACTATCATACCAAGCGGTCCGAGTATAAACGAGGTAAGATAGGGCTTTACGTATTTAATCCATCTTTTCATTCTTTTCTCCCCCATCGACTGTCGCCCCGTGGAGCTGACTCTTTATATTGTGCTGAAGCTTTTGTAGACACGCGGTATAGGTTTCAAGCTCCGCGTCGGAAAATCCGTCGAACAGCGAACGGTCGGTTGCCGAGAACAGCTCGTGCGTTCTGTTGACAAGCGCTGCTCCGCGCTCGGTAATCTTAAGCTCATTATAGCGGTTATCCCTGCCGAGGGTACGCTCAATATATCCGTCAGATATAAGCTTCTTAAGCGCTCCCGTGACGGCGGCAGGGGTCACGTCAAGGTGGTCTGCAAGCTCCTTTTGCGAGGTGAGAGTGCCGTGCCTTGAAAGATACATCAGTATTCTGTGGTGAGTGCGGTGTATGCCGAGCGCGCCTGCGCGGGAGTCTATGAGAGTCCTGTGCATTCGGTCGGTTCTTATCATCATATCAACCGCAAGCTCGAGTCGTGAGACGGTCATTTTTCTATCCCTTCCAAATCGTTTAGTACTTAATAATTAACCACTTAAGTATTATAGCAATTTTCTTAAAAAAGTCAATAGCTTTTTGTAGGCTTTTACAAAAAATCCATATTTATTTTAATATACTTAGGCTCTGCCTGCAAAGATACCGTTTTCGGCTTGCATTTTTCCTTGAAAGGTGGTAAAATAAAATGTGACCGACAAGGGCTGAGGCTTACACCCGTCCGTCTGACGGTACGAATCAGAGCCACAGAGCAAAAGGAGCTATAAATGAAAAACACGAGTCTATGCTACATAGAGAAGCGCGGTGCTTATCTTATGATACACAGAACCAAGAAGGTCGGTGACGAAAATTTTGACAAGTGGATTGGTGTCGGCGGAAAATTTGAGGCGGGTGAGTCACCCTTCGACTGTGCGCGGCGCGAAATACTCGAGGAAACGGGAGTTGTGCCTATCGGTCTAAGGTATCGCGGAATTGTAACCTTCGTATCGGACGAGTACGGCACAGAATATATGCACCTCTTCTCTGCCTCGGGCTACGAGGGCAAGATTGATTACGCCTGCGACGAGGGGGAGCTTGAATGGGTTAAAAAGGAAATAATTCCCTCGTTGCCAATATGGGAGGGCGACAAAATTTTTCTCGGGCTTCTCGACACCGAGGAGCGTTTCTTCTCCTTGAAGCTGACCTACAAGGGAGAGAAGCTTGTGTCAAGCGAGCTTGAATTCGCTTGAATTTTTTCGCTTTCAACAAAGTGATGTGTGATTGGCTAATTGAATAAACAAAAAAAGAGCAGGCGCACAAGCTTTAGTCTTGCGTGTTTGCTCTTTTTGTATTCTTGATTATTCAGCCACGAAGGAGCTTTCGTCTTTCCTTATAGTCGGGAAGAATATCTTCGACTATTTTATAGAACGCCTTCGAGTGGTTCATCTCTTTTCTGTGCGCCAGCTCGTGCACGACTACGTAGTCGACAGCTGCCTCGGGATAGAGCATAAGCCTGTAGGAAAAGGCGATATCTCCCTTTGAGGAGCAGGAGCCGAAGCGCGTTTTGGCACTCGTAATACTGATACGGCCAAAGTCAACTCCCATAAGAGCGGAATAGTACTCCGCCTTCGCTGATAGCACCTTACGCGCCTGCCGCTTAAGCTCCGCAATCTGCTTATCGGATAGCCCCGCAAAGCGCTCTTCCTTATTTTTTTGCCTTTCGGTGTGCTTCTCTATCCATTCTCGGTGACTGTTTATCGCTTCCTCGATTTTCCTTTTCGGCGTGCCGAGGGGTGCCCTTATAATCAGTCGGGTATTCTTGATACAAAGAGATAGCGTCTTCCGCCTTGAATAAATTATTTCGTAATCCATAACATTCCCCCGTGTGCTATTATTTTAGCACAAAAGGACGAAAAAGTAAAGTATTTTTTACAAAATCGCGGCGTTTTTGTTTGCTTTTCGGCTATAGCGCGGCTTCGGCTCCTCGGATTTGCCTACGCGCACCGCGTCTATTTGGCGTGGGACTGACAGAAGGAATTGAACTGCTTACGCTTGTTCGTAATTCCCGCATAGCAGCCCTCGGGGAGAGCCGCGTAATAATATGGGTAGATTTCCGACGGCAGAGTGTCACTCTCTTGCTCGGCTTCGCTAGGTGGGAGTCTGTAGACGAACTCCGCGTCGGTTATATAGACCTCTGTCGGAAAATTCCTTTCGGGGATATTCAGGAGCGCAACCCTCGTTATGCTTTCCTCGGGGCAGCCCTCTCTTGCAATTCCCTTGCCTACGGTGTCAAAATCCACGAGGATATGGCGGTCACATTCGCCCATCGGCTGACTTTCGGGTGCGAAATAGCCGTACTCAAGCCTGTCGCCGCGAACGTCGTAGAGGCAGGAGGTTGAATACAGTTTCCCCGAGTCGCGGCAGTACGGAAGATATAAGAGCCCCTCGGTGGAAAAGCTATCCACGGGATTTACAACACCCGAGTGAACGAGAGTCATAACCTCGTCGAACACGTCGAGGTGGGTTTTCGATAGCGACGAAACGCTTCTCTCTCCACCCTCATAGCCGCACCATATACCCGCTGTATAATAGGGGGTATAGCCTATGAATTCCTTGTCGCGGCTCGAGCCCGAGGTGCCGGTCTTTCCCGCGAGGGGAATCCTCTCCTTTAAGGTAATGCTCCTTGCAGTGCCAGAGTTTACAACCTCGGATAGGAGCATATTCATAATCCTTGCGGTCGTGGGCTTGAATAGCTCCTGCTCGTCCTTTTCATTTCTGATTATCTCGCGCCCGTCCTTATCGAGGACGTAGAGATATGTGCGAGGGGTCGAATGCAATCCGTCGCGCGCGAAGGTTGAGAAGGCTGAGCTTAGCTCGCGAAGGGTTGCGCCGCGCGTCAGCTGACCGAGCGCCATAGGCGAAGGGGCAATATCGGTAAGAATTCCGCCCCCCTCTTGCTCCTCTCGCTCGACAAGATGTGAAAAGCCGAATTTATCCTTCAGGGTATCAAAAACCGCACGCGGAGTACGAAGCTCCGAGAGTCTTACCGCCACGGTGTTCTTTGAGAGCCGAAGCGCGTCCTTGACTGTGATTAGTCCCGAATACACGTTTGGGGAATTTCTCGGATAGAGCCTATATGAGCTTTCGGTTTCGGTAAAGCTTGTCGGGATATCGTCAAAAACCGTCGCCCAGTTTATTTTGCCCTCGTCGATAAGCGGCGCGTATAGACCGAGCGGCTTTAATACAGAGCCCGGGATATGCGCCAGCTCCGCGTGAGAGAGGAGCTTGTTGCCCTGCTTTTTCCCTACCCTACCGACGGTTGCCACAAGGTCGCCCGTTGCGTTGTCTATAACCGACATTGCAAAGTTTAATCCCTCTGAAATCTCCTCGGGGAAATTTTTCGCTTCCGCAAAGTATTCCTCAAGTATTTTCTGTGCCGAAGCGTTCATAGTCGTATATACCGACAGACCGCCGCCGCGAAGCATAAGGTCTGCCGCCGCCTCGGTGATTCCGTATGCTTCGCACAGGTCCTCGGTGAGGTCTGTTATTACCGCCTCGGCAAACCAGGAGCTGTATCTGTCGCTCATTTTTTCACGCTCGACAACCGTCAGGGGCTCGGAGAGCGCCTCGGTGTATTCCCTCTCGCCTATAACCCCTTCCCTATGCATTACTGAAAGCACGGTGTTGCGCTTCGTTATGCACCTATCGGGATTTGTGTAGGGGTTATATGCCGAGGGCGCGTTGGTAATACCGATAAGCGTTGCACACTCGGCAACCGATAGCTCGTAGGGCTCTTTCCCGAACAGTCTTTTTGCCGCGGTGCCGACTCCGTAGGTGTTCTCGCTCATTGGGATAATATTAAGGTAAAGCTCAAGAATTTCGTCCTTCGAATAGTGCTGCTCTATATGAAGGGCGCGGAGTATCTCCGAGAGCTTTCGCTTGACTGTCGGGGCGCTGTCGCCCGATACGTTTTTAATCAGCTGCTGGGTTATAGTCGAGCCGCCGAACTGACGCTCGCCGCCCGCAAGGTAGTTAAGTGCCGCCCGTGCGGTGCGCTTGACGTTTACTCCCTTATGTGTGAAGAATTCCCTGTCCTCGACGGCAATAAATCCGTCCTTCAGTATTTTCGGTATTTCCTCAACATCATAGCTCTCCTTCCTGTAATCTCCGTATAACTCCGAGAGAATAGGAGTATAGTCCTCACCGTTCTCTGTGTTTGCGTAGAATGCCGTCGAGTCGTGCGAGCGCGCACTCTCAAAGAGAAGCTCGTCGGACTTGAAGCTGACACCCTTCACAGCGTATAGGTAGAGTGCGCCGAAAAGCAAAAGAATAATCACCGTAAGTATTACGACTGTAAGCCCTGCATAGTATAAAAGCTTTCCTATTCTCATAAAAAACTCCGTAAGACCTTTTTTAACATTTTGTCTTACGGAGAATTTTTTATTTGTGAAAAATAAAAGCTATATTGGCAAATTAAGACTTTGCGAGAGCTTTGAAGCTCGGAGCGACTGCCTTCGCGGCGCATTATCGCGGGGAATACGCTTCTTGAGTTGGGAACGATTTAGGTTGGCATTGGCTATGGCTGCCCGTAGAAAACGCGGTTAAGATAAAGTCCGTCGGGGGGTGCTGTAACGCCTGCCGACTGTCTGTCGCGAGAGGCGATAATTTTTTTGAGTGCCTCGGGCTCTATTCTTCCGAAGGCTACCTCGGTGAGCGTTCCGACGATAATTCTTACCATATTATAAAGAAAGCCGTCGGCAGAAATTCTGATTTCGATATTTTCGCCTATCCTGTCAACCGTGAGCGACCTTACCTCTCTTACGGTGTCCTCGGTGTCCGAGCCCTCTGCCATAAACGCTGAAAAGTCCTGCCGACCGAGAATATACTCCGAAGCCCTTCTCATACGTAGAAGCCCCTCATCGCTTATTCTGCGAGGCAAGAACCACGCCCTGCCGACAAGGAAGGGGTCCATTGTGCGGCTGTTTACAATTTTATATAGATACTCCTTGCCGTAGACGTCGTAGCGGGGGTGAAAGTCCTCTGCCGCTTCCTCGGCAAAAAATACCGAGATGTCGGGCGGAAGATATCTTGCCGCGGCTACCGCAAGTCTGTCGGGCGGCACGCTCGCACCCTCTGCCAGAACGGTAATGCACATTTCGTTTGCGTGCACTCCTCTGTCGGTACGGCTGCAGCCCGTAACGCTGACGGGTACTCCGAGCGTTTCCGAGAGGGCACGGCATAGCTCGCCCTGCACCGTTCTTAAGCCCGGCTGAACCTGAAAGCCGTGGAAATCGGTGCCAAGATACTTAATTTTTGCAAAATACTTCATATCTTATAAAATATTATTTCAAGAAGCCTGCCCGAATATCCGATAGAATACGGCAGAGTTGCCAAAAGAATTATAGCCGTAACAAACAGTGCGACGGCACAAAACCATATATAATCGCGGCTCTTGTACTCAAGCTTTACGAGCTTCGTGCGGTTTTTATCGCCTCTGTAGCACCTGCACTCCATTGCGGTTGCAAGCTCCTCGGCGCGCTTGAAGGACGAAACGAACAGCGGAATAAGAATAGGTATCAGCGCCCTTGCGCGCTTGATAAGACCGCCGCTTGTAAAGTCTGCGCCGCGCGACTTCTGCGCATTCATTATCTTCTCGGTTTCCTCAACGAGCGTCGGGATAAAGCGAAGCGCTATCGACATCATCATAGCGAAGGTGTGGACGGGTACTCCGATTTTCTTAAGCGGAGAAAGCAGCGACTCTATTCCGTCGGTCAGAGCTATCGGAGAGGTCGTGTAGGTTAAGAGAATACTCGTGCCGATTATCAGTATGATAACGCGCAGAGCCATAAAGACGGCGCGCACTATTCCCTCGGTATAGATTTCAATTATCCAGAAGTCAACGAGCGGCTCACCCGCACCGTCCGTCAAGAATACGTTAATTAATGCCGTGAAAATCAGTATGATAATTATGGGCTTAATTCCCTTAAAGACAACCGAGAAGGATATTCTCGAGAGCTTGACGAGAACGAGAACACCTATAAGAAGCCCGAGAAACGACACGGGGCTGTTAGCAAAGAACACAGCGACAATGAAGGCTACCGATAGGATAAGCTTCGTTCTCGGGTCGAGCTTATGAAGAGTTGAATAGCCCGGGAAGAACTGACCGAGTGTGATATCAGAAATCATCTCTTATCCTCCCCAAGATATTTAATTATTGCGTCGTATACTCCGTCAACGGTATAAAGCTCCCCTGATAGCTCAAAGCCGCTTTTGGCCAGCTCTCTTGCGATACGCGATATCGCAGGGACGTCGAGGGAAACGCGCGAGAGCTCCTCGGAGCGCGAGAAAATCTCACCGACCTCGCCCGACAAATACACCTCGCCGCGATTCATAACTATGACGTTGTCGCAGTAGTGCGCCATATCCTCCATAGAGTGGCTGACGAGGATAACCGACGCTCCAACAGCCTCGGCATACTGACGAAGTCCGCCGAGTATCTCGCGTCTGCCTCTCGGGTCAAGCCCTGCCGCAGGCTCGTCAAGCACCAAAACCTCGGGGCGCATAGCCATAATTCCGGCTATTGCCGCGCGGCGCTTCTGCCCTCCCGAAAGCTCGAAGGGCGACTTTTCAAGCAGCTCCTCCGAAAGTCCCGCAAAATGCGCCGCCTCTGCAACGCGCTCGGCAGTTTCGCCCTCGGTAAGCCCGAGGTTCTTCGGCGCGAAGGCAATGTCCTCTCTGACGCTCTCGTCAAAGAGCTGATACTCGGGGTACTGCATAACGAGTCCGACGCGGTATCTTACCTTAGATATTTCCTTTGGGTTCTCCCAGATATCCACACCGTCAAGATATACCCTGCCCTCGGTGGGCTTATATAAACCGTTGAGCAGATTGACGAGGGTTGATTTACCCGAGCCGGTATGCCCGATAAGACCGGTTATTTTTCCCTTTTCAAACGAGAGTGATACCTTATTTAAGGCTACCTTCTCAAACGGAGTTCCCTTACTGTATATAAAGGAAACCTCCTCTAGTCTTAAAATTTCATTCATTTTCTGTTTCCCGAAAGATAATTTATAAGTGCCTCAGCACACTCCTGCTCGGTAAGCGAGCTTCCCTCAATATTTATTCCCGCAAGACGGAGCCTGTGGACAAGCTCTGTTCCCTGAGGCGCTTCAAGTCCGATTTTATGAAGCAATTCCACCTCTGAGAACACCTCGCGCGGTATGCCGTCGAGGGTGAGTCTGCCGTCGTTGATTACGACGACTCTTTCGGCTCTTGCCGCCTCCTCCATATAGTGGGTGATGTTTATTACGGTAATGCCCTCCTCGCGGTTGAGCCTCTCCATAATCGAGATAACCTCGGCGCGGCCCATAGGGTCAAGCATTGCCGTTGACTCGTCAAAAATAATAACCTCGGGGCGCATAGCGATAATTCCCGCGATTGCAACCCTCTGCTTCTGACCGCCCGAGAGCTTGTGGGGGGCGTGGCGCATATAATCCTGCATACCGACCATAGAAAGCGAGGAATTTACACGCCTTCTGATTTCCTCCCTCGGAAGTCCGAGGTTTTCAGGGCCGAAGGCTACGTCCTCCTCGACTACAGTTGCTACCAGCTGGTTATCGGGGTTCTGAAAGACCATTCCGACCTTTCTGCGTACGTCAAAAACTCCGTCCTCGTCAAAATCCTCGGCCGTGACGTCTACTCCGTCTATATATATTTTTCCGACCGTCGGTACGAGTATGAGATTAAGAAGCTTTGCAAGAGTGGATTTACCCGAGCCGTTGTGTCCGAGCACGGCAAGATACTCTCCGCGCTTTACCGAAAGGTTGATATCCGAGAGCGCGGGTATCTCCTCTCTGACAAGGCTGTCCGACTCACCGTCGGAATAGGTGAAGCCAAGCCCCTCTGTTTTTATAATGTATTCATTCATTAAAAATTTCCTCGGTTTACTTTTTGAAGGCTATTCGAACGCTTGAGCCGCACGGAAGCACAAGCCCCGTTTCCTTTACGGGAAGTCCGAGCTCGTCCGCCTCGCATACGCCCTTCCTTGATTTAAGAAGCCGCGTTTCGGCTATATATTTCATAGTTGACGCCGAAAGCCCGGTGGTGTAGGAATTGAGCAGGAAGAAGAGAGGCTCACGCGAAAGCACGCGCTCTGTGAGGGCGACGAAGTCGTCGATATTATCCTCAATCTTCCAAACCTCTCCCGTAGGTCCTCTGCCGTAGGACGGCGGGTCCATTATAATTCCGTCATAGGTGTTGCCGCGCCTGATTTCTCTTTCAATAAATTTCTTGCAATCGTCAACAATATATCTTATAGGCGCCGACTCAAGCCCCGAGAGGCGAGCGTTCTCCTTTGCCTGCTGCACCATTCCTCGCGAGGCGTCAACGTGACAGACCGAAGCGCCTGCCGCCGCAGAAGCAACCGTTGCTCCGCCGGTGTAAGCAAAGAGGTTAAGAACCTTAATGGGTCTATCCGCCTCTTTGATAAGAGAGGAAAACCAATCCCAGTTAGCAGCCTGCTCGGGAAAGAGTCCCGTATGCTTGAAGCCCATAGGCTTTATAAGAAAACGTAGCGTGCCGTAATTTACAGTCCAGCTCTCGGGAAGCCTGTTCTCACTCCAGGAGCCGCCGCCCGAGCGCGAGCGCTTATAGCTTGCGTCGGCATTTCTCCAAAGAGGATTTTTCCTCTCGGTCTTCCATATTACCTGCGGGTCGGGACGAACGAGGGTATATTTTCCCCATCTTTCGAGCTTCTCTCCGTCAGAGGTGTCTATAACCTCATAATCCTTCCATTTATCTGCTGACCACATTTTCCTATCCTATCTTTGGTTAAAGTATTTACCCATCGCCGAGAGTCGGCATTGGGAATGACATATCGCTATAGCAACCGCATCGGCGGTATCGTCGGGCTTCGGCGGAGCTGACAGCTTCAGAATCGAGGTAACCATCGCGATTACCTGCCTTTTCTCTGCCTTTCCGTAACCGACCACCGCTTGCTTTACCTGAAGGGGGGTATACTCACTGATTTTAAGCCCCTTGGCGCACGCCGCGCAAAGAATAACGCCTCTCGCCTCGGCTACCGCAATTCCCGTAGTTATGTTGGTATTGAAAAACAGCTCCTCAATAGCCATCTCCTCGGGAGAATATTTATCTATCAGCTCCTCGATATCCTTCTTAATCATAAGAAGCCGCTTTTCAATATCGGTGTGCGCGGGGGTGGTTATCGCTCCGTAGGCGACGGGACGGAGTATTCCTCTTCCCGACTCAAGCACCGCCCAGCCGACCGTCGCAAGCCCCGGGTCTATTCCAAGTATTCTCATATTAATCCTTTAGTAAAAGATTTCGCGCAAATAATTTATTATATAATTATATCACATCTTGTAAATTTAGTCAATCTTTTAGCCTATAATAATTTCCAAAGCAGGAGAGCAAATCTAAATATGTAAAAATTCTTCAATAAAAATGCAAAATAATTGACAACTGACACTGTTTCGTAATCAAAAAGCAAGATAAAAGAACAAAAAAACTTGACAAACGAGTAAATATAGTGTATAATTGGTAAGGTTATGCCCAGGACGGGCAGGACTCAAACAAGAACAGTTATTTAACAGTCTGATACGTGCATACGGCACTAAAAGGAGATTATTATGAGCACAAACAAGACATACGTTATACTCACCGACTCCTCCTGCGACCTCCACCGCGAGGTGCTCGACGAGTGGCAGCTTGGAACTGCTTCACTCACCTTCCGCTTCGACGGAGAGGATAAGGAATACACAAACGACGGTATGGATATAAACGAGTTCTATTCGAGAATGAAGGCGGGCGGAGTTGCTAAGACTGCCGCGGTTAACACCGAAAGCTTTATCGATTGCTTCACCCCTTATCTCGAGGGCGGACTTGATATTCTTTATATTGGCTTCTCCTCGGGGCTCAGCACTACCTTCAATTCGGCAAGGCTTGCTTCCATTGAGCTTAAGGAAAAGTATCCTGAGAGAAAGATTATTGCTGTTGACTCGCTCTGTGCCTCTGCGGGCGGCGCACTTCTCGTAAGACTTGCTCTTGACAAGCGCGAGGCAGGCGCAGAAATCGAGGCTTGTGCAGAGTTCGTTGAGAGCATTAAGCTTTCGATTTGCCACTGGTTCACGGTTGACGACCTCGTATACCTCAAGAGAGGCGGCAGAGTAAGCTCCACCGCGGCGTTCTTTGGAAATATGCTTGGAATAAAGCCGGTTATGCACGTTGACAACGAGGGACATCTCGTTAACGTGGAAAAGGTCAGAGGAAGAAAGACTGCTATCGAGGCTCTTGCACAAAAGTACGGAGAGCTTCGCGTTGACGGCGATTACCCAATCTACATTTCGCAGGCAGATTCCACTGCCGACGCAGAGCGCCTTGCATCTATTCTCAAGAGCAAGTACGGCGCTGAGGTTTCGATTATCACCGACGTAGGTCCCGTTATCGGCGCTCACTCCGGCCCCGGTACGCTTGCCCTCTTCTTTGTGGGCAAGGAAAGATAATTTTTGCGAGGTACCGATATGGCACAGGACAAGAAGAAGTCTAACGAGCCGCAGAACAAGAAGCCTGCCGCGGCACAGAATAAGGATAAGAACGCAAAGAACAATCAGAAAAAGCCCGACGCAAAGGCTGCAGGTAACAAAAACGCTACCCAAAAGAAAAAGGCAAAGTTCGACCTTAAGTATCTTGGCGGACTTCTCTTCGCAAAGATGATGAAGGGCGGAGCTACCGAGCTTCGCGAGAAGGCAGACGAGGTTAACAGACTTAACGTATTCCCCGTTCCCGACGGTGACACGGGCGACAATATGAGTATGACTATCGACAGCGGTGTCCGCGCGATAGAAAACAACGACTCCGACAACCTTGCAGAGGTTATCAAGGTAATCTCCAAGGGTATGCTCCTCGGCGCAAGAGGAAACTCGGGAGTTATTCTCTCGCAGTTCTTCGCGGGAGTTTCGAAGGGCTTGGCAAAGTCCGCAAAGGCAAGCGCAAAGACCGTTGGCACGGCACTCGAGCTTGGAGTTGAGCAGGCATACAGCTCGGTTATGACTCCCACAGAAGGCACGATACTTACCGTTGTCCGCGAATCGGTTGAGTACGCGGTAAGCAGACTCACCCCCGAGAGCACTCTTAATACTCTGTTTTCCGACCTCGTTAAGGAGATGTACGCATCTGTTGACAGAACACCCGAAATTCTTCCCGTTCTTAAGGAAGCCGGCGTGGTTGACAGCGGCGGAGCTGGACTCTTCTACATTATGGACGGTATCAACCGCGTGCTTAACGGCGAGGAAATCGTTGAGAAGGCAGACGGAGCAAAGCCCGCAGCGCCAGCAGCGGCACCCTCAAACGCAAGCTTTGATGCTGACAGCGAGATGACCTACGGCTACTGCACCGAGCTTCTCGTTCAGCTTATGAACAGAAAGTGCAACCCCGACACCTTTGACCTCGAGGCGCTCAAGAGCTTCCTTGCAGGTATTGGCGACTCAATCGTTGCCTTCCGTACCGACAGTATCGTCAAGGTTCACGTTCACACGCTCACTCCCGAGAAGGTGCTTGGATATCTTCGCGAATACGGCGAGTTTATAACCGTAAAAATCGAGAATATGTCGCTTCAGCACACAGAGCTTGAGGCAGGCGCGAAAAAGGAAGCGGCTCCCGAGGAAAAGAAGCCGCAGGAAAAGAAAAGGTACGGTATCGTGGCAGTCAGCAACGGCGACGGAATTTCGACGCTCTTCTCCGACCTCGGCGCTGACGAAATCGTAAGAGGCGGTCAGACAAACAACCCCTCGACAAGCGACTTTATCGAGGCGTTTGACAAAATCAGCGCGGAGAACATCTTCGTATTCCCGAACAACGGCAACATAGTTATGGCGGCAACCCAGGCAGCGGAAATTTACACCGCAGCAAAGGTTTACGTCGTTCCCTCAAAGAGCATTGGCGCAGGCTACGTCGCTCTCTCCTCTATGAACTTTGAGTCAGACAACTGCGACGACCTTATGAAGGACGCTGAGGACGCAATCGGCAGAATTACCTCCGCATTCATTTCCCCCTCTATCAGAAATGCCGATATGAACGGCGTTCACGTAAACGAGGGCGACACTATCGGTATCGTAAACAAGGAGATAGTTGTTTCCGAGCCCGACAGACTCACCGCCGCACGCGCGCTTCTTGACAAGCTGCTTTCCGATTCCGATGCGTTTATGGTTACCGTATTCCGCGGACTCGATGCAACCGACACGGAGGAGTCCGAGCTTCTCGCTTATATTTCCGAGAGCTACCCCGACATTGAGTGCTACTCTATAAACGGCGGTCAGGAAATTTACCCCTTCGCATTTGTTATTGAATAAATTCAGCAAGCAGAAAAACGCAGGATTGAACACTCAATCCTGCGTTTTTGTAAACATTTGTTCTCAAAATCAGCCTATTTTAGCTCCAACACTGAACGCATCGGCAACCTTTTCTCCAAGTGCAACGTAGGTTTCCTTCGCGGGGTCAAAGGTTATGGGCTTCAGCTTATCCACGTCTATTCTGCCATCAGCGTCGAGATATTTTTCGTCACACGAAACGTTCACAATCTCGCCGAACAGTCGGCAGTTCTCGGGGTTGTAATCAAGGAGCTTACACTCGAGAGCCATAGGAAGCTCGTCGATAAGCGGCGCGTCAACGAACGTAGAGGGTGTTGCGTGGAAGCCCGCGCGAGCGAACTTATCGGGTGTATCGTTCCCCGATGCCATACCAACGTAGTCACAGGCTATAACGGTATCTACGGTAGCCATACTGACCGTAAAAGCACCCTTTTTCAGAATGTTTTCGGTGGTTTTATGCCCTGCGCTGATGCACATCATAATCTGATTTTCTTCAGAAAGACCGCCCCAGGCGGCATTCATAGCGTTAGGTGTTCCGTCCTCACCGTAGGTAGCAATTATAAACACCGGCTGCGGGAAAAGTATAGGCTTTGCTCCGAAATTCTTTCTCATTTATTTGTCCACCTTATTCTTATATTTTTCACTTTCGATAAAGTAGGTTGCCTCGCTGTCGGCGGTTGAAAGAGCGAAGGCAAGAGGAAACATTTCAAACGCTGCCGACACGTTTCTCGGGTCCTCGGTTGAGGAATAGCCCATGTGATAGCGGATTGCAAAGGCTTCCTCGCGCGTGAGCTTCATATAGCCCGAAATGATGTAAACGCTCTTCTCTCCGTGACCGTAGGGGAGCTTGTCGTCAAACTCGAAGGTATCAACGCGTTGCCACATTCCCTTTTCGTCCTTTACGTTGCGGAAGCCCTTCTTGTACACGTTTACCTTGCAAAGGTCGTGAAGAAGCGCAACTATCGCAATGCTCTCGTCGGTGTATTCAAATCCGAAGGTGCTCTTCACCCTGTCCGACTCAAGGTAGGATTTCAGACATTCGTAAACGTTCAGCGAATGCTCGCAGAGCCCACCCTCAAAGGAGGAGTGAAACCTTGCGCTCGCGGGTGCGGTAAAGAAGTCTGATGCGGGGGAAAGCAGATATTCAAGGAGCTTATCCGCGCCTTCCCTTTTTATGTTTTTCTCGTAAATCTCAATGAATTTTTCTTTAGTTGTCATACTTCCCTCACATTATGGATTTTGATTTAAGGTATTCGACGCTTTCGGCGAGGCCTGCGACCGTTTTAACCTCAATAAGACAGTTGGAGCTCGCGGAGAGTCTTGCAAGCCTTGAGTTGATATCAACCTCTGCCGTGCCGAGAGGCAGGTGGGCACTCTTTCCCCTTGCGTCGTGAAGATGCATATGCACAAGCTTTTCAGGGTACTTATCAAAAACGGGACTGTCAGCAAATCCGAGGCACAGCTCGTGACCTGTATCGAGAGTCAGACCGAAAACTGGGCTTGCCATAAAGAATTCCAGAGCCTCGAGCTGACTTTCGGTGAAGGGGTTGGAGTCTACGTTTTCTATAGCGACCTTAAGGCTTTTGTCACCTATTTCCTCTTCGCACATAGAGATAAAGTCCTTTACTCTTTCAAGATACTGCTCACGGTAAACGTCGGTAAGCAGTATTACCTTGCCGGGCAACGTCACGTATACCCCTTTAAGCAGATGCATATTGATAACCGGCGCGCCGATTTCAATGGCAAATCTGATAGTCTTACGCATTACGTCAAAATAGCAGCGCGAAACCTCGGGATTGAAGTCAAAGGGATTGAGCATTTCGTCTGCGTGTATCGTGTAAAAAATTCCGTCGCGCTCGGTAATAGCCTTAAGCTTCTCTACAGACAACGCGCTCGGCAGATACTGCGGAAAGCTCATATTTATTTCAACAAAATCTAGTCCGTGCCGCTTGGCAGTTTCACAGCATTCAAATATATCAGCGCACTCAACAAGAGTCGGCATTCCGAATTTCATTTCTTACCCCCAAAAGTTATATATAATTATAATACACAAAGTTCGCGTCTGTCGGCTTGCCAGCAAGGGCGAACGACTGTATTTCAAGGAATGTGCGAAAAACCTTGATTTTCGGTGTGGTGCCTAAAGGCAACACCGTTGATTTTGCCGAACAGGCAAAAGAAACGTCACATATATTATAATATAATTACTCAAAAAATTCAATAGAAAATTTTAGATAGTTATGTAGCGAAATCCGTCAAAGCATATATTTTTTCGGAGGTTTTTCAGCTCTTTTTGTAGAAAATATAAAAACCCAAAAATATTTAAAATATTTTTCAAAAAAGGCTTGACAACCGAAAGAATTTGTTGTATAATATACGAGGTCCTGCGGGAGTGGCGGAACTGGCAGACGCGCACGTTTGAGGGGCGTGTGGTTTTACCGTACGGGTTCGATTCCCGTTTCCCGCACCAAACAAAAGACACCGAGTATATCTCGGTGTTTTTTGTTTATTGCGGAACGGGTTCTCACGAACCCGTTAGCCAATGCCAACCCAAATTAAACCCGTTTTAAAAGGCGTATTTTCCGCGATAATGCGCCAAAAAGTCTTGTAATATCCGCATATTACTTCACCTTTTTGGCTTCTCTCGCGAAAAATTCGTCCTCTTAAAATAATTCTTACCTAAAGAGCCGAGAACTCGATGATATTTTTTGAAAGCGAGCGAAGCAAAGTGCGGACTTTGCAAGTGAGCTTTCGAGAAATAGCGCGAGTTATCGACACTTTAGGCGGGTTCAATTTGGGTTGGCATTGGCTAGTCGCATACCGCGTAGCGGTATCTTGCCAAGCTCGGAGATGTCACGTGCAAGCAGTACAATAAGTGTAATCAGAACAAACACATACCCGAGCGGCAAATTCCCGTTTCGCACCCTCCCAAGTTTATCTCGGTGTTTTTTCTTGCTGAACGAAAGCAACTGTGCACGTAGGGTTCGCATACCGCGCAGCGGTATCTTGCCAAGCTCGGAGATGTCACGTGCAAGCAGTACTATAAGTGTAATCAGAACAAACATTAACCCGAGCGGCAAATTCCCGTTTCGCATTTTCCTGTGTTTATCACAGTCTGTTTTTGCTCATTGCAAAGCGAGATTTCCCCCAAAAAGAAAATAACTATTTACAAAATCGCACATTTATCATACACAAAAGCCTCTCACGCTCGTGAGAGGCTTTCATTTTTTCTCCTTTTGTACTAAACGACTCTTCAATTTCATAATATAGTATCAAGCGGTCGATTTCGTAGACCGACGCTACATTACGAGAGGTTTTAGTTATGAAAAGCTTTTGGTTAAAAATCAAGGATAATCTCGCCTCTTACGTTATTGCAATCGCAATTCCGCTCGGGGTCGGGCTTCTTGCTGCATATCTTACAATGGAGAATATGAATATTTACTCTAAAATCAACACTCCGCCACTCTCGCCGCCCGCGCTGCTCTTCCCTATCGTATGGACTGTTCTTTATATACTGATGGGCGTCAGCTCTGCTATGGTTTATAACAGGCGCGAGGCAGAGCCGATTTATGCTCGACGGGGGCTTGGCTACTATGCAATGAGCCTTATTGCCAATTTCGCGTGGAGTATAATATTCTTTAACGTCAGAGCCTTTGGAATTGCCTTTTTATGGCTAGTTTTGCTTCTGTATCTGATTATCAGAACTATCCTATGCTATTTTAAGGTTTCAAAGGTCGCGGCGTTGCTACAAATCCCCTATGCCGTTTGGGTAGCCTTTGCGGGTTATCTCAATTTAGGAATTATTATATTGAATTAGTCTATTGCCGCTTCATCTGTCGAAGGAAAAGAAGGACTGCTGCCGCTAACGATACCAGCGAATATCCAAGAACCCACAATAGGTGAGGAAGCGCTGCTGAAAGCTCGCCCGAAAGAACCGCACGCTCAACCTCTACCGCGTGGACGAACGGTAAGGCATAGGCAATATTTTTGAACACCCCACCGACAAGCTCAAGGTCAAACCATGTTCCGGAGAGCCACGCGGAGAGGTTTGTCAGAAGCGCACCGCAAATTCCGCCAACCTGCTTATCGTTAAGAATGCTACCAAACAGAAGTCCGAGTGCAACGTAAAGCAGCGATATAGGGATAATAAACACTATGGCAAGGAGTAAATTCGGTGTAAGCTTAAGCCCGAGAAGCATTGCTACAACATAGCACACAGCCCCCTGCACTACCGCAAACGGAAGAATCGGAAGAGTGTACCCGAGAATGAAATCAAGCGGTGTTAAGGGTGTAGTATAAAGCCTTTGCAAAAGCGAGCTGCTTCTGTCCTTCGCTATAAGCGAGCCCGAGAACAGCGTCATAAAGGAAAGACCGAATACAACAATTCCCGGAGTTAGCTTTTCTATCTCGAAAAGAGGAACGGGAATACTCGCTTGAATGGCAGAAAGCAGAAGCAAAAGAATAAGAGGAAAGCCCAAGCCAAAAAGCAGTGTCAAGGGGTCGCGAAGGATTTCCTTTGCATTTCTGTTTGCAAAGCTCAACATTTTCATGCTTTTACCCCCTTTACAATTCGTATGAAAGCTTCCTCGAAGCTATCCGAGCCCGCAGTGCGCTTAACCCCTTCGGCGGTATCGCATACAAGAAGCTTGCCGTCTCTCATAATACCTATACGGTCGGAAAGCGCCTCTGCCTCTTCCATATAGTGGGTGGTCAGAATTACGGTAATTTTCCCCTTCAAGGAACGAATGATGTCCCAGAGCTCGCTACGCGCAATGACGTCAAGACCTAGGGTCGGCTCGTCAAGAAAGAGGATTTTCGGCTCACTTATCAACGCCATAGCTATGCTTAAGCGCCGTTGCCAGCCGCCTGACAGCTTTCCTGCCTTGCGCTTCATTATAGCATCAAGACCGAGAAGGTCGGTCAGCTCTTTGATTTTCATGTTTTTCTTTTCATGCGAGAAGCCGTAAACACCGCATATAAGCTCAAGATTTTCATAAACGGACAGCCCCGGGGCAATAGCCGTTTCCTGCGGAGATACGGCTATAATGGGTTTAATTCTTTCGGGATTTTTGCAAATGCTTTGACCGTGCAGAAAAGCATCGCCGTCGCTCGGTGCGGTTAGGCAGGACAACATCTTGATTGTAGTGGTTTTGCCTGCTCCGTTCACTCCGAGAAGCGCAAAAAGCTCGCCCTCCTCTACCGACAAGGAAAGACCGTCAACCGCAGCTATATCCCCGTAGCGCTTGGTCAGGTTATTCGTTTGAATTGCTAGCATCTTATTTCTCCTCTACCGAAAATCTTGTGCGAAGCCCCTGGTACACGTCGGTTATCATATTGCTTATCAGCTCCCAATCAAGGCTTAAAAAGGACGTCGCAAGCATTGTGCCTATTCCGTGAACGCAGCTCCACATTTCAAGGTGCATAAGCTCCGCCTTTTCCTTGCTGATAGCGTTTGCCTTCATAATCATTTCGACGGAAGCTTCAAAGTCCTGTGTCGGGACAAGTTCTCCGTTGCTTCTATCTTGCATAAACAGCAGCTTGAAAAGCTCTTTTTCTTCTTTTGCGAAGCGAATATATGCCATACCGAATGACTTGTACGCGGGATATTTTCCGCTTTTGACCTCTGAATCAAGAAATTCAAGATAGCGGGCATACGCAGCATCGACCGCGGCCTTTTGAAGGTCGTCCATAGTCTGGAAATTTGAGAAAATGGGCTGCGTTGAGCAATCAAGAAAAGCAGCAATCGACCTTGCATTAAGCGACTCAACTCCGTTTTGCCTCACAAGCGCAACGGCAGCCTTTACTATACTCTCTTTAGTAACCTTAACCTTTGGCGGCATTACATTCTCCTTAATATATCGTTTGTTATATATCATAAGTTATTTTATCACAAATGCATATACTTGTCAATAGATATTTTAATTATTTATCTTGATTTCTTTGTACGGTTACCTTCTACACAGTATTTGAATAAACACCTGCTATCTCGCAGGTGCTTTTTTAGATTATAACGCAAATATTTAAAGTTATATTCGTAATATATACTGTTCTATTTTTGCTCTCTTCCCTACCTTCTTATGCATAATTTGAAACGTCATATATCAGCGACTCGTGCATACCGCGGAGCGGTATCGAGCGTTTGCGTGGGAATACCTTTGGTTATGTACTGCATTTTGCGTTAAGATATTGTTACCCGCACGCTAGCTCATTCACAGTCAGTTTCGCGCAGCGAAACAATGACTGTTAAGCTGATGTCACTGTTTCGAGCCCTTTTCTGTTATATGCAAAAAGCCGTAAAATCTTTGGTGCACCTCCAGGGACTCGAACCCTGGACCCACTGATTAAGAGTCAGTTGCTCTACCAACTGAGCTAGAGGTGCATATAAAAGATTTTACGGCTTTTTGAATGGCTCCCACTGCTGGGCTCGAACCAGCGACATCATGATTAACAGTCATGCGCTCTACCG
>JAFUQP010000032.1 GCA_017472305.1 Clostridia bacterium | reverse complement strand
GAGATATGCAGGATATGGAATTTACCGTTGAGCACGGTAAGCTCTGCATGCTTCAAACAAGAAATGGTAAGAGAACCGCTGCTGCGGCTCTTCAAATAGCTTGCGACCTCGTTGACGAGGGTATGATTGACGAGAAGCAGGCAGTTCTTATGATCGACCCCAGAAACCTTGACACTCTTCTTCACCCCCAGTTCGACGCAAAGGCAATCAAGACCGCTCAGGCTATTGCAAAGGCTCTCGGCGCATCTCCCGGTGCAGCTTGCGGTAAGATCGTCTTCACCGCAGAGGACGCAAAGGCTTGGCACGAGAGAGGCGAGAAGGTAGTTCTCGTTCGTCTTGAGACCTCTCCCGAGGATATCGAGGGTATGAAGGCAGCTCAGGGTATCCTTACCGCTCGTGGCGGTATGACCTCTCACGCAGCAGTTGTTGCACGTGGAATGGGTACCTGCTGTGTATCCGGTTGCTCGGCAATCACTTCCTTCGACGAGGACAATAAGACCTTCGTTCTTGCAGGCAAGACCTACAAGGAGGGTGACGTTATCTCGCTTGACGGCTCGACCGGTAACATCTACGACGGTGCAATTCCTACCGTTGACGCTACCATTTCGGGCAACTTCGGCAGAATCATGGCTTGGGCTGACAAGTACAGAAAGCTTGGCGTACGTACCAACGCTGATACTCCCAAGGACGCAGCAAAGGCTCGCGAGCTTGGCGCAGAGGGTATCGGTCTTTGCCGTACCGAGCACATGTTCTTCGAGGCTGGCAGAATCGGCGCGTTCCGCGAGATGATTTGCGCTGACACCGTTGAGGAGCGCGAGGCAGCTCTCGACAAGATTCTTCCTATGCAGCAGTCCGACTTCGAGAAGCTCTACGAGGCTCTTGAAGGAAACCCCGTTACTATCAGATTCCTTGACCCCCCTCTTCACGAGTTCGTACCTACCGAGGAGGCTGACATTGAGGCTCTCGCTAAGGCACAGGGCAAGACTGTAGCTGACATCAAGTCTATCATTTCCTCTCTCCACGAGGCTAACCCCATGATGGGTCACAGAGGCTGCCGTCTCTCGGTTACCTACCCCGAGATTGCTGCTATGCAGACCAAGGCTGTTATCAGAGCAGCTATCAACGTTCAGAAGGCTCACGCTGACTGGAACGTAGTTCCTGAGATTATGATTCCTCTCGTAGGCGAAATCAAGGAGCTTAAGTACGTTAAGGATATCGTAGTTTCCACCGCTGACGCAGAGATTGCCGCTGCCGGCGTAGCTCTCAAGTACGAGGTTGGTACTATGATTGAGATTCCCAGAGCATGTCTCACCGCTGACGACATCGCTAAGGAGGCTGAGTTCTTCTGCTTCGGTACTAACGACCTTACTCAGATGACCTACGGCTTCTCGAGAGATGACGCAGGTAAGTTCCTTGACGCTTACTATGACAGAAAGATATTCGAGAACGATCCCTTCGCTAAGCTCGACCAGGTTGGTGTCGGTAAGCTTATGAAGATGGCTGTTACCCTCGGTAAGGACGTTCGTCCCGAGCTTCACGTAGGTATCTGCGGTGAGCACGGCGGCGACCCCGCATCGGTTGAGTTCTGCCACAAGATCGGTCTTACCTATGTATCTTGCTCGCCCTTCAGAGTACCGATTGCCAGACTTGCTGCTGCACAGGCTGCTCTTAAGGACTAATTCGATAATCAATGATAAAATCCATCGGGTTCTTCCCGATGGATTTTTCTTTCGGGCGAGCAGGTATGCTTCCATCTGTATCTTGCTCCACTCGTTAAAACATAGTCGTCTATCTCACAAGCATAGCTTGCTCGTTATACTCCTTGTTTTAATCTCATCCTCGGCCGTAAACTCTCCACCGGAGAGTTTCCTCTCTCGTCACCCTTCAGAGTACCGATTGCCAGTTCTCGCTGCGGCTCGGTCACGTTCGGGGTCTGACAGTCCACCGGACTGTCATTCAATACCCTCACGCCGCTTCGCTACTTGCTGCTGCGCAGGCTGCTCTTAAGGACTAATTCGATAATCAATGATAAAATCCATCGGGGTCTTCCCGATGGATTTTTCTTTTTGCATTTTTTACTCAAAGCAAACCTTTGTCAGAATAACGCAACCGCTTTCAACCTTGATTTCAATATCATCTCCTGCATGCAGGTCAAGCGATACTCTGACGTCCTTTGGTATCACTATTCTCCCTAATTCATCAATTTTGCGAATTATCTTGATTTCCATCTTTTTTCTCCTTTGCTTTTTAAGCTTTTAGTTTGATTTCCAAACTTATGGTTTATTTTACCATATTTTGTATGTCGAAAAACGTCACAATATGGAGTTGTAAATATTTTTTTGAATTTTTTCGGATTTTTTTATCCAAATATGAAAAAGGACCGCGAAATAAGCTCGCGGTCCATAGTATGCGCCTATAAATAAGGCTAATCAAGATATTCAATATAAGTATCTATAAGTGCTTCGAGAGCTACTCTTTGCTTAGGCGTAAGTCTTTCGAGCTTGCGACCCAAAACCTTATCGCCGTACAGATTGCGTGTAGACACCGTATCACGCAATAGATAATCAGCAGAAACGTCCAGCACCTCTATAAGCTTAATAAAGACCTGTAGGCTCGGATGTTTAAGGCTTCGCTCGATTTCACTTATGTAGTTCACCGAAATATCCAAGCTCTCCGCAAGCTGCTCCTGCGTTAGATTGAGTCTTTTCCTTGTTTCTCTGATTCTGTCACCCATAGTCTGTTTATCCACGAGCTCACCCCCAACCGACAGTTTGATTTTTATACTATAATTATAAACTTCGGTTCGTCGTTTTATAACACACAGATAGATGTAAATTCCCACTTATAGCGTTGCCTCGACGCAAGGCATCTATAATATTCCACAAATTAAGTCACACCTATTCAGTGCGATTAATAATACAAAAACTTCAAGTCAAAAGGAGCAGGCGACCGTCGACGGTCGCCTGCTATATCCTATGTTCAGCTCTGCTCTGCGCCGCGGTTTGCCTCGGGGGCTCTCGTAGCCGTGCGACGCTTATAGGGCTTTCTTTTTCTCATAGTCTTGCGTCTGATGTTGCTCCTTGCAATTCCCTCTCTGTACTCGGCAATTGCTGCCTCGTCGGCAAGCTTCACCGCGCGGCGAGCGCGCCAGGTGTCGTTAAAGTTTCTGTGAAGCCTTAAGGTAAGCAGCATATCTCCGTGCTGCTTGCATACGTAGTGGAGCGTGTACTTCTGTCCCTTCGAGTGAAGAAGCTTATCCTCGCTTTTAAGAGGCGCCTTGCATATCGGGCAGAGGGGGGACTTGACTAGCTCGTCGTCAAGCAGCTCGCCTATTGTAACGTAGCCGTCGTCACCTGCATCGGCATCTCCGATAACGCTCTCCTCAAGAAAATCGCCGTGTGCGGCGGTATACTCGCGCACTCCCTTCGGTGTATCGAGCTTCTGTGCAACGAGCGCTGTGAAATATGCATCGTTGAGCGCATCGTGCGCGGGAAGGTGCTGGGGAATTTCAAAATACTCCATAGCGTACTCGAGCGAGCGCTGCTTTGAGGAGCCGTCGGTCTGACGGTTGAAAATCTGCTGTAGGTCGTAGACACAGTCGAGCCACGCGCCGGGAAGCGAATGAACGTTGAGGTTCTCCTTGAGCATCGGAATGTCGTCAGGACCCCATGTAAGGAAGCAAAAGTCCTTGCCGCACCACTTGCGGAAGCGCTCTGCCGCCTCGGGAAGAGGTGTTCCTACATCCATCTGCTCCTGAGTTATTCCCGTAAGCTCCGAGACGTGCCTGTGAAGCTTGGTGAAATGCTTAGGCTTTACGATAACCTGATACGAGCCGCAGATGTTCATATCCTTATCCATCTTGACAGCCCCTATCTGTATTACCTCGCCTCGAAGTCGGCAGCCGAGCCGCTTCTGAACCGCGAGCGCCTTCTGCGCGTAAGCCTGGTTCCACTCCAAATCCAGAGTTATGTAATACATCAATATATCCTTTTCGGGTTTTATATAATAAGGTAGATTTTATCTCACCCGATACAATCTATGCGTTGTTGATTTCACCCTTGCGTGAAATTAACGGTGCCTTACGGCAGCGCACAGAAAATCAGGGCTTTGCCACATTTCTTGAAATACAGTCGTTCGCACTTTGTGGCAAGCCGACAGACGTGAACTTCGTGTATTATAATATATGTGACGTTGCTTTTGCCTGCTCGGCAAAATCAACTGTGTTGCGTTGCGGCAACACGCCAAAAATCAAGGTTTTTCGCACATTCCTTGAAATACAGTCGTTCGCCCTTGCTGGCAAGCCGACAGACGCGAACTTCGTGTATTATTATATCACGCAGGTGCTGATTTGTCAATACATTATGCGCCCGAAAATAAAAGATAAGCGTAGTGTTACATTTGTTGTAATACTACGGTATTTCGTGGGCGTATTTTTCCCTTTCGCTTGACATTTGTTTTTTTATGTTGTATAATGGTATATAAATATTTTTATGCTTTTATAAAGGAACTTGTGAGATGGAGAGAACAGAAAGAATTCCCGAGATATTTGCCTCGCTGGTATTCAGTGAGGACGTAATGCGGGAAAGACTGCCGAAGGACGTATACAAATCCCTGCTCAATACCATAGCAACCGGTAAGGAAATAGACGCGTCGATTGCCGACGTTGTCGCGGGCGCTATGAAGGATTGGGCTATTGAGCACGGCGCAACGCATTTCACACACTGGTTCCAGCCTCTCACGGGTGTCACCGCAGAGAAGCACGACGCCTTCCTTACCCCCGTTGGCGGCGGCAAGGCTATAATGGAATTCTCGGGCAAGGAGCTCATCAAGGGCGAGCCCGATGCTTCCTCCTTCCCCTCGGGCGGACTGCGCGCGACCTTCGAGGCGCGCGGATACACTGCGTGGGACCCTGCGTCCTATGCTTTTATAAAGGACGGCTCACTATATATTCCCACCGCATTCTGCTCATACGGCGGCGAGGCACTGGATACCAAAACTCCCCTGCTCCGCTCTATGGATGCAATAAGCACCGCGGGACTTCGCATTATCCGCCTCTTTGGCGACACTACCTCTGAGCGTGTTGTAACGACGGTAGGCGCTGAGCAGGAGTATTTCCTTATTGACGAGAAGGACTTCAAGGCTCGCCGCGACCTCTACTACTGCGGAAGAACGCTGTTCGGCGCGCCCGCAATAAAGGGTCAGGAGCTTGAGGACCACTACTTCGGCGCAATTCCCACGAGAGTTGCAGCTTATATGAAGGAGCTTGATACCGAGCTTTGGAAGCTTGGAATAAGCTCCAAAACAAAGCACAACGAGGCTGCCCCCGCGCAGCACGAGCTTGCTCCGATATTCTGCACAACGAACATAGCTGTTGATAACAACCTTCTGACTATGGAGTTTATGCGTAAGCTCGCTCCAAAGCACGGTATGGCGTGTCTGCTTGCCGAGAAGCCCTTCGAGGGAATTAACGGCTCGGGCAAGCACAACAACTGGTCGCTCGGCACGGATAGCGGCAAAAATCTTTTGAAGCCCGGCAAAAATCCTGCCGAAAACAAGCAGTTCCTGCTCTTCCTCGCTGCGGTAATCCGCGCGGTTGACGAGTATCAGGACCTTCTTCGTATATCAGCGGCAACTGCCTCTAACGACTGCCGTCTTGGCGGCTGCGAGGCACCGCCTGCTATTATTTCGATATTCCTCGGCGAGGAGCTGGAAACAATCGTTCACTCGATTATAGACGGCTCTCACTACGAAAAGCGCGGCGCAAAGTATATGTCACTCGGCATCCCCTCGGTTCCCGCAATTCGCCGCGACACAACCGACAGAAACAGGACCTCGCCTTTTGCCTTCACGGGTAACAAGTTCGAGTTCAGAATGGTCGGCTCGTCACAGAACATAGCTCTTGCAAATATAGTAATCAACACCGCGGTTGCTGAGGTGCTCTCCGACTTTGCGGATATACTCGAGTCTGCCGACAGCTTCGAGTCCGAGCTTGATGCTCTTATCGCCAAGACCTTCCGTTCGCACTCAAGAATTCTGTTTTCGGGTAACTCCTACTCCGCGGAGTGGGAAAAGGAAGCAGAAGCCAGAGGACTTTCCAACTTCAAGACCTCTCCCGAGGCTTACGCACACTTTACCGACGATAAGAACATAAAGCTCTTTGGCAAGTTCGGTGTTATGAGCGAAACCGAGATGCGCTCGCGCCGCGAGATATTCTTCGAAAACTACCGCAAGATAAAAAATATCGAGGCAAGAACGATGCTCGAGATGACAATCCGCGACTTCATTCCCGCGGTATCAAAGTACGTCACCGAGCTTTCCGCGAGTGTCAATGCAAGGCTCACAGCGCTTAAGGGCGCAAGCGTTGCCGCCGAGTGCGACATTATTGAGAAGCTCTCCGAGCTCCTCACAAAAACCTACGATGCGTACAACGCGCTGCTCCGTGTAGAGAACACCGCGCTCTCCAAGTCCACCGATGAGGAAGCAGCCTTCTACTACAAAAACAGCGTTATTCCGAAGATGGACGCGCTTCGCAAATGCGTAGATGCAATGGAGGTGCTTTGCTCTCGCGAGTACTGGCCCGTGCCTACGTACGGAGATATTACCTTCAGAATTTAATAGGTCGGGGCTGTCGCATTTAGGCGGAACCGAATAAAAAACGGCAGAAGCATTGTAAAAACAGTGTTTCTGTCGTTTTTCCCTTTTTTGCCTTGATTTGCTTGAATTCTTAATTAGACAGCGATTTTTGTTTTTCTACCTAATAAATAATAAAGACGATGCGCTCGGACCGAGTGGGAAAAGTCCCATTCGGTCCGTTTTTTAGTGCATATTGCACAAGTAGAGTGCGTTTTTTTACGCAGTCTTTGGAAGGCGACTATACTTACAGAACGAAAAAAAACGGTTATAATTGTGGTGCAGAGCAGTTCGGTGCACAGTTCGGCCCTGCAAAAACAGAAAGGAGAAGCACATAATGCGTCGGATAAAATACTCTCAGGACCTGCCGAGAAGAATGTACAGCTTCTTCGCAGGCTACAGCGAGCCGCACGGCGCTCCGAGCTTCTCGAAATTTGCGCGCAGCGCGGGACTCACCATCAAAAGCCTTCACTCCTTCAGAAAGTACAAAGCCTTCGACGAGGCATACCTTGAATGTAATGAAATCCGCAGAGATTATCTGATAGACCAGGCATTGACAAAAAGGTTTGACTCATCGCTTGTAAAGTTTCTCTTAGACTCCGAGAGGGAGTGTGAGGAGCGGGACGAGGGTCTTGATTTAAGGCTGGAGGTGGTTGAGAGTTGAAGCTCGGACTGACGGTTACGAAAAAGCAGAAGGAGTTTATAGACTCCGAGGAGTCCGAGGTTCTGTTCGGTGGGGCGGCAGGCGGCGGAAAGTCCTTCGGGCAGGTGACCGATGCGCTGCTCTTTGCCCTCAAGTACCCCGCATCAAAGCAGCTTATTCTCCGCCGCACCTTTGCGGAGCTTGATAAGTCGCTAATCCGCACGGCTCTCGAGCTATATCCGAGAGAGCTTTACAGCTTCAACTCATCGCAGCACACAGGCAGATTTAAAAACGGCTCTGTAATCGACTTCGGCTACTGCCGTGAGGAAAATGACGTCTACCAATATCAGAGCGCGGAGTACGACGTAATCAGATTTGACGAGCTGACACATTTCACGGAAAATCAGTACGTCTATCTCATGTCGAGAATACGCGGAACAAACTCCTTCCCAAAGCAGGTGAAATCCACCACAAACCCCGGGGGTATCGGTCACAGCTGGGTAAAGGCGCGCTTTATTGACCCCGCGCCCCCTTCCACAAGGTTTTATTCAAGCGGTGGACTCTCGCGGATTTTTCTTCCTTCAAGGCTCTCAGACAACCGTTTTCTTATGGAAGGCGACCCCGACTACGGAAAGCGGCTCTTGCTTCTGCCCGAGCGGGAGAGAAAGGCTCTGCTCTACGGTGACTGGAACATCTTCGAGGGGCAGTATTTCTCGGAGTTTGACATTTCTCGCCACGTGGTTCTGCCGTATGAAATTCCCTCTCACTGGCGAAGATACCGAACAATCGACTACGGACTTGACAGGCTTGCCTGCCTCTGGATTGCAGTGTCACCCGAGGGACGCGCGGTGGTTTACCGCGAGCTTTGCGCCTCTGACCTTCCGATAAGCATAGCAGCAGGAGAAATTCTCAAACGGTCACCTAAGAGCGAGGAAATTTACGCAACTCTCGCTCCTCCTGACCTTTGGTCACGGGGACAGGAGAGCGGAAAAAGCAAGGCGACGCTCTTCTCTGATTACGGTGTGGTCTTCACAAAGACCTCAAACGACAGGGAGTGTGGCTGGCTTGCTATCAAGGAGCTGCTTTGCGGTGAGTGCGACGGAATTCCGCAGCTTACGGTATTCTCAAGCTGTACTGAGCTGATTAAATGCCTGCCCGCTCTCACCCGTGACAAAATCCGCCCTACCGACTGCTCCACAGAGCCTCACGAAATCACCCACGCGCCCGATGCGCTTCGCGGCTTTGCGATTTTCTACAGCCGTCCGCGAGTAACGGGCGAAAAAAGGAGCGCAAGGTGGAGTGCTGATATGTGGGAGGACTACCTTTCTGCTGATGGGCGCGGCAAAAAATATCTAATTCAAAAATACGGAGAACCAAATTGAAAACCGAAAAAGAAAGCAAACTTCGCCTCGCTAAGCTACGCGAGGCATACGAGAGCGCCCTGCTCGCAAGAGAGGAGTACGCCTCGGAAATGGAAAAGCACCTTAAGCAGTATATGGGCTCTCCCGAAATAGACGGCTCCGCCGAGAGTGCCGGCACGGTAAGGAACGTAACCTACGAGATAATCGAAAGCGAAATATCCTCGGATATTCCTCACCCGAAGGTTGAGCCTGCCTCGTACAGCGAGTCGCGCGAGCACAATGCCCGCTCGGTTGAGAGGCTATGCAGCTCGGTTCGCTCGCGTCTCCCGTTCGAGGAGATGAACGACCGTGACGAGCGCTACACCTACATATTCGGCGGCAGCGTATGGTACGTGGAATGGGACGGAAGCGTCAGCGAGGACTCGGTGCTCGGCGGAATAAAAATTCACTGCATCTCTCCTCTGGACTTCATACCTCAGCCCGGTATTCACGAAATTCAGAATATGGACTACTGCTTCCTCAGGTTCACTGCGACAAAAGGCGAGATAGCCGCAAAATACGGAATCAGCGAAGAAAAGCTTGAGCTTTGTGAATGCGAATACGAATGGGGCGGCGACTCAGCCTCTGATACTGTCAGCGTGGTAGTTGCATTCTACCGTGACGAGGACGGCGAGGTCGGAAAGCTCGTTTTCTCGGGAGATCTTGTGCTATGCGACCTTCCAAGATACTATAAGAGAAGGATAAAGCTCTGCAAAAGATGCGGCAAGCCATACTCGTCCTGCCTTTGCGGGGGTGAGACCGAGGAGGTTGAGCTTGAATTCGAGAGAATTGTTGACAAGTCGGGCGCCGCTGCTCTCGTTCCCTACTACACACCGAGAGAGTTCCCTATTATATTAAGGAAAAACACGCCCGGTGTTCCCTCTCTCTTCGGCTCGTCGGACTGCGGAAGAATTCGCCCCGAGCAGCAGGCTATAAACAAAATCGAAACGCGAATTCTGCAAAAGCTTCTGCGCGCCGGTGTTACTCCCGTTATGCCCGAGGGTGCCTCTGTCACCCTCTCAAACGCTGTATTCGGTCAGGTCATCAAGACACGTCCCGGCGAGAGCCTTGACAGCTACGGTAAAATTGACACCACCCCCGACGTATCCCAGGATATTGCCGAGGCAGACAGGCTCTACGACCACGCAAGACGCATTGTCGGTATCACCGATGCGCTGACGGGCGGCGGCTCTTCAAAATCCGAGTCCGGATTTGCAATGCAGCTGAAAATCAGTCAATCCTCCTCGCGCCTTGAAAGCAAGAGGAGAATGAAATACCTTGCCTACTCCGAAATTTACCGAATGATATTCACCCACTATCTCGCATTTGCCGACGAGACAAGAGTTCTCGATTACAAGGACGCCTTCGGAACGGTTCACAGTGCCGAATTCAGACGCTCCGACTTCATAACCGAGGACGGCGAGGGCGGATACAGATACGATGACGGCTATCTCTTCTCGGTGGACCTCAACTCCGGCACGCTTTATTCAAGCGAGGAGCTTTGGGAGAAAAACCTCAGAAATCTTACAGAGGGAACTCTCGGCGATAAGGATAACCCCGCTACCCTGCTTCGCTACTGGCAATCCCAGGAGAGAGCGGGATACCCGTACGCAAGGGAAAACGTCGAATATTTCAAGGATATTATCGAAAAGGAAGCAGGCAAACAACAACTTTACGGAAAGGAAACAACGATATGAACAAACCCCAGAATAAAAACGCTTACCAGACCTTGGAAATGAAGGTTACGGCACCTAACAAGCCCACGGGTGAGCCGGTCGCAACAAAGACCGTGAAGGAAAAAGATATGAGGGCTAAGGGCTGATATTATGGAAGACGTGCTTTTGACAAACGAAACCCCGGAGATTGAGAACGGCGGATTTGTATTCAGAGAAGAGGCTACCTCTCCCGAAATGACAGTCACCGACAGCTCGGAGCTTAGAGTAGATGCCCCCGAATCAAACGGCGGCGAAGGCTGTGAGCTTGAAGGGCTCTCTCTTGATTCCGACCTCGAAGAGCTGCGCGATGAGTTTCCCGAGCTTGCGGCGAGGGAGAGTGTATCAGAGCTTGACAATCCGACAAGATACGCAGCGCTCCGCGAGCTCGGTCTTACTCCCAGAGAGGCATATCTCGCAACCGCCAAAAGAACCCCTCGGCAGGACACCCGCTCTCATCTTTCAGACAGCTTTCACGGCTCGAAGGCAGCACCTATATCTCAGATGACGAGAGGCGAGCTGCTGACCGCGCGCGAGCTGTTCTCTGACCTATCTGACGGACAAATCCACGAGCTCTATAAAAGGGTAAGATAAGTCCGTTGAATTTTTGCCCACAAATTTGCGGGCAACGAAAATAAGAAAGGAAAACAAATGTTTATTTTAAAGAAAATTCTCAATTCAAGCACAACTTTTGCCGATTCGGTAAGAGTTCCTACCACCCCCGGCACAGCCTACAAGCTTGGCTCTCTGCTCGTTCTGAAGGACGGCGCGGTTACCAACTGCGCGGCAACGGATATGCCCGACTTCGTCGCAGGTGAAACACTCGACGCCGACCAGAAGGATAACATTATCTGCTATCCCATACTTCCCAATATGCTCTTTGAGGCCCCCGCTCCCTCCGGCGTTCTGAACGTTGACGTAGGCGCAAAGCTCGTGCTTGCGTTAAGCTCGGGATTTGCAGTCAAGCTCGCAAACAACACCGACGGCGGTGTGGCAACGGTATTTGACCTCCAGAACGCGAAGAAATCGGGCGACGGAATTCTTGTAAGATTTATTAAGTAATTCAGGAAAGGACACAAAAATGATAGTTTATTCCAAATCCACGGGTCTTAACCCCGCAGCAATAGGCAAGCTCGAGACGCCTATCAAAATGATAATCGAGCACGAAAGCGATATTCTCACCAAGAAGGGCGGAATTTGCGACTTGCTCTTCAACGTAGAAAAAAGCTCGCGCTTTGGCGAGACCATCGTAGGCGGAAACGAATTCGGTGTATTCCGAGCAGCCGAGGAGGGCTCAGGCGCAGAGAGCGACAGCGTAATCGAAACCTACTCTAAGTTCATCGAGCACATTCAGTTTATGAAGGAGTTCATCATCACAGCGGAAATGATGGAGGATGCAAATTACGGTATTGCTCAGGACGCAAAGCGCAGAGCTGAAAACTTCACCCGCGCCTACTATAAGACTATGAACAAAATCTGCGAGTACGCACTTATCAACGGTACTCAGAAGAGCGGTACGTTCGCAAAGGCAAGCCTTGACCTGACCGCGCCCGACGGCAAGCCTCTCTTCTCTGCCACCCACAAATGGGGCTCGGAGTACGCGGCAAGCGGCACGCAGTCAAACTACTATGCAGGCGACATATTCTCCTACGGAATCGGGCTTGACAGGGTTATCTCGGCACAGGTGTTTGAGGAAAAGCTCTATACCCTTGCAGGCAAGCTTCGCAGCATGAAGGACGAAAACGGCGAGCCTCTCGGCTACACCGCAGACACTCTCATTCTTCCCGGCAACCACCCCGACGTTGAGGCACTTGCAAAGAAGATTTGCGGCTCTGCGGGTACTGTTGGCAACGGATACAACGATATCAACCTTCACTACGGCAACTGGAACATTATCGTTCTCCCCGGCTGGCAGCCCACGGAAAAGAGCATTATGATAATGTCCTCGGAGGCTAACAAGAACCTCTGCGGCAATATGTTCTTCAACCGCATACCGCTTACCGTTACAAACTGGGTTGACAATCACACCGGTAACTACATATGGAACGGAAGATGCCGCTTCGGCGTTGGCTTCGGCACATACAAGCACATTATTCTTGCCGTTGACGTCGAAAACGGTCTTGATGACGCCAGCTACCTTTAATTCTCGGATAAAACAGGAGGGCTAAATATATGACACTCAAAGAGCTTATGCTTGAGGTTTCCTCCCTCGGCTTCGATTCCCCGTCGGAGTCGGAGCACACCCTCTTGCTCGCGGCAAATCGCGCGTTAAGAGAGCTTTTTGTAACCGCAGGTACGCTTGGAAGCTTCTGCTTTTATGCCCGAAGGAGTGTGCCCGACACTTTTATCAGAGAGATTACCTTCCGAGGGGGAGAAAAAACAGTTCTCCCTCTTTCGGGAAGGGCGTTTTCTATGACTGTATCGGGCAAGGGCAGATACACTGTTACAGACAGAGTCGGAAAAAGCAGCGAAGGCTTCGATACACACGGAGCGCTCGTTCGGGGATTCCTACACGGTGATGCTACCCTCACCCTTGAGGGGGAGTGCTCCTTCATAGTATCCGGGCTTGCGACCTATAACGAGGTATACTCCGACCGCATAGAGGATATACCCTGTGCAGACGGAACAAGGACTTACAACCTCCGAGAGATGATACGGGATTTTCACAGCCCGCTCGCCCTACCGACAGATTTCGACGGCAAAGAAATCCGCGGTGCTTCAATTGCCGACGGACATCTTACCCTGCCCGCCGAGTACTCGGGCTCGGTGCGCCTATGCTACCGCCGCCTTCCAAGAAAAATCAGCTCCGAGGACACCTCTGATATCGACATTCCGGAGGAGTACTCGCATCTCTTCCCTCTGCTTGTGGCATCCTACGTCTGGCTTGACCGCGAGCCGGAGCTTGCCGCGCACTACAGGGAGCGCTACAGCGCGGAAGCCGAAAGGTTGAAGGGCGAGAGCCGCCTGTCGCTCGGCTCGGTATACAACGATACTAACGGGTGGGCATAATGGCGAAGGATAAAAACATTATTAAAAGCCAATCGGAATACACACGCATATACACGAACATGCGTGCCACGGATTACTCCGATTCTGAAAAGGGTAACTATACCGAAAGGTACGGATATACCGCTAATATGTATATCGACTACGGCTCGGATGCAGACGCGCTCGAAAGCATTCCGGGATACCGTCGAGTGCTCTCTCTCGACGGAAAAATCAACGGACTGTTCGCGCACAGAGGAGAGGGCGGAGATTATCTCCTCATTCACTCGGGCGACAGGCTTTACAGATACAACACCGATTACAGAGATACCGCTGCGGCGCCTACGCTTATAGGTGAGCTGAAGGACACAAAAAGCTCTGCCTTCAACTATGGGGACGGAGTATTCGTTATGGACGGTGAGCGTATTCTGCTCGTTGACGGAGAGGGAGTGGCAAAAAGTCTTGACCTCGGCGAGGGGGTATACGTGCCGACACTGTTCGTGGACGGCAAAAGGAGGGAGGAAAGAAACCTTCTTACAAATGCATTCGCCGAGGAAATAAGCCTTGTTGAAACCGTCAGACACAGTTACGGAACGAAGGGCCTCGTTTATCAGATAATCTCCGAGGAGGCGGCAACCTGTCGGGTATCGGGAGCGAGAGAGCCTATCGTCGGAGCACTTTATATTCCCTCTTATGCAAGGATTGGCGGAAAGGATTACCGCGTCGTTGAAATC
This sequence comes from Clostridia bacterium, assembly GCA_017472305.1. Lineage (GTDB taxonomy): Bacteria > Bacillota > Clostridia > Oscillospirales > CAG-272 > UBA1740. The sequence continues at coordinate 16,840 of JAFUQP010000032.1, read as the reverse complement.
GGAGACTGGGCGTTCGCGCAAATGAACGGGCTGACCTCGGTCACAACGTCGGAGGGGCTTCTCTCTGTATCGAGATACGCGTTTATGAACTGCACAGCGCTTCAAAGCGTTATTCTTTCGCCGAGCGTCACCGAAATCGGAGCATATTCATTCTTCGGGTGCGCTGCGATGACCTATTTCCACTTCGATGTGAACGTCAAGACCTTCGGCAGCAATTCTCTCTCGAAATGCACGGAGCTAAAGGAGGTTTCCTTTGCGGGTGACCCCGAGCTTATATCCTTTATAGACGGTAAAACCAACCTTACGGACAGAACTGTTAACTGTAACAAAAAAATAAAGTCTGTAAGGATAGCCCTGCCGCTTACCTCAATTGCCAGCTCGGTGGATAAGCTCTATTTTGACGGCGAGGAATATACAGGCTTCGCCTTCTCGCCTGACGAAGGAGAGGTAATTATTGACCTCAGCGACAGGCTCGAGCTAGAAGGAAAGCACGCAAGAATTGTCGGAAGGCTGTCCTCTGCCGACGAAGGCGACCCCGAGGGCTTCCTGAAGTCGCACTCCGAGATAAAGGGCAACACATCAACTGCAATTCTCGGCTGCACGGTCGGCGAGGTGTTCGACGGCAGAGTTTTCCTCTCCGGCAATCCAAGCTTTCCCGGCACTGTATTCTACTCGTCAAGGGCGACCGCATCTCGGCTCCCGACCTATTTCGGTGAGAGGAGCTTCTTTAGCGACGGAAGCGGCGCGAAAATAACAGCGCTTCTTCCTATAGGCGGCAATCTTGCCGTATTCAAGGAGCGTGACGAGGGCTTCGGCTCGATTTTCTACCACAAGCCAGAGGCTAACGGAAAGGAGGTAGATTATCCCGTATCCTTCACTCACGGCGGAATAACCGACGTAAAGGCGGCGTACACCTTCCTTGACGACCATCTGTTTCTCTCTTCCGAGGGTGTGCTTGCGCTTGGGGGCGGCTCTGATTACCGAAGAATTTACAATCGCTCGGCTACCGTAAGCCGCCTTATAAGGGACGGAGATTCCCCGACGCTGACCGAGTGGGGCGGATATCTCGTTTTGCTTATTGGAGAGAACATCTTACTTGCCGACTCGCGCCAAAAAACGGGTACGGGTAGCGATTTCGGCTATGAATGGTACCTACTCTCGGGCGTTGGAGGCTACAAAAACGACTCGCGCGTATACCGATACGCATCTGTGGCAAGAGATGGCTATCTTGTTTCCGACACCCCGGACGAAAAGGTTCGGGAGACGGTGATGAGCGTCAAGGAGGCTGACGGAACCTTCACTCTATATGTCGAGCGTGACGGCGCAAAATATCAGGTGTACCTCACGGAGGAATTCGAGGGCGGTGACTTTTACCCCGCGATAGCTATTGCCTCGGTCGGTGAGCTGCTCTTCTTCGGCACAGCGGCAGGCGAGCTCTTTGTTTTCAACAGCGACAGGCGAGGCGTAGCTCCCGACTACCTCTCAGATATGAGTGATTTCGACCCTGATGATTATGAGAGCCGATACGGAAACAGAATACACCCTTGCTTCTACGACTTTGACGGCCACGCTCCGCTTTACGCAGTAAGAACGAAAAGCGACGATTGCTCACTTCCCTATCTCACAAAGCGCACCGTGCCTCATTCGCTGACCTTGAAGCTGAAATGCATGCAATCGGGAAGCCTTACCTCCGAGGTAGGCACAGCGGAATCGGGTTACTCCGAGATAGCGACGCTTCCAACGACACTCTTCGATTTTTCAGAGCTTGACTTTTCAAGGCTCACATTTGCGACCGAGGCATATTCGACCGTAGAGCTTCCCGAAAGGCGTGAGGGCTGGTGCGAAAAGCAAATTTCGGTCTACTCCGACGAATGGAGAAGCCCTATAGGTGTATATTCCATAGCATATCGGTACAAAATCAAAGGAGCTATTAAAAATTATTAATGAGAAGGTCGCTTTTTGACGCCTTCTCGGGAAAGGACGAAATGAAAAGCAAAAAAATCACATCACAGGAAACCGAGCCGCTTAAGGTTGCTTCACTGCCGACAAGGCCGACAGCTCCCGAGGCTTTCGGAGGTCGAGGATACAACTCCACCAAAATGAAGGAGGCTTTTGACAGGCTTCCGCTCTTTATCGTCGAAAGACTAAATCTGCTTTTCGACGATATCGCAGCACTCGGAGAGGAGTCGCTCGCTGCCGCAATACCGACAGGCATCAAAGGCGGTCATACGCTTTCTATGCTCTTTGCCGACGTTGCAAGCGGTGCGCTATCGGGATACCTTTCGGTCGGTGAGAGGTCGCTTGCCACCGAGCTTGCCGATATAAGGAGCGAGCTTGAAGCGATTAAAGAAAGGTTATAACCGATACCCGGAAAGTACATAAAACGGCACTGCCGAAAAGGGCGGGCGAAGGACACAAAGCCACGCTCGCCCGAATAGAAAGGAAAACAAATGAACAGATTCGGATTTGAAATTTTCGGCTCGGAGGCAGAGCTTTCGAGCTGCGAGAGCGGCAGAGAGGGTGACCTCGAATTCAGCTTTTTAGGTGCTGGCGAGGGCTTCGTTTCGATAGACGGTGTTGTTTCCCCCGTGAAGAACGGACGGTGTATTTTTGATACCCGTCTGATAAACAAGGGCGAGCACGTACCTACGCTTATAACGAATAACGGAGCGGTAACTCTCCCCAAAATCGTCAAGGGACAGTGCAGCGTTCAGCTTGCAGACTATTCCCAGGACTACGTCAGAAAAATCTCTCTGCGTGAGAGACGGCTTGAATCCAAGGTTGCCGAGCTCGAGTCGAGAATCGAACAAATTTCAAACGCGGTTTACCGCAATACCATACTTTAAGAAAGGACGAAAAATGAAAAACAAGAAAAGACTCACCGCACTTCTTCTGATAATCGTTGCTTCACTGCTCTCCCTGACTGCGCTCCACGCGGCAGCAGCAGAGGAAACCGAGCAAGGAAAGGCTACTGTTGGTACGAGCCTTGAAGGCGAACCATCCTATGCAGTCGAGTGCGTGGCAACGGGCACCGACACGGGCGAGGAAAAGCCGAGCTCCGTTGAAGCAGGCGGAACAGGGACCCCGACAAGCAATACAGACCCTACTCCGCCCGCCGATAGCAGCGAAGATTCTTCGATTGCCGACGTAAATATTTTTACAGAGCTCTATAACGGAGCCGTAGCGAATATGGATAAGATTCTGTCACTGCTTGCGTTCATAGCCTCTCTCTTCGTCGGAATAATTTACAAGAAGCGCCTCATTCCAACGCTGTCGGTAGGAATAAATAACATTGGAGAGAGTATTAACTCCTTTAAGGAGAATGTCTTCTGTGAGGAAGAGGAAAAAAGTCGCTCACTCGCATCTATGCGAGAGGAGCTTTCCACGCTTGAGGGCTCAACGAGAATTGTATCCGAGAAGCTCGAGGCAGTCCTCAAAAGCCTTGAAGAGCTTCTTCCGAAGCGAGCAGCCGAGGAGCGCACAAGAATTATTATGAGTGCGCAGGTTGACCTGCTCTACGACGTGTTTATGTCCTCGGCGCTTCCCGAATATCTGAAGGACGAGGTTGGAAGGCGTATTACCGAAATGCGAGAGGAGCTCGATAAAGGAAATGAGGAAAAAGTCTAATTTTGTAAATATTATTTTACATATTATCGCACTTTTAATAGCTATAGTACCCGCAACGGCTTGCACGTTAAGTTATTTTTCGCTTTGGAGTGAGAGCTCGGGGGCGAGGATAAACGGTGCTGTTGCACTTCTGCTTGTCATCGCCTTTATGCCTCTTTGTAAGCTTCTTTACAAGGGGTTAAGCTCCCCGTCGGTTACAATGCTCTGGTTTATTTTGTTCCTGTTATTTTTCTTGCTATCAAGAATTGCCGACGAGATGACCGTTATAAGCTTCGTAGGCTTTACGTCAAACCTTCTCTCCTCGGTTATCTTCAGAATTGCAAGAAGGAGAGGCGACGAAAATGAATAACGGCGAGCATAAGAACGCGGCTACCGAGCTTTCCGCACTGCTAAACAGAGGCTACTCTACACTGCTTTCCAGCTCAGGAAAGGTGATTGCAATAATTGCGGCAGCGGTTGCGGCGCTCGTTACCTTTACCGACGTGACCTTCACAAGCCTCACGAGCGAAAGCTTCACCTCGTCGCTTCTCGTTATGCTTGTATCCTCTTATCTTATTTACTTTTCACTCGAGGACACCGGCGAAAAATTCGGCGAGGGTACCGAGGAATATAAAACCGCACTCACGACCTACCGTGCAGTTCAGGAAAAAATAACGCCAGAGTCTATGGACAGACTTCGCGCCTTTTGCTCGGATTACGCTCTTTCTGAGTGTGAATACAGAAGGCGGCTTTATCTTGCCACAAACGGACTTTCGATAGAGGATTACGAAAAGCATCTCTCGGGTGAAAAGATGTCAAAAAAGAACTCCCGTGTCTTAAAAAAAGCGCAAAAGATACACTCGCTTAAGCTTACACCGACAACTCTTCTGACACAAGAGGGCTCCGGCGCCTCAGAGCTCGAGTCACCCGAGCGCGGCAGACTTCTTTCACTTCTTCTGCGGCTCATTCCCTCGACTCTCGGTACTCTGTTTACCGTATCGGTAATGCTTACTGCAAAGGACGGCCTTGACGCCGCTGCTGTCATCGAGGGTGTGCTTAAGCTCTCGGCACTGCCGATTATCGGCTTCAAGGGCTATAGCGCGGGATATGAGTTTGCGAAGGGAAAGCGCTCAGAATGGCTTAAAACCAAGACTAGAATTCTTGAAGGTTTTCTCTCGAAGGAGCATAAGGCGCTTTAGTATAATATATGTGACGTTGCTTTCGCCTGCTCGGCAAAATCAACGGTGTTGCCCTACGGCACCACGCCGAAAATCAAGGATTTTCGCACATTCCTTGAAATATTCTCGTTCGCCCTTGCTGGCAAGCCGACAGATGCGAACTTCGTGTATTATAGGCTACAGTATAGGCTATTATCGGTGAAGCATACGAAGGCTTACGCAATAATTAAAAATGAGGGTAAGGTCATATTGACTTTACCCTTTTATTATGATAAAATATTTGTAAATAAACTGCCAAAAAAACAGAAAAAGCGCAAAGCTCAAAAAAGAGTCGGAATGCCGCAGAAATCACTAAGTTAAAACGCAATGAACATTAAACCGAAACGCAACAAGCGTTAAGCTAAAGCGCAGTAAGTATTACGCTGATAAGCAGAAGGGGGACAAGGTCTTGAGGTACGACGAAAAAGCAAAAAAAATCAATATCGACTACCGCGAGCTTGTCGCGATAGCGAAGCGTAGTATTTCAGCGCCGGACTCCTTCGAGGACGAGGCAGGCTCACTCGAACGCCCAAGACGCGCGCTCCTCGATACCGAGGGCAAGGAATATCACGACACTCCGCTCGCCTATGAATTCTCCTCGGGCGGCTACGACTTTCTTTTGTCCGGCGAGGCTACGCTTGACCTCTCCGAGGAAGAAATACTGATTTTCAGAGGCACCGAAAAGCAAAGCCCCACCTCCGAGCAAAAAAGCATTGCGCGTGCGGAAGGCTTCATTCTCGGCTTTATGCTTAGCGAATTGCGCCAGCTTGAATATGTAAACATTTGTTATTATTATTTATCCTTCGTCAGCGGCGAAGCATCCAAAAGTGAGGAACGGGTATCAAAAACACAGCTTAAGCGATTTCTTACAAGATGCACACGAGCTGCCGAAAAATACGCTGCTCCCGAGATAGAGAGGGTGACCGAGAGGCTTCCCTCTATGCGCTCTATGCCCTTCCCTTACCCGAAAACGAGAGAAGGACAGAGCGAGTTTATAAGAAGCGCCTACAGAGTTCTTGCACGCGGCGGAAAGCTATACGCCTCTGCCCCCACGGGCACAGGCAAAACCGTATCCGCGCTCTTCCCCGCGCTCCGCGCGCTCGGTGACGGAAGAGTTGAGAAGGTTTTCTACTTTACTCCCAAGGGCACGACGGCGCTTGCCGCGCGTGACTGTGTAAAGCTTATGTGTGAGCACGGAGCAAAAATCAAGGCGGCTATTCTCTCCTCAAAGGACGCACTCTGTAAAAACGGCAGGCTCTGCAAAAGCTCAAAAAGGCTCTGTCCCACCTCGCTGTCGCGGCTTGCCGATGCCACCCTTTCTCTTTACAAGAGCGGCGAGGCGGTTGTAACGAGAGAACTTTGCGGCAAGGTAGCTGCAGAGTATTCGGTTTGTCCTCACGAGCTTCTGCTCACCTATTCAGAGCTATGCGACCTCGTCGTGCTCGATATCAATTACCTTTTTGACCCAACAGCTTACCTTCGCCGCTACTTTGACGAGGGCGGAAAATACGCACTGCTGGTTGACGAGGCACACAACCTTTCCGAGAGAGTACGCGAGGCATATTCCGCTACCCTCTCCGCAGAGGAGCTTTCGGCTCCCTCGAGTGTTGAGATACTTGGCCCGCTCTCCCCTACGAAGAAGGCCGCTGAGGCTTCGGCGCGTGTGTTCTACGAAATACTTTATCCTCTCGTCAAGGAAGAGCTACGTGAGGATAAGAACTCCCGTATGGTGGGAGCCACGCACACCTCTCAGCTTCCGGAGAGGCTATATACTCTGATTGACGAGCTTGTATCGCTTGTCGAGGGCGAGCTTCGGGACACCGTCAGGGCAAAGGACAACGAAGCCGAAGCACGTGCCGAGTATTTACGTAGCTACCTCGCAAAGCTGCGCCAATTTGCCTACGTGCTTGCGCGCTTTGACGATGCATACGAGATGTTCGTCTTCTTCGAGGACGGAAAAATTTCGGCAAAGCTCTTCTGCCTTGACACCTCACCCGTGATAAGAGAAAGACTGTCAAAGGGACACTCCGCGCTTCTCTTCTCAGCAACGCTATCCCCGCTTGACTACTACCGAGCAATTCTCGGCGGCGACCGCTCCGATGAAATACTCGAGGTTGACTCACCCTTCGACCCATCGCAGCTATCCATTACGATAATGGACAAAATCAGCACACGCTACTCCGAGAGAGAGGACACACTCGCGGCCGTTTGCCGTGCTATTGCGGCGACAGTTTCCGCAAGGCGCGGTAATTATATGATTTTCTCGCCGTCATTTGCCTACTCCGAGGCACTCGCAAGGATTTTCTCATCAAAATACCCCAAAATAAAGGTTCTGTCGCAGAGGCGCGATATGTCCGCAAAGGAAAAGCGGGAATTTCTCGGTGAGTTTGAGAAAGATGACAAGTCTTATCTCGTCGCGTTCTGCGTTATGGGCGGAATATACGCCGAGGGAATCGACCTCGCGGGTGACAGCCTTATAGGTGCCGTTATCGTCGGAATAGGACTGCCGACTCTTTCATACGAGCGTGAGGCAATCGCCGCCTACTATGACGAGAAGTACGAGGAGGGCAAGCAATACGCCTACGTTTACCCGGGAATTAACCGAGTATTCCAGGCGGCAGGAAGAGTGATTCGCCGCGAGGACGACAGGGGAGTTATCGTGCTTATCGACGACCGCTTTGACGACCCGATATACAAAAAAAGCCTGCCAAAGCTTTACTCGGGAGTTAAGTTTATCCAGAGCGCAAAGGAGCTACGCGCAGAGCTTGACGAGTTCTGGAAATCCGCCGAGGACGGGTAAATCGCACTGTCCTCCAAAGCGATTTTTCAGAAACAGTGCATCACGTATTTTGACAACTATTATTTACACATAGCTAGCACCCGTGGCAAAAAATCCTGCCACGGGTGCATTTTTTTACATCAATTCAAGCACAAGCGTTCGCTCCGAAGGCGCCAATCAAATAGACAAAAGAAGCTCTCGCATACCGTCCGTCAGTATCTTATCTCCACCCTTTTTAAGACGGGAGCTACGCGCCTCGTAGCCGCCCTCGTCATAAGCCGATGAGGTCGGGAAGTAGGTTTCACCCCCGTTTGTAAGGCAGCATACGAACACCCCGTCACCGCATTCCTTTTCTATCGTTCTGCCGATATCGGTAAAGCACTCCCCGGGAAGCCCGGCAAAGGTAACGTCGCCAATTTTAAGCGCAGAAAGCACAAATCCGTAGCCCTCGGGGCCGTGCTCCAGCTCAACAATCCTCTGCGCCTCGGCAACAGCTGTGGTAAGCTCCATTTTTTCATAGGGGAGCTCGTGCGCTCTGCCGGATAGATACAGCTCCGAGATTTTCTTTGCCTCTTCAAGACGGTCGTTCTCCTGATTTGACGGCATAAATATTTCCTTCATACCGAAGCCTATCGCATCACCCGTAACAGGTGCGGTCTTTCCTATATTTCCGATAACCGCGGCGGCAACCTTGCGGCCCATGTGCTTTGCGTGCTCATATCCGCGCGGTACTCCGTCAAAGGTATCGTATTCGAGTCCCTCACGCTCGGCTTCTGTCGGGTGAGGATTTATGTGGTTGACGTCACCCTGCGCGCCTGTGAGGAACAGACATCTCGTATTCTCGAGAGCCGCCTCAACGGTCTTTACGACGAAACCGGGCCAATCTGCGCTGACAAGCTCTCCTCCAACGGTATCGGCGTGAGTACCGAAGCTAACGATAACAACCGTATCGCCGCACTCTCTCTTAATTCTTAAAAATCTGACCTTATCGTTAGCCGTGCCTAGAGCCTCTTTTACGTCGGGATTATCTACTCCGGGGTTAGTCTGCACGTTTCCGTTTTTCATTCTGAAGCGGCGCACGAAGGATATCCCCTCGGCGCGTCCCTCGGCAGCCGACATTTCCGCACGCTTAAGGTCGGCAAACGCCTCCTTCGCGCACTCTACAAGGCTATCCGCAAAATACCTGTCATACTCGGGAGAGGCAGGAATATCCATGCTCTCGTTATCACCGACAACAGGTCCTGTGTGAGTGTGTGAGCAGTTGATGAACACCGCCTCGGGAGAAAGCGAGCAGCACTCGGCAACTCTTTTTCTGTAGCCGTCGCAAAGTGCCGAGGAAAGCATACATACGTCGGCTGCGATTATCACCGCTCGGCCATCGCCCGACTCAAAGGCAACGGCGCTTACGTAAAGGTCGTCAAGAACCCCCTTTACCTCTCTGTATTCATAGTATCCGCAAACACCGACTCCCAGCGGCGGAGTAATACATTTTCTTGAAAATCCTACCTTCATAATTTACTGCCTGCGCTTTTTTGCAATGCACAAGCTATGCACCAAAAGCCTCGGCAAATCTCCTTGTTTTATATTGCCCTGCCGAATAAATTCCAACAGGATTTTTTTGTAAAATGTAAACTATAGTTTAACCTTTACCACCGATTTTTTAAGCCCGTCCCTGTGTTTTGTGGTAAGTGCGGGAACGTGAGCGTCCTCGGGAAAGACTATGCAGAAGTCCCCCTCACGAAGTGTAACGACGCTTACGTCGCCCGAGAGGAGAAGACAGTCGCCCTCGGCATCGTACTCGGTGATAGGGGTAAGGGTATCAACGTCGGCATAGCCCATACCCTCGCTTCCCGATATTACGTAGTGAATATCGATATAGGCTCTGTGAGCCTCGGCAGGACGAAGCTCGCCCGACTCGTCATAGTCGCGCTTCTCGCATACCGATACTCCTGCGCGCCAACCCTCACGCTGTGTGGCCTCGGCGGAGTCTTCGTTAAGAGCTCCGAGAAAGTCAAAAATTTCCTTAAAAAGAGGGTTTAGCGAGTAGTATCTTTCGGCATTCTTAATATTCGCAACAATCATTTTCCTACACCAACCGAGCCTCAGTCCCCAAGTCCCTTGACAATATTGCCAAAATAGCTTGTAAGCGCTACAACGTCAGCGCCGAGATTGATAAAGTTGAAGCCCTCGTCTACAAGCTCCTGTCTGTTTCCAAGACCTCCGACGGTACCCGCCATCTTTCCGTGACGCCTTGCACACTCGGCAACCATAGCGCGTACGCGCCTTGTTTCGGGGTTCATAATATCGTGGGGAAGTCCAAGCGCGTGGCTGAAGTCGGCAGGGCCGAAGAATATCATATCAATGCCCGGAAGCGCGCAAATTTCCTCAAGCTCTGCCACGGGCTCGGGGTCCTCAATCTGAACCACGTTGAAGCGCTGAGCGTTAGCCTCGGTTATGTAGTCCATAGTATCGACGAGGCAATACTTACCGTCGGCATTACCGCCGTCAATCGGGCGTCTGCCTATGGGGTGGAACTTCGTGTAATAAACGATTTTCTTTGCCTCCTCAAGGCTCATAAGGTGAGGAATCATAATTCCCGTGCTATCTGCCTCAAGAGGTCTGATAAAGTCGTTATAGCTGCCCTTGGCAACTCTCGTAAGTACGTCAACGTCATAGATTTTTGCGGCTCTGATAATGTTCTCAAGCTCAATATAATCGCTCGGAACGTGCTCCATATCGACCCAAAGACAGTCTATACCGCTCATAGCAGCGATTTCCGCAACGCGAGCATCATAGAGGTTGAGCTTAAAGCTATAGGCAACCTCTCCCGCTCTGATTTTCTTTAATACCTTACTTTCACGAAGGTGCATCATAATACAAGCTCCCTTCTTATTTCGTCAAGAGTAACCTCGCGGCCACCCTCTTCGCGGCTTCTGATGCCCGCAATAATAATCATCATTAATTCGATAGTTTCCTCAAACGGATAAGGGCGAACGTCTGTTTCGAGATACTCAACAAACACGTCAAGCTGCTTGTGGAAGGAATAGTAGCTGTCGGCAGAGGGAACCGAAACGCTGCCCTTCGTGCCCATAATCTTAAGCGGCGAGCCGGCACAGTCGTAGATTACCGCAAGGTTTACATCAATCCCGTCCTTATGCTTCAGGTGAAGAATGTTGTTATTCTCCGAGCCTGTGTTGCGAACCGAAACATATCCCGGACCCGTGATGCAAAAAACAGGCTCAAGAGCGTGAATTCCGTATCTCTCCCAAGACTTCGGCATAGTCATATTTATGTAGCGAAGCTCACCTAGCTCGTGGGTGGAAATCATATATGGAATATATTCCTTCGTGTAGCGCAGAGAGGACGAGGACATTATCCTGTGTCCTGCCTTATACCACTTAATAAACTGATTGAGGTCGTCTACGTTGTCGGCAAGCGGCTTGTCGATAAAGATAGGAAGCCCCGCATCAATAAACGGCTTACATCTCCATACGTGCTCCCAGCCCTTGTCGGTGGCGACGATAACCGCGTCTACCTCGCCGATAACGTCCTCGGGCTTCTCAACGACGTTCGGAATGAGTGCTGCCGCGGCAACCTTTTTTGCATCCTCGGGGTCGTCGCACCAGACGTGGGTAATCTTCGCGCCTCTTACACCAAAGCTCTCGGCAGGCTCCTTTTCAAGGTATCTCGGAATTACGGGGAAGGGGCACTTCTCCATCTCCTCTTTATTGTATCCGTTGAACATCGCGCTCCAGGAATATGGGTGACCGTTTCCGTCAACCATTCCCAGCATTGCAATCTTGAATTCCTTCATTATTTGCTCCTTTTGTAAAGTTTAGTTTTCATATTTTGTGTTTTTACGTACTTAAGCTAAGTTCCTATAGAAAGGTCGTATAAAAAACAATTGTATAACCCCCCGACGGACAGATGTTTTTCCGTGGTAACAAATGCTTATTTATACCAGTCCCAGGGTCTGACAACGATGCTTGGAACGCGCTCGGCAATTCTCTCAATCTCACCTCGGAGCGAGGCGGAAAGCGAGGGGGAATTAACAACCCTACAGCTTTCGCGAAGCTGGTCGGGAGTATCGCAGCCGAGAACGAGAGATCCAACGCCCGCGCTGTCCCTTATGTAAGCCACCGCCATCTCTGCCATACCGAGCCCCGCTTCTCTTGCAAGACTAGAAAGCGAATCAAGCGACTCCTTTGCCGCCAAAAGCTTCCCCGTAAGAGTATCGGTGTTCTTAAAGAACAGTCCTTGAAGATAGAGGCTTCTTACAAACACGAATGTTCCCTGCTCTGCCAGCTTGTGCACTATGCCGTCGTTAATCCCTACCGCGTCGAACATATTGGCTGGAATCTGCACGCAGTCAAGCGAGTAGTCGGTAGAATATTCGTAGAGCCTCGTTTTGTCCGAGAACGACGTTCCGATACAGTCGCAGAGCCCCTCTGCGCGCAGCTTCTGAAGCGCGCGTGCGGCAACGTCGCCGTATTTATCAAACATCTTCTCATTATGGAACATTACGGCATCAACCTTTTCTGCTCCCAGGCATTTAAGAGAGGTGCGCACCGAAGAAAAGAGCTCGTCCTCGAATTTCTCGGGTGCTGCATCGTAGATTGCCGCCTTGGTTATCACCGTTCTCGGCACTGCGTTTTCCTTAAAGTACCTGCCGAGCACCGCCTCGCTCTCGCCGTAGGCACGCGCCGTGTCAAAGGAGCAGATACCCTCGTCTGTTGCCGTATTCAGAATCGAGGCGGATTCCTCGTAGGTGGGCATTCCGCGCTCGTTGTTTACTCCGTAAGCAAGCCCAAGCTGAACCGTGCCGAGAGTAAGCGCGGAAATTTTCTTTCCGCAAAGCAGCTTTGTCTTCATTATTTTATACTGTAGCCTCCGTCAAGAGGAATTATCGCGCCTGTCATATAGACAGAGGCATCTGAAGCAAGATAAACTATAAGTCCCTTAAGGTCGGTGGAATTCGCCATTCTTCCAAGAGGGGTTTTCTTGCAATAGTTCTCAAGGAATTTCTCGGGCTGATTGTTAAAGAGTCCGCCAAGCTCCACGCAGTTCGTGCGGATTTGCGCTGCTCCGTAGTGGCTCGCGAGAAACCTCGTGTAATTGGTGATACCGCCCTTATGGAAGAAGTAATCGCCCGCAGCGCCGCCCTGACACATATCAGTGCCCTCGTAGAGGTTGTAGTCAACGCCTAGAATTCCCATATACGAGCCGATATTAATTATCGAGCCGCCCCTGCCGCTCTCCGCCATTCTGTCACCGAAGAGCCTTGATATGTGTATAAGAGCCGTGCCGTTTGCACGCATACTTCTGTCAAGTGCCTCGGTTGTGTCGCCGTAGCCGTTAGCCGAGCGAAGCACTGCGTTGTTGACAAGAATATCAACCCTGCCCGACTCCGAGTATACGTCGTCGCAAAGCTTTTCGATGCTCGCATAATCCTCAAGGTCAAACTCCTTGACTCTTACGTCGTAGCCTGTCTCGGTGAGCGGTGAAAGCTTCCTTTCATTATTCTCGCGGTTACGCGAAGCAACGTAAACCGTAGCACCCGCCTCGGCAAGAGCCTCGACTATCTGGTAGCCGTATTTTCCGGCTCCCCCGGTTACAACGGCAATCCTACCGTCAAGCTTAAAGCTATCAAGTACTTTCATAGATAATACTCCGAATTATTTTACTTCAGAAAATATAGAAACATTTCTGAGCAAGAATATTTTAATTCTTTTCCAAGCTAACTGTCAAGAAGCCAGAAGGACATTATTTCAAAACATTGTCCTTTTTGGATAGATTGTGCTTTTCAAATGTCCTTTTTGGATAAAACGAGACGCAAAAAGCCTTGCATGCCCTCATTTTTAAAAGCAGGGCTGTTTTGTAAAGCAATGAAAAAAGCGACCTCAGAAACCAAACAAAGAGGCAGGCGCCAAGAAAGGCAAGGAGAAGGCAGGACAGAGCGAAAAGAAGGCTCCAAAAAGAAAAATACCGAAATTCTCCGGTTTTTTACGGGAAATTTTCGGTATTATCTTTGTTTTATTACAGTTTATTTCGAGAAAGAGCGTGAGAAAAAGGCAATAATAAGCGCAATAACAGATGCCGTTACCATCTCTCCACAAGCTTTCGTGTCAGGGCAGCGGAATTCCTTGCAGCTATGGGTAAGAAGGTCGGGTAATCCATAGTCGCCTCACCGTCGGCGGAATCGGATATTGCCCTGATAACCGCAAAGGGTGTGCCGTTGACAAAGGCAACCTGCGCGACAGCGCAGCCCTCCATCTCGCAGACATCTGCCGAGAAGCTACCGGTGATACGCTCCTTGTCGGCGGCAGAGGCAACGAACTTATCACCGCTCGCTATTCTTCCAAGCCTTGCACAAAGCCCGAGTGACGATGCGGCGTCAAGAAGGATTTCGGCAGCGCGCCTGTCGGCTTCAAAATAGATTTTGTTAATCCCCGAAACAAGTCCCACGGGGTCGCCTATCGCAGAGGTGTCCATATCGTGCTGGCAAAGGCTGTCGGCTATGACAACGTCCCCCGTCGAAAGTCCCGAGGCAAGCGCACCGCCAACCCCTGTGTTAACGATAAGGTCGGGAGAATACTTTATAATCATAGCCTCGGTGCAAAGTGCCGCAAAGACCTTTCCTATTCCGCATTTTGCTATCACAACCCGCTTACCGAGAAGCGTTCCTATGTGAAAGGTTATTCCGCTGACACACTCGGTGACACCGTCCGACAATTCTCCGACCAGTGCCTCTATCTCGGGCTCCATAGCCCCTATAATTCCAATATCTGCCTTCATTCGTTACTCCGTTCGTTATGCGCGGTTTTGTACGCGCTTTTTATGTTTCTTTGATAATAGTTTTCAGTTTGCTCTGTAGGTAAAATCCTGCTCGCGTGAGTTAAGCTTGTCAAGATATGCCTTGCACTCGCGCTTCGCCGCGTCAAGGTCGAGGTTCTTATAATTTCCGCACTCACGGCGTACAGCTCCGAACATCTCTCCCTCGTGATTAATTATCTTTGTGAGGACGTCCAAAACCTCGGACAGCACCTCGACGTTCTTTGCATTTCTCACAAGAAGATAGAAACCCGTCTGACAGCCCATAGGTCCGAAGTATATTATTCTGTCGGCAAGACTGCCCGAGCGCACGTAAGTGGCAAACATATGCTCAACCGAGTGCATAGTGAGGTTGTCCATATAATCCCCCGCGTTGGGAATTCTCGTGCGAAGGTCGTAGGTAGTGATATCTCCGTCAATTCTAGATACGTAAATACCCTCTGTAAGAAGGTCATGGTCGACGGTGAAGGAAGCAATTTTTTCAGGACTCATATGCCCTCCTTATACGAATACGAAATTTACAAGCAGCATATATACTGCTGTGCCGACAGAAACCGACAAAAGCATTTTTCTGAAGGCGAGGTGAAGAAAAATTACGGCAAAAAGCGCAAGCATCTCGGGAAGAAAACCCCCGAGGGAAGAAAAGCTGACACCCTTAAGGCAGTAAACAACGAGCATACCGAATACCGCGGGCGGAAGCGCTTTCCCAAAATAGTGGAGAATTTTCGGCGCGCGTCTGTCCGAGCCGAACACCGCAAAGGGTAAAAATCTGGTGGTCGCGGTCGCAAGAACCGCAATGAAAATTATAATTATGCTCTCGGTCGTGCTCATACGTCGCCCTCCCCTTTTTCTGCATGCTCAATCGGTCGCCTGAAAACCGCAAGAGCAAGGAGCATAAGAAGCATCGAGGGGATAATGAATCCGTCGCTACCGAATATAACAAGCGCGAAGAGCGAAAGCGACACTCCGATAATTACCGAGGGAATGTTTTTCTTTGAGGAGAGAATCTGCTCAAGAAGGATAACCGCGAACATTGCCGTCATAGCAAAATCGAAGCCGCGGATACCGACAGGCAGAAGCGAGCCGAAAATACCGCCAACCGTAGCACCGACAACCCAGTACAGGTGGTCAAAGAGCGACGTGTAGAAATAAAACAGTCCGCGGTCTACCCCCCGGGTATTTCTGCCGAGTAGTTTACCGAGAAGGTTTCGTCGGTGAGGGCATAGATAAGATAGAGCTTCTTTTTGCCGAGTCCTCGGTATTTATCAAGCATTGAAATTCCGTAAAAAATGTGCCTTGCGTTTATCATAAGCGAAAGAAGCAGCGCCTCTATCGGATTGAAGGCACCGATAAGTATTCCCGCGAGAGCGAACTCGAGCGAGCCCGCAAAAACGAAGGTGCTTGTAATCATAGGGTATATGAATGAAAAGCCCCTCGTGCTCATAAGAATTCCGTATGACGCTCCCAAAAAGAGATACCCTGCCATAACAGGCAACGTATGCGGAATTGCGGCTTTAACCGTCATTTTATGTAAGCCTTTGTTTACTTTTTCGGCACATTTCATACTGTTTCTCCGAATCGGGCATAAGCGTCAGCTTGTATTTTCAAGAAAAATACCGCCCTTCAAAAACGCTGTTGCACCCCTCGCGGAGTGCAACAGACGGATATAAATAATCAGAACTTAAGTCTTTCTGCGATATAAGACTTAACCTCGGCAAGAGGAATTCTTACCTGCTCCATAGTATCTCTGTCACGCACGGTTACGCAGCCGTCGTTTTCGGTGTCGAAGTCGTAGGTAATGCAGAAGGGTGTACCGATTTCGTCCTCGCGGCGGTATCTCTTACCGATAGAGCCTGTTTCGTCGAAGTCAACGTTGAACTCCTTTGCAAGCTCGTCATAAAGCTCGAGAGCCTTATCAGAGAGCTTCTTTGAAAGAGGAAGGACAGCCGCCTTAACGGGAGCAAGAGCGGGGTGAAGGTGAAGAACAACGCGAACGTCGCCCTCGGAGAGTTCCTCCTCGTCGTATGCATCAACAAGGAACGCAAGTGCAACTCTGTCAGCACCGAGAGAGGGCTCGACAACGTACGGAATATAATGCTCACCTGTTTCCTGGTCGAAGAAGGTCATATCCTTGCCCGAGTGATTCTGGTGCTGGGTGAGGTCGTAATCGGTTCTGTCCGCTACGCCCCAAAGCTCTCCCCAACCGAACGGGAACAGATACTCAAAGTCAGTCGTTGCCTTAGAGTAGAAGGAAAGCTCGTCGTAAAGCTCGAGAGCCTTTTCGGAAAGCTTCTTTGAAAGAGGAAGAACTGCCGCCTTAACGGGCGCAAGCGCAGGGTGAAGATGAAGAACGGTACGCACGTCACCGGGCGCAAGCTCCTCTTCGTCATAAGCGTCAACAAGGAAG
>JAFUQP010000031.1 GCA_017472305.1 Clostridia bacterium | reverse complement strand
GCTTTTATCAAGCTGCATACTCTCGATAAACTTATCTCCGTCCCACTTGTCCATATAATCTCTCAATGGTTTAGGATCGCGAGCAGGGTCATTGTTTTCGTCAATTAGCTTGTTATAATGTTCAATCACTTCTCTCATAAGTATCTTCCTTGTTCTCATTAAAATGATTGCTTTTATTATAACACAAAAACCGCAGAAAAGCAATCTGCGGTTTCTGTGTTCTGTCGGTAGGTAATGTACTCTCAAAACTGTCCTTAAGAGTACGTCCCATTTGGCTCGGTTTTTTGCTTTTTTTAGTTTTATTCTTCAACTTTCGCGCATTTTCTATCCCTGATGCGGTAAATGCCTCTTGTCATATAGTAGAAGCCGATTATGAGAAGATTGAAAATTACGTATATTGTTCCGACAAGAAGCGGGTACATCTCAAACTCGCCCCAAAGGATATGGATTGCTCCTGTGAAGCCGACGAAGGGCACGTAGTCGAGCGCGCGTTCAAGGTCGAACATATAGAAGAAGTTTACGGGATATCCTTCCTCGGGAGAAACCGCGTTTATCACGCTTCCGAGAATAAAGCTTGATACGAAATAAATCGCAAATATTATAAGCGCGTGCTTTAAGGACTTCTTGTCAACTCTCGGGAATACTCCGAGAGAAAGTCCGAGAATAGGCACCATCATAACGAAGGTATGCTCGTATATGTAGTGCAGGTTCCAGAACGAGAATGCATCAGAGCCGAAATCCGCAAGCACTATTGCCACAGCACCGCCGACTATGTTTACAAGATAGCAGAAATCGAAAATCTTCTGCTTTTTGAATATTATAGCCACAAAGTAGAAGAAGGCAGCAATGCTGCAAAGCTGAAGCGGCATTCTCGAGAGTGTAAATCCGCGAAGGAAAATTGAATTTGTGTGGAACAGCTGCGCTATAGTCAGAAATACAAGAAGCGCGTACTTATCTTCAATAGAGCGCTTTCTGTAGAAGAAATAAACCGCAACTATTGCGAGAATAAGAAGCGCTATCCAGGAGAAGTGAAGCACCGAGAAGGAGCCTGAGGGAATTGAGGTGAAGCCGACTGTGGACTGCGGAATATAAGACGGCATCATAATAAGCATAATGAAGGGTATTGACAAGAGTGCCGTCAAGGGCTCCTTTGCCGAGTCAAGCTTCATACGGTGACGGGTAGCCATAATCATAAGCACGGGTATAACCAGCGCGAGTGTAAGCTCTATTATATGATAGATATATCTTAACGGTACGGGGAGCATTATTCCGCCGCCGCCCTCTGCAAGAAAGTGCGACATTGAGTGCTCAAATGTCACGGTGTATACTATCGCAACGGGGAGAGAGAAGAAGGACGCGATATTGCGATAAAGTCTGACGTCGAAAAATACCGAGCAGGGAAGTACGGCGTAGCCTATATAGTACGCCCACCTGATATAGCTCTCGTATCCGTCTGCCATGTTGAATACAAGCTCAACGAAGGAGTCGGAAAGAAGGAAACGAAGAATGCCTATTATGGGGTAGATAACGGCAAGAACCTTCAGAACCTTTATAAAGGTGTCGGGCTTGTTCTTCTTTAAAGTCAGATAGAGTGCGATAACAATTGCTGCCGATAGAACAAAAACGATGGTAGGAAACATTGAGAAAAGACTCACCTTTACTTTTTTTGAATATACTATAGCACTAAAGTTCCGAGAGTTCAAGCACTTTTAATAATCCTTAATATTATTAAATAATATTAAATTAATAAAAAGCTCTTCATTCGAGCTTTTTTAGCAAATTTCAAAAAATATTTAAAAATATTTGCTCTTTTTTTGAAATACCTCTTGATTTTCTATGAAAAGTGTGATAAAATATATCGGTATTAAAAATAATCGCCTGAAGTATTGCATCTGTGGACCCTCTCAGCCGCATTTTGCAAGTACCGCGGGATTATCTAAAATTATAAGGAGAACAAAAATGGCTAACATTAAGTCTGCTAAAAAGCGTATTCTTGTAAACCAGGCAAAGGCACTCCAGAACCAGATGGTTAAGAGCCAGCTTAAGACTATTATCAAGAAGTTCAACGCAGCAGTTGATGCAGGTGACAAGACCGCAGCATCTGAGCTCTACAGACTCGCTGTTAAGAAGGTTGACCAGGCAGTTGCTCACGGCATTCTTCACAAGAACAACGCAGCTCACAAGAAGTCTGAATTCACCAAAAAGTTTAACGCAATGGCATAATGCCGAAATAATAAAGCCTGCACTAACCCGGCAGGCTTTTATTTTTTATTATATAGGTATTCTTTTCTTGACTTGCTAATATATTTATGATAAAATAATTATAGAAAAAATTATCGGAGTAAATATGAACAAGAGAAATTATGAAAAGCTCTCTCCCGAGATTTCCGAGAGAATAAGGCAGGATATAGAGAATAACACGCGCCCGAATTTTGCTGCGAAGGGTGCGAATGCTATCAGAAGAAATCAGAGCTTCGATAAGGAGTCCATCTGGAGGCCTGCGTACGTGCGTGACGTTGATAAGATTATGCACAGCCCCTACTACAATCGCTATACCGATAAGACGCAGGTGTTTTCCTTCTATAAGCACGACGATATCACCCGTCGCGCACTTCACGTTCAGCTCGTATCGCGTATAGCGCGCTCGATTGGCTCGGTGCTTAATCTCAACCTCGACCTTATCGAGGCAATTGCCCTCGGTCACGATATAGGACACACGCCCTTCGGTCACGCAGGCGAGCGCTATCTTTCAGAGGTTTATCACGCCGAAACCGGCAGGTATTTCAACCACAACGTTCACAGTGTAAGAGTACTTGACGGAATTTTTCCGCTTAATATAACCCTTGATACTCTCGACGGAATTATCTCGCATAACGGCGAGTTTGAAATGCATGAGTATTACCCCTCGACAATGCCCGATTTTGACACCTTTGACAGAATGGTCGAGAGCTGCTACGTCGACGAGGGAAATATTCTTCACATTATTCCCTCAACGCTTGAAGGCTGCGTCGTAAGAGTCTGCGATATTATTGCATATCTGGGCAAGGACAGACAGGACGCAAAGCGCGCGAAGATTGTTGACTCCGACACCGCCCTCGGTGATGCGGGTATAGGCACAATCAACGCTGAAATCATTAACAACCTTATGGTTAATATTATCGAAAACAGCTACGGAAAGCCCTATATAATGCTTGACTCCGAGCATTATCAGGGAATGAGAGCCGCAAAGCGCGATAATTACGAGCAGATATACAGAAACGAGAAGGTGTCGAGAGTCCTTGACGAAACCGTCAAGCCTATGATACAAAGACTCTACTATAAGCTTCTCTCCGACCTTCGCGAGGGAAAGCGCACCTCTCCCATCTTCGAGCACCACGTAGATTTCGTTACGGCTAACCACTACGCGGCGGATAAGCCGTATATTGAAACCGAGCCGAATCAGATTGTCGTGGACTATATCGCCTCTATGACCGACGACTACTGCACCGAGCTCTTTAACTATCTTTTCCCCGAGAGCAATATGGATATCAAGTATCACGGATATTTCGAGCGCCTTGAGGGAAGCGTTGACGACCTCTACGACGGTATGATAGCGCAGCTCAATATCTTTGACCGCTGACGGGCGTTATCTTGCCGCTTATTCCAATATGTTTTGCGGCTTATCTAAACAAAACGGTTTTTCTATTATGAAGATTTCCGTCCGCAAAGCATAAAAAAGGCTTCCGAATTTCGGAAGCCTTTTTATTTAACGTATTAGTTGGATACGTAGGGAAGAAGCGCCATCTGACGAGCTCTCTTGATAGCGGTGGTAAGCTGTCTCTGGTGAAGAGCGCAGTTGCCGGAAACTCGTCTGGGGAGAATCTTTGCTCTCTCGGAAATGAACTTTCTGAGCTTAGCAATATCCTTGTAGTCGATGCCGTCAACCTTGTCCTGGCAGAAGATGCAAACCTTCTTTCTTCTGTGGTTCTGACGGTATGCGGGACGCTGAGTATCGTTTCTATCCATTATGATATACACAAACCTTTCCGACTCACGATTTCTATATTGCTCCCACGGCAGTGAGCCTAGCTATGGGAGGGTTGAGAGCTGTTCTCTTATCAGAAGGGAAGGCTCTCGTCACCGGGATATTCTTCAAAATTAGCAGCGGGAGCGTTGTTGAACGAGGGGTTGCCGTACGCCTGGGGGGTATAAGCCTGTCCCTGGGGCTTGTCGGCTGCCACGTTAGCACCCTGATTTGCAGCGGGAGCGCCGAAGCTTACTTCGTCTGCCACAACCTCGGTCACGTATCTCTTCTGACCCTGGTTGTCGGTCCAGTTTCTGGTCTGTAAGCTACCGCATACTACTATGCTGCTGCCTTTTTTAAAGTAACGCGAAACAAACTCTGCCTGCTGACGCCAACAAACAATGTTGATGAAGTCAACCGACTGCTGAGACTGGTCCGCCTTGGAATAACGGCGGTTAACACCGATAGAGAAGCTACAAACCGAAATACCGCTGGTAGTCTGCTTGAGCTCGGGGTCTGCCGTCATATGGCCCATAAGAATGACCTTGTTTAAGTCTGCCATAGTTCCGCCTCCTGTATTTTTGTTTTATGCCTCGGCTTCGTTAGCCTCGACGGTCTCCTCGGCAACAGCCTCGGACTTAGCTGCCTTCTCGCACTTGGTGGTGGTCATGTAACGAAGTACGCCTTCAGTGATACCGAACACACGGTCAAGCTCAAGAGGGAAGCTGGGTTCGCTCTTATAGGAAACAAGCACGTAATATCCCTCAGTTACGTAGTTGATAGGATATGCGAATCTGCGCTTGCCCCACTCATTAACCTCAACGTCAGATGCGTTGTCGTTGATGAGCGTTACGAACTTCTCAATGAGAGCCTTGCTATCCTCTTCACCGAGGTTGCCGCTTACTGCAAAGAGAGTCTCGTAAGAACAAATCTTCTTTTCCATCTTAATTTTACCTCCTTTTGGACTTTTGGCTGTCAAACTGACAGCAAGGGGTTGGAATTTTTCCAAACTACCGAAGAATTATAACATAAAAATTGCCATTTGTCAAGGGGTTTGTAAAATTATTTCGTTAAATAAATACATATATGTATATATGTAAGGGCGGGGGGTTGCGGAAAAGCAAAAAATGCACGGAAACAAAAATGCGGCACTGTAAAGCTTTTCATAGGAAGCACGTCCTTGGGCTTACAGTACCGCGTTATTTGTTTTTACAGGTCGAGCGAGGCTACGTCCTCAACGCTCTCGCGCCTTACCGCAAGGTAATCCGAGTCCTTTGTCAGGATAACCACGGGCGGTCTTGGAATTCTGTTATAATTCGATGCCATAGAGTAGTGATATGCGCCTGTAGTAAGGCAGGCGAGAAGGTCGCCTCTCTTCGTATCCGACGGGAGCATAACCCCCTCTTGAAGAATATCTCCGCTCTCACAGCACCTGCCGACAACCGAAACCTCTCTGTCCTCTGACTCCGAGGCAATAACCGGCAGAATAGTGTAGGGCGAGCCGTAGAGCGCGTATCTCGGATTATCCGTCATACCGCCGTCAACAGAAACGTAGGTTTTATATCCGGGGATATCCTTAACCGTTCCGACGGTGTAGAGTGTAAGTCCCGCATCGGCAACTATGCTTCTTCCGGGCTCAAAGCAAATCACGGGAAGCGTAATACCAAGCTCGTCGGCGTGCGCCTTCAGCGCATCGGAAACCGAGAGAATAACAGAGGCAATATCCAGCGTCGGCTGGCTCTCTATGTATCTGACGCCAAGGCCGCCGCCGAGGTCAAGCTCGTCAGCCAGATACCCAAGACTCTCGTATACATCTTTGACGAAATCAAGCATAACTCTGCTCGTCATAAGGTATATTTCCGCATCAAAAATCTGCGAGCCGACGTGGCAGTGGAAGCCGCGGAGGGTAACGTGGGGAAGCGAAAGCGCAACCTTTGTTATCTCCATAGCCTGTCCCGTCTCGATTGCCGAGCCGAACTTGGAGTCAACCTTACCGGTAGCAACAGCCGCATAGGTATGCGGGTCTATACCGGGGGTAATACGGAGAAGCACGCGGCAAGCCTTGTCCTTCGCGCCTGCAATACGCTCTATAGCGTATAGCTCCTCTGCGTTGTCGGCAACGAAATATCCGACGCCCTTATCAATTGCGTATTCAATGTCCTCGTCGGTCTTGTTGTTCGAGTGGAAATAGGCGTTCTGAAGGTCGAAGCCCGCGCGGTGCGCGGTGTAAATCTCGCCGCGCGAAACGACGTCGATTCCCATACCCTCCTCACGCATAATCTCGTAGAGCCGCTTGAATGAAGCCGCCTTCGAGGCATAGAGGACCTTTGCCCGTGAGCCGAAGCCTGCTTTTACCGCACCGAGGTAGGCGCGGCACTTTTCTCTTATCTTCTCCTCGTCGTAGAGATAGAGGGGAGTGCCGTATTTTTTGGCAAGGCTCGTCAGCCTCTGACCTCTGAAGGTAAGCTCTCCGTCCTCAAGTCTGTCTATATTATCACAAATAAAATCTCTCGTGTTCTCGGTAATAAGCAATTACTTATCCTCGCGTAAAAATATTTTTAAAGAAGAAGCCTTCTTTGCTCCTCGGGAGAGAGGGGCGAGAGGTCGCGCGGAGCAATATCAAAGAGTGTCTTGCAACCAAAATCACCGCGCTCCGCCATTCTGTAAACCGCCCTTGCCGAGCTGACCAGAACGCTCGCGGTAAACTCGGGGTTGGAGTCGAGCCTGAGCGAAAACTCAATGGTATGAGTGTTCCTGCCGCCCTCACCGGTAACGCCGTTTCTTATGACCGAGCCACCGTGTGGCATACCGCTGTGATTTGTGCGAAGCTCCTCGACCGACACGAAGTTAACCGTCGTTTCGTAGTCGGCAAAGTAGTTTGGCATAGTCTTGATTTTTTCTTCGATAAGTGCCTTGTCTGCCGACTCCTCTACCGCAACGTAGCACTCGCGCCTGTGCTTTTGTCCTGTGGTGAGCGTGGGAGTGCCGCCGTCCCTTACAGCCTCGAGCGCCTCGGGGACGGGAACTGTATACTGTCTTGCATCAACAACGCCCTCAATGCGCCTGATAGCGTCGGAATGTCCCTGGCTTACGCCTCTGCCCCAGAAGGTATAGTCCTTACCCGAGGGGAGGGCTGCCGAGGCATAAAGCCTCGCTATAGAGAAGAGCCCGGGGTCCCAGCCCGCCGAAATCAAGGCGACGTGTCCTGACTTTAGTGCCGCATTGTTCACCTTCTCGAAATGCTCGGGGATTTTCGCGTGAGTGTCGAAGCTGTCAACGACGTTGAAGTCGGCACTAAGCATCGGCGTAGCCTCGGGAAGGTCGGTAGCGCTTCCGCCGCAAAGAATTAAAACGTCGATTTTATCCTTGAAATCTCCTATATCCGCGGCAGAATAAACGGGAGCGCCGCTTACCGTCTTAACCGATTCGGGAGAGCGCCTTGTGAATACACCGACAAGCTCGCAGTCTGTGTGGTAAGCTATTGCCGCCTCAACTCCGCGGCCGAGATTTCCGTATCCGTAAATTGCTATTTTCATATAACTCCAAAACTGCATTTGCAGTATAAAATTCGCTTGATTTCAGGTTTAACCTATAACGGCAGAGAAATCGCTTTCAGCTCCGTCCTCGGAAGAGATAAGGCTCTGCATATCGTACATACCGGGTGGACAGGACACAAGAAACGCCGCCGCCGCGAGCGCACCCTCGGCAAAGAGGGCTCTGTCGTGAGCCTCGTGCTTGAGGGTTATCGTCTGGTTAGGTGTGCCGATTATAACCTCGTGCTCACCAACTATGTTACCCATTCTGATTGAATGAATACCGATTTCCTCGGGAGCGCGCTTGCCATGACCGCTCCTGCCGAGGTTGTAGGTAGCCTCGGGACGGATATCGCGTATAGAGTTGGCAAGCATAAGTGCCGTGCCGCTCGGAGCGTCGATTTTTCTGTTATGGTGCTTTTCTATTATCTCTATTTCAGCCTCGGGAAGGGCGAGCGCCGTAATCTTTGCAAGCTCAACGAGCAGTGCAATACCGAGCGACATATTTCCCGAATGGAACACGGGCACACACTTTGCCGCCTCGCGTATCATCTGAAGCTCCTCCTCGGTGTGTCCTGTGGTAGCCACCACAAGAGGAAGCCTGCGGCTTACCGCAAACGAGGTAAGCGCCTCGGTTACCGCGTGATGCGAGAAGTCAACGATGCAGTCAACTCCCGAGGTGTCCGTCACCTCGTTAAGGCTTGTATAAACTGCGGGAGCCTCATCTCCCACAGCGCTTGGGTCAACACCGACCGAAAGCTCGGTGCCTCTGTATCCTGCGTTGCAGAGCTTTGCCACCTCACGGCCCATATATCCCGAAATTCCGTTAAGTAGAATTTTCATATCAAATCAATCCCTTAATTTACCTATTCGCTTTTACTTTTACCTATTCACTTTTCACTCTTACCTATTACTTAAATAAGTCCTTCTGCCTTCATAAGAGAGAGAAGCTTCTCCTCGTTTTTCTTCTCCATAGGAGTAAGAGGCAGACGAAGGTAGTTTTCGCAGTAGCCCATAGCTGCAACGGCAGCCTTTACGGGAATGGGGTTAACCTCACAGAAGAGCGCGTTGATAAGCGGAAGAAGCTCGAGCTGGAGCTTTCTCGACGAGGCGACGTCGCCCGCGAAGAAGTCGTCGCACATCTTTACTGTAGCTCTCGGCATAATGTTCGAGAGCACCGAAATTACGCCCTGTGCACCGAGCGAGAGAAGAGGAACAATCTGGTCGTCGTTGCCCGAGTAAACGGCAATCTTATCACCGACAAGAGCGCAAAGCTCGGCAACCTGAGAAATATTTCCCGACGCTTCCTTAATTCCAACGATATTCGGGTGCTCGCATAGCTCGAGTACCGTCGAGGGGAGCAGATTACAGCCTGTTCTCGAGGGAACGTTGTAAAGAATACAGGGCTTTGTCGAGGCGTCGGCAATTGCCTTGAAGGAAGCAACGAGGCCCTTCTGGGTTGCCTTGTTATAGTAGGGGGTAACGAGGAGCATAGCGTCAGCGCCGACCTCGCAGGAGAACTTTGTCAGCTCTATAGCGTATGCGGTATCGTTAGAGCCTGTGCCTGCGATAACCGGAACTCTGCCCGCAACCTTGTCAACGCAGAATTTTATAGCCTCTTTATGCTCAGCATCGGAGAGGGTTGAGCCCTCGCCCGTCGTGCCGACCGCGACTATCGCGTTAACACCCTCGGCAATCTGCCACTCAATGAGCCTTCCGAACTGCTCGTAATCAATTCCGTCCTTTGTAAGGGGTGTAACTATAGCCGTTGCAACTCCTGTGAAAACCGTGTCCTTCATAACCGTATCCTCCGATTTTTACCGCAAATCCCTGCGGAAATGTTGTAATTGGGATAATCCCATCAAATAAAAAAGATAGCCGAGCGACGACTACCTCAACAAAAAAGACAAAAAACAGACCTTTTCTGTGATAGCCCTTCGCAAATCAATGCGACAGCAGAACGGATATTATCCGAGCTGCCAGCCAAGATACCCGCCACGGTATCCGCTTCGGCACCCACGCCTTTCCCACACAGCCTCGGCGGCTTTTTTCGGTGCGGTAATCTTCGTGCAGTGCGCCTCTATCTTCCTATCCCCACAGGGGATAAGAGATTTTAACACATAGTGTTATGGCTTGTCAAGTGGTTTTTAAAAGAAAATCGCGAGTTTTTTCCTGATTGTAAAATATTAATAAAAACTTGACAATTCGGGCGGCGCGGAGTATAATAATTATGTTTGAATTATAAATATTTAAGGAGTGCCGCAATTGCGGCAAGGAGTATTATGACGAAAATAGATATTTTCTCGGGATTTCTCGGTGCGGGAAAGACCACTTTAATCAAAAAGCTTATTACCGAGGCGTACTCGGGCGAGCGCGTTGTGCTTATCGAGAACGAGTTCGGTGAAATCGGAATTGACGGCGGATTCCTTGCCGACGCGGGAATTGAGATTACCGAGATGAACTCGGGCTGCATCTGCTGCTCGCTTGTCGGTGATTTTACAAAGGCGCTTGAAAAGGTTATAGTCGAGTATAGCCCCGACAGAATTATTATCGAGCCCTCGGGCGTCGGAAAGCTCTCCGACGTTATCCGCGCGGCAAAGAAGGTGGAGTCCGATAAGGCACAGCTTAACGCCTTCACCACCGTTGCAGACGTCAAGAAGTGCAAAATGTATATGAAGAACTTCGGCGAGTTCTATAACGACCAGATAGCGAACGCTTCCTGTATAGTCCTCTCGCACACGCAGAGCGCAAACGATGCTAAAATTGCCGAAACCGTAGCGCTCCTTCGCGAGCATAACCCCGAGGCAACTATCGTTACAACCCCCTGGGACAAGCTCGACGGCAAGGATATCCTCGCCGCAATGGAGAAGCGCGATACACTCGAGGACGCTCTGGCAAGGCTTGAAGAGGAGCATAAGCACCACCACGAGCATCATCACGAGCACCACCACGACCACGACGAGGAGTGCCACTGCCACGAGCATCACCACGAACACGGCGAGGAGTGCCATTGTCACGAGCACCATCACGACCATGACGAGGAGTGCCACTGTCACGAGCACCACCACGACCATGACGAGGAGTGCCATTGCCATGAGCACCATCACGACCATGATGAGGACTGCCACCACGAGCACCACCACGACCACGGCGAGGAGTGCCACTGCCACGAGCACCACCACGACCATGACGAGGAGTGCCACCACGAGCATCACCACGACCATGACGAGGAGTGCTCCTGCGGCTGCGGCGGTCACGGACATCACCATCACCACGCCGACGAGGTGTTCTCGTCCTTCGGCGCGGAAACCACAAAGAAATTCACAAGGGAGAGGCTCGAGGAGATACTCGACACCTTCTCCGAGAGCGACGAGTACGGTATGATACTCCGCGCCAAGGGTATCGTTGAGTGCGAGTGCGGCAGCTGGCTTCACTTTGACTACGTACCCGGTGAGGGCGACGTAAGAGTAGGCAGCGCGGGAATAATCGGCAGACTCTGCGTTATCGGCTCAGGGCTCGACAATGTCAGAATAAAGGAGCTGTTCGGTATTTAAAATGGATATTCCTGTATATTTGTTTACGGGCTTTCTCGAGGCAGGTAAAACGAGCTTTATAGCCGAAACTATGAAGGACCCGAACTTCAACGACGGAAAGAAGAAATACCTTATAATTATGTGCGAGGACGGAGAAGAGGAGTATAATCCCGAGGACTTCGGTGACAACGTTTCCTTTGCCAGCTTCTCGGACGAGCAGCTAATCACAACCGACAGGCTTTCCGCAATGCAGAAGCGCGCCGGCGCGGATATCGTTGTAGTGGAGTACAACGGAATGTGGAAGCTCGACTCCTTCTATAACGCAATTCCCGAGAGCTTTCTCGTTTATCAGGAGATACTCGTCGTTGACAGCACGACAGCACTGACCTATAACGCGAATATGCGCCAGCTTATGGTAGACAAGCTCACAAGCTGCGAGATGGTTGTCTTTAACAGAGTAACCCCCGAAACCGATAAAATGGAGCTTCACAAGCTTGTAAGAGGCGTCAGCCGCAAGGCTAATATCTGCTACGAGGATACCTCGGGCGAGGTCGAGTTTGACGAGTTCGAGGACCCCCTTCCTTTTGATATAGGCGCTCCGGTAATCGAGATTTCGGACGACGATTTTGCCTTGTTCTACCGCGACCTTACAGAGGACTTTGCAAAGTATGACGGTAAGACTGTGCGCTTTAAGGGAATAGTCGCGCTCGACTCATCGCTCCCCAAGGGACAGTTTGCCGTAGGCAGACATATTATGGTATGCTGCGCCGACGATATTGCTTATCGCGGTGTCGTTGCAAACGGCACGGGCGCGCTGAAGCTTGCAACACGCGACTGGGTAATCCTTGAGGGTAAGCTCTCCGAGGGCTACTCGCCGATATACAGAGGCAGAGGTCCCGTCCTCACCGTTACCGACATTAAGAGAGCCGAGAAGCCCGAAAAAGAGGTTGCAACCTTCTATTAAACGTTGTAATTTTTGCAACCTTCCATTAATTGAAATAGCGGTTGCTTTTCACCTGAAAGCACCAATAGATGCATAACGCTTGTTTAAGTCGCAATGCATCACAAAACCCGACGTGCCGCCGCGCGGCAGAATGGAGAAGACTATGAGAACGGTTATAAAGTATGTAAAACCATATCTTTTTACCGCTCTCTTTGCGCTTATTATCAAGGCAGTATCGGTATTTTCGGAGCTTGCAATACCGAAAATGCTTGCAATAATCATAGATGAGAACGTCCCGAAGGGAGATATGGAAGCCGTGCTTCAGAACGGCGCTCTTATGCTCCTCTTTGCCGTTCTCACCTTTTTGTTTAACGTAATCGGTAACCGCGCCTCGGCGCACGTAACGGGGTGGATTGCCAGAGATTTGCGCTCCGACCTCTTTAAGAAAACTCTTTCTCTTGAGGCTTGTGACACCGACAGAATAGGACTCTCGTCCCTGACCTCACGCCTTACCGCCGACTCCTATAATATCACCAATTTCTTTGCTAGAATTATCAGACTCGGTATGAAGGCGCCGCTTATGCTTATAGGCGGAATAATAATCACCCTCACAATCGACTATAGGCTCGCCCTTATACTGATTGCAGTCCTTCCGCTCGTAGCGCTGACTGTGTATATTATAACACGCCGCTCGGTGCCGATTTACAACTCACAGCAACAAAGGCAGGACGAAATCGTATCACGCATAGACGAAACAGCATCGGGTATAAGAGTAATCAAGGCTCTCTCGAAGGAAAATTACGAGAAGCGTAAGTTTTCAGCCTCTGCAAAAGCCCTCTCCGACAAGGAAATCGAGGCTGGAAGGCTTACGTCGCTGACAAAGCCGATAAACGACTTTATTTTCTATATGGGGCTTTGTCTTGTTATCGTCGTCGGAGCGTGTATGGCAAAGACCGACGGCGAGGCAGCCTCGGGTAAGCTGCTTGCTTTTATGACCTACTTTACCGTCATACTCAATAATATGATTATGATGACGAGAATTTTTGTACAGGCATCGCGCGCTATGGCTAGTGCCGCGAGAATTGAAGAGGTGCTGCTTATCCCGACTGAAAAATCCGAGCCGTGTGAGCTTGCAAAACGCTCCGAATCGGACTCGTATATCGTTTTTGATGACGTTACGTTTTCCTACGGTAGCGGAAAGCCCGCGCTTGAGAATATCAGCTTCACCCTCGAGCGAGGCGAGGTGCTCGGCATAATCGGTGCGACAGGCTCGGGTAAAACTACCCTTATAAGCCTTCTTCTCGGTCTGTACAAGCCCACCTCGGGCAATATTTACATAGGCGGCAGAGAAATAGGGGAAATACCCCGAGAGGAGCTTTACTCAATCTTCGGCGTGGCGCTTCAGAACGACTTTATTTTCTCGGGAACGCTGAAGGATAATATCACCTTCTTCCGCGAGGCGGACCTCTCGGATATCGAAGCGGCAATCAATACTGCAAAGGCGAGGGAATTTGTACTTGACACCGACGAGGGGCCTCTGCGTATGGCAACAACAAGAGGCACAAACCTCTCGGGCGGTCAGAAGCAGAGGCTCCTGATTTCGCGCGCGCTTCTCGGCAATCCCGAAATCGTAATTCTTGACGACTCCTCAAGCGCCCTCGACTATAAGACCGACAAGGCACTTCGCGCGGCGCTGCGCGAGAGGGTCGGCACTACGACCGTAATTGTTTCGCAGAGAATTGCTTCGGTTATGGGCGCCGACAAAATACTTGTAATTGACGGCGGAAGAATTACCGACGTCGGAACTCACAGCGAGCTGCTTGAAAAATCCGAAATCTACCGCGATATCGCAAGCGTTCAGCAAATATAGCTTAATTAAAATATCGCCGCACAAGGGCGGGAAGGGAGAAGATATGAAGAACACGGCAAAGACCTCGCACCCGACAAGCACTGCAAATGCAAGCACTGCAAATACAAGCACTACAAATACAAGTGCTGCGAAGGCAAGACCGAGGGACTACAAATACGTATACCTGCGCCTTTGGAAATATCTCTCCTACCACAGGTGGACCTTGATTCTTGCACTGACACTCACGGTTCTCTCGGGTACGCTCGGAATTAACGGCACCGCCCTTGCAGGCGAGGCAATCGGAGCGATTGCGGGGGAGAGCGAGGGCTCGGTATATTACTACCTGATTCTTATGGTGATTTGCTATACCGCATCTACCGTGATTTCTTACCTGCTGTCGGTGATGATGGTATCAATTTCGCATAAAATGGCATGCAAAATGCGAACAGATGTTTACAATAAGCTGCTAAAACTGCCTGTTTCCTTCTTCGACAAAAAACAAACGGGTGAAATTGTCAGCACAGTAACCTATGATATAAACACCGTCAACGAGTCGCTCTCGACCGACTTTATTCAGATAGTTTCAAGCCTTGTTACCGTGGTTTATTCCTTTGTGCTTATGCTCACCGTATCGCCTGTTCTGATACTCGTTTTCGTTGTGACGATACCTTGCTCGCTCCTCTTTACAAGGTTTATCAGCCGCCGCGTAAGACCGCTTTTCCGTAAGAGAAGCGCCGCCCTCGGCGAGATGAACGGCTACGTCGAGGAAATGATAGCAGGGCATAAAACCATAAGGATTTACGGCAGAGAGGACGAGGTTCTCTCGGGATTTGAGGAGAAGAACGAGGCGGCGCGCGCGGCATACACCGTAGCCGAGGCGAACGGCACAATGACAGGCCCCACCGTCAACCTTATCAACAACCTCTCACTCGCACTCGTCAACCTCTTTGGCGCTCTGCTCTATATGGGCGGCGGTATACTTACACTGACGGGACTTTCAAAGTTCGTCCTGCTTTCGAGAAAATTCTCAGGTCCGATAAATCAGATAGCGAACATTTATGCCGACATTCAGTCATCTCTTGCCGCATCTGAGCGCGTTTTCCACCTTCTTGACGAAGAGGAGGAGGTTTTGGACTCCGAGGGGGCAGGGGAGCTTACCGTCACGAGCGGTTTGGTGGAGCTTTCCGACGTCAGTTTCGGTTACGGGAAGGATAAGCCCGTCCTCAAAGGACTCTCGCTCCGCGCCGAGCCGGGAAGCGTTACCGCGATTGTCGGACCTACGGGAGCAGGCAAAACCACGGTTATCAATCTCCTTATGCGCTTTTACGATATAGACAGCGGCAGTATCACAATCGACGGCGTGAGCATTTACAGTCTTCGCCGCGACTCGCTTCGCCGCGCATTTACTATGGTGCTTCAGGACACCTGGCTCTTCAGAGGTACAATATACGAAAACGTTGCCTACGGTTCGGAGGGCGCGAGCCGCGAGGAGGTCGAAAGAGTCTGCCGCGCGGCAAAAATTCATAACTTCATTATTAGTCTGCCCGAGGGATACGATACACCCCTCTCCGAGGCAGCGAAGAATATCTCAAAGGGGCAAAAGCAGCTGCTCACCATAGCCCGCGCGATGCTTATAGACTCGAGTATGCTTATTCTCGACGAGGCAACCTCGAACGTCGACTCAAAGACCGAGCGTGACATCTCCGAGGCAATGATAAGCCTTATGAAGGACAAGACGGTGTTCGTTATCGCTCATAGGCTTTCAACCGTCGTTTCGGCGGACAAAATTCTCGTTGTCAAGGACGGCGACGTTGTAGAGCAGGGCACGCACGCGGAGCTGCTTTCACAGGGAGGCTTTTACAGCGAGCTGTATTCTGCACAGTTTGAAATTTAGAAAAATATAAAAAGCCACGAAATTTTGATGTATTTCGTGGCTTTTATAACAAAAATTTATAATATTCCGTGATTTCCTCTTTACAAAAGCAATCCTTTCTGTTATAATTGAATTATAGGATAACATAGAGGCAAAAACTTTTAGATGGCGGAGGTAAATATGTCCGAGGAAACCAAAAGTAAATTCAGAATGTACTCGTCACACGGCAGAGGTATCATACACACAGGCTATAACCCTACCGCAATGGAGATAATCGAGGTAACCTTCGGCAGCCTTACTATGCAGATAGGCACGGAAACGCTCGATGCCGAGTCAGGCGACTTCGTCCTTGTTCCCTCGGGACTCGTTTTCAGGCTTGATGCCGGCGAAGGCGAGGCAGGTGTGCGCTCGCTCGTATTTGACCGTGAGATAATCGAGTCAAATATGGAGAACTTCGATACCGAAATTCTCTATATGTTCTACGTCCAGTCGCGTAACAGAATAACCGTTTTCAGGGCAGAGCATCCAATATATGAGAGCCTTGCCTTCTCTATGACCGAGTCCTACGACGAATACGTGTCGCGCGACGTCTGCTACAAGCTCCCGATTAGGGCTAATATTTATCTCATTATGACAGCGCTTCTTCGCTACTACTGCGGTTCGAAGGACGAGCTTGACCGTATGATTTACCATAACGTTATGAGGCTTCGTCCCGTAATCAGCTATATTGAGGAGCACTTCGGGGAGAAGATTTATATCGAAACGCTTGCCGATATGATAACCGTATCCCCTGACTATTTCACTAAGATGTTCAAGGACAGTATTGGAAAAACTCCTATTGACTATATAAACGGTATCAGAATTAACAGGGCATTGGCGCTCCTCTCGGGAAGCGACACCCCGATAAACGAGATTGCCGAGTCAATAGGCTTCTCGAATACCAACTACTTCCACAAGATTTTCAAGCAATATATGAACACAAGCCCCCTCGCATACAGAAAAAACGCGAAGCTTTGATATTGCAATGATTTACAGAAAGAACGCAAGGCTTTGATATTTCAAGGAGTGAATAGCTTCCGACGTTAATACCAAGAGCCTCAGAGACCTGACCTTAAGAGGCTCAAAAATAAAATCAGCTGATTTTTTATGTCAGCTGATTTTTTATACGGTTTAATTAATTAACTAAATCATTTTTCGGCGTCGTCGCCTCTTGTCGTAGTTTTCATAATTACAATCTATTTATATCCGCCTGCCGTCCTCCTCGGTAGGGTAGGATAGTCAAATTTACTTGTTTATAAACCGCTATTCAATTTTGATTTACAGATATGATACTTTAGGCTTCAATCTTACGGTATAGGGTACCGTCGCCCAAGTCACATTTGCCCCGTTTTCGGACAGTCAATTACATTTATCCCGAATATCATACCGCATCTATCGGTCAGGCTGTTTTATTCAGCACTCTGAAATTCTTTATCTGACTGCCGCTATGCACAAAATACGCGCCATTTTGCCATTCTCATAGCGGCAGCCGCTAAAGTGGAAGGGTTCTTCGTAATTCTGCATCGGCAATGTCCGCCTTTAATAATCCTATAGGCTTAAAGTCTATATAATCGGGTAGCGTTTCGGTTCTTATCGAAGGCTCCCCGGTTGGCTTTAACCTCTTTGCACCTTTAATATACCATATTGTTATTTATTTGTCAATAGGAATTTTTAAAAAACACCAATTTTTTTTGAAAATTTTTCAGTATGTTGTGCAATATGCATAAATTCAGCGCCCTTGTGCATAAAAAATAAACAAAAACCCTTCTTTTGAAGTTGGAATTTGCTTCCTTGACACCGAAAAAATACAGAATTTAATCCGCAAGCAAAGAAGAAAGGCTTCCGAAACAACTCGGAAGCCTTTAAAAAATTTCTTTATATTTGCTTATTTCGCCTCGGGGAGGGGAAGCGTTCTATCCTTTTCGGCAAGAAGCGGTGCAGCCTTTGTAACCTTCAGCGGCTCAAGTCCCTTGACGAATTTCTCGGTAACGAGAACGGAAGCCACGTTTTCCTCTGACGGAAGCTCGTACATCGGCTTTGTCATAAGCCCCTCGAGTATTGAGCGCAGGCCTCTTGCACCTGTGTTTCTCTCAATTGCGAGATGTGCTATTGATCGAAGTGCCTCTTCCTCGAATTCAAGCTCAATTCCGTCAAGCGAAAGAAGCTTCTTATACTGCTTGATAAGCGCGTTCTTTGGCTCTTTGATTATTCTGACGAGTGCGTCCTCGTCAAGATTGTCGAGCGCAACAATGACGGGAAGTCTGCCGACAAGCTCGGGGATAATACCGTACTTGACAACGTCGTGCGCGATAACGTCCTTGTAAACTCCGCGCTTTGCCTTCTCCTTCGCGGTAGCCTTTTCGGTATTGAAGCCAATCTGCTGATTACCGCGCCTCTGCTCGATAATTCCCTCTATTCCGTCGAATGCGCCGCCGCAGATAAAGAGAATATTCCTTGTGTTAATCTGGATAAACTCCTGGTTCGGGTGCTTTCTTCCGCCCTGCGGGGGAACGTTTGCAACCGTGCCCTCGAGAATTTTAAGAAGTGCCTGCTGAACGCCCTCGCCCGATACGTCACGGGTAATAGAGCGGTTCTCGCCCTTTCTTGCAATCTTGTCAATCTCGTCAATGTAGATAATTCCGTGCTCAGCGCGCTCTACGTCATAGTCTGCCGCCTGAATAAGACGGAGAAGAATGTTCTCGACGTCCTCTCCGACGTATCCTGCCTCGGTAAGGGTGGTAGCATCGGCTATTGCGAAAGGAACCTTGAAGCTCTTTGCAAGAGTTTCGGCAATATAGGTCTTACCGACACCCGTAGGGCCGAGAAGCAGAACGTTTGACTTCTGTATCTCAACTCCGTCGTCCTCATCGGACTTTTCCTCGAGCGTGAGTATTCTCTTATAGTGGTTATAAACCGCAACCGACAGTGCAAGCTTTGCCGCCTCCTGACCGATTACGTGCTCGTCGAGCATTGCCTTGATTTCCTTCGGACGGGGAAGGGTAGCAAAGGAAAGCTTGTCGCCGTCAGCCTCGCCCTCCATAGCCGCAAGATGCTCCTCGATAAACTCCGAGCAAAGGCTGATGCAGTCGTCGCAGATATAGGTCTTGCCGTCCCTTGCGGGAATAAGGAAACGCACTGCGTCCTCGCCCCTTGTGCAAAAGGCGCATCTGCGCGGAGCTCTGTTTTCAGTATCCGACATTTAGATTAAAGCTCCTTTTTGGTGATAACCTTGTCAACAAGGCCGTAAGCACAAGCCTCGGCAGCAGTCATAAAGTTGTCGCGCTCGGTGTCCTTCTCGATAGTCTTGAGAGGCTTGCCGGTCTGCTCGGAGAGAAGCTTGTTAAGCTTTGCTCTTATTCTTATGATGTGGTCTGCGTGAATTTTGATATCCGACGCCTGACCCTTCATACCGCCGAGAGGCTGGTGTATCATAACCTCTGCGTTGGGGAGAGCAAATCTCTTGCCCTTCGCTCCGCTCGAGAGAAGGAAAGCACCCATAGAAGCCGCCATACCTACGCAAATAGTAGATACGTCGCACTTGATGTAGTTCATAGTGTCGTATATTGCCATACCTGCGGAGATAGAGCCGCCGGGGCTGTTGATGTAAAGATATATATCCTTATCGGGGTCCTGTGCCTCAAGATAAAGGAGCTGTGCTACAACGAGGGAAGCAGTAACGTCGTTGACTTCATCGGAAAGAAAAATAATTCTGTCGTTTAAGAGTCTGGAATAAATGTCGTAGGAGCGTTCGCCTCTCGAGGTCTGCTCAACGACAACCGGAACGAGTGCCATAAAATTTCCGCCTTTCTGGTAAAAATTTATCGGAATTTGTTGAAAATTCCTTATATTTTAATAACAGCCGACAGTTAAGCCAACCGTCGGCTGAAATTTTTAGATGATTACTCCTCAGACTTCTTTGCAGCAGTCTTCTTGGTAGTGGTCTTTTTAGCAGCGGGCTTTTCCTCACCGTCAGCTGCCTTTGCGGCAGTCTTCTTTGCGGTGGTGGTCTTCTTTGCCGCGGGCTTCTTCTCCTCTGCGGGAGCAGCCTCGCCCTCTGCGGCAGCGGCCTTCTTCTTTGCGCCCGAGGTAATCTTCGCGTTTTCCTTAACGAGCTTCATAGCAGCGCCAACGAGAAGGTCAGCCTTGATGTCCTCTGCGGCAATCATCTTCTTAACCTCGTCGAGTGCTACGTTATAGGCCTCGGAAATTCTCTTGTATTCAGCCTCGATTTCCTCATCGGAAACGGTGAGAGCCTCAAGAGATGCAATCTTCTCAAGTGCGAGTCTTACTTTAACCTGCTTTTCAGCCTGGGGACGCATCTGCGCGCGGAGCGCGTCAAGGGTAAGTCCGGTGTACTTGAAGTAGGTGTTAAGGTCAAGTC
This sequence comes from Clostridia bacterium, assembly GCA_017472305.1. GTDB lineage: Bacteria > Bacillota > Clostridia > Oscillospirales > CAG-272 > UBA1740. Next base: position 37,725 of record JAFUQP010000031.1, on the reverse strand, counting down.
CGCTCTGACGGAGTCTGTTATCGTAGTCGCGAACGTAGTTCTCGGTTTCAGCTGCGAACATAGGCTCGGGAATATCGCAAACGAGCTTCTCCATAAGAGCCTCAGCAAGTGCATTGTCAACCTCTGCCTCAGCCTTCTCCTCGTTTCTCTTTACCATTTTAGCCTTGATGTCAGCCTTATATTCAGCAAGGGTATCAAATTCCGAAACGTCCTTTGCAAACTCGTCGTCAAGCGCGGGAAGCTCCTCGAACTTGATAGCGTTGAGCTTGGTCTTGAATACAGCAGCCTTGCCGGCAAGCTCCTTTGCGTGGTACTCCTCGGGGAAGGTTACGTTTACGTCGAACTCCTCACCGATATTCTTACCTACAATCTGGTCCTCAAAGCCGGGAATGAAGCTGCCCGAGCCGAGCTTAAGCTCGTGGTTTTCACCCTTACCGCCGTCGAAGGGAACACCATCAACCGAGCCCTCGTAGTCGATAACTGCTATATCGTCAAGCTTTGCAGCTCTGTCGGTAACCTCAACAACTCTTGCGTTTCTCTTTCTTGCGTTCTCGATTTCAGCGTTAACGTCTGCAACCTTAACCGAGTCAACCTTCTTCTTAACCTCGATGCCCTTGTAGCCCTCGATGGTGGGGTCGGGCTTAACGAAGCCGACAGCCTTGAGAACGATATCACCGTCGGTGGATACTACGTCGAACTGGGGAGCGCCGACAATATCAAGACCTGCTTCCTTAACAGCCTCCTCGAAAGCCTCGGGGATACAAGCGTTGATAGCGTCCTCAAAGAAGATGCCCTTGCCGTAGTATCTCTCGATAATAGCCTTGGGAGCCTTGCCCTTTCTGAAGCCGGGAACGTTTATAGACTTAACGTTCTTCTTATATGCTTCGTTTTCTGCCTTTGCGTAAGTTTCCTTGCTTACGGAGAACTCCATAGTGAAGCCGGACTTTTCCGTAAGTTCCTTTTTAATAAGGCTCATTTCTTTTCCTCCGGGAAATAAAAATAGTTTATTATATAATTTAACTCCATTATTTTACAACAAAAAGAAGAATTTGTCAAGACATCTTGCAACTTTTTAGAGATTTTGTGATTTTTCGTTATTATTTCACTATTTTTGGTGTGAACTTAAGATAATCTGCCGACACAATGCTCATACTGATGCCCTCGTATTCAAAGGTCGGAGGCACTGTGTAGTTGCCGTGAATATGTCCGTAATATACTCTCTTTACCGAGTGCGCCTTAAGTATTTCTATAAGCGACTCCGACGCCTTTCCGTTCCAGTATGGGGGGAAGTGCATAAATACTACAATCTCCTCGCCCTCGCCCTTCTCGCGGAGCGCTTCCGCCTCGGAAAGGCTTAACTCAAGCCGCAGAGCCTCTCTGTTTGTCAGCTTCTCAAAATCGGCATTCGTCTTTGCGGCACCCCCGTCCTCGTCGTTATACCAGCCGCGCGTTCCCGCAATGATAAAGCCGTCGCACGCGTGTGCGTTATTAAATAGGAAGGAAACGGTTGTAATTCCGTTTTTATCAAAGAACTCTTTGTGCTTTTTCATAGTAGCCCACCAGAAATCGTGGTTACCCTTGCCTAAAATCTTGCGACCCGGAAGCGAGTCGAGAAATTTAAGGTCGGAGAGCGCCTCATCAAGCGACAGAGCCCAGGAAATATCCCCGGGAATAACGACGGTGTCAGCCTCGGTCACAAGCCTTTTCCAGCTATCCTCAATGCGCCTCATATAATTCTGCCAGGAGCTTCCGAAGACTTCCATTGACTTGTTTGTGCTCTCGAGAGTCGAGAGATGCAGGTCGGCTATAGTATACAGTGCCATAGGTAGCTCCTTTCGTAAGAATAAAAACGCCGGAATTTGCAAATAATAGCTTCGTCCGTGCAGGCTGGGTGAGTTTTTTGACCACAGGTGCAGGGAAGAAAACAGATAAGGAAGGCGAAAAAATGGACGAGAAAATGAAAAACGACTGTAAGTGCGATGCATCGAAGTGCATCAAGGGTATAGTATGCGACGTAAAGAACTGTGCATACCACGCAGGTGAAAATCATTGCTACGCAGGCACTATCTCGGTAGGTCCGAGAGAGGCTAATTGCTCCGCAAACACCAATTGCGCAACCTTCAAGCCGAAGTCGGAGTGCTGATTTCGGGGTAGGGTGCATTTTCCGCGTTTCGGGTAAGCGGCGAGCTGCCGCCTGAACGTCAGAGGGGAACAGTATTAATATATCTTCAGTCAAGTGCGAATTCAAGCACCGACGAGGGCATAGCCTCCCTGTCGATTACGTCAAGATGCACGGGAGCCTTTGAGAGTGTCGCCGAAAGCGGCGCGGGAATCTCAACGCCGGTGTGTTCAAGAAGACGGGCGGGCGCAAGAAGGTCGTCAGAAGGCTTTTCACCCGTAAGCGAGAGAAGCACGTCGCCTGCAAACTTGTAGGGCGATGCCGTCGATACGACAAGCACCCTTGCGGCTGCCTTGCCGTCATTTATATAGCGCTCTGCCGCAGAAACGGCTACCGCTGTGTGAGTGTCGATGAGGCAGCCCTCTTTTTCGTAAATCCTCTTTACCGTAGCGCGGCACTCGTCCTCGCTTGTGTAGTAACCGACGAAATTCTCGGCTATTTTCAAGAACTCGGAAGATGTGAGCGTGTACTCGCCGTCGGCTGAAAGCCTCTTCATATATTCTGCGGTTTTTTCAGCACCGACAACGGTATAAAGAAGACGCTCAAGGTTCGAGGAAATAAGGATATCCATAGAGGGGGACATCGTGGTGCGGAAGGCTCTGTTCTTATTGTATCTTCCGCAAGCGAGAAACTCTGTAAGAACGTTGTTCTCGTTTGAGGCGCAGATAAGCTTGCCAACAGGCGCGCCCATCAGCTTTGCGATATATGCCGCAAAGATATTGCCGAAGTTACCCGTCGGAACGCATACGTCGAGCGGCTCGCCGAGCGCGAGGCTGCCCTGTGCGTACATATCGCAGTATGCCGAAATATAGTAAACAATCTGCGGAACGAGCCTGCCCCAGTTAATAGAGTTTGCGCTGGAGAGGAATACGCCGCCCTCGTTAAGCTTCTCTGCAAATTCTCCGTCGGAGAAAATCTTTTTAACGCCGGTCTGCGCGTCGTCAAAGTTGCCGCGGATACCAACGACAGAAACGTTTTCGCCCTCTTGCGTCTGCATCTGCAGCTTCTGTACGCGGCTGACACCGTCGATAGGGTAGAATACCTTTATTTTCGTGCCCGGTACGTCGCGGTAGCCCTCAAGGGCAGCCTTGCCTGTGTCGCCCGAGGTCGCAACGAGTATAAGAGCCGTGCGCTCCTCGTCGCATTTGCGGAGTGCGCGGACGAACAGCCTCGGCATAATCTGCAGTGCCATATCCTTGAAGGCAGAGGTAGGACCGTGCCAAAGCTCGAGCATATACTTACCGCCGCCAAGTGAGCTTACAGGGGCAGGGGAAGGGTTGAACTTGCCGTTTCCGTAAGCGGCCTCGGCGTCCTCGAGAAGCTCCTCGTAGCTGTAGTCGGTAAGGAATAAAGAGAGCACCCTTGCCGCCCTCTCGGGATAGGAAAGCGGTACGAGCTCCTTTATAAAGTCAAGGTCGATTTCGGGAATACTCTCGGGCATAAAAAGTCCGCCGTCAGAGGCAAGACCCGTCTTGATTGCGTATGCCGAGCTCACTCCCTCGGGAGAGGCTCCTCTCGTGCTGATAAATTTCATTTTTATCTCCTTTCGTTGCCGTACCCCGTACGGCGGTTTCATTGATATGTTATATGCGTTCTCAGCTAAGGAGAAAAGCCTTGCTCCCAGCTTTGCCAATCTGTTTTGATTAATTGTGTACAAGCCTTCAGACCCGTCTTGCCGAGTCGGCATCGAAGGCTGAAATCAGATGCTCGATTCTTTGTATTTTCGGTTTTCTTCCGTCATCGCGGACAAGCACCTCGATTATGTCAAAGCGCATCTTTGCGGAAAAGGGGTGCTTGTATCTGTAATCGCGCGCGCACCTTATAATTTTCCTCTGCTTTTCGGGTGTAACCGATGAGGCAGGGCGGGGCTCCTTTAAGCTTTCGTGTCCCAAAGTCCTCGTTTTTACCTCAACGAAGGCGCATATCTTGCCTCGCCGCGCGATAATATCAATCTCGGCGTCGCCCGACACGTAATTTCTCTCAAGAATTCTGTATCCGTGCAAAAAGAGATACAGTGCGGCTCTCCTCTCGCCGAGGTTGCCAAGCCTTCGCCTTTCGGTTTTCAGCTTCAGAATTTTCATTTGTCAAGAAATTTAAGGAAGGTTTTTCTATGTATCGGGGAAGGGCCGTAAGCTCTCACCGCGTCCATGTGGTCCTTTGTCGGATAGCCCTTGTGCTTTGCGATTCCGTATTCGGGATAGAGTCTATCAAGCTCGGCGCAGCCTCTGTCACGCGTGACCTTTGCCAGAATTGAAGCCGCGGCAATCGACATTGATAGCGAGTCACCCTTGACAACCGTTTCGGTAGGAATACTGAATCCGCGCGAGCAGTTGCCGTCAATAAGCGCAAAATCCGCTGGCACGGAAAGTGCCTCAACCGCTCTCCTCATAGCAAGCATAGAGGCGTTTAAAATGTTGATTTCATCAATCTCCTCAGGACTCGCCTCGGCTATTGCGTAGGCAATTGCCTTTTCCTTGATAACCTCAAAGAGAGCCTCGCGCTTCTTCTCGGTAAGCTTCTTCGAGTCGTTAAGTCCGGGAATATCAATATCCCTCGGCAGTATAACCGCCGCCGCAACGACAGGACCGCAAAGAGGGCCTCTGCCTGCCTCGTCGCAGCCGCAGACCGCGGTATAGCCCTCGGCATATTTTATGTTTTCGTATTCGAATGTTGGCATATTATTTTTCCTTCGGAGCTTCAAGAGATATTCTGCCTATCTTACCGCCTCGGAACTCGTCGAGAAGCATCTCGGCGCATCTTGCGTGATTGACCTCTCCGCCGCTGACGAGAAGCCCGCGCCGCCTTCCTATAAGCTCAAAGAGGTCGTAGCTGTCAAGCCCCTCGGTGTCCTCGGGGGTGAGCTTGTAGCGCGAAAGGAATTCCTTCGGCGCTACCGAAAGCAGCCTCGAGCAAAGGAGCATTGCAATCTCCTCGGTGTCGAGTATCTGGTCGCGGATAGCACCCGTCATAGCAAGGTTTTGTCCGACTCTCTCGTCCTCGAACTTCGGCCAGAGAACACCCGGCATATCAAGCAGGTCGAAGCCGATATCGGTAGGAATCCACTGCTTTGCAAGCGTAACGCCGGGGCGGTCCTCAACCTTTGCCTTCTTCGCGCCTGCAAGGCGGTTTATAAGCGAGGATTTTCCGACGTTCGGAATACCGACAATCATAGCCTTTATTCGTCTGCCGTGCATACCCTTTGCCTCGTAGCGCATAAGCTTCTCGCGAAGCACCTCGCGCACCGCCGCCGAGAGCACCTGAATACCCTCGCCGGTCGTTGAATCAATCAGAACGGCAGGGACCTTTCGCTCGCGGTAGTATGCAACCCACGCGCGCGAGATTTCGGGGTTGGCAAGCGAAGCCTTAGTCATAACCGTGACCTTCGGCTTTTCACCGATAAGGCCGTCTATTTCGGGGTTTTTCGAGCTGTAGGGAATTCTCGCGTCGAGAAGCTCGAGTATAACGTCAACCTCGGGCAGGCACTCGCGCATTATGCGCTTGGTTTTCGCCATATGCCCGGGGAACCACTGTATGGGATTTGCCATTTTATTCTACCTTTCCGAATTTATCGAAGGGGTAAAAGCGGAGTATAACCTTACCGAGAATACTGTCTACGCTGACAGTACCGAAGTCCCTCGAGTCGTGAGAGTCGCCGCGGTTGTCACCCATAACGAACACCTCGCCCTCGGGAACCGTCATAAGAGGAACGTCCTTGCGGGTTTCAAGCGAGGAAACGTAGGGCTCGGTAATAAGCTCCTCGTTTACGTACACATTGCCGCCCGTGACCCTTATCATATCGCCCTCTACGGCGATAACTCTCTTGACAAGAGGCTCGGTCGTATCTATCGTGAAGTCCTCGAACACGATAATATCACCGCGCTCGGGGGTGTAAAATACGTCTGTAATTATAAGATGCTCGCCGTCCTTCAGCGTTCCGTTCATTGAATCTCCGTCAACAATCGAGTTTCTGAAGAAGAACGAGGTAAGAACCATAACCGCAAGAAGCGTAAAGACGAAAAGCTCGACGAAATCAAATACAGAGTCGATTTTTCTCGGCTTCTCGGGATTGTACTCGGGCTCGTTCTCCTCCTCGGGTGGGATTTCGGCGTCGTCGGGGGAGGCAGCTTCCTTTTTCTCGGGGAGCTCAAGCTCCATTTCGAGCTGCTCGACACCCATATCAGCAGGCTCGTCTTCTCCCTCGGCATCGGTCTTTTCGGTGTCGGCAGGTGCACACTCGCCCTCGTCTATACTTTCGGGTGCTTCATCGTTCTGCTCGCCTCCGTCCTCGCTCGGGCTCTCGTCCTCGGATTTAGGCTCGGTGTCGGCGGTGTCTGCTTTGTCGGTGTCCTTATCCGACGAATAGGTCAGAGCCTCGGAGATAAGCCTCTTATAGTCGGCAAGGAAGCTCTCGTAGCTCTCTTTTTCCTCTGAGCTCTCGTGAGAGTCGGTGTCATCGTAGGAGTCGTAAATAAGCGAGTCAAGCGACTCTGCATGCGGAAGCGCGGCGATAGCCTCGTCCTCGAGCCTTTGTGCCTCGCTCTCGTCGATTTCGACGGTAGAGAATTCGGGAGCCTTGTCCTCACTCGCATCAACGTCGAGCGTAACCGCCGTGGCTTTTCTCTTTCGGGAGCTCGCCTCGCCCTTTACTTTGGAGCCTCGGCGGGGCTTCTTGGTAAGAGGCTCGGTGACCTCTTCTAGGGCAGTCACATCCGCACCCGAGTCTGTATTCATATTTTCAACGGGTAAGACCTCGGAAGTTTCCTTTTCCATATCCACACCGCCTTTCGTAAAATAATACACATAATATTTTATCATAAAAATGCAAAAAAAACAATACCGTTTAGTTAATTTTTTATTTTTGTTATCTATAATGCACTATCAAAATATTAAATAGTCTGAAAGCTAAAGTCATCTCGCTTTTTTATCAAATGAAGAAATGAAGAATGAAGAATTTTTGCCTAATCCCTTGTATTTTCGGGAGAGTTATGCTACAATATAAAAATGAAATAATGCAGGTTCCATTAGCCTGTATGGATTCAAGGAGAATATAAATGGAAAAGTTTTATATCACAACGGCAATAGCATACGCCTCTCGTAAGCCCCACTTTGGAAACACCTACGAGATTATTATGGCAGATGCCTTCGCGCGCTTCCAGAGAAGAATGGGCAAGGACGTATTCCTTTGCACGGGTACTGACGAGCACGGTCAGAAGATTGAAAACCTTGCAAACGAGGCGGGAATTACTCCGCAGAAGTACGTAGACGGAGTTGCGGGCGAGATTAAGGGCATCTGGGACCTTATGGGCGTTCAGTACGACCACTTTATCCGCACCACCGACGGCTATCACGTTGACGCTGTTAAAAAGATATTCAAGAAATTCTACGAGCAGGGCGATATTTACAAGGGCTTCTACGAGGGCTGGTACTGCACCCCCTGTGAGTCCTTCTTTACCGCAACGCAGGTTGTAGACGGCAAGTGCCCCGACTGTGGCAGACCTGTATCGCAGGCAAGGGAAGAGGCATACTTCGTCAAGATGTCGAACTACGTTGACCGCCTTATCAAGCATATAGAGGACAACCCCGAGTTTATCGAGCCCGAGAGCCGTAAGAAGGAAATGGTTAATAACTTCTTAAAGGCGGGCCTACAGGACCTCTGCGTGTCCCGTACCTCGTTCAAGTGGGGAATTCCCGTTGACTTTGACGACAGACACGTCGTTTACGTATGGCTCGACGCTCTTACGAACTATATAACCGCCCTCGGCTACGACCCCGACAAGTCCTATGAGGAGCAGTGCGAGAAATTCAAGCACTACTGGCCCTGCGACGTTCATATTATCGGTAAGGATATACTTCGCTTCCATACTATATATTGGCCGATATTCCTTATGGCGCTAGGACTGCCTCTGCCAAAGAAGGTGTTCGGTCACCCCTGGTTCAATTTCGGTAACGACAAGATGTCAAAGTCCAAGGGCAACGTAGTATTTGCCGACGAGCTTGCAAGCACCTTCGGTGTTGACGCTGTACGCTACTACGCGCTCTCCGAGATGCCCTATAGCCAGGACGGCTCGATAACCTATGAGAGTGTTATCACAAGATACAATAATGACCTTGCAAACAACCTCGGTAACCTCGTCAGCCGTACCCACGCTATGACGAAAAAGTATTTTGGCGGCATTGTTCCCGCACCCGAGAAGACAGAGAAAATTGACCTTGATTTGAAGGCTGCCGTGGAGCGTGCCGTGCGCGAGTCGGTAAGGCTTATGGATTCCTATCACGTTGCGGATTCTCTTGACGAGATATTCACAATGCTCCGCCGCGCTAACAAGTATATTGACGAAACTATGCCCTGGGCACTTGCGAAATCCGAGGAGAATAGGTCTCGCCTTGCAACCGTAATTTACAACCTTCTTGAGGTTATAAGAGTTGCCGCGGTGCTTCTTTACCCTTATATTCCCTCGACCGCAAAGAGCATTTTCAGTCAGCTCGGAACCGACGTTACCGAGTTTGAGAGTGCGAAGAAATTCGGCTCGCTGAAGTCGGGCGAGCCGCTCGGCGAGGCGTTCACTCTCTTCGCGAGAATTGACGAGAAGAAGTTCCTCGAGGAAATGGAGAAGGCAAGGCTTGAAGCGATAAAAAATGCGGAAAACGCGGAAAAAATCGAGGCAGAACCCGAGCATGAGCTCGAAATCGGTATAGAGGCGTTTGGAGCCGTGGAGCTTCGCGTTGCGAAAATTCTCGAGTGCGAGCCCGTCCCGAAGGCGAAAAAGCTCCTTAAGCTTCAGGTTGACCTCGGCTACGAGAAGCGCCAGGTTGTTTCGGGAATTGCCAAGTTCTACACCCCAAACGAGCTTATCGGAAAGAAGGTTATACTCGTTACAAACCTCAAGCCCGCAAAGCTCTGCGGAGTTGACAGCTACGGTATGCTCCTTGCCTCGGGAGAGGACGACGTTAAGGTCGTGTTCCTTGACGAGGGCGCAAAGGTAGGAGACAGAATTCACTGATGAAATACTTTGATTCACACGCCCATTACTATGACGATAGGTTCGGTGTTGAATGCGAGGAGGGTGTCGATAATCTTATCGGCACCCTTCTTGAAAAAGAGGTTTCCTGTATCATAAATATAGGCACCTCTCCCGAAACCTCCCGTGCCGCAATAGCACAGGCGAAAAAATTTGCAAATATGTATACCGCCGTGGGAATTCACCCATCGGACTCGCGCTTTATTACCGACATCGATTCAGCGCTCTCGGATATTGAGGCTTTGATACTCGACAAATCCTCAAAATGCGTCTGTCTTGGCGAGATAGGTCTTGACTATCACTATCCCGATACCGATAAAGAGCGTCAGGCGGTATTTTTCCGTGAGCAAATGAAGCTTGCCGACAGGCTTTCGATACCTGTTTGCATACACGACAGAGAAGCCCACGGCGACCTTATGGAAATTATCCGCGAGTTTCCCTCTGTCAGGGGAGTGCTTCACAGCTTTTCGGGCTCGCCCGAGATGGCGGCGGAGCTTGTCACGCTCGGATATATGATATCCTTCTCGGGAACGCTAACCTTTACGAACGCGAGAAAGCCCCGAGAGGTAGCCGCGACAGTACCGCCCGATAGAATGCTCATTGAAACCGACTGCCCCTATCTTGCGCCTCACCCGCTTCGCGGAACGCTTAATCACTCGGGCAATCTAAAATACACGTGCGCCACTCTTGCGGGAATACTTGGGATTAGTGAGGAGGAGTGCGCCCGTCTGACGGAAAACAACGCAAGGAGGTTCTTCGGACTGTGAAAAAGGGAATGTGCATAACCTACGAGGTTGACGGCGCGCTCTACGTTAATATGACAAACCGCTGCTCAAACCGTTGCTCCTTCTGCATAAGAAACAACGGCGACGGCGCGTATGGCTCGGATAGCCTCTGGCTTGAACGCGAGCCTACGCTTTCCGAGATTTGCGAGGCGGTGCTATCTCACGACCTTAAGAACTATTCCGAGCTTGTTTTCTGCGGATACGGAGAGCCCAGCTACCGCCTTGACGATGCCGTGAAGGTTACCTCTCTTGTGAAGGAGAAGTACCCCGACACGAAGGTGCGAATTAACACAAACGGACAGTCCGACCTTATTTTCGGCAGGGACACGTCGAAGGACTATTCGGTATTTGATACCGTGTCGGTGAGCCTGAACTCCCCGAGGGCTGAGGGCTATGCCGAAATTTGCAAGCCGCGCTTTGGCATATCTGCCTTCGACGCAATTCTCGCCTTCGCAAGGAACGTCAGGCGCTACGTCCCCGACACTCGCTTCTCGGTCGTAGGCGAATATCTCACAGCCGAGGAAATTTCGGAGTGTAAAAGGATTTCCAAAGAATGCGGCGTGCCGCTCCGCGTCCGCGAGTACATAGGCAAGAGCGAATAAGCGACAGCTTAGTAAAACAAAGCCGTCAGCATAAAAATATAACATTGCTTAAAGAAAAAGGCAGTAGACACCGTGAATATTCCTTTAGGAGTATTGCGTTATCTACTGCTCTCTTTGTTTACAGAGCCTTGAAATAGGAGTTGAACATCATTATATAGCTTATCGGGCATCTCATAACGTCAAATGCGAAGCCCATAAAGCCGAGCCGAGGCGCACTTTCGAGAATTTCCTTTACTGCGTTAAGGGTGGGAAGCTCGTATTTTTTGCCGCCCAAGTCCCAGATGCTCGTAAATCCGTTTGCCGAAACCGAAACGCTGTCCCTTGCCGAGCGAATAGCATCACGCGCGCCGTCAATTGGCAGATAAGCGCCCCTGTTTCCTCTTTGCTCCTTTGCAAACGAGGGTAGCTCGATAAAGCACTTTGCCGCGTCGGCTATAGAATTTAACTCCTCGCTATGTCTTTCTTTTTCGGTGCCGACACAGCTGCTGTCAGGGCTTATCGGGCAGGGAATAAGCGCGCCGTCGGAGTAGAGGGGGAGCTTTGGACTTGTTTTTCCCGAAAGCTCGCTTATAAGTATAAGCTCCCGTCCGAGAAGCCTTTCGCGTATAAGGCTGACGGTCCTTTCGTCATTATCTCCAAGCCTCTCGGCACCCGCAAGTAAAATCCCTTTATAACCCCCGTCCCTTGCAGCACGGGCAAGCAGCTCGGTAAAGCCGTCAAGCTCTACGTCAGACAGGGCAGAGGATGGGGCGCAGTAGACTCGCAGAAGCGGAATTTTGCCAAACGACAGGATAATATCCATAGCTTCGCGCGTGTCAAATATCCTCGCCATATTCTTGCCGTCAAACATACAAGCGCCGAGGGAGACGTAGGTAAGGTGCGGCATTAAAGAAATCAGCCTCTCCCTTCCGTATCCCGAGTAAAGCGTGCCGAGGGTTGCCGCCATACCAAAGGTCCTGTCGCCGTAGCGCAGAACCAGCAGCTCTCCTTCTTTTATCCCTCCTGCCGCCTCGGGATTTGCTGCAAGCAACTCCGACCTTTTAAGCCCGAAGCGAAGGGCTATTCGTTCGAGGGTGTCGTTTTTCTGAACCCTGTAGGTTCTTGTTGGTATAAGCACGAGCAGCTCCTCGCCCGCCCGCGGTGCGCGATTGCCCAGCCCGTTGTTTTTAACTATCGTTTCCTTATCAACCGAATAAAGCTTTGCAATATCGCTCAGCGCCTCGCCCTCTTTTACAGTATGTATTCTCATACGTATCTCCGTTCCTTCGGCGCTGTGCAGCAGTAAGCAGTACGTCGCGCCTTTTTTCTATTAAACAGTATATGAGAATCCTTTGATGTGGTAACAATCGGAATTTTTTGAAAATACTTACTCGGTTTACCAAAATATTTATTAAAAAGTAATAAGAAAAGCTCTTTTACGGCTTGAAATAAGCCTTCTTTTATGCTACAATATTAAAGTAATTCTATTCTCTATGAATTTTTATGGCTAAAGTTAAGGAGAAAAAAATGTTTTTTAAAGAATTCCCACTTCCATCTGACCCAACCTTTCCGAGCTATACTCTGAATATCCGCGAGCTAGGCGCCTCAGAGGGTAGCCTCTCTACCGATATAATCAACGGAGCAATTGACAGGGTATCGAAGGCAGGCGGAGGACACGTTGTAATTCCCGCGGGAAAATGGACTACGGGAGCTATACGCCTTCAAAGCTACGTTGACCTTCACTTTGAGGACGGAGCGCATCTTTCCTTTGACCCGAACCCCGAGCTTTATCTTCCTGCTGTGCTTACCGTCTATGAGGGTATCAGGTGCTATAACTACTCGCCCCTGATTTACGGAAACGGTCTTACAAGCGTTGCGATAACGGGTAACGGATACCTCGAGGGCAACGGCCCCGAGTGGTGGAAATGGGCGAAGAACCTTACGGGCAGGGATATTCTTTACTTTGACCGCCGTCCCATAGAGGAGAGAATTTACGCGACCCCGGAGCTTGCACTCCGACCGATGTTCTTACAGATACTAAACAGCAAGAACGTTCTTATAGAGGGTATCACGCTTCATAATTCGCCTTGCTGGACCGTTCACCCCGTATGGTGCGAGGACGTTGCGGTAAGAGGCATTACAGTCGAAAACCCGAGCGTATCGCCGAATACCGACGGAGTCAATATTGAGTCCTGTAACCGCGCGCTCGTCGAGGATTGCACGGTCGTTACCACAGGTGACGATATGTACTGTCTTAAGGCGGGAAGAAACGAGGACGCCTGGGACGTTGGTATTCCGTGCCAAAACGTAGTTATCCGCAGGTGCCGCTCACTCGGCCGGTCAAAAAGCGGCGGAATAGTTATAGGCAGCGAGATGAGCGCGGGAGTATACAATATTCTTGCCGAGGACTGCGATTTTGCCGATAACGTCAACTGTATTCGTATAAAGTCCAAGGACGGACGCGGGGGACTTGTCGAGAACGTCGATTTTCGAAATATGCATATTGCTCTCGGTGACAGAGGCATCAACGTTTCCTTCCGCTACAGCTGCGAGGCAAACGACGACCCGAAGGAGAAGGGAGTTCATATGCCGAAAGTGAGGAATATTTTCTTTGAGAATATCACCTCTGACAGCGTCGGAACGGGAATTTCAATTGACAACGTTCCCGGCGGCGAGATGGAAAACTTCATCTTCAAGGATATCACTATGACAGCAAGGACCTGTATGACCTCTGATGGCGTACGAGGGCTTCGCCTCGAGAACGTCAGCTTTACAGAGGACCCGAGCGCAGGACACTGAATTGAATTAAAAAATAATAATAAAGGAGAAAAAGAATGAAAAAGATTATTTGCAAGAAGGAATACGATACCGATACCTCGTCGGTTGTAAGAAAGGTTACCTTCGGTAATTTCGGCGATGCCGACGGATATGAGGAAACCCTCTACGTTACCGAGGGCGGCAGCTACTTCCTTTACGTAAACGGCGGCGCTGAGTCGAAGTACAAGAAGGAAGACATCAAGCGTATGTCCGAAAAGACCGCGAAGGAATTCCTTGAAAAGGCATAAGAGAAAAATACTCAAGGCCTTATACAAACAGAAAGGAGCAAGCACGAAAGGCGTAAATTGCCTTGTGTTTGCTCTTTTTATTGTATTCGGTTTTGTATGACAGGTACGCCTCAGGAAATCACATTACTTGAAGGTAACGTCGGACTCTGTGAGATTGAGTGCCTCGAGCGCCTCTCTCGAAAGAATTTCGGGAGATTCTCCGTAAGCCGAATAAATCCTTCTGCCGAGGTCGTCGTCAACCGTAACGCGGTGCGCGTTCTCGGTGCTCTGAACGGTAAGCGAATACTTTCTTACCTCGGCAATAACCGCGGTGAGATTTCCATCAAGTGTGAAGCTCTTTTCGGTAGCGGGGATAAAATAGCTGTCGCCTGCCGACACGGGTATACCGTTGAGCGTTCCCGAGCCTTCGGTGACCGAGAGCGAACGGAAGGTCCTTGAGTCGAGAGGGAAGTGCGTTTCACCCGAAACCGTGTGACGGGTAACCGCGAAATACTTGCTGATACCGAGAAGGTTTCCCGAAAGGGCTCTTTTCGTGTACTTCTTGTAATTTAAAACCTTGAGAGCCTTTTCTACGTGAAGCTCGCGAGGCTTTCCGTTTTTGTCGAGCCTGCCGTAGTCGTAAACTCTGTAGGTAAGGTTACTGTTCTGCTGAATTTCGAGAATCAGCACTCCCGCGCCTATCGCGTGAATAGTACCCGAGGGAATGAAGTAGCATTCACCTGACTTTACGGGGAAGAAATTCATAAGAGAGGTAAGGGAATTGTCTTCGATAGCAGCGCACACCTCGTCCTCGGTAACGTCGCGTGAGAAGCCGAGATAAATACCCGCGCCCTCGTCACAGTCAACGATATACCACATCTCGGTTTTTCCGTAGCTGTTCTCATTTTTCAGCGCGTAGCTGTCAGAGGGGTGAACCTGCACCGAAAGGTTATCCCTTGCGTCGATAAACTTTATGAGCATAGGGAAGAACTCAAAGTCCGATGCGTTCTCACCGAGAGCCTTCTTATCAAGAACAGAGGAAAGCGGCTCACCGCTTGTAAGCCTCGACTCGCCGTCCTTATGTAGCGAAAGCTCCCAGGACTCAGCGCAGGGGCGCTTGTCGGTCACCTTGCCGTATTTTTCAATGAGGCGCACGCCGCCCCAGATATTGTCTTTTATTTCGGGAATTAGCTTTTCTACCTGCATCTTAATTACTTTGCAAGATATGATTTGTCAATGTTTGCCTCGCTGACAAATCTTATAATGCTTTCAATACCTCTTTTACAGTTGGACTTCGTTGAGTAGCCCTTCTTCGCGTGGCAAATGCAGTTACCGTTGGTTGCATAGAGCCTGAAGCGGTACTCGCCCGCACGGTCCATATAAACCTCCCACTTGGGGAAGGGATATACCGTCGGATTCTTGAGGGTGCTGTCCTCAATGGGAGCGTTTGCGGCGTTAGCCATAACAGACTTGACTCCGGTCATTGCGCTCTGCGACGAGGAGTATATCTGCGAGGTCGCTACCATAACCTTGTTCGCCGCATAAAGATTGAATACGTATCTGCCGTCCTTTGCCTTCTTGATGTCGAAGGTGCCGTACGTAACGTGAGATTTGCTCTCGGTAACGGTTTCAGCGCTCTCGTCGTCAAACTCGGGCTCGTCGTCGGGCTCTACGGGCTTCGGTGCCTCTTCTGCGGGCTTCGGCTCTGCCTTCTTTGCCGCAGGCTTCTTCTCCTCGGCGGGTGCTGCCTTCTTTGCGGGAGCCTTTGCCTCTTCCTTCTTCTCGGGCTCTGCCTCTTCCTTCTTTTCGGCAGGCTTAGCCTTAGGCGCAGCCTTCTTTGCGGCAGGCTTCTTTTCCTCTGCGGGCTTTGCCTCGGGAGCAGGAGCAGCCTTTACCTCTGCGGGCTTTGCCTCGGGAGCGGGAGCAGCCTTTGCCTCTGCGGGCTTTGCCTCGGGAGCGGGAGCAGCCTTTACCTCTGCGGGCTTTGCCTCGGGAGCGGGTGCCGCCTTTTCTTCTACGGGCTTAACCTCGAGCTTGTCGCCAAACTCAAGCACCGATACCTTTACTTCCTTTTTCTTTTTCTTGCCAAACCATAAAAATCCCATTCTATTGTCCAACCTTTCACAGTTTAAAATCATTAAATATATTGTAACATAAATTTACAGAACTTTCAATCCCTTTTTTATTTTTCTTTTTTCTTTTTCGACGTTATTTTTTCTCTTAAATAGGCTATTGCTTCCTTTATACCGCCGACCTCGTCTATAAGCCCCGCGTCAACTGCACCGTAGCCGTCGAGTATTGAGCCGATGTCGTTAACGAGTATATCTGTCCTGTTCATAAGACTTCGGAAATGCTCCTCGCTGACCGAGGAATGTCTGACTATAAAGTCGATAATTCTGTTCTGCATCTTCTCAAGATAATCGAACGCCTGCGGCACACCTAGCACAAGTCCGTTCGTTCTTACGGGGTGAATTGTCATAGTTGCGCTCGGGACTATAAACGAGCGGTTTGCGCTTACCGCAAGAGGTACGCCGATAGAGTGACCGCCGCCCAGAACGATAGAGGCGGTAGGCTTCGTCAGACTTGCAATTACCTCGGCAATGGCAAGCCCTGCCTCAACGTCGCCGCCGAGGGTGTTAATGAGAATTATTATTCCGTCCACACGCTCGCTTTCCTCTAGAGCCACGAGGGTAGGGATTACGTGGTCGTATTTCGTCGTTTTCTGGGTGCTGTCAAGCACGTAATGCCCCTCAATCTGTCCAATAACAGAAAGGCAAAAGAGCGACCCCGACGCCCCCTCAACCACAGCGCCGCCCTCTTTAATCATTTCAGCCTCTGCCGTTATTACGCTTTTTTCCTTCTCGCTCATTTTTATCTCCTCATTTTTGCCGTCCGAGAACTGCCTCGAGGCATATTTTAATTATTTTTTTCGATAATCTTTTCTTTTATGCATTGATTTTCGAGTTCCTTTATGATATAATGTTATGTGGAATACTGCGGGGTGACACCGGTCGGGAAAGATAAACTCAATCTTTTCTCTCTTGTCTCGGTAAAAATCCCGCGTAAAAGAAACATTTAAGGAGATACAAAAATGAAACAGGTAATCGTTGAAACTTCCGCAAGACACATTCACCTCTCCCGTGAGGCAGTAGATACCCTCTTTGGTCAGGGATACGAGCTCAAGAAGAAGAAGGACCTCAGCCAGCCCGGTCAGTACGCATGCGAGGAGAAACTCGTTGTAGTAGGCCCCAAGGGTACTATCAAGGCTTCCATTCTCGGTCCTACCCGTCCTGCAAGCCAGGTTGAGCTTTCGCTTACCGACGCACGTACAGTCGGAATTGCTGCTCCTATCCGTGAGAGCGGTGATATCGCGGGAAGCGGCGCATGCAAGCTCGTTAACCCCGAGAACGGCGCAGAGGTTGAGCTTACCGAGGGCGTAATCGCTGCAAAGCGTCACATTCACCTCACTCCCGAGGCTGCTGCCGAGATGGGCGTTGCAGACAAGGAGATTGTTTCTGTTAAGATTAATTCCGAGCGCTCCGTTGTATTCGGTGACGTTGTAGTAAGAGTTAACAAGAACTTCGCTCCCGCTATGCACATTGACACCGACGAGGCTAACGCTGCTTGTGCTTTCGGTCAGATTTTCGGAGAAATCGTTAAGTAATTTTTGAGGTAGTAAAATGAAAATACTCTTTCAGGGCGATAGCATAACAGACGCAGGCAGAGACCACCGCAACTACCACGATATGGGAAGAGGATACCCGAAGTATGCCTCGGAGCTTATCAAGGAGAACCACCCCGACTGCGATTTTGAGTTTATCAACTTCGGAATAAGCGGCAACAGAACATCGCAGCTCTTTGACCGCCTTTATAAGGACTGTATCGAATTCCAGCCCGACGTAGTTTCCGTTCTTATCGGAATTAACGATATCTGGCACAGACACGATTTCGGCTCGAAGATACTTACCACCGACAAGCAGATTGAAACCAACTATCGCGCAATTCTCGAGCGTCTTAAGAACGAAACGAATGCGAAAATCGTTATGATTGCTCCCTACGTTCTCGACCACCCCTCGAAGGACTACCTTCGCGAGGACCTTAAGACCGTCCGTCCTATCGTGAGAGCGCTTGCAGAGGAGTTTGCTGACGTGTTTATTCCGCTTGACGACCTCTTTGAGGAGGCTGTTAAGTGCCAGCCCGAGCCTCTTTACTACTCTGATGACGGAGTACACCCGAACGAGAACGGCTCCCGCTTTATCGGCGAGTGCTACGCAAAGGCTGTAGAGCCCCTTCTTGCAAAGTAAGAGAAGTACGGCGGCTTCGCTATAATTTCACTTGTATAATTTAATTAAAGGAGAACATAAAAATGGCAGAACTTATCTATTCACATGAAGTACAGAACATGTGCGTAGTTGCCAAGGGTCCTAACCACGGTCCCGCACCCATTCCCGAGGAGGGACTTTGGGTTAAGGCAAAGGAGATTTCGGACATTTCCGGTCTCACTCACGGTATTGGCTGGTGTGCACCTCAGCAGGGCGCGTGCAAGCTTACCCTCAACGTTAAGGAGGGTGTTATTCAGGAGGCTCTCGTTGAGACTATCGGTTGCTCGGGTATGACTCACTCGGCTGCAATGGCTGCGGAGATTCTTCAGGGCAAGACTATTCTCGAGGCTCTTAACACCGACCTTGTTTGTGATGCAATCAACACCGCTATGCGTGAGCTCTTCCTTCAGATTGTTTACGGACGTACTCAGTCCGCATTCTCCGAGGGCGGTCTTACAATCGGCGCAGGTCTTGAGGACCTCGGTAAGGGCTCTCGCTCGCAGGTAGGTACTATGTACGGCACCGTAGCAAAGGGTGTTCGTTACCTCGAGATGGCAGAGGGCTACGTTACCAGAATGGCTCTTGACGAGAACGACCAGGTTATCGGCTATGAGTTCGTAAACCTCGGCAAGATGACCGACTTTATCAAGAAGGGCGACGACCCCACCACCGCATACAACAAGTCTATGGGTCACTACGGCAGATTTACTGCTGAGGACGGCGCTGTTAAGTTCATAGACCCGAGAAAAGATTAAGAGAGGAGTGCGAAAAGATGGCTTTATTTGAAAACTACGAAAGACGCGAGGCTAAAATTCTCGCCACTCTTAAGGAATACGGCATTTCCTCTATCGAGGAGTGTAAGGAAATCACCCTTGCAAAGGGTATCGACTGCGATAAGATAGTAAGAGGCACACAGCCTATCTGCTTTGAGAACGCAGTTTGGGCATACACCGTAGGTGCTGCAATCGCAATCAAGAAGGGCTGCACCAAGGCTGCTGACGCCGCTGCCGCTATCGGTATCGGACTTCAGTCCTTCTGTATCCCCGGCTCTGTTGCCGAGAACAGACAGGTTGGTCTTGGCCACGGTAACCTCGGCTCTATGCTTCTTTCCGACTCCACCGAGTGCTTCTGCTTCCTTGCAGGACACGAGTCGTTTGCTGCAGCAGAGGGCGCAATCAAGATTGCTCTTAACGCTAACAAGGTAAGAAATAACCCCCTTCGCGTAGTACTTAACGGACTTGGCAAGGACGCGGCTATGATTATCTCGAGAATCAACGGCTTCACCTACGTGCAGACCGAGTTTGACCCCTACACCGAGAGTGTAAAGGTTATCAAGGAAACCGCATACTCTAACGGCGACAGAGCAAAGGTTAAGTGCTACGGCGCTGACTCTGTTCCCGAGGGCGTTGCTATAATGAAGCTTGAGAAGGTTGGCGTTTCCATCACCGGTAACTCCACCAACCCCACAAGATTCCAGCACCCCGTTGCAGGAACCTACAAGAAGTGGTGTAACGAAAACGGCGTTAAGTACTTCTCGGTTGCATCGGGCGGCGGCACAGGCCGTACTCTTCACCCCGATAACATGGCAGCAGGCCCTGCTTCCTACGGCATGACCGACACAATGGGCAGAATGCACGGCGACGCACAGTTCGCAGGCTCCTCGTCTGTTCCCGCACACGTAGAGATGATGGGACTCATCGGAGCCGGTAACAACCCCATGGTTGGTATGACTGTTGCGGTAGCGGTGGCAGTTGAAGAAGCGAGCAAGTAATTTTTGAATGGTATCTTTGGGCTATAACCGCCGTTTTACGACAAGCTCGCAATAGCTTTCTATTGCTTCGGTCGCCAAACGACGCTTCTATCTCCAAATCTACCTATTCAAAACTCACTTACATAAATAATTCGTTTGCGAATTATTTTCAGTGAAATTCGCCCTACGGCAAACAAAATGAGTTTATACGGAAGGGCTGCGCGGGCGATTTGCCGGTGGGTGCAACTCCCACCCCCTCCCACTTAATATAAACTCTAATAAAGAGGTCTGGATTTAGCGTAGTGCCCATAAGGACACTACGTAGCGATATAAATCCCTTGCGGGATTTGCGATATACGCGTGCCGCGTGAGATATATCTTCGATGCGATATGCCCTTTCGGGCGTGAAGGGATTTATATCATATCGCAACCGACCGCAAGGGAGGTTATATCGCATTTGAGCGTGAGCGAAAATATATCGCGTTTGCGACAGCAAACATATCGCCAAATAAAATAGCATCTGTGAACACAGATGCAGTGCTTGTCAAGAAAAGAGGACAGAGATTGCAGTTGCTTTCTCTGTCCTTTTCCTGTCGGTAGGTACTATATCTATTGAACCAAAAACTGTCCTTTAGAATAACGCTCTTTTGCTGGACCTCTTTTGCTTTTGTTTTGAGGTATATCCGTATTAATAACTCATAAGTACATACATTTACATTCGTGTGTTGTTGACATCAAAGTAACGTTATGATATAATTAAAAAAAGATTGATGCGAAAACAGAAGTAAAATTTGATGAGGTTGTTATGAAAAGGATAATAAAACTTTCGCTTTCGGCGCTTCTGGCTTTGTTTTTAGCTCTGCTTGTTGTGTTGCTGTTTTATCTGCCGAGGTATCTCTCGTCTGATGCCGAGGTTACACCGCGCGAGGCGGACGGCGAGGATATCGTGATAATGAGCACTAACGTGCGGTTTTACAATCCTCTCGATTTCTTCAAGAAAAGCTGGTTTTACAGAGCCGACCTAATTGCCGAGGATATATCCTCGGTGCGCCCCGATATTATTGGCTTTCAGGAATCTACCTTTATTCACTACGGTTATCTTGAAAAAATAATGAAGGGATACGAGTCGGTCAATGCCTACCGCGACGATTTTGTTTTGAGCGAGGGTTGTCCGATATTCTACCGCGCCGACAGATTTGAGAAGCTGGACGGCGGTTCGTTCTGGTTAAGCAAAACTCCCGAGAAAATGAGCAAGGACTGGGGAAGCGAGCATTACAGAATTGCCGTATACGTCCTTCTTCGCGACAGAACGACGGGCAAGGAGTTCGCGATATTTAACACTCACCTTGACAACAAGAGCGAGGAGGCGCGAATCAACGGAATTAAGGTTGTGCATGACAAAATCAAGGAGCTTGGCGACGTTCCCGCGTATCTTTTTGGCGACCTTAACGCAACGGAGAATAGCGAAACAATCCGCTCGACTCTCTCGGACTTCCTTGATTCAACGAAAATAGCACCCGTGACCGAGAATACACCGACTTACCACGGCTGGGGTAATGCCGAGGTGGCGAAAAGAATCGACTATATTCTCGTCAGTCGCGGTGACGTTAACGTTAGCGAGTATCACGTGCTTGATAACAATCACGAAGGAGTCTACTCAAGCGACCATTCTTCAATTTATATTAAGACAACCGTAAGATGATTAAAACCGTACGCAATGCTTAAAATGCACTGTGTACGGTTTTTTGTAAAGAGTATTTTACATTATTGCGGTTTTTCTTTCTTTGAAAGCAAGCCTATGCGATTGAGTTTCGAATAATCTATGTCCGCGCCCGAAAGCCATAGAAGAAAATTCCCGGGTGAATACGAGCCCTCGCTGTAATCGGGAATTAGCACGGGCACAAGGAACAGAGGCAGGATAAGATTTCTCTCAAGCTTACTGTACTCGCGTACAGCCCCGTTAACGTCGCCTAACGTGAAATCGTCGTCAAATATTATATTACCTCTCACGGTAGAGTTTGCGGGATTGGCATAATAGCTCGGAGTGTCCGAACTTGTCTTGTCGAAGGTCAGTTCGCTGTATTCGGGGTAAGCCTCTTGCCACACGTCACTTTGCCAGGGCGAGTCCTCGAGGTCGGAGAGAAGCGTGGGAATATCCTCGGAAAACCAGGTTTGCCGAAGTGCGCCGTCGCGTGCGCGAGCATCGTAGAATAGGGGCGCCTTTTTTGCGTTGACGATAATATTATCCAAAATCGAGTTATCTCTGCCGCCGCCTACTAAAATAGCATATCCGGGGATATTTACGAGAAGGTTTGAATAGACTGCCTGTCCCGAAAGTGCGTCGTCGAGATAAATTCCGTTCGGTGAAAATCCGTTACCGCCGATATCGAACACGCAGTTATATCTTATCTCGTTTCCGTACGAGGAAAGCGATTTTCCCGCGTAGATTGCGCCTGTATCGTCTGATTCAAGGCAAACGCTGTGTATAAGATTGTATTCTATGACGTTTTCATTGCCCGAATAGGTTATAGCAAGGTGGGGCGAGGTATGTATTTCATTATGAGAAGCGACGTTTCCGACACCAAAAAGGCTGATGCCTGCCTGGTAGGTCTTGTAAACCTCTGCAAAGTCGTGGATAAGGTTATTGTATACGAGGTTTTGAGAATGTGCCAGAGTAGCTCGCTCGCCGCCGCTTACGGAAATTCCGCCGCGCCCCGTGCTATATACCTCGCAGTCCGAAACCTCGTTCGAATAGCCGTTTACCACAATTCCGTTTCCGCCGACACCTCTTACAGTGCAATTTTTTATGCTGCAGCCGTTACCGTAAACCTCAATGCCCGAGGCGCGAGAGCCCTCTATGTTAAAGCCTATAAGAGATACGTTGTCTGCGCCTATGCTGACGGTATTGTCAGTCGAAAGAGAAAGCGTGATATCCTCTGACAAAATACCGTCGGGCGCGAAAACTGCCAACAATCCACGCTCTCTGTCTATATACCACTCTCCGTATGTGTCAAGCTCCTCTGGACAGTTGTAGAAATAGAAGGGCGCGCCTGCCTTTACACCGAAAAAGCTCGGGTACTTCGTTGTAAGTATATCTTTTTCGGCATCAAACTCCTCAATAGGGGTGGACTCGTCTGCCCAATCGTAGCCAAAGAAGCCGTAAGCCCATACGCCCTCTTTTGTTTTCCAGCCTGCAACTCTATCAGAGGATGCGCTGTCTAGGAAAATCGTTTTTCTCTCTTGTGTCGAGGAAGCGTCGCTTTGGGGCGGCTCTTCGGTAAAAAGATAGCCCTCGTTCGGATAGCGCGCAAGCATTTGTCTTTCTCCGTCCAAAAACAGCTCTGCGTGCATTGGAATATAATTATCAAGCATTGATGCCGTGCTATACGTGCCGATAGGAGAGAGCGAGCCTATCCTCGAAGGAGTAAGACCGTAATCGCCGTAAAGGTCGCATACAAGAATATCGTTTTCACTTCCGTCGCGCAGAGTGAGAGCGAAATCGGGATAGAGCGAGGCAGACCTGAAGTTGATTTTTGACAGATTGAGCCCTGCGCTTAAGGTTACGTTACCGAGAGCGTAGAATTCTATAGGACAGGATATTCCACCGAGGATATCACGTGAAATAGATATGCCCTCGGAATAATATTTACCTTCCAATACACCGATTTTAATAGATGTTCTTTCTTCAACGTTAAACTGTGCGGCTTTTTCTGCCGCAGCTTCAATGGTGAGCAGTGGGGAAGAAATAGTTCCGTCATTCGAGTCGCAGCCATCGGTGCTAACGTACAAATCAAATACCCTTGGCAAATCTACATTCTGATGCTCGGCAGGGGCGAAGGTGGGCGTAGGAGCAATGTAGCCGGAATAAAAGAATCGGAGGCAGGGCTTAAGTGAAAAAGCAAGAATGCAAATAACAATAAGGGTAATAAGAAGAACAGAAACCGACTTTATTATAACTTTGCGCGCAGTTTTTTGCATATCCTATCTCCTTTCCGAAGTTTTCAAAATGCTTTTACCTATATATTTTAACATAACTTAAGTATGATTGCAACAGTTTTCTGAAAATGAGAAATTACCGTGGCTTTTATCTTTTGATGATAAAGAGAAGGGTGTACTTTATAAAACAAATTTGGAAAAAATGACAAACGAGAGAACCGCGCATAAGAGGCCTTCCGAAAGCTTCATAATAATATACTTTCCTTTTCTTACCTCTGTGTCGAGCAGCGAGAACGCCTGCATATGAACCGACAGTCCCGAAAAGCCTAGCGCAAACCCAATCATTGCTATCTTTAAAGAATGGCTTATGGGAGATACGGCAAGGCGAGATGTGGCATTTCCGATTTCAAAAAACGCGGAGAGAAAAGCGAGCACAGCTTCGCTTTTTATTACTACAGAAAGCGCACCTACTACTGCTGAGAAGAAAATTATATATGACGAAATCGCAAGCGACGAGTAGCCCGCCTCTTTGATTGAACGAGATAAATCGAAGCTCTGCCTAGAAATAACACTTGTAAATGAAGATTTATGCCGTTTTTGCCTGAACAGTGCGCCGGTAATAACAACTGATAGCAGCATCGACAGATATAAGATAAATCCAAGACCGATATCTCCAAGCATAAGGCAACCGACACTGACTATAACGAAGGCGGGCGAGGGGTTATTAACGATGCCGACAATCCCCTCAAGCTCCTCTTTTGTAAGATTTCCGCGTCGGTATTCTTCCGCAGCGCACCTGACCCCGAGAGGAAAGCCGCCGACCGCTCCGATAACGAATGCCCCGAGTCCCGAAGAGCTTATTCCGAAAATTTTCTCAAAGAGTCGCGACGGCAGGCTGTCACTTGGAATATTAACGGTTGATACAAAGTAATCGGAAAGAATGAAAAACGGAAAGAGCGAGGGAATCACCCGAAGAACCGACAGCCGTATGCCATAGGATACCGCATCTGTAACGGCAGAGGCAAAGATAATAATAAACGCCGATAACGAAAAGAAAACAATCAGCGGAATATACCTGCCGATATTTGCTTTACGGACTTGCATAGCCTCTCTTTTTGTCATTTTATAATTTCCCCTTCATATATTTTACTAGCAATACATTTTTATGAAGGCGAGGAAGCTAAAATGACAAAGAGAACACGCGAAGGGGAATCCCTGCCGAAGCGGCGCGAGCTGTCTGGCTTTTTCATAGACGGCAAGAGATGCGGCGGAGGAATGTCGGTTGCCTTTGGCAGAATAATTTCAATAAAGGAATATTCAAAGGAGCGTATAGAGCTTCTCTCGCACGGCGGCAGAGTAATACTGACAGGAAGGCGGCTCTCACTTTCGGTATACGAGGGAGGGACTGTGGAAGTTCTCGGAAGAATAGAGGAGATTTCGTTTACCTATGGTAAGAATTGATTTTCTTGTTTTCGGATATAGAAGAATAACTCTCGCTAAGGGGGAAATCAGCCGTGCCGCCTCTATTCTTCTTCAAAAAGGAATTACGCTCCTTATCTTTGACGAGGAAACCCTCTTGATTAAGGGGCGCGACGTTGAAATTTGCGAACGCTTGCTCTCCACAATTCCTTCATTAAAAATTTCAGAGCCTCTGGGGCTTTACGGTGCGTTTTCCCGATTTCAGTATAAGCGCGGTCTTATTTCGGGGCTTCTTTGCTCGCTTATTCTCGTTATACTTGCCGCTCTGCCCGTTTGGGACGTCAGAGTAAGAGGAAACGACAAAATCCCCGAGAGCGCGGTAGAACAAATGCTTCTTGAATGCGGCTTTGGCGTAGGCAGTCTTTGGTTTAACACCGACCTGTCTGAAGTTGAGGCGAAGCTGTTATCAATGTCGGACGGAATATCGTGGGTCAACGTTAACAGGCGAGGCAGCGTTGCCTACGTTGAAATTATTGAAATGCAGCCCGAGGACACAGAGGAGCCTAAGGCGCATATTGAATACTCAAATATTGTAGCCGAGTACGACTGTGTTATTGAGGCAATAACCGTTAAGCGTGGAAGGTGTGAGGTCAAGGTCGGTGATACGGTAAGGCGCGGCGAGGTGCTTATATCGGGTGTTCTGCCGCCCGAGGCAGGCGGAGGTCTGTGCCGCGCGGAGGGGACTGTTGTAGGTAGGATTAATTCGACACTTTCGGAAGATGTTGACAGATATGGGCTCCAAACCGTCGAAAAAAGGCGAAAGCTAACCGATATAACACTGAATTTTTTAAAATTTAATATAAATATTTTTAAAACTTATGGAAATGACACCGAAAAGTGTGATATAATAAAAGAAATAGACGGCTTTTCGCTGATTGGCAAATGCAAGCTGCCGTTCGAGATTGAAAAGAAGTATTCTGTCGAGAGGACAGAAAAGCCGCGTGAGTATACCGACGCGGAGCTTGTGTCGGTTGCTTCGGGCAGACTCGAAGCAAGGCTTGCCGTGATGCTTTCGGATTGCGACCTGCTTTCGCGGAAAACCTACGGACACTTTACCGAGCGGGGCTACAGAATGTCGTCGGACGTCGTGTATCTTACCGAGGTGGGGACGGAAACCGAGATTGAAATAATTCCTTAAGGATAAACTGCTTTATGTCGCCTGTGCGACGGAATGGAGTAATATGACCGAGAAAATCGTTATGACAAATTCAGACGAGGCGACCGCCGCGATTTTCGGCGCGTTTGACGCAAACGTCCGCATTATTGAGCGCGCCTTCGACGTGCGTATCTCAAACAGAAATACCGAGAGCACCGACGGTGACGCTATCGTGGTTACGGGTGAGGCGGAAAACGCCGATGCCGCGGCAAGAACTCTTGAATATCTAAAGCATATGAGCGGAGCAGGCGAAACCCTCGGCGAGCAGAGCGTTGAGTACGTTATCGCGCTTGTCAAGGATAACTCCGAGGAAAACCCCGAGAGCCTCTCGCGCGACGTTATCTGCGTTACAAATCGAGGAAAGCCAATCAAGGCAAAAACTCTCGGTCAGAAGAAGTACGTCGACACGATAAGAAAAAATACCGTGGTCCTCGGCCTCGGCCCTGCGGGTACGGGTAAAACCTTCCTTGCCGTCGCAATGGCGGTTGAGGCTCTCCGCAATAAGAGCGTCAACAGAATTATTCTCACTCGCCCCGCGGTAGAGGCAGGCGAGAGGCTTGGATTTTTGCCGGGTGACTTGCAGAGCAAGATTGACCCCTATCTTCGTCCGCTTTATGACGCGCTTTTTGAAATGCTCGGAGCGGAGAATTATCAGAGGCATATGGAGCGGGGAACTATAGAAATTGCGCCTCTTGCTTATATGAGAGGAAGAACGCTTGACGATTCCTTTATAATTCTCGACGAGGCGCAGAACACGACTCCCGAGCAGATGAAAATGTTCTTAACGCGACTTGGCTATAACTCAAAGGCGGTAGTAACCGGCGACCTTTCGCAGACAGACCTGCCGTTCGGTAAGAAGAGCGGACTCTCGATTGCCTCGAAAATCCTCGAGGGCATTGAGGGAATAGGAATTTACCGCTTCTCGGAGCGCGACGTCGTAAGACACCATCTCGTTCGCAAGATTATTTCGGCATACGAAAGCTACGAGCGAGATGCCGAATCGAAGAAATTCAGGGCAGAGGAGAAAAGAGGCAGATAATTATGGCACAAGGACTTATGATTTATTTTTCTCAAACGAAGGATTTTCCCGAGTGCGACTATCTTTTGAAATCGGTAATCAGACAGGCAATTCTGAAAACGCTCTCGCACGAGAATATCGACTATCCCGTCGAGCTTTCGGTTACCCTCTGCGACAACTCATATATTAAGGAGCTTAACGCAAAATACCGAAATAAGGACAAGCCGACCGACGTTCTCTCCTTCCCGATGTACGATTTTTATTCAGGCGACGAGCCCGAGGTGTTCGGCGATGAGGCTGTAATGCTTGGCGATATAGTCGTTTCGCTCGAGCGTACAAAAGAGCAGGCGGCAGAGCTTGGAAACGGATTTCTCTCGGAGCTTGCCTTCCTTTGCATACACTCAACGCTCCATCTTCTCGGCTACGACCACGAGCGCTCGAAGGAGGACGAGGAGGAGCAGTGCAGAGTGCAGCGAGAGATAAAGGAAACGCTCGAAATTTAGAAGGCAGACCGCAAAAGACGAGATATAGATAAGCTTTAAGGCGAGATACAGATAAGCTTTAAACATAGGTGATGCACAGAAAGCGCGTCGCTCAACCCACAAAGGATTACGACCCGTCAGCGAGGCAAAATGCTCTCCGATGACGGCAAAGAAAAGGACTTTAAATATGAAAAAAACTGCATTTATTGCAATAGTAGGCCGCCCGAACGTAGGTAAATCAACTCTTCTTAACGCGATTCTCGGAGAGAAGGTTGCGATTGTATCGAAGAAGCCGCAGACCACAAGGAACAGAATAACCGGAATACATACGGTCGGAGATAATCAGTTCGTATTTCTCGATACCCCCGGTATGCACAAGCCGAGAACCAGACTCGGTGACTTTATGATTAAGACTGTATCAAACACTCTTGGCGGCGTTGATACTGCGATTTTAGTCGTTGAGGCGCGTGAGGAGGTCGGCGATATCGAGGCGCAGATTATAAAGCGCTTCAAGGCTGACAAAATGCGTGCGATACTCGTTATTAATAAAATAGACACCGTAAGGCCGGTAAATATCGCAAAGACGATTGCCGCCTATGCCGCCGAGTTCGATTTTGCGGCGGTTATTCCGGTTGCTGCAAAGAGCGGTAAGGGCGTTGATACCGTCATTTCGGAGTGCGAGCAGTTCCTTTATGAGGGCGACTGGTTCTTCCCCGACGATATCGTCACAGACCAGCCCGAAAGACAGATTGCCGCCGAGATTATCCGCGAGAAGCTTCTGCGTATGCTCGAGGAGGAGATACCCCACGGCACCGCCGTCACAATCGAGGAGTGGAAGGAGAGGAGTGGCGTAGTATCTATCCGCGCCGAGATTTACTGCGAGAAGGCATCGCACAAGGGAATTATCATTGGCAAGGGCGCGCAGACGATAAAGAAAATCGGCACCTATGCAAGAGAGGATATCGAGAAAATGCTCGATACGAAGGTGTTCCTTGACCTCTACGTAAGGGTTAAGGAGAACTGGCGTGACTCGAGCTTCAACATATCCGACTTCGGCTTTAAGGACGAGCTCTGATGCTGACAGAGGTTAAGGGGCTGGTTATCAGAACAGTCGACCTTAAGGAATCCGACCGACTGATTACCGTTTTTACCGAGGAAATGGGGGCGGTTACCGCCCTTGCAAGAGGCGCTCGCTCGCTAAAGAGCCGAAAGCTTGCCTCGACGGGGCAGTTCTGCTATTCATCGTTCGTCCTTTGGGGGCAGGGTGATAAATTCCAGGTTCGTGAGGCGGAGCTTATCGAGAGCTTCTTTGAAATCCGCGACAGTATAGAGGGACTTGCGCTTGCGGGATACATTTGCGAGGTGCTTTCCGCCGTGGCTGTTGAGGAGGCGGAGCGCGACCTCTTGCGGCTCGCCTTGAATTCGCTTTACGCAATCTCAAAAAAGAAATATTCCTTTGAGAAAATCAAGGCGGCGTTCGAGATAAGATGCGCGACAATACTCGGCTTTATGCCCGACGTTCTTTCCTGCCATATATGCGACAGACGCGAGGGCGACTTCTTCTTTGATATTATGGGAGGCATCGTCGAATGTGCCGACTGCCGCGACAGGCGTGTTATGGAGCACCAAGAGCACCCCGACCCGCACGAGGCGCACATAATATGTATTCTGACCGAGGGGGCAAAGAGCGCGCTTGCGTATTCTATATACTCGCCGCTTGAAAGACTGTTTTCGTTTAATATATCCGACGCCGATATGAAGCTGTTCGCGAGGGCAGGCGAGGAGTATCTCTTAAACCAGCTCGGTCACGGCTTTAAAACACTTGATTTTTACAAATCTGTAGCTCGCGACTGATTTCACCAAACCGTAAAGCGGTTTTATAGAAGCAATACAGCTGAATAATAATCGCCGCTGTGCGGTGTGCTGCGGCTGCTTTTGCAAATTTGACACGGAGGAGCTAAATGCATTTTTCGAAAAAAGCATTAGAAACGCTTGAATATAATAAAATAACCGAGATGCTTGCCGAGTGCTGTGCAACCGACGGAGCGAAGGCGCGCGCTCGCAGTCTTATGCCGAGCGACGATTTTGACACCGTCAAGGCAAGACAGGAGTCCACCGACGCGGCAAAGAGGCTGATAAATGCAAAGGGCTATCCGTCCTTTACCGCTCCCGAGGGGGTCGTAGCCTCTGCCGAAAGGGCATACAAGGGGGCAATTCTTTCGCCTGCGGAGCTTCTTGACGTTGCGGCGCTCCTTCGCTCTGCGAGGCTCGTGCTTGATTATATCAACACGGATAAGCCGTTTGAAACCGCACTAGACCATGTTTTTTCAAGGCTTCTGCCCGCGCGAGAGCTTGAGGACAAAATTTTCCGCTCGATAATCTCGCCTGAGCTTATAGCAGACGAGGCAAGCCAGACGCTTGCCGAAATCAGACGGAAAATCCGTCTTGCGAACAATAAAATAAAGGACACCCTTCAGAGCTACGTCGGCGGTGTAAGGCTCAAATATTTGCAGGAAAACATAGTAACTATGCGTAACGGCAGGTACGTCGTGCCCGTCAAGGCTGAATACCGTAACGAGATGAAGGGCCTCGTTCACGACACCTCGTCCTCGGGAGCTACGCTCTTCGTTGAGCCGCTTTCTGTGGTTGAGGCTAACAATGAGCTCAAGAGCCTTGCAGCCGAGGAGGAGTCGGAAATCGAGAGAATTCTTTCTTCTCTTTCGGCGGACTCTGCCGAGGCGTCCACGGTTATCTCGCTTAACTATCATAATATCACCGAGCTTGCCTTTTGTTTCGGTGCCGCAACGCTTGCAATGAATATGAGGGCGGAGAGGCCCGAGCTTACCGAGCGCCGTATAATTAACCTGAAACGGGCAAGACACCCTCTTATACCGCGTGATAAGGTTGTGCCTATCGACGTTTCTGTCGGCGATGAGTTCGACACTCTGATAATTACAGGCCCGAATACAGGCGGTAAGACTGTAACGCTTAAAACTATGGGACTTCTTGCCCTTATGACGCAGTCGGGATTACAGATACCGGCAGACGAGGGCTCGGTTATGGGAGTATTTTCCGAGGTGCTAGTCGATATCGGTGACGAGCAGAGCATTGAGGCTTCACTCTCAACATTCTCATCGCATATCGTCAACGTATCTGATATACTTAAAAAAATAGGCAAACGCTCTCTCGTTCTCTTTGACGAGCTTGGCTCGGGCACAGACCCGATTGAGGGCGCAGCTCTTGCTACCGCGATACTTGAAAAATCGGCAGAGCTTGGTGCCTTGACTGCAATAACAACGCACTACGCCGAGCTGAAGGCATACGCGCTCGATACTCCGAGAGTTCAGAACGCATCCTGCGAGTTCGACGTGGAAACGCTTCGTCCGACCTACCGTCTTATAGTCGGTACTCCGGGTAGGTCAAATGCCTTTATTATTTCCGAGAAGCTTGGTATTTCTGATGAAATTATCAAGAGAGCAGAGCGCTTGATTGAAAGCGAGAACAAGCACTTCGAGGACGTAATCGACAGGCTTGATACAAGCCGAATTGAGATGGAGCGAGAAAGAGAAACCGCCGAGAGGCTTCGCCGCGAGTACGAGAGCTTCAAGGCAAAAGCTGAGGAGGAGCTCAAACGCAAAATCGCAAGAAGCGAGGAAGAAATTGCAAAACAGACACTTAAAGCAAGGCAGATTTTAGAAAGTGCGCGCGCTTCAAGCGAATTTATATTCCGTCAGCTTGAGGAGTTGCGTAAGCAAGAGGACAAGGATAAGCGCAACGAGATGATGCTTTCGGCAAGAGAAGAGGTCAGGCGCCGTATGCGCGAGAGCGAGAGCCTTATGTCGGGAATCGATATCAGGGTTATTGCCGAGGACGAAAATTATAAGCTTCCGCGTCCCTTGAAGGTTGGCGACAGGGTGTACGTTACCACAATCAGCCGTGAGGGCGAGGTTACGGCACTCGCTGATAAGAAGGGTCAGTACTCGGTAAGCTCGGGAATTCTGAAAACAAAGGTCACAGAGGACAAGCTTCGCCTTATCGAGGGCAACGTCAAGTACAGAGAGGAAAAAAAGCCGACAGTCAGCGAGGGAAAGGTAAAGAAGAGCAGCGTTTCGACCTTCAAGCCCGAAATTGACGTGCGCGGAATGATAGGCGACGATGCGTGGTTTGTCGTTGATAAATATCTTGACGACGCAACTCTTGCAGGTATTCCCACCGTCAGAATAATTCACGGTAAGGGTACAGGCGCGCTTCGCGCGGCACTCTGGAAATACTTCAAGAACGACAGACGTATTAAGGCATACCGTCACGGCGAGTACGGTGAAGGTGATGCCGGTGTTACAATAATCACTTTGGGGTGAAAAATGCTATTTTTGAACTATAAAATCGGAGCAGAAAAGGAAGAGCTTCTTTCTGTGCTTCGTGACAATAACCTTGTTGTCGAGGAAGAAAAATTTGATACACGCCGCGGAAAGCCCAGAATGCATATAAAAGAAAAGGGAAACACCATAAAAATCAAGTGCGAGCTTACCGAGCGTGCGACGAAGGACAACGGCTTTCTTGAGGGCACGTATTTTCTCGGAAAAATCTCGGAAAAGTGCGGCACAACGCGTCTTTTCGGTGTGATTTTAACCGCTCCGATATATCATTTTCTCTTTCTTTTGCTTTTTGGCTTCTTCATTTATCAGTGCATAGCCGTCGGCGGAATATCACCGATACCGATTATTCTCGTTGTGTTTGACGGATTTATGTTCTACGACGAGTTCAGAAAGCAGGGACTTATCAAGAGATATATTTTCCGCGCCTTCAAAATTACTTATAGAAATAAGCATAAGTAAGACCGCTATTTCGATACAACTTAGTAAAGGTGTAAAAAACTATTCAGACAAAGAGAATACGAGGACACGCGTATGGAAAGAAACGTTATAGCTCTTAACGGCAGCTGGCTTTGTGATTACATATCCGATAAGCCCTATAGGAGCGAGGTCGAGCCGCTGCCCGACAATATAGATTTGTTTTGCGAATTGTTTGAGGCAGGGAAGAACGACTGCATCACAAAGGTAACTCTCCCGAATTACTTTGAGGACCTTCTCGACCTGTTCAGAAGCACCCCTCTGCACACAAAGCTCTCCTGGAACCCTCTTTACACGCTTCAGCGTTATCCGCAGACAGGCTACTGCCCCGATATGGCACTTCCAAATCCTGTCGGCTGCTTCGCCTTTGTAAGAAGCTTTACGCTCACGGGGTGTGCGCTTTCCTCTCCCGCAAGGCTCTACGTAGGCGGCGTACAGAACACACTCTCGGCGTGGATTAACGGCAGATATATCGGCAGACACGAGGGCTACTCCTGCGAGTTTTCCCTTGATATTCCCGAAGGCGCGCTCAAATCCGGTGAGAACAGAATTACCCTCGCGGTATCCAATAACCGCCTCGAGGGATATATGGGACGTCCCGTTTCGGGACTTACCTCGCGCGCGGCAAACGAGTGCACAGGCGGCGTATGGGGCGATATTGAAATAAGACTTATGCCCGACGGTCTTTCCGACGTGTGGGTATCGACCGCGAAGGATTTAGAGAGCTTTACCGTCAATACCGTCGGCGGCGAGGCAGCTCTTAAGTCGGTTGAAATCTACGACGGAGAGAGGCTTCTTTTCGGTGCGGAAATTCCCGAAGGACAGACCTCGCTGAAAATTCCGACCGACGGGTTTGAATTCTGGTCGCCTATGCGTCCGAGGCTCTATACCGCACGCGTTATTACCGAAAACCAGACACTTGACTGCCGCTTCGGCATAAGAAGGCTCACCTCAGAGGGCAAAAGGCTTTATCTCAACGGCAAGCCCTATTTCTTCCGCGGCACCTGCGAGCATTGCTATCACCCTATAACGGTACACCCCACAAGGGAAAAAGCATATTACAGGCGCGTCTTAAAAACACTTAAGGAGCTGGGCTTCAACTCCATAAGGTTCCACACCTACGTTCCTATGCCCGAATATATGGAGGCAGCCGACGAGTTAGGTATGCTTATTGAGGTTGAAACCCCGAATAACACCACCTACTCAGAGTGGCGCGATATCGTTATTGCGACGAGGCGGTACGCCTCTGTGTGCGCTTATTCCTCGGGTAACGAAATGGTAATCGACGAGGATTATATTGAGCATCTTCGCGCCGCGGCGGAGCTTGTGCACGGTGAGTCGGACTCACTGTTTTCACCTATGTCGGCAATGCGCGGCATTGAATACCACAGCTACGGCGACTGCAAGGTTGACACTCCTTTTCCCCATAATCCAAAGAGGCTTGCGGCACTCTCGGAGTTTTCCGACCTCTATAACACATATTCTCTCGGACAGACGAGCTACTCGTCGGACAAGGGCTCGCCCGAGCTTCTAGACTACCGCAACTCGATATATGACAGACCCCTCTTAACTCACGAAATCTGTATTCAGGGCACCTATATCGACCTCTCGCTGATAGATAGATACAAGGGCACACGTATAGGCGATACCGAATTTATGACTTCGGTTGTAAAGCACCTATCCGACGTTGGAATTCTCGATAAAGCAAGCCTTTATTATAAAAATTCCGTCAAGTGGCAGATGCTGCTTCGAAAGATTTGCTTTGAGAACGTACGCAGATGCGAGAGCTTTGCGGGCTACGATTTCCTCGGTGATATCGACACGCACTGGCATACCTTTGGCTACTGTGTCGGTATGATGAATGAGTTCTATGAGCTGAAGGCAGGCGAGAGCGTGCGAAACGTCCTGACCTACAACTCCGACACGGTGCTCCTTTGCGACCTTCCGTACTGTAGAAGCGTCAACTCGGGCGATAAGCTCTCGCTTCCGATACTCGTATCAAATTACGGTGAAGCACTCGAGGGCGCGGCACTTAACGTCACCGTCAGGGCAGGCGATAAAGTGATTTACAGAAAATCTCTTCGCGCTCTTTCGGTTCCCGCGGGAGAAATTACGCCTCTTTATACGGCAAATCTTACCTTGCCGAGCTTCGAGTGTCCCGAGGAAATTAAAATCCGCGTTCAGCTCTACGGCGGCGATACCGACGTAGAGAACGAGTGGTCGCTCTATTCGTTCCCGAGAGAGAAGGAGCAGATTTCCTCGCGTAAACTCAAGGCACACGGCATAACGGTGCTAACCGATGCGAGCGCTGAGGAGCTTCTTCTACGTATGTCGCGCGGCGAGAGCGTTGTTCTCTTTGGCAAGGGCCCGTTTACAACCCTTCCTACGACCTTCCAGCTCTCGGTAGCAGGCAGAACGACAGGACACCTTGCAACCGCCGTTGACGACCACCCGATATTTTACGATATTCCAAACGACGGCTACTGCGACCTTAAATTCCGCGAAATGCTTTCCGACGGCGAGGCTGCGGTGCTTGATATCAAGGATATTCCGCACAACCCGATAATTGATATTGCCTCAACCTATAAGAACGCGCACAGAGAGGCTATGCTCTTTGAGTATAGGGTAGGCGAGGGCAGACTTCTTGTATGTACTCTTAATCTGAAAGAGTCCGACCCATTCGCAGCATACCTGAAGAAAAAAATCCTCGAGTATGCGATAGGCTCGGAATTTGTCCCGAGGGACAGAATTTCGCTATCTACTCTTTCGACAATTCTCGGCACCGAGAAAATCACAGTAGAAAAAAACTCAAACGAGGCACAGAACAAGAACGATATCACAATGAACTAATAAAAAATGCTTTTTGCCACGGCAAAAAGCAACGCTTGATATCTCTTTACTGTTATTTGACACAAGACTACAGCGATTTTTAAGTGAATAGTGAAGAGTGAATAGTGAAGAGTGAAAAAGTAAAAAAAGCAAGCTTCAAGTTTGAAGCTTGCTTTTTTGGGGTGAGATATGGGGCTCGAACCCACGACCTCCAGGGCCACAACCTGGCGCTACTACCAACTGAGCTAATCCCACCGTATTGTGTCTGGCGTGCCTTGAGGGACTCGAACCCCCGACCTACTGCTTAGAAGGCAGTTGCTCTATCCAGCTGAGCTAAAGGCACATACTCGACAACGACCATTATTATAACAGAATTATTTCGTTTTGTCAAGTGTTTTTCGTCAAGTTTTTTAAATATTTTTATAGGAATAAAATTTTGTCTTTTTACCTGCAATGTCTGAATTTTTTATTGATTTATAAAAGCGTTTGTGTTATAATTTTTCCGTTGGATTTTTCGGACTCTAAAAGACTGTAAATCTATCCCCACGAAAAACATTTACTGCAACAAGGACAGGGACTATGAAAAACTACACTACGGTAAAGCTTGCTTGCTATACCT
This sequence comes from Clostridia bacterium, assembly GCA_017472305.1. Classification (GTDB taxonomy): domain Bacteria; phylum Bacillota; class Clostridia; order Oscillospirales; family CAG-272; genus UBA1740. The sequence goes on along the minus strand of JAFUQP010000031.1, from coordinate 1,676 downwards.
CAAATATTTCTATGTCGGTGGTTTCCGCACTTCCGCCGCTTCTGTTTCTTACCTTCAGGGAGAGCTACGGCATCTCCTTCTCGCTTCTCGGTCTTCTCGTGCTTGTGAGCTTTGTGACACAGCTGATAGTTGACCTTCTCTTTTCCTTCTTCTCACATAAGTTCAATATTGAATTAACCGTCAGGGCAATGCCTTTTATCTTCGCCTTCGGACTTATAATGTACGCCGCGGCACCCGTGATGTTTGCTGATGCGGTGTATCTTGGACTGGTTCTCGGTACTGTGCTTTTTTCCGCGAGCGCGGGTCTTGGCGAGGTGCTGATAAGCCCTGTAATTGCGGCAATTCCCTCGAAGAACCCCGAGCACGAAATGAGCAAGCTCCACTCGGTATTCGCGTGGGGAAGTGTTGCGGTTATTATTTTATCAACGCTCTTTATTCTTTTTGTCGGCGATGAGTATTGGCAGTGGCTCGTGCTTATTTTTACCCTCGTTCCCGTAAGCTCTGCCGTCCTGTTTTCGGTATCGAAGCTGCCGACGCTCTCGGTCGGTGAGAAGGCGACGGGTACCCTCAAGCTCCTCTCGCGCGGCGGTGTGTGGCTCTGCATTATTGCTATTTTTCTCGGCGGTGCATCGGAATGCACGATGTCGCAGTGGGCGTCAAGCTACATTGAAGCAGCCCTCGGAATACCGAAGATTTTCGGCGATATATTCGGCGTAGCCCTCTTCTCGGTTTCTCTCGGTGTCGGAAGAACGCTTTATTCGAAATTCGGAAAGAGAATTGAAAGAGTTCTCCTTCTCTCGGCTATGGGAGCAGCACTATGCTACCTTGTAGCAATTCTTTCACCTATACCTCTAATCGGACTTATAGCCTGCGCTCTCACAGGTCTCTCGACGGCTATGCTTTGGCCCGGCAGCCTTATCGTTGCCTCGGACAGATTCCCGGAGAGCGGGGTAGTAATCTACGCGCTTATGGCGGCGGGCGGCGACCTCGGCGCATCGGTTGCGCCGCAGCTTGTCGGAGTTGTTACCGATGCGGTAATGTCGAGCGAGCTTGCACTCTCTGTTGCCGAGGGGCTCGGGCTTGGAGTTGAGCAGCTGTCAATGAAGGCGGGTCTCTCCGTCGGTATGCTGTTTCCGCTGTGTGCGATAGTAGTATTCCTCATTATTTACAGACAGAAGAAAAAAGCAAGCGTTGCTAAATAAACAAGCGTTATTAAAAATGCATAAAACGCCCGATAATGCATGTAATCAAGTGATACTGAATAATAAATAACGGCAGAGGCTTTGTGCCTCTGCCGTTTTGCGTTTGAAGGGGAAAAATTAATATCCAACCTTCTCCCAGCACTCGAAGGGAGCAGCAAGCTCCTCGGAGATGTAGACCTGAGTCTTCTTCGTCTGGAGCATGGTGGAAGGAAGGTAAGGAGTGATAGGACCGTGAGTGCAAAGACGGCTGGTCATTCTCTGCCAAGAGGAGAATGTGCCGCAGGTTGCAAGTGCGTGAACCTCAATTCTCTCCTTTGCGCGCATTACGTCGAGCGGGCCGATGGTTGCAGCGCAGGGGGGAACGTTTGCAATGTCACCCGACTGACCGAAGGTACCGTTGAGGGAGTTCTGCATAATGGTCATGGGGTGGAGCTTAACAATCTGTGCGGGCTGGTTGAGCCACTCCTCGATGTC